>CBDVCE010000006.1:0-102863 GCA_965372405.1 uncultured Sunxiuqinia sp.
TCAACTGACTCTTTTTTGATACCTCGTGGGCTCTGCCCCGGGGTAGTTCATTTCCCAGATCAAAAGCAAATCCAGGATTTCCAGTATTTGTAAAATAATCCAGGATTGTTTGGTTAGCAAACGGATCAAGCTTGATAAATTCTTCATCTTGATTTTCTATTCTGTCTGCTGGGATGGACATATTAATTGATCCAGTAGAAACGACCGAATAATCACTGTTGTTACCTACAGTTGTAGCCGATGCATCTGAAGAAAGAAAGAATTTTCCATACAGTAGCTTGGCTCGAAACCCAATTGAAAGTTGCTTTTCGATTATTTCATTCGAATAGCCCAAACTATACTCACGATAGTGTATTGCTTCTGCAGGAAATGATTGAACACGATTTAGAGTAACATTAAAATTGTCAGTATTCATTAAAAACTTTGAAAGCTCACCTTCAAAATCGAGCATTAGCCAGGCCTGATCCTTAACCACAAAGTTGAAGGAGCCATTTTTACCGTGATAACCTAAGTTGAGAAAAGCCATTTCGCCATGTTGATAATACAATTTTTTGTTGACCATGGTTTTGAAAATATTCTTTAGGACATCACTGATTTTATCAAAAAAAAGAAGATCTGATACCTGACTTAAAGCTTGTTGGTCATTTAAACTCATTGATCCGCCAGCTAAAGGAAAAATGCTAAACGTATACTTTTCATTCGAGGAAAAGAATGCGGGATTAAAACTGGAAGTATGCAGCAATTCGTCCGTGTGGTAAAATGACAGACTGGGTTGAGCATGTCCAAATAGTGGCATTAAAAACATGCTCAAAAAGAATATGTGTGTCTTCGTTTGCATTCCAACTAACTGGAGAAAGATCTCCGGAGATATGTAATTTTCTTAAGCGTACAACTCTAACGTTTTAAACCACAAAAACAGTATTAAGTTTCTTAAATCTTTAATTGAAAGAAATTCAAAACTTAATGGTTTCGTTAATTATAGAATAACAAAAAGCATCGTGAATGACTATTCACGATGCAAAGGGGTTAATAATATTTTGATTTTAGCGATTAGCTTAAGTCTTAAAATTCAGCATTTTTAGGCGTTCTTGGAAATGCAATCACGTCTCTAATGTTGCCCATTCCTGTGGCGAATAAAATAAAACGCTCAAAACCTAATCCGAATCCTGCATGTGGAACTGTTCCGTAACGACGTGTATCCAAATACCACGACATTTCTTCAACCGGAATATCCATTTCTTCCATGCGTTTCACCAACTTGTCGTAATCTTCTTCACGTTGAGAACCACCAATTATTTCACCAATTTGTGGGAATAGAATATCCATTGCTGAAACGGTTTTACCATCGTCATTTAACTTCATATAGAAAGCCTTAATGTCTTTCGGGTAATCAATCAAAATAACTGGTTTCTTGAAATGTTTCTCAACAAGATAGCGCTCGTGCTCACTTTGCAAATCAATTCCCCACTCAACCGGGAACTGGAATTTGCCTTTTTTGAATGGCTTCGAGTTTCTTAATATATTAATCGCCTCGGTGTAAGTACAGCGAATAAATTCATTGCTTGCAACAAACTGCATTTTCTCAATCAATTCCATTGAACGTTGATCTTGCGGCTTGCTTTTTTCTTCATTAGTCAGGCGTTGACTTAAAAACTGAAGATCATCCATGCAGTTGTCTAGTGCATAGTTGATTAAGTATTTAAGGAATTCCTCAGCTAAATCCATATTGTCTGTCAAGTCAGCAAAAGCCATTTCAGGCTCAATCATCCAGAACTCAGCCAAATGTCTTGTTGTATTCGAATTCTCAGCTCTAAAAGTTGGTCCGAAAGTATAAACTTCACCCAGAGCCGTTGCTCCAAGTTCACCTTCTAGCTGACCTGATACCGTTAAATTAGTTGGTTTCCCAAAAAAGTCTTGCGAGAAATCAACTTTTCCTTCTTCGGTCATTGGTGGGTTAACCGCATCCAAAGTAGACACACGGAACATTTGTCCTGCACCTTCAGCATCCGAAGCCGTTACAATTGGAGTATGCAAATAGTAAAAACCTTTGTCGTTAAAATACTTATGAACGGCAAAAGCCATAGCATGACGAATACGGAAAACAGCACTAAATGTAGCTGTGCGGAAACGCAGATGAGCATTTTCGCGCAAAAATTCGAGCGTGTGTTTTTTGGGTTGAATTGGATAAGTCTCAGGATCAGCTTTTCCGTAGATTTGAATTTCAGTTGCATTCAATTCAACAGATTGTCCGCTTCCTTGCGATTCAACCAAGTCTCCGGTAACAGCAAGCGAAGTACTTGTATTAATGTCTTTTAGAAAGTCTTCCCCGAATTTTTCAACATCAGCAACAACCTGTAAATTATTAATTGTGGAACCGTCATTCAATGCAATAAAATTAACATTTTTACTGCCTCGTTTTGTACGTACCCATCCTTTTACCAACACTTGCTGACCCTTTTGACTTCCGGTCAGTACCTCTTTAATTTTCAGTCGTTTCATGTCGCTTCCTTTTTACAGGTTTGGTTATTCTTTCATTTTAATTTTAGAAAAGGCAAAAGTACATTTTTCTGCTGAAAAACATGAATTTGCGTTTCGAAAAGTTTAAGCAAAAAAAAGCTGCTCCAAATGGAACAGCTTTGTATGTGTGGATTATAAGATTACTCAATTACAGTTGTCCAGTTATGTACGTCTGGGTCATCACCATCTTGGATCGCTCTTAGCTTTTCGTATAGCTTTGTACTCATAGGACCAGCTTCTGTACCGTAAGTATATTCTTTATCAATATCAGCATCATAAATACGCTTGATAGGAGAAATAACGGCAGCTGTTCCACAGGCTCCAACTTCTTCAAAGCTTGCAAGCTCTTCAACAGGAACTTTGCGTCGTTCAACTTCCATTCCCAAATCTTTAGCCAGTTGTGTAAGGCTCATATTTGTAATGGATGGAAGGATTGAATCAGATTCAGGAGTGATATAAGTATTGTTCTTAATTCCAAAGAAATTCGCCGGGCCACACTCATCCAGATATTTCTTTTCTTTTGAATCCAGATAAAGAACGGCTGAAAATCCGCCTTTTTTGGCTTCTTTCCCTGCAGTTAAACTTGCAGCATAATTTCCACCCACCTTGTATCTTCCAGTTCCTTGAGGAGCAGCACGGTCGTACTCGCGCATAATTAACAAGTCAGTTGGCTTAAATCCTTCAGGAAAATAAGGGCCTACTGGCATTACAAATACCATAAAAAGGTATTCTTCTGCAGGTTTTACACCAATTTCAGGACCAGTACCAATTAATAAAGGACGAATGTAAAGAGAAGCTCCTGAGCCATATGGTGGAATAAATTTTAGGTTCTTCTTAACTGCAAGGCTAACGGCTTCAATAAATTTTTCAACAGGAATATTTGGCATTAAAATACCATCACATGAACTTTGCATCCGTTTAGCATTTTCTTCCATTCTGAAAACGCGAACCTTTCCATCATTTCCCATAAATGCTTTCAAACCTTCAAAACACTCCTGACCATAATGGAGACAAGTGGCCGCAATGTGCATATTAACATTTTCTGAGTCACTAACTTCAAGTGAGCCCCAGTCGCCATTTTTATACCAGCAACGAACATTAAAATCTGCTTTAGAATATCCAAAGCCTATGTTTTTCCAATCTTTATTTTCCATATGCGATTTGATTACTTCTGATTTTTTTCAGCATCTAAAATAACAAAAAAAATACCTGAGAATAAAAGTGATATGTCATGAAGGCACATAAAATAATGTTATAAAAATATACTTAACAACACTATTCCATTATTCTGTTAAAAATGAACTCTGAATTTTGGTATTGAAGTCAATAATTATTGATTGACATCTACGGTTGGTGTGTGATCGTGCTTTTACTTTCTTAAAAATCTTATTTTGGGATAATAAACAATGTTTCTATCTCTATTTATTCGAACCGCATTAATAATAATCAATACTAGATTGTATATGTACATAATTCCAAAGAAGCTTAGATTCATTATGATTCTTGAGATAATTATGTCAGGACTAATATGTTGTGTCATTTTCATTTTGAATATCATACTCAATAGAATTCCAATATATCCAAGGAAAAGCAACATAGTCCATGTAATTTGAAAATTTAAAAGGTCTTTTGCAATTGCGTTTACATTCTTAATCTTATCCTTTTTAGATATCCAAATTATTAAAGGGACTAAAATTCCTAAAATGGGGAAGATAAGAAAGCTTAAAGCAGATAGATTTAAATTTGTCAAAAATCCTTTATCCTCTTGTACGGCCCAATCAATAACTTCATCCGTAGATACCTCAAATGCCAGAGCAAGCCTTTTGAGTGAATCCCCTCGAGGTTCCGTTTCCCCATTTTCAATTCTTTGAATTGTGCGTAAACTTAATCCCGTTTTTTCAGATAATTCTTCTTGAGAGAAACCTTTTCTATTTCTTAAGGTTTTAATTCTTAGTGCTAATTCTTTGTTCTTCATTTTGCATATATTTTTAAATTCAGAACGAAAGTATATTTAAAGACATTTATTGATTGCGTCATATTTAAGTCAAATTAACGTCATTCGTGTCAATGATGCAATTTTGTTCATTATCAGTATGCTAAAACTTTCAAGCAGTATCCATTGTGCCTTCGGATATTTAAAACACGGTTTTTATCAAATAGAAGATATTGACCTTTAATGCCCAATAGTTTTCCTTCAACTTCAGAATTTTTATCAAAGTTTAGACTGTTAACTTTTTCAGGAAATTGCTCAACGGGATAGTTTAATTCAACAATAGAATTATCATTACTAATATATTGCTGCAACTCAAGCGGTAAATATTGTTGAGCATTTATTTTTTCTTCCTTCAAATTGATGGATTTATCAACTTTATTTTGAAGCATTTCTCTCCAGTTTGTTTTGTCGCTGAAGTATTTTTTCAAGAACACTTCAATGACTCCGGCGATATGCCGGTTTGGGGTTTTTGCAAGCCTGATTGCGCTGCTAGCTCCCTGGTCAATCCATCGGGTTGGGACTTGATGATGACGGGTAACGCCAACTTTTACTCCACTCGAAGCTGCCAGATAAACGTAATGATCAATCAGGTCATGTTCTTCAGCCCATTCCATATCTCTTGCAACTCCATATTGAGCTTTGGATAATTCAGGCCTCATAATGGTTTCACTGGCTTCTGGAGCAGTTTGGTAACACGTATAACAAAACCCCTGGCTAAATGAGCTTTTGGTTTTCTTCCCACAAGAAATACAATTAATTTTACCGTCAAATATCAACTTAATATCTGAACCAATCAAGTCATTCATTGCTAATTCTTTATCACCGATGGGTAAAAAATATTGAATTGGCTCTGCCAGTTCGGTACGCATCTTTTCAATGTTTCCAGTGTATTCCATGTTTAATATATTCTATTGTTGAATGACTTTTAAATTGGCAACTCAAGGGCTTAACTCAATAAATCCAAAACGTCAAAAATATCTTTAAGTTCAAAAAACCGATCACTTTTAATATCGTTTGGATCCATTTTTTCATGCTCCCAGGTTGTGTAATATGGAACATGCGCTGCAACGCCTCCAAGGTTTATTACTGGCAATACATCCGATTTCAATGAGTTTCCAATCATCATGAAATTCTCTGGTGGCAAATCAAGATGATTGATCAGTTCCTTATAGTTTGCTTCTTTTTTATGGGTCATCACCTCAATGTGATGAAAGTATTTCTTAAGGTCTGATTTTTTCAATTTTCTTTCCTGATCCAACAGATCGCCTTTTGTGGCCATGACCAACCTGTATTTCTGTGAAAGTTTAGCCAGCACTTCTTCCACTCCGGGGAGGATAATTACTTCTTTATGAAGCATGGTTTTACCAATTTGAAGAATTTTCCCAACTTGATATTGGTTGATTTGATGATCAGAAATGAGCAAGGCGGTCTCCATTAAAGAAAGGATAAATGCCTTAATTCCATAGCCATAAATCTCCAGATTTTGTACTTCAATCTGAAAAAGTTCAGTCATTACATTTTCTTCAGAATTGAAGTCAGACATTATTTCGCAGAATTCTTTTTCTGCATCTCTAAAAAAATTCTCATTTCCCCACAAGGTATCATCTGCATCAAAGGCGATGATTTCAATATTCGACAAACTCATTTTGTAAAGATAAAAAAGGCTGCCATAACTGACAGCCTTTCGGTATATAGAATATTTATCTTTTCTACTAGATTTTTGGCAATTTCCATGGAGCGCGGTATGTTGGGGTGAGCATTTTATTCGCTTCATCATTATTTGTGAATCTGCTATTTTCTGCGTCCCAGTCAAGCCGAGTTCTTGTTTTAAGTGCAATATTGCCTAAGTGTGCAATTCGAGCTGTATTTGCAGCTTTCTCAATACTACAATTTAAATCTCTGTTGCGGGAGCGAACTCCGTCAACGAAATTTTTCATATGTGGCCCATGCCCTGATTCAACACACTTTTTACGCTCAACACGTTCGAGTTGTGGCTTACCTTTCAATACTTCAGGAATTACTTCCCAGCCATTGCGATCAACAATTAAAGTTCCATTGTTTCCAACAAAAGCAATTCCATGATCACGACCATAATATCCATCACCAATACCAATTCCATGATCCCACATCATTGTGAAATCATCAAACTCGAATAGTGCTTGCTGGGTATCTGGTGTTTCACATGCATCATTTGGATAAGCAAATTTACCGCCCATGGCCATCACTGATTTTGGAGCTTTTACTTGCATACCCAGAAGACCAAAGTCGATCAGGTGAACACCCCAGTCGGTCATTAAACCACCTGCATAATCCCAGAACCAGCGAAAGTTAAAATGAAAACGATTTGGGTTGAATGGACGCTTTGTAGCAGGTCCCAGCCAGAAATCATAATCAACACCCTCTGGAGCGGTAGCATCTGGTTTTTTAGGTACTTCACCAATCCAATTAAGGTATGTCCAAATACGAACTGTACGAATTTTGCCCAGTTTACCTGAATGAACATAGTCAACAGCATCAAGGAAATGAGCATCACTACGTTGCCATTGCCCAACCTGAACCACATTTTTGTACTTGTTGGCATATTTCTCCATGATATTAACCTCTTCGATTGTGTTTCCAAGCGGTTTTTCACAATAGATATCTTTGCCAGCTTTACAAGCTTCTACAAATGGCAAGCAATGCCAATGGTCAGGCGTGCCAATAATGACTACATCAACTTCCTCATCTTTTATAAGATCGCGGAAATCGGTATACATTTTGGGTTTCTTGCCTTGAATTTTCTCTGTCTCAGGAATACGTTTGTCTAATACACGTTGATCGACATCGCATATCGCAACACATTCTGTATTTTCCTGATTCAGAAAAGTTTTCAGGTCATGAAATCCCATTCCTCGGGCTCCAATTAATCCGGCACGCAACTTTTTAGTTGGTGCACAAGAGTTAACTGCAGTTGACATGCCCGCTGCCAACCCGATCCCAGCCGTTGCCACGGCTGTTTTCTTTAAAAACGTTCTTCTGTTTGCTTCCATTATAATTAGTTTCTTAGTTTTTATTCTTTTTGCATTGCATCATCAAATGCAACATCCGAAGGAGCAAAGTCACTATAGCGAACAAAGTCGCAAGCTTCTTCTGCGCCCACTTCACGATTCATGCCGCTGTCTTCCCATTCAACAGAAAGAGGTCCGTTATATTTGATGTCATTCAATGCACGAATAATATTTTCAAAATCAATTTTCCCACGACCTAAACTGCGGAAGTTCCAGTACCGACGATTGTCACCAAAGTCTACATGACCTCCAAATACACCAACGGTCATTGGAACATCACTCCAGTAAACATCTTTCATGTGAACATGGAAAATTTTATCTGAGAATTCGTAGATGAATTTCACGTAATCAACATGTTGGTATCCGAAGTGACTTGGGTCGTAATTAAATCCAAATGCCGGGTGATTATCAATTGCTTTAAGTGTGCGTTTGGCTGATTCAATATCAAAAGCAATTTCTGTAGGATGAACCTCTAAGGCAAACTTCATTCCCATTTTTTGATATTCATCAAGAATAGGCTTCCAGCGCTTAGCGAAATCTTCAAAACCTTTATCAATCATTTCCTGAGATGCAGGAGGGAAAGAGTAAAGCATGTGCCAGATTGAGCTTCCGGTGAAACCAATAACAGTATCCAAGCCAAGCATTTTGGCTACTTTCCCTGTTTTTATAATTTCCTCAGCAGCACGCTGACGAACTCCTTCTGGTTCTCCATCGCCCCAAATGTATGGAGGAAGTATGCTTTTATGACGATCATCAATATTGTCACACACACATTGACCAATCAGGTGAGTTGAAATGGCAAATAATTTCAAATCATATTTTTCAAGCAACGCTTTGCGTTCGTCACAATAAGCCTGATCAGCTTTATCGATCTCCATGTGATCTCCCCAGCAGCATAATTCTAATCCATCATAGCCAAAATCTTTGGCTTTCTGACACATTGTTTCAATAGGAAGGTCGGCCCATTGTCCGGTAAAAAGAGTTACTGGTCTTGGCATAGTATTTTTGTTTAGTTGTTTTAATTATTCAAATGAGATCCACTTAATATCATCGTTATATCCAGCTTCTACGACTTTGTCAATAAATTGCATACCACGGATACCGTCTTCAACACCAGGGAAATCGAGCATTTCTTCAGTTGGTGCTTCTCCATTCATTTTTGAACGAACGGTGAGTGAGAAGTTGCGGTAGATGTTTGCAAAAGCTTCCAGATAACCTTCTGGGTGTCCTCCTGGTGTGCGGGTGTTATGAGCCGCCATGCTTCCCATGTGATCTGTTCCAACACGTACCATTTCAGTTGGTCGGTCTGCCCATTTCATCCAAAGTGTGTTCGGTTCAAGTTGATTCCATTCCAGTCCACCTTTTTCACCATACATTCTGATTTTTATTGCATTCTCTTCACCAGCGGCAATTTGAGTGGCCATCAAAACGCCTCGTGCTCCATTTTCAAAGCGCAAGAATGCAGCACCATCATCATCAAGTAAACGACCAGGTACAAAAACATTTAGTTCAGCGCAAAGCTCAGTCACTTTCAAGCCTGAAATATATTCTGCTAATTGATGTGCATGTGTGCCAATGTCGCCCATGCAACCCGCTTTCCCCGATCGTTTAGGATCAGTTCTCCAGCTTGCTTGTGGGTTTCCGCTATCTTCAAGTTTAGAGGCCAGCCATCCTTGAGGGTATTCAACATAGATTCTCTTAATATCTCCAAGTTCCCCATTTGCCACTCTTTGTTTCGCATCTTTTACTGCCGGATATCCAGAGTAAGTATGTGTTAATGCAAGCGTTAGCCCAGTCTCATTTATTTTGGACTTTAGCTGAAGGGCTTCATCCAAAGTAAATGTGATTGGTTTGTCTATGACAACGTTGAATCCATTATCAAGAGCCATCATTGCTGGATCAAAGTGTACAAAGTTTGGAGTAACAATGGTCACAAAATCCATTCGGTCTCCTTCAGGAAGTTTTGCTTCATTTTCAAACATTTCCTGATAAGTCGTATAAACTCGGTTTTCTGGTACGAAATAGGATTTTCCTGATGAAATCGAAATTTCAGGATCAACACTAAAGCATCCGCAAACTAATTCAATTTGATTATCCATGAAGGCTGCAAGTCGATGAATTGCACCAATGAAGGCATCAGAGCCTCCACCTACCATACCCATTCTGAGTTTTCTATTCATTGTCTAGTGGTTTAAAGTTATTTTTAAAGACTCAAAGTTATAAAACTTACGATGAAAGATGAAGCTTTTTTTGAATTAAAACATAACAGACCAGAATGGATGAGTGTTTTAATTCAATTGTAATGTCTGTAGATTATTTATATTTTTGAGTTCTATCACTAAACCTAATAAGAATGAAACGTAGAAATTTTATTAAAAAAGCAGCGGTTAGCGGTCTTGTGGTCTCCGGTGTTGGTATGAACATGACAGCTCAAGCTAGCGAAGGATCAAATAGGGCTAAATTTCAACTTAAATATGCTCCTCACCTGGGAATGTTTCGTGAACATGCAGGTAAAGACCCAATTGACAATATCAAGTTTATACATGATCAAGGCTTCCGGGCAATTTTTGACAATGGACTGATGGGTAAAGAGCCTGCTCTTCAGGAAAAGATTGCAAACGAACTTGCTAGACTAAATATGGATTTAGGCCCATTTGTTTTGTATGCTGACTTTAAAGTAAAATCTTTTGTAACGCAAGACGAAGAAATAAAGTCGATGTTGAAAAAGCGAATGCAAGAAGGATTGGAAGTTGCTAAACGCACTGGCGTTAAAACAGCCCTTGTTGTTCCTGGTCGATTTACTGATGATTTGGAATGGGATTACCAAACAGCAAATGTGGTTGATAATTTGCGCATGTGCTGTGATATTGTTGAACCCTCGGGATTGAAGATTGTACTTGAACCCTTAAATGCATGGTCAAACCATCCTGGTCTATTCCTGACAAAGATTCCTCAAGCTCATATGATTTGTAAGGCTGTGAATAGTCCAAGCTGTAAAATTGTAGATGACATTTACCATCAGCAAATTACGGAAGGAAACATTATTCCAAATATTGACATGGCCTGGGAAAGTATTGCAGCATTCCATATTGGTGATAATCCCGGAAGAAAGGAACCTGGTACTGGTGAAATCAACTACTTAAACATTTTTAAGCATATCCACTCAAAAGGTTATGATGGTGTTCTTTGTGCTGAACATGGGAAAAGTATTGAAGGAAAGAAGGGTGAAAAGGCTTTGATAAAGGCATACCGAAAAGCTGATAAATTTTAAAAGCGAACTCCGGTTCCAAAAGATAAATACGATTTTTTCTGATGAGAATTATAGATCATCAGAAGTTTGACAAGGAGAGACATCTTATTTGAAAATGGGATGTCTTTCTTAATATTAAGGCTGGAGTTAATTAAAGAAAATTCATCGGCGTAATAGCTTCCTGATTCCAGAATTTTGCGACAAAAATAGATTTAGATGAATAAGGGAAACAGGACTTTTGTTAGCAAATTACCTTGAAGGTTTTTATTTCGGTATCAATGCCTTTCAATTTTAACATACCGACTTCTTCAAGATTAAATCCATCAGGCTCAATTTTGCGCTGGATGTCGTCGGAAATGAGATATTGGGTGTCTAATTTTTTATTCATTTGTTCCAGACGTGCAGCTATAATTATGTTTTTACCGGCAAGTGAAAACTGCCTGCGAGTATCATTACCAATGTTACCAATAATAATCTTACCCCGATGAAGGCCAATTCGTACATATGTATTTGGAATTAAGCCTGCTTCTTGCATTTCTTTCATCTTTCGGGTGATTTCTACGCCTGCATGAAAGGCGTGTTGAACGTACTTTTGGTCATCACTACCGATGCCAAATGAGGCCATAAAACCATCGCCTAAAAACTGATTGATTACTCCATGCTTTTTATTGACGATATCAATAATTGGATTAAATACCTGGTTCTGATAATGGATAACTTCTTCAGGTGATTTTGTATCGGCCCAGGTGCTAAATTCCTTAATATCCATAAACATGATAGCAGCATCAATAATCCGGGTTGAAAATTGGTCATTGTTATTAATCAGTTCATCTGCAATTTCCTTTGAAACCTGTTGGCCTAGAATTATTTCGACCTGTTTTTGTTGCTGTTGAAATTCTATACCTCGCATTAGTTTCATTTTCATTTCCTTGGCAACTAAGCCCGAAAGAATACCAAAAAGAACAAGAGAAAAAGTTCGGGCACCATACAATTCAATTAACTGAGGAACGTTTTCTTCAATTCCAAAATATCCAATAGCCCAATAGGAGAGGAATCCGTAGCATGTTGCAGCAATAACCCCGGCAAGTATGCTCACATTCATTTCAAGATGCAGTGCTGAAAGTATGATTAAGACAATATAAAAAGCATATCCATTATATTCCAGCGGAAATAAAGAATAATCAAATTTAACAGATGAGATTAGAATTAAAATTGGGATAGTGAGTTCTAAAGTGATATTGATGTATGGGACAATACGAGGAACTAGTTTTTTTTTCTTTTGCATGTAAGAAAACCTAACATAAGCGAGAACTTCAAACAAAAGGAATGCAAAAACACTTAAAATAAGCCTGCTTAGCATTTCTTTTTGATTTTGTACGTTATCAATAAGTTCAGTGAAAATGCTATGCAAAACAGGAATAAACGAGATGCTAAAAACCATCAGAACAATGATGATCAAAATCCTTCGTTTTTCACTCTTGATAAACTCCTTATTTAATTCAGCCTTTGTGGCCTGATCCATCGGTTTCGATTTCATGTGTATGAAATTTAGTGCAAGATACAATAAACAAGTTTTGCAGTTAAACTTCATAAATAAATTGGAGATTTTCATCGTTTTTTATCCGTACTAAAAATCTCTATCTTGTTGAAAAAAATAATCTTATGAAGAAATTATTGATTCTTTTTCTTTTTGGTTTGTGGCTTCATGCTGCTACAGCACGGGATTCAAAAAGCATAACTGGCATTTGGTGGAACGATGAAAAAACTTCAAAGATTGAAGTGATTGAAAAGGATGGACATTTCTTTGGGACAATCGTTTATATGATTCCTGAGAAATACGAAAATGGGAAACCTCCTCTCGATGATGATAATCCGGATGAAGCATTACGTAATCGTTCTGTTTTGGGATTACAAATACTTGGCGATCTTAAATTTAATTCGAACAAGAATGAATGGCAAGGTGGCCGAATTTATGATCCAAAGTCTGGAAAAACATACGATTGTTTTGGCTGGTTTAAAGAAGGTGATTTAGATACCTTGTTCCTGAAAGGTTACATTGTTGGTATCAAGTGGCTTGGAAAATCAACTGAATGGACACGCACCAGTTTGAATTAGCTTATCCTGAAACCTGTACGTCAAAACCGGCATCCCTAACTTTTTGAGCGATGCTTTCTAATTCTTCAAGCGGCACTTTTTTGAGCGTATTAATCGGAGTATCTCTTGCAATGGTATAGATCATAACCTGTTTTGGTTTGATCTTTTTTATAGCATTTAGCCAGGCCTCTAGTTCTTCGGAGGTGGTATTGTCAATTACTTCTCCTTTGTGTGTGCCATGTACAAAAAGGGTTTGAATGATAGCTTGTTCTCCAAATCGTTGGAGCTGTTGGATGGTTGAGTCAAGATCGAAGCTTCCCATTGGACAATCCAGCTTCTCAATAGTTTCTTCAAAGGCTGAATCTAACTTCTGGATGTTATCATCAACTTTAAGCAACGCGCTGAACACATCCTCTTTGTGATTCATTGTTGCATTGGTTAACACAGCAATTCGACAATCAGGAGCAAACTGATTACGCAATTCAATTGTGTCATCAATAATCCCTGCAAATTCTTTATGTAGGGTAGGTTCACCATTTCCGGCAAAAGTAATTACATCGGGCAACTCACCCTCTTCCTTCATTTTAATAAGCTGATCGCGCAATCTTTTTGCTACTTCATTTCTGGTTGGAAGTATCGCTTTTGTTTCTCTTTTTCGGGGCGTCCATCCACATTCACAATAAATGCAATCGAATGAACAAACTTTACTGTCATTTGGTAATAAGTTTATGCCCAATGAAACACCCAATCGACGGCTTTTTACCGGGCCAAAAATTGTTTTGTCAAAAAGAAATGTACTCATGCTAATTATTTCGGGCAAAAGTACGGATTAAATCAATTTCTTCAACGAGCTTTTTTCGGTAAGCTTCATGTTTTTGTAATCAATGGCTGAAATAACAATAAGTCCGGGTCTTTTAGCTGGCTCAATGCTCCCTAAGTTATTTTCGAGTTGATTTGATTTTGCCATCTCTAAAGTGAAAATTTTGATAAGGATTTCCAATGCTACAGATTCGTTATTTTGCTGAATCCTTTTTATGAGATTAAGAATGGTTTTAGAACTCTGGAAATCGAGAGTAGAAGCAGATACTTGCTTATACCTAATATCAAATTGATTTAGAAACTCTTCGTGATTAAAAGGCGATGTAGGAATTACAAATTCGGGGGAAATTATCCCATTGTGAAACTCCAATCCAGATTCTTCCTGAAATTGTTTGCCTGGATTTTTAAGCTGAATGATTCTGCCTTCATTATCAGTTTCTACAATGCCTTTTTTTATTGGGGCTGAAATGATTGGAAAAACAAAATGTGCGGCAAATTTTTTCATCTGCTGTCAGATAAGAGGATAATCTTAATGAATGGTTGCCTTGTCTGGTTTTATTTTAACAGCGTCTTTTTTCTTGTCTTCCTGTTCAAGCATTACAAGTCTATCAACAACATCTTTATAGATATTTTCATAAACTTTTGGATAGCATGAATAGTATAAAATGGATTCAAGAAATAATGTGTCTTCTATTCCATGTTTTTCAAGAATTGAAAAATGGAGATCGTGATCGGTAAACGCTAAGGTATCTTTGTTGCCAGTTTTATTTCTATATATGGATTCATACAAATGAATATCATAAAGAATGTCTGCCATTTCTTTCTCATTTATAAGCTTATCAGGTTTTGGATACCCTGTTCTCTTACAGGAAAATATGACTATAAATAAGAATAAACTAAAGAATAATATTCGTTTCATGAAACCAAGTTTAACGACTCAAAGTTAGAAATCCGTGTGTTATTTTCGAACAACAATCTCTTAAAAAAATTTAAAAGAACTTATTTGTAAGATTATTTTCTAAAAAGCCTTTTAAAAAAATCATCAACCCGATCAACAGTTTCAATGGTAATGTTGAATTTTTTAAAGTTTAGTGTTTTCCCATTTTTCGGAATAAATATTTTTTCCATACCCAGCTTTTCAGCTTCAGCAATGCGCTGCTCCAAGCGGTTTACTGCCCTTATTTCGCCTGACAGACCAACCTCTCCTGCAAACGAAAGTTTTTTGTCAACGGGAATGTCAAAGTTTGAGGAGAGAATTGCCGAAATTACTGCAAGATCAATCGCAGGATCATCAACTTTAATTCCACCAGCGATGTTCAGGAAAACATCTTTTGAAGCGAGTTTAAAGCCTGCACGTTTCTCAAGTACTGCCAGCAGCATGTTCAATCGTCTTAAGTCAAATCCTGTTGATGAACGTTGCGGAGTGCCATAGGCAGCAGTACTAACCAAGGATTGAATTTCGATGAGCAATGGGCGGTTACCTTCAATGGAGGCAGAAATTGCGGTGCCACTCAATCCTTCATGATCTCCGTTTATGAGCAATTCCGAAGGATTGGAGACTTCACGCATGCCAGTGTTTGTCATTTCAAAAATTCCCAATTCGGAAGTAGATCCAAATCGGTTTTTCACAGCTCGTAATATGCGATATAGGTATTGATTTTCACCTTCAAATTGTAGAACAGTGTCAACCATGTGTTCCAAAACTTTTGGACCTGCGAGGCTTCCTTCCTTGGTAATATGGCCAATCAAAATGACTGGAATTCTACGTTCTTTTGCAAATTTTTGAATTCCGTTTGTGCATTCTCTAATTTGGCTGACTGTACCTGGTGATGATTCGATATGTGCTGTTGAAACGGTCTGAATAGAATCAATTACAAGCATTTCAGGCTTCAGGTGCTCACAGTGATTAAGGATATTTTCAAGTGAAGTTTCACTTAAGAAGTAACAATCATCATTCTCGCGCTTTAAGCGATTAGCACGAATTTTAATTTGTTGAATGCTTTCTTCACCAGAAACATACAGGATTTTTTTGTCGATAAGATCAAGTGCAAGTTGAAGCACCAAGGTTGATTTCCCAATGCCGGGTTCTCCACCAATCAAAACCAATGAGCCAGGCACAAGCCCACCCCCAAGTACACGGTTTAATTCATAGTTGCGACAATCGATCCTCTGAATTTGCTCATCGTCAACTTCGTTTAGTTTTTTAGGTTGCGCACCACTGGCAGCTCTTGATGGTAGTTGATTCTTGCTTTCCTTTACTTCAACTTCTTCAATAAAAGAGTTCCACTCTCCACAATTGTTACACCGCCCAACCCATTTTGGCGACTGGCTTCCACAGTTCTGACAGGTATACACTGTTTTTACTTTTGCCATGCTTAGCTGTTTTTTATTTTTTCAATCAACGATGTGGTTGAAAAACCTTCGGTTAGTTCAATAGTTTCTACAGTGCCACCACTACTTAAGACAATATCATGACCGGCAATATCTTCAATTTCATAGTCTTCTCCTTTTGTGAGAACATCTGGTAGAATCTGTTTAATAAGTTCATATGGTGTTTCTTCGCTAAACAAAACCACAGCATCAACCATTTCAAGTGCAGCCATTATAATAGCGCGTGACTCTTCTCTCATAAAGGGTCTTTTGTCCCCTTTTAACTTTTTCACGGATGAATCGGTATTCAAGCCAATAATGAGTTTGTCACCCAAATTTGAAGTTTTATCAAGGTATTCAATATGACCCTTGTGCAGGATATCAAAACATCCATTTGTGAAAACCAGTTTTTGATTGCTGGTTTTCCAGATTTTTAGGCAATCGAAAAAATCCTCGTAGGATTGAAATATTTTATCAGAATAATGTATCATTTTGCTTTTGAAGGATAATCGGGATAAAAATAGGATATTCGTTGGTGAATACGAAAAGCTGAAAGAAAAGATTGTGTTTTCAATTAAATGAGTTTGGTGATCGTTCTTTTTATAAAGAATTTCTGCATAGCTGAATTTTAGATTAAAAAGTTTAAATTTTTAAACTTTGGCATATGAACTTAAGTTAGTTTTTACTTATATTTGAGTATACTTAAGAGTGGGGGTTAATGATTTCAACTATATATTTTCAGGAAGTTTAAGAATGATAATAAGAAGTGATAAGGGATTTATAGCAATCATTATTGCATTTTTAGCTTTCCTGCAAACGCAAGATTTGTTAGCTCATTCTAAAGATGATTTCTTTGCTGAAGGATATCAAAATAGTGTAGTTGACAATACTATTTCTCAAAGCCTACTTAATCAAAATCTATCCTCCTCTTCCATTGACTATTTGGTAAATAATTATGACTCAATCTATCCTTTTAAGTCTGTTTCTCGTCATGAAAAACATTTGTCACACCTAATCTCTGAGTCTAATCGGTTAAAATATTCTAACCGAATTCCTGAGTGTTATAATAAACTAGGTGTAATTCAGAGAGATAACTCATTATTTGAAAAAGCATTGGATAGCCATAAAAAAGCTCTTGCGTTAGCAGAAGATAATGAACTTCAAAAAATTAGAAGTAACAATAACCTTGGTGTTGTATATCGAAGGTTAGATAAACCAAGACTTGCACTTTCAAGTCATATGTTAGCGCTTACCTTAATTGATAATTACGATGGAGAATGGAGTGATGTAGACTTTGAAAAACGAGTGGCTTTGAATAGCATAGGGAATATCAATTTGTCGCTAAATCAAGCACTTGAAGCACTGAAGTATTTTCAGGAATCGTTGCAGATGGAGCTTGTAGAGTCGAATACGCTTGGAATTGCAATTAATTATGGAAACATTGGTTTTGCTTATCAAATAATGAATAATGACAAAAAGGCAAAAGAGTATTATGAAAAATCATTAGTTGAGAATAGTAAAATTCACTCTGACTTAGGAAAAGCGGTGTGTTTTAACAGTATTGGCGATTTGTATTTTAAGGAAAGTGATTACCCAAATGCCAAGCAACACTATGATTCTGCATTGTTTTATTCATTGAAGCTTGATGATGTTTACCACTCTGCTGAAGCTCAGGCAAACTTAGCACAGGTTTATATTCGGATTGATAGTTTAACTCTGGCGTTTCAGCATCTTCAAAAATATAGAAGGCAGGCTCTGTCTACTAAATCCGGCTCATTGAACTACGAATCCAATCTATTGTTTTCTGAATACTATGAGAAAGTTGGGCAGTACGATTCGGCTTTGGTTTATTTTAAA
The DNA here is from genome assembly GCA_965372405.1 of uncultured Sunxiuqinia sp. Classification (GTDB taxonomy): domain Bacteria; phylum Bacteroidota; class Bacteroidia; order Bacteroidales; family Prolixibacteraceae; genus Sunxiuqinia. Next base: position 17,948 of record CBDVCE010000006.1, read on the forward strand.
AGGGCAGAGCAGTTTAATGATAGTATCATTAATGAAAAAAATAGTAGGTATCTGAATGAGATGCAAGTTGTTTATGATTCTGAAAAGAAAGAGCAGCAAATAGACTTATTGACAGCAGAAAATGAGATAAAGAACCAGCGAATGCGAATCACTTGGATGTTTGTTGCTATTTTGGTAGTTGTAGTTGGTTTTTTGGTGTTTTTATCGCTTTACAGAAAACGGCAAACAGCCTATATGCAGGCTGATCTGAAACAACAACTACTGCGCTCTCAGATGAATCCACATTTTATTTTCAATGTATTGGGATCAATCCAGAACTATATGCTTAAGAATGATAGCAAAAAGGCTGCCAGGTATTTGTCTCAGTTTGCATCCTTGAGCCGCTCGGTTCTTGAATTTTCAGAGTTAGAAAGTATCAGTCTTGATAAGGAGGTGGAGATGTTGAAAAATTACATCGAGTTAGAAAATATGAAATCAGGAAATCGATTTAATTTTGAAATTGAGATGGATGAGATGATTGAAGCTGATTTTATTGAAATTCCTCCAATGATGATTCAGGTTTTTGTTGAAAATGCAATTAAGCATGGCTTGTCTGGAATTAACCATCAGGGACTTTTAAGGTTATCTGTAAAAGAAGATAAAGAATACATCGAATTTGTGATTGAAGACAATGGGGAGGGATTAAGAGATGAAAAACATCACGATGTAACTCATAAATCGATGGCGATGAAAATTTTTAATCAACGGAAAAAACTGATTGAACAGAGATCTGGAAAAACACTTAAGTTTGAATTAATTAATATCAAAGATGTTTACCTTGATAAGAGTGGGGTTAGAGTAACAATTCATTTACCAATATTGAATAATGATTAAGGCCGTAATTATTGATGATGATCATCAAATGCAGGAGTTGAACAGTAAACTACTTAAGGATAACTTTAGTGAGGTACAGTTAGTAGGTATTGCAGATTCTGTTGTAAACGGGATTCAGCTGATTCGAAAAACAAAGCCACAATTGGTGTTGCTTGATATCGAAATTAATGGAGGAACAGGCTTTAATATTTTACAAAAATTAGACCCATACGATTTTAAAGTTGTTTTTATTACGGCATTTAATGATCATGCTATTAAAGCCATTAAGTTTAGTGCCATTGATTATATACTGAAACCAGTTAATGAGTTCGAATTTTGTGAGGCTGTTAAAAATGCAGTTTCCCAAATTGAAGCTCAGATCGACACACAGGAACAAAACCATTTTTTTCTTGATCTGTATAAAAAGGAAATGCAATCAAAAAAGATTGTACTCAGAACTGGCGAAGCTTTTCATATTATTGATATTTCTGATATCGTTTTTTGTAAAAGCGATAATAGTTACACTACTTTCTATATGGATGATGGTGAGAAAATTGTGGTTTCAAAAGGGATTCGGGAGTATGATAGCTTACTAAATGAATTTGGTTTCTTTCGTCCTCATCAATCTTATCTTGTAAATCTAAACCATGCCAAGAAAGTCGATAAGTCAGATGGAGGTTTTGTAGTTATGAAAAACAAAAAGGAAATTCCAGTCTCTGTAAGACAGAAGAAATCACTAATTCGTTTACTGAACGATCTGTAACGGTTTCAAGCCCAAAGTATTCATATTCAAATAGGTCCGATAGTTAATATAGTTGAAGTAGGAGATATATTATACTGTAAATGCAACAATAGTTATACAACTTTCTATTTTGTAGCCCGAGGTCCAATTGTTGTCTCCAAAAGTATTTGTGAGTTTGAGAGGATTTTGCTAAAACCACATTTTTTTCGTCCACATCAATCTTATCTGGTTAATATGTAGCATGTTGAGCGGATTGATAAAAAGAATGGGTATTCGCTTATGTTATTCAATGGAATAAGTATTCCTTCATCATTGCGTAAGAAAAGAAAGTTGATGCAGATCCTTCTCCAAAAGTAACGCTTTCAAAGGAAATGGTATCGTATTCAAATCCATTGCTCGTCCAACCAGCCTATTGAGTTAATTTCATCTCAGAAAATCAATAACCAAATAGGATATCGTATGAAAACCAAAATTATAATTAGTCTGATCATTCTTTTCTGTGTAGGCTTTGGAGCGCAAGGACAAGTGAAACTTAATTTAAAAAAGAAAACAACAAATCAGGCAAATAATAGAGCCAATAGGAAATCAGATGAGCTAATCGATAAAGGATTTGATAAGCTTGAAGATGGTATTGGTAGCCTGTTTGGCAAAAAGAAAAAGAATAAAAAGAAAAAAGGAGTAGAAGTTGACGAGCAAGCAGTTTCTCAGGAACAAGGTAGTTCTCAGTTTGAGGGAGAAAGTCCGAAATCGCCCAATGTACTTTGGTCAAAATTCGACTTTGTTCCAGGCGATGAGGTCATCTTTGAAGATGGACCGGATATTATGGAAGAGAATGGTGAGTTTCCGAGCCGTTGGGATTTAGTTGACGGACAAATTGAAATTGCGAATGTCGATGGTGAGAATGTAATGATGTTTATCGATGGAGCCCCTCGAATTGTACCATTTCTAAAAAATGCCAAGGATGATTATTTACCAGAAGTATTTACTATCGAATTTGATTTCTATAAACCAGTAAAGGGAAACCGAATATCAGTTTACTTGTTTGATTATAAGAATCAAGAAAGAAATCACAAAATGTATATGGATATTAGTTCTGGTGGAGTGAGCGAAAAGCTTCATGGCATTGCTGGAGATGTTCCTGGGATTGACTATAATAATAGTGCAGATGCGCGTTGGATTCATATATCTATTGCCTATACAAAAGGGAAACTAAAAGTTTATATGGATGATACTCGGGTAATAAACATACCTCATTATTCAGGTAATCCAACTGGACTGTCTTTGCAAGCTTATTGGGCAGATTTAAAGGATAATAAAGCATTTTACTTTAAGAATGTACGTATTGCAAAAGGCGGCGTGAAATATTATGACCGGGTTTTATCTGATGGAAAAATTATTGTTAATGGAATCAGATTTGATGTCAATAAGGCCACATTAAAGCCAGAAAGTATGGGACCAATAAACAAGATTTATGAGTTGATGCAGAAACAAAGCTCACTTAATTTTAGCGTTGAAGGTCATACCGATGCTGATGGTGATGATACTAATAATCAGCGTTTATCTGAAGCAAGAGCAAAAGTGGTGATGAATAAATTGATTGAGATGGGCATTGCTGGAAATCGTCTGAAGTCAGCCGGCTTTGGTGAAAGTAAACCAATAGGAGAAAATGGCACACCAGAAGGAAAAGCCAACAACAGGCGCGTTGAGTTTGTGAAATTTGAAGGCAACTCTTCAGCAACTAATACTAGTGGTGGAGTGGATGTTGCTTTTGATCGAATCGATAAAGATATGATTGGCGAAAAATTGGAAATCTTGGAAGAAGAATACATTCAGATTTCTAATCATTCGGGTATTCTGCTTGGGAAAGGAACTACAGTTTTATATGCTACTACTGATGGGAATTTAGGGAAAATGAAATTTCTGGATGTCGACAAATATGACAACTATGCTTTAACGGTGAAGTATGTTACTTACAATTATGATGGTTCGGTACACAGTCAGTCGAATAAGTTAAAAATTGATGGGACTTATACCTGCGATCTGGATAAAGGTGAGACTGAGGATGTAATACAATCAGAATACGATTTCTTCTTAAAAAGAGAAGATAAAAAATCGACCTCACTAAGGAGAGGTGAAACATCAATGCTTCGGGTTTTACCGAATTAAATTGAATCACGAAATTCAGCTTCAAAATATCGATTTCCCCAATTTGCAAATCAATACAATTATGGATATCACCGCAATTATTAATCGCGTTAAGTTTATTATTTTACAGCCAGGAGATGCCTGGATTCAGATTAAAGCAGAGCAAACCGACATCAAATCTTTGTTCAAAGATTACATCTTCTATCTAGCCTTAATTCCAGCAATTGCATCATTTATTGGCTATGGCTTCATTGGATTTGATATGGGTTTTTTTGGAAGATCTGCTAGTATTGAATGGGGAGCTACTCAGGCGATTCAAACATTTGTTTCAACAATAATAAGCATCTTAACGGTAAGCTGGATTATTACCAAACTGGCTCCAAACTATCAATGCGAAGTGAGCATGGATGAGTCTGCAAAATTAGTTGGCTATGCGTATACTCCTGCTTTGGTTTGTGGTGTATTTTATCTTATTCCTTCCTTGTCGGTCTTAGGAATTATTGGAGGGATTTATAGCCTTTATCTTTTTTATCAGGGATTTGGCCTCATTACTGAAGTTCGTGAAGAAAAGAAATCTACTTTTTTCATTGTTAGTCTCCTGGTCTCTATTGTAGCTTTCATAGTGATTGGTATTGTCATAGGATCAATTCTTGGAATTATCGGGCTCAATACAATTTCAGATTATAACTTATAAACTACATACAAGATGACAACGCAATCACACGAAATCGATTACGAGATTAAAGGACATGATATTCAGTTAGTAGAAGTGGAACTGGATCCAAATGAAACAGTTATTGCTGAGGCAGGCGCCATGCTTTATATGGAAGAGGGAATTGATTTTGAAGCTAAAATGGGGGATGGTTCAAATCCATCGCAAGGTTTCTTTGGGAAATTAGTTTCTGCAGGTTCACGTTTAATTACTGGCGAATCCTTGTTTATTACTCATTTCACTCACCGTGGAGTTGGAAAAAGTAGGGTTGCATTTTCAGCACCATATCCAGGTACAATTGTGCCTTTGAAGTTGGATGAATTAGGAGGTAGCGTTATTGTGCAAAAAGATGCTTTTCTATGTGCTGCAAAGGGAACAAAAATCAGTATGCATTTTAATAAGAAACTGGGTGCCGCATTTTTTGGTGGTGAAGGATTCATTCTTCAAAAATTGCAAGGTGATGGAAATGCGTTTATTCATGCAGGTGGAACATTGATTGAGCGTGATCTGAATAACGAAACCTTACGAATTGATACGGGATGTGTGGTTGGTTTTCAGGAAGGTGTAGATTTTAGTGTTCAACAAGCTGGCGGATTAAAATCCATGTTGTTCGGAGGTGAAGGGCTGTTTTTGGCAACACTAAGTGGAACAGGGAAAGTATGGATTCAGTCGATGCCAATTAATAAGTTAATTGCTGCTATTGCGCCATCTGGAGGCAACTCCGAGAAGGAAGGTGGAAAATCAATTCTTAATCAATTTTTAGAACAATAAGATGAGTCAATCAAACAACGGAGTCCTTAAATCTTTTTTCGGAGGGTTACTCATTGGTGGACTGGGATTAGCATTGTTGTATTTCTGGGCATGGCCATCATTGCAAGAGGCGCGTGCTTCTGACGAATGGACAAAAACTGTTGGAAAAATTAATTCTTCTAAAATAGAGACAGAGCGAGATAGTGACGGCAAGAAAACCTTTCATATAAAAATTGATTATGAATATGTTGTTCTTGGTAAAACATTTACTGGCAGCAGAATTCGAATAAGTGACTTATCAATTAAAAGTGCAGCAAAAGCTAAAAGCAAGCTGCAAAAATATACGCAAGGGAAAGAAGTGAATGTATATTATGATCCTGTATTGCCCGATTCTTGTGCGCTTGAGACTGGAGCTGGATGGGATTCTTATTTATTTGTTGCAGTGTTTGGACTTTTTACTTTGCTTGGATTATTCGCTATTCTCACAGCCATTTTTAAAATCTTCATTCTGATTTTTGTATTAATCTTTAAAAATAGGGAAATCAGAAATATTTAATAATTACCGTTTCCCATTTATCGATTTTCATTTTGGAAGACAGGATGATAATAATTTAACAGAGTATCCTGGAGAAACTGTTATTCTTAGAGTATTAAAATAATAATCGGGCGAACAGCCCTCAATCAAAATAAATTATGAAATTATCAATTTTTACAATCACAGTTATTTTAAGTGCCTTATCAATAGTTTTTACATCGTGCAATAAAAGCGACGATGAGGATCAGGATTTTAAAGTAAGTTCTTATACACTAATAATTGACGGCATTACAGCAACCGAGGTTGTAGGAGAAATAAGTGTTTGCCCCGATGGTTTTTTTACTATAATTGGAACTGCTCCCGACGGAACGCCGATTGCCATAAATACAAGTAAAATTCTGGTGAACGAAACCCGCTCAATTTGTTCCATAAAAGAAGAAAGCGATGAATTTTTAGCTTGTGTTGATAATGGTGGTTTTAATGTGGGCGGAACAGTCTCCACTCATTTTTATAGTCCCGTTTCGGGCACAGCAACACGCACAAGTACCAACGATATAGAAATATCGGGTGTTTTAATGAAAGATGATTTAACCGAACATGCTTTTACGCTTGAGGTAACTGCCAGTTTGGTTTCACCTGTAAATTGCGAATAGTAAACAGCTAAAAACCGTGGAGCAATGACTGCATCTTATGTGGCATTACTCCCCCCCCCCAATTCATTTAGAAACTTCAAAAAACAATAAAATGAAAAATCTTCTTTTAGTTCTTATCACACTTATCTTCTTTGCAGAAATAGCAAATGCCCAGAAATCGAAACTTATTGGAAGCTGGCTGGTAACAAAAGTTGAAGCCGATGGCGAAATTCAGGAACCTTATCAGGTAACCGAATTTACAGCCGAAGGAAAAATGGGAATGATGGGTATGGAAGTAGCATCGTGGAAATACAATAAAAAAACAAATTCAATTGAAATGGAATCGGATTTTGACAAGGACTTTAGTGGAGTTGCCAAAATTCTGAAACTTAACACGGATGAGTTAATTTTTGTAAAAGACGATGTAAAAGTATTTTATCAGAAACTGGATGAAAACAAAATTGCTGCCAACAATAAAATTTCCGGTGTTATTGGTACATGGGTATTTAAGGGCGAACCATATCCTTACGCAAATACCTATTTAACTTTTAAAGAACCCGATGAATTTACAATGATTCAAAAACAAGAAGGCATGGAGTCAAGTTCAAAGGGAACATGGATTTTTGACAAACAGAAAATGTCACTGATTATGATTGGCTTGCGTGGTGAAGACATGTTAAAGGGCGAAAATAAAGTTGTTAAAATAGATAATGAAACAATAGAATTAGAAAACCATGGAAAGGTTTTTAATGCAAACAAAAAAGCGGGAAATGCTGTTGAAATTGAACATCTAACGTTTACCGAAGATGACTTTTACACCGAAGATGGCGATTATAAATATTACGACGATGAAGAAAAATTGCCATGGCAAGACCCAATGATGATGATGATGAGTTTGGTAAATGTGAAACATTTGCTCTACAAATATTCAGTATTGGTAGAAAATGCTGGAGTTTTTGAAGACATAATACTTACCGCCGACGTAGTATCAAATCCCCAAGAACAAGAACTTAGCATTGACAATATTTTTTATGGATACGACCGTTACAATCTGCCAGAAGATACTGCCTTGCCTTCGAACGACAATTACGACCATATCCTTTATCCCGATGAAGAAAATACGTTTAGGCTAGCAGGCTCTGAAGAGATAACTACTCCGGCAGGTACTTTCGATTGTGCAGTTGTTGAAGTTGTAACAACGCGCGAAGCCCGTAAAAAACTCTGGATGATTATAGATAAACCCGGTGTTTATGCCAAAATTATTGAGGATAAACCGGGAACTTTCGGATACTATAACATTTACGAGTTGCAAGCCATTAAATAATAATTGCTTGATCACCCAGATATATTTTAATTATTTCTATAAATCTATAGCCAGTGGGCTATAAAAAAAATCAAAATCTATGAAAAAATTATTTACGATGTTCGCTTTGTTTTTATTAATTGGAGTTATAAATGAAACTAAAGCTCAATTTAGTGTTGGACCAGGTGCTACCTTTGCAACTGATATTAGTGGTTTAGGTTTGAGTGCTAATGGAGTGTATCAAATTGATGACACATGGGCCGTTTCAGGTGCCTTTACTTATTTTTTAGAGAAAGACAACGTGAAGTGGACAGCAATAGACATTAATGCCAATTATAATTTAACTGAAGTAAGTGGTGTTGGAATTTTGTATGGTATTGGTGGTATTAATATAACAAGTGTTAAAATTGATTTGCCCTCAATTAATTTGGGAGAATTTGGATCTGTTGGTGGTTCTGCTTCTGCTTCAAATTTTGGTGTAAATCTGGGAGCAGGGGTTAATATCGAACTCTCAGAAAAGATGGTGCTTGCCCCAGAATTGACTTATACTGTTAGTAGTGGCGGTTATTTACGTATTGGTGCAAAATTATTATTTAGTCTGTAATAATATTTATTATAAAGCTGGAGTCTTAAGAGGCTTCAGCTATTTTTTAATAAAATATATTCCTATGAAAAAATATATCGTAGTCATTTTTGTATTGATTTTCTCAATGAATGCTTTTGGTCAGAACTATAAGAGATATGCCTTTAAATCGGGTATTATCGAGTATAAATATGAAGGAAAAACTACTGGTTCTGAAACCTTATATTTCGATGAATACGGAAAGAAGGAAGCTCGTTTCTCTCGTACAACAACTAAGATGTTTGGGATAAAAACCTCTGAAAATAAAATTACGATTATGGATGGAGCTACCATAATGACTTACAGTCAAGATACTGGTGAAAGCACTCAAACAACTAATCCTATATATCAGAACATAAGTGGAAATGAAGATTTGGATTACGAAGAATTTGCTCAGCAATCAATGGATGCATTAGGCTTTGAGAAGACTGGGACAAGCACCGTTTTAGGAAAAACTTGTGATGTATGGGAAGGTATGGGAAAAGTTCATGCATGGAAAGGATTAGGATTAAAAACGGAGATGAACATTATTGGTACAAAGTTTACGATCACTGCAACAGATATAAAAACAAACGTTTCTATCCCTTCTTCAAAATTTAAAATTCCGAATGGAGCAATTCCGAATGGTTCTTCTTCCGCTTCAACAGGAAGCAATAATGAAAATACGAAGGGACTCGACAACATTGGAAATATGTTTAAAGGTTTTGGGAAAAAAGGAAAGAAGAAAGGTAAAGCTCAGGAAGAGAATGGACTTGACGGTTTAATGAAAATGTTTGGCGAAGCAACTAAGGAGTATGAAGAAGGTGATGATTCGGAGATGTCTTTTGAAGATATCCCTGAATTGCTTGAGGAGATGAAAAAACAATTGAAAGAAGGCGAAAATTCAATGTGTGCCTTAAGCTATTCTGAATTTAGAAAGAAAATTAAGGAAAGTGGGGTTCAGGATATTGATGAGCAGGAACTTCGTGAAACATACGATATTCTTCAAAAATTATGTGACGAATAGCCAATCATATTGTTAATTCTATATATTAATAGTTTGTGCATTCGACAATTTGGACATGCCTGCACAAAAAGCTCAAGACCTTTTGGTTTTGAGCTTAGCTAATAATATTTCACAATAAATTAAACTACGGTGTTGGTTTCAATGTCTGGGAAGATTAAACTTGGCTTAAAAGTCTTTGCTTCCTCAAAGTCCATCATGGCATATGAGATGATAATAACCACATCGCCAACAGCAACTTTACGTGCCGCAGGTCCGTTAAGACAAATTGTTCCAGAACCTCTTTCGCCTTTAATGACGTAAGTTTCAAGGCGTTCTCCATTGTTAATGTTTACTACCTGTACCTTTTCATTTTCAATCAGGTTCGCGGCATCCATTAAATCTTCATCAATCGTAATACTTCCAACATACTGCAAGTTGGCTTCAGTTACGGTAATCTTGTGTATTTTCGATTTGCAAACTTCGATATACATGACTCTTTTAAATTTTATTAAAATGCAATATTATCAATTAATCTAATCTTATCACAAAAAACAGCAACACAACCAACTTTGTTTATTTGCTCATCCCAAGATGATGTTGGCTTAAGATGCTCTTCGTCAATGATTTCAAAGTACTCAGTTTCAAAAAAAACGTTTTTATTAATTTTCTTAATCACCCAGTCTTTAAGTTCTTCTACGCTCATTTCTCCAGCTTTGTTCCGGGCTTCGAGCAAGGTTTTATATATAAGGGGTGCATTTTTTCTTTGTTCTTCTGTAAGTCTTTGGTTGCGCGAACTCATTGCAAGTCCATCGTTTTCTCTTAAGGTTGGGCATGGAATTATTTCAATAGGTAATTCCAGCTGTTTGACCATTGCTTTAATGATTGCCAATTGTTGAAAATCCTTTAAGCCAAAAAAAGCTTTATCGGGTTTTACCATGCCAAAGAGCTTACTAACTACTTGTGCTACACCGTTGAAGTGCCCCGTACGATACTTCCCTTCCATGACCGTTTCAAGCTTGCCAAAATTAAATTGGCGCTTATCATCTTCAGGATACATGGTAGAAACTTCAGGTGCAAATACGACTTTGCAGTCTGTGTTAGCCAATTGTTCGAGATCCGATTCAAGTGTTCTCGGATAGTTAGTCAGGTCATTTTTGTCATTAAATTGTGTGGGATTTACGAAAATACTCACCACCACAAAGTCACTTTTGCTGCCAGCAATCTCTACCAGAGAAAGATGTCCTTCATGTAAAGCCCCCATTGTTGGAACAAAACCAATCGTCTTTCCAGCCTCCTTTTTCGACTGAATTAGGCTCTGTAAAACACTTATTTCCTTTACTACAAGCATATAGGACAAATTTTAGGCTGCAAAGTAAATAAATAATTCAACACAAACCCAAGGGGCACTATTAAGTTTTTTTAAGAGTCTTGAATACCAATACAATTGAATATTACTGATATTTTTACTAATTTTGCACAATCAAATTCACTATATTTTTCAATGGAAAAGAAAAGAGTCTTATTTATCTCTCAAGAAATCACACCCTATCTTCCAGAATCAGAAATGTCGATTAAATCGAGGTTTTTGCCTCAGGGAGTTCAGGAACATGGACGGGAAATCAGGACTTTTATGCCACGGTATGGAAGTGTAAACGAGCGCAGGAATCAACTTCACGAAGTGATCCGTCTCTCAGGAATGAACCTTGTTATTAACGATGCGGATCACCCTTTGATCATCAAAGTGGCTTCGATTCAGGCTGCCAGAATGCAGGTATATTTTATCGATAATGAAGATTATTTTCACAGGAAGGAGCTGTTGAAAGATAAAGATGGAGCTGAATTTGAAGACAATGACGAACGTGCAGTCTTTTTTGCACGTGGCGTTTTGGAGACAGTTATCAAACTCCGCTGGGCTCCGGACATAATTCATTGTCACGGATGGTTAACCTCCTTAGTGCCTCTTTATATTAAAAGAGCCTACAAAGACGATCCTTTATTTGCGAATTCAAAAGTTGTGTATTCAGCATACAATGAAGAATTCAAAAACCCGTTAAGTAAAAACACGACTCAGAACGTGTTGATTGACGGTGTTAGTCAGGATGATATCAAAACCCTAAATGAGCCGAGTTACGAAAACATGAGTAAGTTAGGAATTGAATATGCTGATGCAGTGATTCAGGGAAGTGAACAAATCGACCCAAATATTTCAGAATATATTCAAAACTCTAACAAGTTATTTTTGAATTACCAACCAGAGGAAACTTACATTGATGCTTACAATGATTTTTATGATCAGGTAATGTAGTTGAAGTTTTTTCGAAAAAGAAGATTTGGTGAAAAGAAAACTAGAAGATCGATGCAAATTCGCAGCTGTTTTTGCAATCATGGCTCTGCTTGTATGGAGTTGTAAGGATGACCCTAATGCAACCGGTATCGGAATTTTACCTGGTGCCGATTTAGCTACAGTTGGCAAGGTTGCGGAGGTTGCAACGAACAAAGCGTTTACGCATAACGATACAATTCAACGGACAGACGGACTTCAGTATAATATTTTGGGTACGTTTAATGATCCAAAGTTTGGAAAAACACAGGCTGATTTTGCGTGTCAGTTTCGTATAGCTCAATTTCCTGATTTCGGGGAAAATCCTCAAATTGATTCCTTAAGCCTGATTTTATTATATAAAGATGTTTACGGAGATACAATTACCCCGCAATCTATAAAGGTTTATGAGTTGGAGAGTCCGATTAGTACTGATGTTACTCAGGGTGACGGGACGTCCAAGCCACAAAGATACTATCAGGATGTAGATCTTAAAGCATTGGCATCTGTAGTATCAATTGGGGAGCTTGACTTTATTCCAAAAATTAGACTGGATTCAGCCCAAACAGATACAATTATTCAGCAGTTAGTTATAAATCTTGACAATAGTTTTGGTGAGAAGTTAATTAATGCTGCTCCTGAGGATATGGAAAATCCGGATGCATTTGCAGATTTTTTTAAGGGACTTTATGTTGAAACACAAGATGTTTCTGATGGAGGTGCATTGATGCATATGAATACTTTGTCTTCAGGCTCAGCTTTGGTTCTTTTTTATAGTAATCAAGAAGAAGATTCATTGTTTTATAGTTATAACATCAATAGTAATTCAGCTCGCGTTAGCCGATTCTCTCATGATTATAGTACAACTGACTTCGCTGCGAACCTGAATAGTGAAACGAATCAGGATAGCTTGATATACTTGCAAACCATGGGTGGAATTCGCTCAAAATTGGAACTTCCTTTCCTAAATGCATGGCGAGATTCCGTAAAAACGGGTATCAATAAAGCCGAGCTAATATTGCATGTTGATACTGTTGCAAGTGAATATCCAAGTATGGTTATCCCTAATCAGATTGTTCTAACTGCTATTGACGAAGATGGGTTACAGTATTTGCCTGCAGATTACAGCATTTCCTTAAGTTTGTTTGGTGGAAGATTTAATGATGACGATAACACCTATCGATTCAATATTACGAGGCATCTGCAGGAAATTGTTAATGGTGAAAAAGATAATTTTGGATTTTATCTTTCTACAGCTTTCCGTGCAGTTGAGGCTAGAAGAGTTATTTTAAAGGGAGCAACCAGTCATAAAGGAATCCGTCTGGAAGTCACCTATACAAAGTATAACTAGCTTCCACCCGATTCCACAAATTGATTAATTTATGTGTGGAATAGTAGGTTATATTGGAGATAAAAATGTTTACTCAATTCTTATAAAAGGATTGCAGCGTTTAGAATACCGGGGATATGATTCTGCCGGTATTTGTATTGCTAATGCAGGGCTTAAGGTCTATAAGCAAAAAGGAAAAGTTAGTGAACTGGAATCTTTTGTAGCTTCAAAAGATATTCATGGTACCATAGGAATTGGTCATACGCGTTGGGCAACTCATGGAGAACCTAACAACCTGAATGCACATCCGCATACTTCGATGAATGGCAAATTTGTGTTGGTTCACAATGGAATTATTGAGAACTACGCAGAGCTGAAAAAGGATCTCATGGAGAAAGGCATTGTCTTTCATTCAGATACCGATTCCGAAGTTCTGGCAAACCTGATTGAATTCTATTATCAGCAAGAAGAAATTGAAACAGCAGAAATGGCTGTTCGTGTTGCATTAACAAAAATTGTTGGGGCTTATGGAATTGCAGTTTTATGCAATGACGAACCTGGGCAAATGATTGCTGCAAGAATGGGCAGCCCGTTGGTAATAGGTATTGGACAAGGGGAGTATTTCCTAGCCTCTGATGCCAGCCCAATAGTTGAATACACGGATAGTGTTATTTACATGAATGATGGTGATGTAGCTATTCTTCAGAAGGATAGTCTTACCCTTAAAACCATTGAGAATAGTGCTGCAAACTTTGAAGTAACTAAAGTTGATTTAAGCATTGGTGATCTGGACAAGGGAGACTTTGATCACTACATGCTAAAAGAAATATTTGAGCAACCTAAAACGATTTCCGATACTTACCGTGGCCGAATCAATCCTGAAAAGAATGATATTGTTTTGGGAGGCTTAATCGATGTTTGGGATCAAATCACCAAAGCCAAAAGAATCATTATAATTGGATGTGGAACATCCTGGCATGCTGCACTTGTTGCGGAATACCTTATTGAAGAATATGCCCGTGTACCTGTTGAAGTGGAATATTCTTCTGAGTTCAGGTATCGTAAGCCAATTATCAGGAAAGGTGATATAGTATTGGCGATTAGTCAGAGCGGCGAAACAGCTGATACCTTGGCAGCCCTAAAAATGGCTAAGGAAAAAGGTGCCTTGATATTGGGAATCTGTAATGTGGTTGGTTCTAGTATTGCTCGTGAGACGGATGCCGGAGTTTACACACATGCTGGCACTGAAATTGGTGTGGCATCTACCAAGGCATTTACAGCACAGGTTACTGTATTAACACTTTTTGCCTTTAAGTTAGCCCGTAAAAAAGCTAAGATTGATCAGCAAACCTACGAGCTCTTTATAAAGGAAATGCTGGCCATACCGGATAAAGTTCAATCAATTTTGCTTGGGCATCCTAAAATTAAAGAAGTAGCTGAAAAATATAGCGAGGCAGTTAACGCACTCTATCTTGGTAGAGGTTATTTGTTTCCTGTTGCATTGGAAGGAGCTCTTAAGCTTAAGGAAATCTCTTATATACATGCTGAAGGTTATGCTGCAGGTGAGATGAAGCATGGACCAATTGCATTGGTTGATGATAACCTCCCGGTAATTGTAGTTTCGGCAAAAGACAGCTACTATGAAAAAGTAGTTAGCAATATCCAGGAAGTAAAAGCACGCAAAGGAAACATTATTGCTGTGGTTACAGAAGATGATAATGGTCTTCGTGATATGGCAGATGATCTTTTTGAAATACCAGCTTCACATCCGGCTGTTGCGGCATTACTTACAGTTGTTCCGTTGCAGTTATTTGCATATTATATTGCATTGAAACGTGGATGTGATGTTGATCAGCCACGTAACCTTGCAAAATCAGTTACTGTTGAATAGCTGCGACGGATACTCAGATTTTTAGATTCTGGATTGCCAATTCGATAAATCAGAATGGTGAATTTTTGGAAGTGCGGTTTTCTGAGAATCAAGTAATCCGAAAATCGTTTAGAACGAATAATCTCAAATAGCTTGCTGAAATTGTATTTTAATCTCATCGGGTATTGAATTCATATATTTTAACACGATAAGTTCCACGGTTTTTCGGGGAATTTGTATGTTTGTACGTCATGAAGAAATTGATTCCTATTATAATCCTGTCATGGTTGGCTTATGTAATCTTTGTTACATCATGTGCCAATCCGGGAATGCCTGTTGGAGGTGATAAAGACACCATTCCTCCGGTAATTGTTGAGACAAGTCCTGAGTTAAATTCCCGTTCTTTTGATGGAAATACGGTCAGCTTAACATTTAATGAATTTATAGTTCCAGATGGCCTATCTGAAGTATTGATTATTTCACCACCCTTAAAGAAAAGACCATTAATCAAATCGAAATCAAAAACCTTGTTGGTTGATTTGGGTGAAGATTTAAAAGAGAATACCACGTATTCATTAGATTTTAAAGATGCACTTGTTGATAATAATGAAAAGAATCCATTAGAGAATTTCCGTTTTGCATTCAGTACCGGGGAAGATTTTGACAGTCTGATGATTGGTGGATATGTGAAGCAAGCTGATAATCTTGAACCAATTGAAGATGCTTTGGTAATCCTTCATGAACTAACAGACTTAGGTGCTTTTCGCGATAGTTTACCAAATTACATTGCGAAAACAAATGAGGAAGGATTTTTTATCATTAGCAATATCGCCGAGGGTAACTATCGTTTATATGCGTTAATGGATGCAGATAATAGCTTAAGTTTTAATCAGCCTACAGAGCAAATTGCATTTTATGATACATTAATTGCACCTCATGATTGGAATGTAATTGATATATTGCCAGATACCCTTGGGATTATTGAAAAGAAGACACAAGAGCTTCCAACACCTCATTTTTTAATGATGTATGAGGAAGACTACTATGATCAATATTTGGACAGCTATAAACGCGATAAGGCAAACCACTGTTATTTTTACTTCTCAGAAAGCCTTACCGATTCGTTTAAACTGGAATTAATTCAACCTAAGCCTGAAGAAGACTGGTCGTATATTCACTTTAATCCAACAAGAGACTCATTGCAGGTATGGATTACAGATACGATTCTAACCAACACCGATACTTTAAATTTCAGGTTGGATTATATTGTAAAAGATACGCTTGACCAGTTTGTTTATAGAGCGGATACTCTTGAAATGTTTTTCAAGAAAAAGGAAGTTAAATCAAAGAAAAAGAAAAAAGAGGTCAAGAAAAGAACGAAATTCATCAATATATCTACCAATTTACTTTCCAGTGGGTTTGATGTGTATCAGCCATTGCGACTGGAAGCTCCTGAGCCATTAATGCTTTTTAGGAGGAGTGGAATGCATTTGTATCAGCAAGTTGATACGCTTGAAGAAGAGTTGGATTTTGAGATTATTAAGGATAGCTTGTCGATCATGAAATATCGAGTTGATTATCCATGGGAATATCAATCAAAATATCGATTTGTGATTGATTCGGCTTCTGTGAAAAACTACTTTGGCCAACCCAATAATCGAATTGAGAAAAAGTTCACCATCCAAAAGGAAGGGTACTATGCAAAAATTATTTTATCGCTGTCTAATGTAAAAGGACATAGTATTGTTCAGTTGCTAAAAAATAATGATGAAGAAAACGTCCTTCAGGAAATTAAGATAGAAAAAGATGGTGAAATTGAGTTTCCACTGCTAAAACCTGAAAAGTTTAAAATCAGGTTAATTGTAGATGACAACAATAATGGGAAGTGGGATATTGGTGATATAAAAAATCATATTCAACCAGAGAAGGTGGTATACTACCAAAAGATTCTGAAATTGAGATCTAATTTTGAAGTCCGTGAAAGTTGGACTTTACCACAAGCCCTAGAATTTAAAAAGGAATTAGTGGATAAAGACAAAGAAAAAAATGATTCCCGAAAATCATCAAAATCTAAATCAAACTCTAACTCTAGGTCAAGGTCAAGGCCGAGAAGTGGGAGGGGGATTTAAGAAAGTCGGTTTATTCCTATGTCTTTTGGTTTTTTCAGGGAGCCTTAAGGTATTTTCCCAGGATATTAATCTTGCCTTTCTTCCCCAGGAGAAAATAACTTATGGGGCTTACTACAACTGGCATTTTATATGGGTTAATGCTGGAGAGGTGGTATTTTCAACAGATACAATTTCGAAAAAAAACCAAACGCTTTGGCATCTTAAAGCGAAAGGTAAAACATATAAAGGATATGACTGGATTTATATGGTTCGAGATACTTTTGAATCTTATTTGTCTTGTCCTAATTTTTATCCGATACATTTTCGAAGGACAATCAACCATTCAAAAAAACACTCCAGTCATGAATATGAGTTTGATGAAGAAAACAGTCTAATTTATTCAGCTATAAAACCGCATGATGCGACTGCTTTTAAGGACACATTGAACTATAAAAAGGGGACATTTGATTTGTTGAGTACTGCCTATTTCTTTCGTTCGTTTCAGTTCTCGGAAATGGAGTCTGGGCAGCATATAAAGTTTAAAATATTAATTGACAATGAACAGGAAGAGTTGTTTTTTACTTATCTTGGAAAAGAAGAAGTTAAAACACGAGAAAGAGAAAGGTTCAATTGTCATAAAGTTTCAGTTTCTCTGGTAGAAGGTGATTTTTTCCCGAAAGGTGAGCATATGAAAATATGGTTTACTGACGATAAAAACATTATGCCAGTGATTGTTGAAACAGAGATATCAGTTGGATCTGTTAAAGCAATTATAACCGGTTATGAAAATTTGAAATACCCGCTAACATCAAAAATCATTAAATAATGGCAAACGTAAGAGGAATTAAAAAAGACATCGATTTTTTGACATCACAAGTTGTCGTGGATTGTTTCCAGTACATTAAACATTTTGAAAAGGCGAATAAAAAAGCAGCCTATAAAATTGTTGAAGATGTAGTCGGATTAAGAAGTGAACTCCGTAAACGTGTCAATCATCCAGATGGTAAAGACAATCCTGCTTTGGTTAAGAAGTTTTATAATTCAGTTGGTAAAGAGTTACTGGTTGGTTGTGATAAAGCTTATGTAAAGCTTGGCAAGTTGGTTGACAAAAGCGAATAAAATACTATTTGTAATAGGAAGCTGGAAGTTTTTAATAGATTCTTCCAGCTTTTTTATTTATACCAATTTGTTCATCTCCTTTCCTAAACCAGCTTAAGCGTCTTGTCTGCAATTACCTTCCCATCCATATATGTTAACATGCGCCAGTCGCCCAGTTTATCGTGCAGTGGCTCCCAGATACAATCGCCTAGGAAAAATGAATAATCATTACTATTGATGTAATATTCTCCGGTAAAATCGGGTCGTACATTGCCCTGCTCATCTTTAAATGGGGGGTGAATTATCCGAAACTCCAATTTTTTGCCTTTCGCTTTTTTAATCTTCAGAACATAGCCAAATTCAGTACCAATCTCAGCTTTAATCGTGTTTGTTATATTCACGATGGTTGGAAGCTCCCTGCTTTCTCTATTCCAGTGCGAGTACTCTCCGTAACTATATAATTCGATATCAATTTTTTGTTTAGCCAAATGCAATTATTTTTATTAAGTTTTAATAGAAGACAATGGTTTATTATCGTTGCTGTCCGAAATGAATCTATTGCGCAAAAATATAAAATTAATTCTAGCCATTGCTTTACCAATTTACCTTATGGTATTGGTAAACTCCATGATGAACATGCACGTGCTTTCCTTCTCAGACAAAGATCCCAAATCAAGTTTGGGATGACGTTTTCAAATATATAATTGCTATAAAAAATCCTTTTTGCATGCGCATAAAATAATACTAATTTTGTGCACGTTGTAATACTGAAAAAACCAAACAAACATGGACGGTTCAGGAACTAAAAAGAAAAGATTTTCGATTGGTGAGACCGACAAAGAGCGCAGGAATAATTTAATTGTTACTTTTCTGGCTGTTTTTCTGCTGATTATTGTAGTGTTGTTTTTTGTTCAGCGGGGCGAGCATAAGCAAATTCTTCAGACTTTAAATGCTGAGAAAGAATCGATTCAGATTGATCTGAATACCATGGTGGCGAGTTACGATTCACTAAAGACAGATAATGACACCCTGAATACCGAACTTTTTGTTGCTCAAACAAAGGTGAAAGATCTTCTGATGGAGGTTGGACAGGTGAAGAAGGCCAGTTATGAGCAGATTACACAATATCGTTCACAGGTAACGACGCTACGTGGAATCATGAAAAACTACATTGTGCAAATTGATTCGCTAAACCGAAGAAATGAGCAGTTGATGGCTGAGAATGCTCAGGTAAAACAGGATTACCATGAAGTAGAAAGCAAAAATATAGTGCTTGAAAAAGAGAAGAAAAAGCTTTCTCAAAAGATTGAGCGTGCAGCAATGCTTGAGGCTTTAAGTCTTAATGCAGTTGGGATTAATGCTAAAGGAAAGAATGTAAACAGCCGCAATAAAGCCACTAAACTGTTGGTGAGTTTTACCTTAAGCAAAAACGTAACTGCCCGAAGGGGAGCAAAAAATATTTACGTTCGTATTCAGCGTCCCGATCAGATATTGCTTATCAAAGACAAGTCGAACCTGTTTCGATTTGAAGACCTGCGTATTCCATATACTGCAAAACGTGAAGTTACCTATGAAGGGAACCAATTGTCTGTGAATATTTTCTGGGATAACAAAGGAGAAGATTCATTTATTAAAGGTCAGTACACCATTGATATTTTTGCTGACGGCAACAACATTGGAACAACCACTTTCGCTTTTAAGAAATAGTGATTGAAAAACATACAAATGACAAGCCCTTCGTTTTTATAGCGAGGGGCTTTTTTATGATTCATTTTACTTAGAATTTTTAAGATGTGGCGCATAAAACCTATTGTTTCAATTAGCCAACCGATTGCGCCTGAATTCCCTGCCCATAACCCAGCCCCCGGGTTGAAACCCGTGACTATTAATATTTAAGCCTTAGGGAAAATATTGCTTTCCTTAATTTTAAAAAACACATATATCAGATAAAGTCATCCCGAACTTGATTCGGGATCTCCGTCTAGTACGAATAGCTATAAATTGAAGCAGATCCTGAATCAAGTTCAGGATGACTGGATCATGGTTTGGTTTAACCCCCTCGAAGTATTTTTAAAATATGAAAATTATTAATGGGGTAGGCCAGAAAATTTGGCCCGGGTCAGCGAAGGGGAGAATGATTTGCATAAAATCATGATGTGGGAAGAAGGATTAAATTTTCTTGACTTTTTTTGAATTCTTTTTTGTGTCAAGACAAAAAGAGAATTTGGGGTTTGGGGCAACGCCCCATGAGGATGACAAGATCATAGTGTGCTTTGGGGTAACACCCTATAAATGATTACAATCTTCTAGATTTCCGACTTAAAAGTAATGTTGCCAGCAAGCCAACAATCGCAAAACCATTCAGCATCCAGAAAAACTGATGATAACCTTCAATTCCCGGGGCATTATCAATTATGCGTCCTGCTATTGGGTAAAAGAAAATATCGGGCGTAAAACCAATCAGAGAAACAATACCAGCTGTTGTTCCGGTTAGATGATCGGGAACTTTTGTTTCTTCAAACAATGCAAAATAAACCCCGCGTAAGGCATAAACAGCCAGAAAACTAATCAGAAGGTTGATGATGACTATGACAACACCATCCGGGCTGGAATTCACAGAGATCAGAACCAAATAACTCACTATAAGAATCAAAAAAGTACTTAGTAATACTCTTTGGGTTGAAAGCCGATCAGCCATAAAGCCCGCAGCAATAGCACCTACAGCACGCAGATAACTTGCATTCGCCACAAAACGTGAAGCCTCCACCTCGTTCATGTCCAGCACCAGCATTCCATATTGGGCATAAAAATCGAGCGCCTTATAACCGCAGTAAGCACAAATAACTATAAAGGCCTGCAGCCATGTGGTGCGGCGACTTAAAACCTGCTTAATACCTTTAAGAGGACTACTTTCCGAACGTTCGGTTTTTGTTTCGGGTATTGTGAACCAGATTAAAAGGGCAGCGGCTAAGGTGAGTAAAGTATAAAACCATATAATTGTGACTAGTGCATGTGTGCGTTGGCTGGGAGTTATGTTTTCAAGATCACCCGGGAGTAATGTTGAAAGAAAAAATACAGCAATGCTTGCAGCGCCGGCGGCAGCCAGACCCCGGCCTCCATCCAGCAATCCGAACGCTTTTCCTTGCGACAGCTTACCTCCCCATTCGCGGGTAGCACGTAACATAGCCGACCAAAAAAGTAGGATTGTAGTAATCCCCCAGAAACCAAATAGAAAGGAAAGTCCGGTTTGTCCGGGAATTGTAGTTAACCAGATACCCCCTAAGGCAGTACATAATAATGAAAAGCTCATTAGTTTTCGTGCCGAAAAGCGATCGGCAATTACACCGCTGGGGAAATAAGACAATAATGCAAAAACACCATAAAAGGCAACAGCATCGCCCCACTGAGCGTTGGACAGATTAAAGACCTCCAGAACAGTTGGCCGAAAAAAACGGGCAATGTGAAAAGGCAAACCAAAAATGATTTCCCCGGCCAATATAAGGCTTAAAATAATGATCCACTTCTTCGACTTATTATCTTCCATCCGATGGGTTCGGTTTATTTGGATACCCGTTAAAGTTAAGGATTTAATGAAAGAATTGTTTGATGCGGTGCAAGATCTATTAATTCAATTAATCCGCTATCTCTTGTTTACAACGAGGGATTCATTATTGATCGTTTTTAACGATAATTTATGCGGTGCATGCAACCAATTATTCCAATCAACCGAATAGTTGCACCTTAATTTCCTCCACACAACCCAGGCCCCGGGTTAAAACCCAGGGTTAATAATATTTAAGTCCTATAGTGAAGTATTGCTTTCCCTAATTTTAAATATATATATGATAAAGTCATTCTGTCCGGCAGCTGCCGGATCAGAATCTCCGTCTAATACGAAAAACTATAAATTGAAGCAGATCCTGAATCGAGTTAAGGATGACGAGATGATAGTGGGGGTTATTAGAAAGGCGGAGGCCTGTCAAAGTAGGCCGGGCCGGCGATGCTTCCGATATTTATCGGGAGTGGGAAGAAGGATGACTTTGACTTGATTTTTCTTTGTTTCGTTTCTTTTCATCTAAGGAAAAGAAATGAAAGGATTAAGGGAAAAGAAAATGAAAATACAATGCGGTGCATGAAACCAATTATTTCAACTAGCCCAATTGATTCACCTACCTTTCCTTGTTAGACGGAGATCCCGAATCGAGTTCGGGATGACGAGATCATGAAGGGGTTTGACTTGAGGCCTCGGGGTTTCTTTGTTTCGTTTCATCAATGGAAAAGAAATGAAAGTATGTTACTGTAAATGAAGAAATCACGTTTCGACGGAGATCCTGATCCGGCAGCTGCCGGACAGGATGACGAGCTCATTATGGGGTTTGGGGCAACGCCTCATGAGGATGACAGTATGAAATATTGGTTTTGAATGAAAACAAAAAATGAAAAGCGATGCTACTCCCCATCTGGAAATGTCGTAATTTTGAAATAATTTCTACAACCAATAAACACTAAAACACTAAAACAATGAACAAATTGATCTTACTAGCCGCGGTGCTCATTATGACTGCATGCAGCACACCCCAAAAAACAAAAATCCCATGTTACGCCTGGGTAGGCGGACCGGGAAGTGCTACCGACTCAATGATTGTTGAAAATTTCACCGACCTGAAAAACAAAGGAATCGATGGATTGATGTATAATGGCGGTCACGACCCAGCCACCTATAGCCGCGTTGGGAAATTAGCTAAGCAGGTTGGATTGGAATTTCACACATGGATACCAACCATGATTCAGCGTACAAACCCCAAGCTTGATTCTGCATGGTATGCAATAAATGGAAAAGGTGAATCGGCTTTCGATAAACCGGCTTATGTGGCACACTACCAGTTTTTATGTCCGAACCGCGATGAGGTGTATGACTTCCTTGCCGATTTGTATGGCTCAGTGGCCGATGTGCCCGAGGTTGATGCTATTCATCTCGACTTTATCCGTTTTCCGGATGTGATTCTTGCCCGTGGACTTTGGGAAAAGTATGACTTGGTACAAGACCGTGAATTTCCTGAGTTCGACTACTGCTACTGCGACAAATGTGTGGCCGACTTCAAAGAGCAATCGGGTGTTGACATTAAAGAAGTGGAAGACCCATCGCAAGTAAAAGAGTGGGTGCAGTTTCGCTACGACTTAATCACCAATATGGTGAACCGACTGGCTGATGTGGTACATGGTAAAAACAAGCACCTGAATGCAGCGGTTTTCCCGGGACCATTTTCTGAGGCTAAGAAAATTGCCCGTCAGGAATGGGAAAAGTGGAACATCGACCAGGTATACCCCATGCTTTATAACGATTTTTATTTGGAAGGACCCGAGTGGATTGGCGAGATGTGTAAAGAAGGCACCGAAGCCATTAATCACTCCAAACCTTTATATAGCGGACTGTTTATTTGTCCAAACCCGGCCAACAAAGCCAATGAGCCCGATCCTGAAGGACATGGTTTACTACCCGAAGAGCTGGAAGATGCCATTCGCCAGTCTATGCAAAACGGAGCAACCGGTATTTGCCTGTTTACTCCCGGTCGCATGACCGATGCACACTGGGAAGTATTTGAAAAAGCAATCTATACTGATTATACGAAGGAGCAATAAGACTTCTATATCATACGATATTTTGAGAGGCTGTCTTTAGAGGCAGCCTTCTTTTTTGCTTCACAAAGAAACTCTCAAATACAGAATTTTTTAATTTACTCCTGACCTTTCAAGTACAGGATTTGTCCACCTGACAAGGGGGACGAGGAAATATTCCGTTTTTGGTGGAATGTTGACGGAGGGGGTAATGCCTCAATCTGTTGCCGGACAGGATGGCCATCCGGCTCTTATTGGACAGAGGGGTGCTAAACCCCAATCACCATTCCTGTGCAGGCAGGAATCTCTATCAATCCCAGGCAAGCCCCCATTCCCGCGAAGGCGGGAATCTCCATCTAATACCGTCATTGCGATCTGGTTATTGCCAGAGAAGCAATCTGTTTATGTCAAAGTTTTTAACCACCTCCCCTAAAATCAAATCATTGATTTTAGGTACTCCTCCTGATTAGGAGGAGAATTGAACTTGTATAAGAAAACCAAAAATTGAATGTCAATATCCCACCACCAAAGTATAGATTTGTCCCCCTGACAAGGGGGACGAGGAATGAGGCAACTGCCGAATGACGGAGGGGGTAAAAAATACCCAAGCATTCCCACAAAAGCCCTTCATCAATACCGTCATTGCGATCTGGCTATTGCCAGAGAAGCAATCTATTTCAAATCTCTCAAAACCTCCATACCTTTACTTCATGGCAGATGTTCATATCTGACAATTGCAGTTGACCATGAATAAAGAAAAAAAGAATATCAGAATTATTGATGAAGATAAAATTGAATTCTTTCAGGAGGAATTGCTCAAATGGTATTCTAAACATGGAAGAGATTTTCCATGGAGGAAGAAATCTGCAACAAATTATGAGTTAATTATAGCTGAAGTATTTTTACAACGAACCAAAGCAGAAACAGTTGCAAAATTTCTATCAGTATTCTTAAAGAAGTATCCATCTTGGAAAAAACTTTCATTTGCTACTGAAGAAGAATTACAAAAGATATTACGCCCAATTGGTTTGTATAAACAAAGAGGATCAAGGCTATATGGATTAGCACAAGAATTAAATAAACGACATGGCCGTTTCCCTAAAGAACGAAATCAAGTTGAGGAAATTCCAATGATGGGGCAATACATTACGAATGCTTATGAACTTTATGTGTTAAAGAAGAAAGCTCCACTACTTGATGTTAATATGGCAAGAGTTTTAGAGCGTTTCTTTGGGGCTCGGAAGTTAGCAGATATTCGATATGATCCTTATTTACAAACGTTAGCTTATAGAGTTGTAAATATAGAGAATTCAAAAAAATTGAGTTGGGCAATATTGGATTATGGAGCAATAATCTGTCATTCGAATAAGCCACTTTGTATAAATTGCAATTTAAAAAAACAATGTATTGATTATAGAAATTCGTCAATCTAAAGAGATGTTGTAATATCCCCAAAATATCTTAATTCATTTTTAAGAATAAAAAGGAGAGTTGCAAGTTTCTTATTTTCATTTGAATTTCTTTCTAATATGATTCTTGACATGGATCTATTAACTCTTAGTTTTATGCGGTTAAATAATTGCATAAAAGAGAAATTTCCATTCAAAGAATCGATCAATGCTTCAGTAATAATCTGTGTCAATAATTTTTTATAATTGTCAAGAATCATTTGATTAATATTATCGTATTCTCCACTGAATCTTTGAAGATGTTCAATTTCCGCGGGTTCAGATGGTAAATCACCAAAGCCAATAGATGCTATTATCCCACAACTAGTACTATATTTTTTTAAATATTCTTCTGATCTGCAGGAAATGAGAAGTAGTTTTTTTCGTTCAAATACATTCAGCATATCACCTTCGATGAATTTTTCCAATGTAAAATCTCTTGTATTTGTTCCACACAAATAGTCACTGCCTCCATGTCCTAAAAATATAGTCAATGTTTCATCTGGTAGTTTTTCTATTAACTCGATACATTCTTCATGTGAAGATTTATTTCCCTCAATCCGAAATAAGATTAGTTTTCGATTAGTATTTTCAAGAAGAGAATTACTTATAAACTCAAGAAAATCTGTTGTTTTATCCTTTGGATGTATTATTAATATTGGGGCCATATTTCGTTAACTATTAAGCTCAACCATATGAGAAACTGCCCTTTCAATGATCTCTTTATTAAATTTCGAACCAGTAGAATAATCATTCTGAATTATTGTAGCAATCTCTTCAAGTGTTTTACCTTCAAATTTTGGATATGTATTTTCAAATATCAATTCTGGATGTTTACTTAACTCTTTGATTATTGAAACATCTGCACTATTATCATTTTTGCTGAGAAATGAAGCAATCGATTTTTCATATTCAGTTCGATCAACGAAATCGACAACTTTTATATCCACTAAGGTTTTTATTTGTTTCCAAACATCTTTAAAATTTTTCTTCCCTTCTTTATAAGCCTCCAATGAAATCTCAATCTCATCCTTCAATATGCCTGAGTATAGTAATTTCGGAGTAGATCTTCGAATCCCTTCTGATTCAAGAAATCGTAAAAATTTAATTCCATCTACGCCATCTGTCTCATCATCGAAATCAAAATCTATAGCGATTAAATCAAAATTAATACCCCGAAATTCTTTAATAAAAGCAGCTTTTACTTTATCTAAGTCTATTTTCCCTTTTGACAATAAATCCTCTCTTTCTCCACTTCCTAATAAAAATTGATAGCATTCAACTTTTATATCTTTCTTCTCACCTTCTCTAATTATATCATCGAGACTACCTGCTTCCTGTTGATTTTCATTGTCTATTATCAAACAAGTTTTTGCCATAATTACATAAATATTATTTCAAAACAAGCACCTTTTTGAATTACGTTATTATTCAAAAAACGAATACTTGCCTTCATTGATTTTAAAGTTTTTCTTACGGTATAAAGACCAATCCCAGACCCATCTGTTGTTGTTATGCCTAACTCAAAAATATCTTCTGGGTTTTTAAGGTGCAGCTTCAAGCCCTCTCCATCATCTGATATCAGTAATCTTATTGAGTCATTTTCATGTTTTGTAATTTCGAATACAATTCTTTTTGCACCAGCTTTATCCGAATTTGAAATTAAATCATCAAGAACGAGTGATAATTCCAATACATTGAATTTCTTAATCAGAGACGCATTGTCATTGTTTGTAACTATAAATTCAATTTGATTCTTGTCATATATTACAGAATATATATCTATATATTGAATGATATAATTAATGAGGTCAGCTGTTTGGCTATTAGCTTGTGTTTTAAAATTAGCTCTTGTAATCAATTTGCTAATTTTAAGCGCCTTCTCCGCATTAAACTTAATTATATGTAGCTTCTCTAATGATTCTTTTTTCTTTAGTGTATCATTTATTGTTTTTTCATAAAGAGTAGTTGCATTCAAATTAATTGCCTTAGCCGTGAGTTTAATATTATGAATTAGTCCTTTAGCTTCTTGACTAATTCCTTTCGCAGAAGCCTTCAGATATGTATTCTTCTCACGTTCAAGTTCCAGTCGTTCTTCTAATTCCTTTTTTTCACGTTCTACTCTTTCCGTCTTCTCTTCTGCCTCTACTCTCCGTGACTCCTCTTCTTGCCAAACTTTTAAATCTCTTAAATAAACTTTTTCATTCTTTTGAATTTCATTGAGAAATTCTTCATTACCAGTTTTGCGTGCAATATTTTTCAATTTCTCAAAATGAGATACTTGCTGCTCTGAAATTTCAGATTGAATATACTTTATAAGTTTAGGAGAATAGTCCTCAAGTTCAACACCTTGCTGTCCTGAAATATCCTCAACAAAATCGACAATTTGATTTCGAGCTGTTAAATCTAATTTTTCCTCCTTGTTCCCAGTTCGTTTTTTTATCTTCCATAAAATTGGTTCAATATATTTTTCGAGTTTTTTTAATGACGATTGGAAAAAATCATTTAACTCAAAAGTGCCAGGAGATTCAATTAATCCACCATCTCTACTTGTTGTTTCAACGAAATACTCTGATTTGTTCCCAATTTCTACACTTCCTATTATTTCTCTACTTCCTAAATACCTACTATAACCTTGAGATTTTCTTCGGTTAATCCCGAATGGATCATGTTCTGGTTTACCATAAGGTAAAACTCGAAATCCATTGTTAAATAAAAATACTGAACCAAAATTGACAGAATCAATTTTCATCCTTTTCTTAAAGTTTATTTTAGCTGAACGATTTAAATAAAAGACCTGAATTGTTGAGTTTGCAGGAATATAATTAAAACTATTACTTTCTTTTATTCTATAAATTAACTCTCCTCTATCAAGTAATTCTGTTACGATAAAATTTGAATCCTCACTAATCTTAACAAAAATTTGAGTTGTTTTAATTTTAAGAATATCAAAAACAAAGTTTTTTACATTTCCATTAACAATACTTCTATAATTATAATTCTTTAATTTTCTAATCCGTTCATCCTCTTCCAACTCTCTTTCATCAATAACTTCAATCTCAAAATTACTTTTCCCTTCTGACGAAATAGAAGAAAATGGATTAATTAATTTTTCTAAGGACTCTTTAAGTTCAAGCTTTTTGCGTCTATTCCAAACCGTTCTTAAATTCGAAATTTGTAGAATTAACCCATGCTCAAACCCATCAAAAGAGGTTGTCATTCCTTCCTTGTAAACTACATCAATATCATCAAATTCTTTTGTTGAACTCTTATCATATTGATCCCAATTGAAATTAAGATCCCAATAGGTTGAATCATTTATTTTCCGTGTCTTTAAACTAAGCTTGCTTCCAAGGCTATCTGCCGAGAACCTCCCAATTCCTTTTGCTCCCGCATAGTTTCTATGAGGATTAATTTTATCTCGGTAAGTATTATTCCGGTTCTCTTCAAATTCTTCATCCTCAACGCCAGCGCTCTTTGCAGAGTACGCCACAAATAACCATTTATTGATGATATCCTTTCTATTCATTCCTTTCCCATCATCCCAAATAGTTATTCTATCATTTTCGAATATCACTTTGACTAATGTCGCGTGTGCATCAAAGGAATTCTTCACTAGTTCAAACACAGCAACAAATTCATCAGTAATTAGCTCCTTTCCTAAGATGTTTTTTAAATACGAACTTATTCGAAACTTGAACTCATCAAATTCTTCTGTGGGTTCTTCATCCACATTTTCTTCTGGTGTTGTCGTTTTTATATGTTTTTCCCAAATTTTAGGAATTAGTGAATTCGGATGATTTCTCCCAGTTTTTTTTGAATCTACAGCTCTAAAACCTAAAAGTTGGTTCTCTACTGATCTAACTGTACGCCCCAAATTATCTGCCAGAAGATGAATTTTAGGATTGTTTTCATGAATTCCTTTGCCATTTATCTCTATATATAAATCACAAACTTGCTCTAGCTCTTCCCTTGAAAAAGGAGTACCAGAAAGCTCATTTTTTTCTCCACCTGTTATTCTTCTGTATCGTTTAACCATTTGAGATTCTATCTAAAAGGTTCTTAATTGTTACTCCCAGTTCTTTTGCAAGTAGTGGAGGTACAGCGTTCCCTACTTGAGTATATTGTGGTACTTCAAATTTCCTCATTTTACCACCCGTAGTAACCTTTGAACGGAACTCAAACCAATCAGGAAACGATTGAAACCTTGCCATCTCTCGTACGGTTAAAGTTCTTGGACTCTCCATGTGATAATGACAAAGATCATCTGGGATTGTTAACTGTGCAGGGGCCGGTTCAAATTCTCTTAAAGCTCTTTGTGAGTGTTTCTTTGAAGGAATTGAAAGTATTAATTCTCTTACTTCCTCCAAATTAGTAGGCTTTTTAAAAAACTCGTGTCCATTTTCATTGAACATGAGATAATAATTTGAGAATTCTTTAAACAAATTTTCAAATTGACTTAATTTCAAATCTCTTCCTTTAAATAAATCTATAGCTTCTTTCTTAAGCCCATTCTGAAATTCATTGATTACTTGAAAAAATCTAAATCTTGCTTTAACATCAAATCTATGTGCTCTTGGATCGTGGTTTGGAATTATCTGGTCCTTCTTTTTTAAGTTTTTAAATGTTGTATTTAATCTAACGGGGTAGTTTCCTTGTAGGTCATCAATCCAATATTTAATATCTGTTCTTCTTATATCTCCAATTGCATCACTAACTGTGATAAAACTATTTTTTTTTGTTTTAATCCAAGGGAATAAGAACCCATCAAACAATTTACTTTCAGATTCTATATCGTAATATTTAAAATCTCTTATTGTAATCTTGCTTAGAGCCTTTCTATTCTTATGTACTTTATCATAGAAAGTTTTTGAAAGATCAAGAGCCGGATGGTCTTCTGATTCTTCCTTAATGCGATTAAAAATATCTTCTCTAAAAGCCAGCAATATAAACCTTGGACGATTTTGTGGTACACCAAAGTATTTTGAATTTAGCATCATGCAAACTGGAACAAATCCTTCAAGAGAGAAGGCCTTTGACACCTCTAACCAAGCATAATATTTTTCACCATTTTCAGTGAAAGGAGAAGTGATCCCTTTAACATTTTCCAATAAGACTACTTTTGGTTTGATTAGTCCAGCAAATTTTGCAAATGATAAAGGCAATTGATTTTTTTGATTATTCTTCTCACGTTTTCCTGCTAAACTAAAACTTTGGCATGGTGGTCCACCAGAGAGCAAATCAATATCTTCCTTAACAATCGATTCAACAATGGATGGTTTCTTATTGAAGAACTCTAATAAATCGTCAATATTTCCAACTAATAATTTTTCCTTCAAACTAACTTCATCATCTAAATCTGAGAACTCTGCATGATCTACATCGAAGGGATTTTCTCTTAATCTCTCATTTAAATTATTTTTCTCAAACTTGCTCTTGATCCATAATACGTTATCAGATATGTCTCCTGATTCAGCCTTTGATTTTAAATCTTCGTTTAAGATATTGAATGCAAATGTTTCACTTGCCATAGAAGACAATTCATTTGCAAAAAAAAGATCAAATCCTGCTGCATCTAATCCTAGGCTCATCCCCCCACAACCTGCAAAAAGTTCTATGTGTTTTTTCCTTTTCCCCATTATATATTCATAACCCTTGAATTTTAGCATGAAGATAATCTTATTTTATAGAAACTTGAAAGCCTTTTTATTAAGATATTAAGTTCAGAACCTTCTCTATGCCACGTCCTCTTTGACTTGAAGCTAGGTGTTAGTTGTTTATAACGAATCTTCCAAAACAAAAAAAGGCAGAGAGCCTCTGCCCTCTGCCATGCTGTTAACTTAAAAATCCCCCTATGAAAAGGGATTATGGTCTTCCCAACCATATTTTTGCCAGCACTTTGCGGTAGAACCACAAAGCACCAATTGACATTTCTTTAGAAAGGCAGGAGGAATTCCCTCCTGCCTTAGAGCCCACCAAAATCGGCAGCTCATCGCTTCGCCCCTCACGAGTATTTATATCGCTCATTCTGATATGCTTTTGGTATCATGATAAGGAATGGTGAAAATGAAATTGCTTCCTTCTCCCAGCATGCTTTCTGCCCACAGTTTTCCTCCGTGTATATCAATAAAGTTCCTGGAGATTGACAGGCCAATACCATTTCCAAACTCACCTTTGGTTCCATTCTGCCTGCTTACTGTGCCTGATAAATTAAACCCGTCAAGCTGTTTCTCATCCATTCCAATGCCATAGTCACGAACCGAGAATAGGATCGATTCACAGGTTTTTTTCACGGTTATTTCAATTGTTTTTCCCTGATGACTAAACTTAATGGCATTGCTTATCAGGTTGCGGATGGCGCTTGCAATCATATTCTTATCAAGAGTAGCATAGAGGTTTTTGGGAATGATTGTCCTTATTTTTAAATGTTTTATGCAGGTAACAACTCTTAGTTCTTCAATTACCGAAAGTACAAATTCATGCAGGTGTACTTTTTCGTATTTAGGTTTAATATTCCCGGTATTGGAAAGTGCCCACTCCAGTAACTTATTGGTGGTGTTTAGTGCATCCTGAATGCAGCTTTTAAGAAGCGTTACATTTACATCTGCACTTTCGTAGTCCTTAGTCCTTACACTATCCTGCAAAAAGTCTGAGTAAAGGTATAAACCACTAAACGGAGTTTTTAAATCGTGGGCAATCATTTTAAAAAACTCATTAAGTGAATTGTTCTGTTGTTCAAGCTTTTTCTGTTGTTGTATAATATCGGTGATATCTGAGAAAAAAGCCATTAGCCCAATTTCTTTTTGCCCTTTAATTAATGGTGAAGTGTAAATACTAATCCATTTCTGCGTTCCGTCTTCCAGTGTTGCCGTTAGTTTGTTCCCATTTTTAATATTCCCATTCAAAAGGGCTTTTACCAGCTGCCTTTCATTGAGTATATTATTGCTGGTTTCTGGTGCAGGAAACAGTTTTATCAGCTGGGCGCAACAAGTCTCACTAACCACATCGTTTTTATATATAATTTCGGTTTGTGGGGTATTGGTAAGAATGATAGCCGCTGGCAAATGGTTGACCAGGATAGAAAATAACTTATCGTTTTCAGGGTGCTTCATAGCAATAGTTTTTACTGCCTTAGCCCCAAAGACGGTGATGTTTTTACACAAAAAAGCGTGAGGCTTAGCTTATCCAAAGTAGAGGTATCACCAAACACCACGCACCAAATAAGTTCACCCCACGCCGTAACGGGAGCGTTTTACTTATTATTCATGGTGCTTTAAATTGGTGATTTTCTACTTCCAGAATAAAAGCTAACGCTTTCTATTTTTTCGGGCAGTGAACTACTAGCAGCTCAAGCCCTTTATGTCATTCAAATTCGTTTTATACCATATCTTGTTTTAAGAGTGTATGGCAAAGTTAACTAAAAAAATGTTTTAGATGGATGCTAATTTGAGGATTTCATTTTGAGTGATATTCTCAGTTATATGAATTTGTATAACTTTAATAGGATAAAATTGAAGTTTAATTTATTATAATCGTTAAAACCACCTCCTTTGGTGGTGGTTATGTTTAAAGGGCTGTGCCTTGATGTTAATACAGCGAAATGTAAAATATCGAATAAGAAATATCCAATCAGAAACTTCCTTGCTAGTCCTTTTACATTTTTTGTTCCTTATTCCTTATTTTGACTTTCTATGTTATTTCCTCTGGAAGCGCCCTGTGGGTGCAAATCAAGACCACCTTCTTTGAGGGTGGATATTTATTGATTTTTGTTTGATGACAAAGGATGAGCTTAAAAAGAATATTGGTTTGCGAATAGTTGAGCTACGGACTTAAAAAGGATGGAATCAGTCTGAATTAGCCCGTGCATGTGGCAAAGACAGGCAAGCCATTGAAAAGCTGGAAAACGGAAAAGTTAATCCATAAATGTGCTTTTGCGCCGATGTAATCCTTTTTACCGTTTAGTTTGTTGTAAACTAATGGAAACGTGCTTATTGTGTCGGGTTGGAATCTAAGCTGAGAGCGTTGGATAAGCCCGGATGTAACCGTTTAGTTTTTATACAAAAGGAAAGGAATTTAAAATGGGTTCAGAAAAGAAAGTAAACATTACCCCTTTGCCAAACGGACCATATTTGGTAAAAGGCCTTGAAAATTTCAGCAATAAAAAGGGAGCTATAGAAACCATTGAAACCATGGCTTTGTGCAGGTGTGGTGGTTCGGGCAATAAACCCTTTTGCGATGGCACACATGCCAAAATCGGATTTTCTTCGGCAAAACTGGTGGGGCGCACTACCGACCAGCGCGATAATTATGTGGGCAAAACAATTACCATACACGATAATAGGGGTATTTGTGCGCATGCAGGCTATTGCACCGATGGCATTGCTTCTGTTTTCCGCTTAAAAACCGAACCGTGGATTGTTCCGGATGCTGCGGAACGCGATGAGATTATTACCACCATAAATAAATGCCCGTCGGGAGCTTTAAGTTATTCGCTTAACGATGTTGAACACCGTAATCGCGAGGGGGCAGAAGGTATTTTTGTGGCACCCAATGGTCCGTATGTGGTTTCGGGAGCACCCGATCTTTTGGATACCGTTAGGGGAGAGGGGGCATCAACAGAGCATTTCACCATGTGCAGGTGTGGTGGTTCTAAAAACAAACCCTTTTGCGATGGTACACATTGGTACAATAAATTCACCGACGATAAAAATTAGAAGCTGCTTTTAGATTCGATTGCCGGATCAGAATCTCCATCAACAACCACCTCCCCTAAAATCAAATCATTGATTTTAGGTACTCCCTGCCTGCAGCAGGCAGGCTCCTTCAAAAGGAGGAGAAATATACTTGTATAAGAAAAACAAAGATTAAATATCCATAGCTATTTCTTCTAGCATTACTATTTCCCCTCCTTAAGTATAAATTTGTCCCCCTGACAGGGGGACGAGGAATGAGGCGACAGCCGAATGACGGAGGGGGTAAAGAACACACAAACCATCCAACTTACCTCTGTCCATAAAAAAACGAAGTCATCCTGAACTTGATTAAGGATTTTCATAAATAAACGCTTTCCCAAATGGATGCAGATTCCGAATCAATTCCGACAGCTACCGAAACGGAATGACTAACTGGACATGGAGAGTGAGAGTTAAAAAAACAACATCAATAATGATTCCGCAGGCCACAATCCTTTATTCATGAGGTTTTTGGTAGGTTTCGTCTTCGTCCACGTAAACCATGGACAAGTCCACGGGCTTCATGGACATGCCCACGGGACTTTTTACATTGTCCACGATAATCATGGAGTAGTCCACTAATTATCTAATGGGGATGATCAATGATGTTTCCATATAAGCAGAGAGAAGTTTCAAAGAGTCATTAATAAATTCTAGATAGTCAGAAAGGAATTCTAGAGAGGCACAAAATATTGAGAGATACGCAGAGGAAAATGATAGGTGATCAGAAAGAAGTGATAGAGACTCAGAGAATAATGCCAGTGAACCATTAAGAAATGCCGGAGACTCAGAAAGAAATGAGAGATAACCACAAAAAAATGCCCGATGATCAGAGGATATTTCCAGAGAGTCATTAATCTGTGAAAGACTGGAAATGTTATCTGCGAGCTAGGGAATGTTTTAGATAAATCAATGGATAATCTATCATAAAAATGTTGTAACTTCATGAAATCAAATAATACGTTATAATAAATACACCCTATTATGAAAGATTCAAAAGAGTTTAACCAGAATGTTCTGGCTTTGTTAAAACAAGTTGTGAAAAAACGTGATATTAATTATCATGATTTGGCGAAAAGACTGGGCGTAACTTATAGTGCCGCGCATAAAATGCTTCATGGTCGTGCAATTACAGTTAATAGGCTATGGGATTTATCAATTGCCCTTGACTATAACTTATTTGCTGGGCTAGCAACAAAATTTGAATTTTCGGAACCTAAGGCAATAGATCCCAGTGAACAACTTGTAAAGGAACTTGAACTACGCATCCATGATCTGGAGGTTGAGAACCGAACGTTGTTGATGATTTTAGGAAAAGAGAAATAGACGAAATCTTTTTCTCCTTTACTATTCACCCTCTCTAGTAAAAGAATGAACAAGATAGTTAACTAACAGGTGCACTTAGTTAAGTTATTTGTAAAATAATTAACTAAGAGTTAAATAGTTACAATCTTTTATTCCCCGTTAGGGGATTCATTTCAATAGAAAGCTCTTATTTATTATGAAAATTCCCCGTAGGGGATAAATTACTAAAACAAACCAAGTCTATGGCAAATACTTATTCTCAAATCTATATCCATTTTGTTTTTTCTGTTCAAAATAGAATGTCGCTAATCAGGCCTAAATGGAAATCGGAATTATACCAATATATGATTGCAATTATTGACAGTCATGGACATAAAACCTATGCGATTAATGGAATGCCTGATCATGTTCATATTCTTGTAAGCATAAATCCAAAACAGTCACAATCGGAGTTGATGTACCACATTAAACGAAGTTCTTCGAAGTGGATTAATGAAAAAGGTTATGCTGCAGGTAAGTTTTCATGGCAGGAAGGTTTTGGTGTATTTAGCTATGGGAAATCACAAATTCCGAACATAACCAGATACATTGAGAATCAAGAAGAACATCATAAAAAGTTGACATTTCGGGAAGAATATATCCGGTTCTTAAAATTGTTTGAAGTTGAATATGATGAACGGTACATTTGTAAGCCTATCAAATAGATATATCCCCTACGGGGAATTGGTGGTTAGAATATTGTTTATTTCTATTGAACTGTATTCCCTCCGGGAAAAGGATAGCCTGTTGATTTTGAGTAAATTGAAAGCCAAATTGATTTTGATTTATTTCTATTGTGGAAAATTCAAAGACCTCTAAAGTTATTCCATTCTATTTAGGAGATTAGACTCAATTGTTAGGAGTTGTTATGTTGATTCTCCGCTAGGGGAAGAAGTTCAATGATAAAATGTTTACACCATCTTATTTTTTCCCCTTTAGGGGATTGATTTCAATAGAAAAACCCACACGTATTATGAAAATTCCCCGTTAGGGGATTAAGAGTCGGCTAACCTATATCATCAAGGTTTATTAAAAAAAAAACGTCATTGCGTTCCCGATTAATCCCGGTTTGCAATGACGTTTCTTCGTTTCCCCCTAATTATTCTACCCCTAATTTCTCAAGAACATATTCTAATGGACAGAATTTCGTAATTGACGATTGAAGCAAGTTCAATCCAACAAAAACAGCAATAGCCAAATAGTTAATGTTTACAAGCAAGGCAAGTAAAACACTAATCATTACAAATGTTCCGGCAACTGCGCGTACGATACTTTCTTTCATAACTATATAATTTAATCTTATTTAATTTTAGATAGACATTGCGGGTAGAAAACTACCCTTTAATTAGTTATAAGAATCAAGAACCAAGAACCAAGAATCAGGACTAAAACATTAAATGATTTTTCTTGATTCTTGGTTCTTGACTCTTATTTCTCTTTAAACAAACTTTTCAATTCCTACTACATAGGCGTTTATTGGATTAATATCCTCAATGCCTTCATTAAAATCCTTAATGCGTTGCAACAACTCATCGGACTTGTCTTCAGCTAAAAAGGTGAAGGAAACCATGTAGTTGTATGGATTTCTTTTTGAGCCAAACCAGTTGGAAATATCTGAATTCCCATCAGCATTTTTCATAAAGCCTTCTACATCCATTTCACTGTAAGCACTAATATCAATAGCCTTAAATATTTGTTCTAATTGGTGGTGATAGGCTTTTAGATTTTGGATAATTACAAACTTCATCATAACTCTTCCTCCTTCGTATTTTGATTTTGGATGTGATTCTTTTTCTCAGTCATATAATAGATTAGCGGCACAATAATTAGCGTTAGGAATGTGGATGCAATAGATCCACCCATTAGCGAGATTGCCAGCCCCTGGAAAATTGGGTCGAACAAAATAACGACAGCTCCAATTACAACTGTTCCGGCAGTTAACAGAATCGGTGTTGTACGAACTGCTCCTGCTTCAATCACGGCTTCTTTCAAAGGAACCCCTTCGTTAAGCCGGAGGTTGATAAAGTCAATGAGCAGTATCGAGTTTCGAACCATGATCCCTGCCAACGCAATTAAACCAATCATTGAAGTGGCGGTGAAAAATGCACCCATCAGCCAGTGACCTGTCAGGATTCCAACCAGTGATAGTGGTATGGCAACCATCATTACAAATGGTACTTTAAAGTTTTGGAACCAACCAATAATCAGTAAGTAAATAACCAATAGCACGACTGCAAAAGCAGTTCCCAAGTCGCGGAAAACTTCGTAAGTGATTTGCCACTCACCATCCCATTTCAAACTATAATTATCTTGTACAAATGGCTGTTCGGTAAACTCTTCATTTAGCTGAAAACCTTCAGGTAGCTTTATTGTGCTTAGGTTTTCAGACATATTCATAATACTAT
Organism: uncultured Sunxiuqinia sp.; assembly: GCA_965372405.1. Classification (GTDB taxonomy): domain Bacteria; phylum Bacteroidota; class Bacteroidia; order Bacteroidales; family Prolixibacteraceae; genus Sunxiuqinia. Next base: position 55,497 of record CBDVCE010000006.1, read on the forward strand.
AAACCGGGCTTTCCAGTTTTCCAGCAATATCAGCAGTTACATAAACCACACGTTTCTGGTTTTTACGGTAAATACTTTTGTCTTGTATGCCTTCCTTAATCTCAACCACATCGCCCAACGAAACGGTTTGCCCGGTTTGGCTAAGGATACTTATCTTTTTAAGATCATTTAATCCTGAGCGTTTTTCTTCGCTTAATCGAAGAGTTATACCTACCTGTTCGTTTTCTTTTTCCTGATATAGTTGTGCTACTTCATGACCACCCAGAGCCATTTTTAAACTATGTACAACTTGTTGGGTTGAAAGTCCAAGCAGTGCTGCTTTTTCTTTCATCACATTGAATTTGTATTCAACCTGATCATCTTCCATGTGCCAATCAATATCAACTACATCAGTTGTGCTGGCAAACAGACCTTTTACCTGTTTGGCAATGTCCATTTGTGTTTCGTAGTCAGGACCATAGATTTCAGCCACCAAGGTTGACAGTACGGGAGGACCCGGAGGTACTTCTACCACTTTAACATTGGCCTTATATTTTTCGGCAAGAATCTGTAAGCCTGGACGCAATAACTTGGCAATGTCATGGCTTTGTATTTTGCGATCACCTTTATCGGTCAGGTTCACCTGAACATCTGCAACATTTGATCCTCTCCGAAGGTCGTAATGACGAACCAGCCCATTAAAGTTCATTGGCGATGCAGTTCCAACATATGTTTGATAGTTAATCACATTTTCCTGCTGAGCAATAAAAGCAGCCAATTCTTTAGTTACTGCGGCTGTACGTTCTAATGTTGTTCCTTCAGGCATATCAATAATTACCTGGAATTCGTTTTTATTATCGAAAGGAAGCATTTTCACAGCTACCTTTTCAAAATAGACGAGTGTCATTGATGCCATCAGAAGAAAAGTAACAACACCTATAAATGTCCAGCGTTTCCAATTCGATTCCAACATTGGAGTCATCGTTTTCGCATATATTTTATAGATAATAGAATCTTCCAGTTTAAAGGCTTTTTTCACCTTGTTATCTTTTTCAACTACTCTTAACAAGCGAAAAGCCAGGTAAGGTGTAATTGTTAGAGCAACCAGTAATGAAAAGATCATCGCAATGGATGCTCCAATTGGCATTGGGCTCATATAAGGCCCCATTAAGCCACTTACAAAAACCATTGGCAGAACCGCAGCAATTACTGTGAATGTTGCCAGGATGGTTGGGTTTCCAACCTCGTCAATAGAACGAATAGCAGCCTGAAGAAATGGCAACTTTTTCATCTTGAAGTGCCGGTGCATATTTTCGGCAATAATGATGGAGTCGTCAACCACAATTCCGGTTACAAAAACCAAAGCAAAAAGCGTGATTCGGTTTAAAGTGTAATCCATGAAATAGTAGCTGAACATGGTTAGTGCAAAGGTGATTGGTACGGATAAGAAAACGACCAATCCACCACGCCAGCCCATTGCCAGCATTACCACAAAAGTTACAGCAATGATTGCCCCAAACAGGTGCAATAATAATTCGGACACCTTCTGTGAAGCAGTTTCTCCATAGTTTCGGGTTACATCAACCTGAACGTCCGATGGGATAAGATCTTTCTCCAAATGCTTAATTTTTGAGAGAATTTCGTCCGATACCTTCATCGCATCGGCACCTCTTCGTTTGGCAACTGAAATGGTTACCGCAGGGTACTCACCTTTGTAAAGCGTTTTTTGATCATTGATTCTTCCGTAACCAAAATTCACGTATTGAGCAGGCTCTTCAGGGCCATCCAGAATTTGAGCAACCTGTTTCAAATAAACCGGACTTCCACTATGAATGCCAACAACCAGGTTTGAAACATCTTCCGACGTTTTCAAAAACTCACCAGCTTCAACCAGATATTCAGTATCATTTTTATTGAATGAACCGGCATTAAATTGTTCGTTTGCCAGTTGAATTTTCTGAGCAATACTGAGTGCATCTACATGATATCCGGCCATCTGCTCGTTGTCTAAAACAACTCTAATTTGACGTGATCTGCCTCCAATTACTTTTGTTTCGGAAACATCAGTTATTTGCTCAATCTCATTATTCACTTCCTGAGCAATTCTTTTTAGTTGATAGTCGTCGTAATTTTCACTCCAGAAAGTCAATCCAAGCACAGGAACATCGTCAATCGATCGTGTTTTTATCAATGGAAGACTTGTGCCTACTGGCATCTCATCCATGTGCTTCATAATTTCGTTGTACATTTTCACCAACGAACGTTCAATATCTTCGCCTACATAAAACTGAACAATTAGCATAGCCTGCCCGGGCATTGAGGTTGAATAAACATATTCTACTCCGGGAATATTGGCCACCACTTTTTCGAGTGGCTGCATAACGCGTGATTCAATTTCTTTTGGGCTGGCTCCCGGATAACGGAAGAAAATATCAGCAATTGGTACATCAATTTGCGGTTCTTCTTCCCGGGGGGTCAGGTACGAGCTGTAGATTCCAATTGCCAAAAAGGCAATCATCAACAGCGGTGTTAATTTGGAGTTTATAAATTGTTTGGCGATTCCGCCTGCAAATCCTGTTTTCATAATCTTCTCTTATTTATTAGCAACTAAAGCACCATCAACTAATTTCCCTTTGCTGGATACAATGTATTTTTCTCCGTCAGCTAATCCTGAGAGAATTTCAATTGAATCACCAAAAGCTTGTCCGGTTTTTACCCAACGTAAAAGAGCCGTTTCTGATTGGCTGACTGCGTATAATCCAACTAGTTGTCCACGACTAATTAATGATTGCTGAGGAACTAAAATCAAATTTTGTGTTCCATTCTCATATAAAACAGTAGCATGCATTCCGCTATAAAGTGAAGCGGATTCATTATCTGATAAAATAACCTTTGCTTCAAACTGATTTCCGGTGTTTGTTGATGAAGGATTAATCTCGGCAATTACACCATCAATTGTTACATTGTTCGAACTGAATTTAACTTTAACCGAGTCGTTCAATTTTAATCGGGCAATATCAGCTTCAGGAATTCGGGCAATCACTTTCCATTTTGATGGGCTTTCCATGCTTAACAAGGGCATCCCCGGATTGGCCATATCGCCTTCCTGTACAAATTTGCTGGTAATGACTCCGCTGTATGGTGCACGGATGGAGGCATATCTCATCGTTTCTTCAACTTCTTTTTCCATTTGAGACGCGGCATTTACTCTGGCTTCAGCCATCTTAAAATGTGTGCGGATATCATCGATTTCTTTTTCAGATGCACTTTTAGATTTGTATAAGGCTTCAAAACGAGCAAGGTCTTTTTTAGCACTTTCATAAGCTGTTGTAGCTTCAATTTTGCTGGCTTCAACTTGTGCCTTTTTAGCAAGAATGTCCTGGTTTCTTATCTGAATTAGTAGATCTCCTTTTTTTACTTTCTGTCCGGGCTTTGCATAAATGCGGCTTATTTGCCCCATAATGCGGGTACTTAAATTAGATTGCTTTTCAGCTTCTAATTTCCCGGAGAAACTGTGTACTACAGGATAATCTTTGATTTTGGCTACTGCAATTGTCACAGGAGTTTTGACTTCCTGAATAGATTCATTAGCATCTTTTTTGCCACATGAGGCAATGAGTAATCCCGCAAGGGCAACAATTACCAGAAATTTGGTTTTTAATAGATTTGTCTTCATCGTTGTTATGGCTTTTTATTCGTTAATATCTTTTTCGAGCAATAATTCCATTTCAAAAATGGACAGCTTGTAATTGTAAATTGATTGAATGTGTTCCAGCTTTTTCTGAGAAGCAAGTGCTTCGGCCATTAGCAAGTCAGTGGTCTTTTCCAGCCCTTGTTTAAATCGGTTGGTTCGTATTCTAAGTGATTCCTGAGCTTGTTCTTTGGATAGCTTGCTGGATTTTATCTGATTGTAATTTAATTCGAGTTTTCGCTTTGTCCGGTTAAGCTGAATCTGGTTTTGAGATAAGTAATCCTTGTAGTTGAAACGGGCTTCATCCAATTGCGCATTGGCATGCTGAACAGCTCCTGCATTTTTATAACCGCTGAATAAATTCCAGCTTAATGATGCACCTACCATATAGTTATTTGCTGCCGTACCCAGTAATTTATGATCGTTCCATTCGTAACTTCCAAAGGCGTTAAGCCGTGGAACAAACTTCATTTTTTGGGAACGAACCATATTCTCGCCAGCTTCAATTTGTTTTTGGTATGCTTGTATGTCAGATCGTTTTTCAATGTTTAAAATCTTGTTGTCAACAAATACCTGAACTGGTGTTTGAACTAGTGCATCTGTTGTTTCAATTGTTTCATTTAATTCCAGTCCTAACAGGTGAGCTAAAAACTCATTGGCTGTTTTTAGTTGGTTTTGAGCTTGCAGCAACTGATTTTTGCGTTCATCCAATCGAACAGTTGCTTCAAGTACATCTGCGTATTTTGCAAAGCCTTGTTTTTCGTTGTCTTTCGTAAGTCTTAGTGCATCTTTGGCAACTGCTACCGATTGCTTCAAAACATCAACCGAAGATCCTGCCAGCTCAAGCATATAGTAAGCTTTCTTTACTTCAAAGTGAATGTTTTCCTTTACACGATTCGCTTGAAATGTCATGGCTTCAAATTGATTTTTTGCTGCCTTTCGTGCATAAATTCCATCCAGGTTTAAAACGGGTTGCTGAATTTCCAGCTTGGTGCTGTAGTTTTCTATATTCTCCGGATCATTTAAAGAAGCAGGGTTAAAATCAGCTTGCTGTACAATTTCTTGTTTCAGCTTAAAACCAAAAGATGAGAGTGGATCGTTGGTTGAAATGCCTGTATGACTCAATGACAATCCGGGTAAAAAAACGGAGTTTGTCATGCGGTATGAAGCTTTTGCAGCTTTCATCCGGGCTTCGGCACTTTTGGTATTTAAGTTATTTTCATCTGCCAGATTTAAGGCCTCGCTTAAACTTAGTGTTCTTATTTGGCTGGTTGCTGAAAAATGCCAGAGCAAACTAAAGAACAGCAGATAGATGATTTTTTTTTGTAGCATTTGTTTATTTTTTTTGTTTCGGACACGACAAATATAGAAGAATATATTTAAATATCTAGAAATCTAGATATAGATATATTATATGGTGAGATTGTCCTTTTCTATAATGGGATTTGATACAATTATTAAAAGACTTATTTACAGCTTCTAAGAGATTTTAGATGATTGTAAAGGAGCAGAATAGTATGTTAACTATTTCTTAAGTGAAAAGAGAAATATCGTGAGATTTCAGTAGTAAACGGCATTAAAAATCTCTAAAGAATTTAGTAGTTGAAGCTGAATAAAGATCAATTCGTTTGGTTTTTTTAATCACTTTCAATGTTTTTCGTTGATCTTCAAAATTGTGAGAAAAGTAAATCCAGAATTCTTTTAGCTTAGTGAGAACATGTCCATCATCTGAAAATGCATTTCGATAGTTTTCAAAAATTAACTGATGAAATTGGTTAAGTTTCTCCATTTTCTCATTCTCAGACAAACGCTCACCTTTTATCTCTTGAGGAAGAAATGGGTTCATTAGAATTCCTCGCCCAATCATCCATTCATTTTGAGATGAAACTAACTCCTGAATTTGATCAAAATCGTTTAAGGAAAGAATATCACCATTATAAACTAATGGCTTGTCAGTTAATCTTAAAAGTTCAGGAAACAGTTCCTGATTTGCTTTTCCTTTATAAAGTTGCTTTGCAGTTCGTGGGTGAAATATCAATTTCTGAAATGGATATTGATTTAACAGTTCAATTCGATTAAAAATTGTCTGTTCATCTTCTAATCCCGACCTGAATTTTACAGAAACCTCAAAGTTGAATTTATCAAAGAGCGAATCCAGAACTTCTTTTAAGCTTTCTTCATTTTCAAGAAGTGCTGTTCCTCTTCCACGTTTAGTTGCCATGGGGTAAGGGCATCCGAGGTTTAGGTTTATTTTTTTATAGCCGAAATTCTCTATCTCTGATGCAAGAAGAACGAGTTCATCAACATTTGAACACAGCACTTGAGGAATAACGGGGACTTGTCTATTATTTTCTGGAAGGATTTCGCGGAACTGACTGTTTCGAATTTTCTTTCCTGGTCCGAAAGAAATGTACGGGATATAATATTCAGATATACCGCCAAAAACCTGGTGATAGCATTTTCGATAAACAAAGTCAGTAAAACCTTGTAGCGGCGCAAGATATATTTTGGAATCTAATGGCATTTTAAAAAAATACAAAAGTTGGTTAAACAAAGTAAGTATTCAAGGCTGATAAAGATATGAATTAACTATTTTTGTTTGAAAGAAAAAATGCTGCATGATTCAAACTACTTTTCAAAATGACACCATCCTTAAACAACTGGACAAGGCTGTTAATTTGAAATTAGTAAAGGATATTCAGATTCAGCGACAGTTAATTGAACCTGCAAAATTCAAATTAGTTGATTCGATAAGTAGAAGAGATTCAATTAGAATGTCTAAGCAAGAAGCCCCTAAGCCTGTTCGTAAGTCTCAGCAACCAATTGAAAAAGAATCAACTGATATTGTGGTTGATCCTGCTACAGACTCAATTGTTGAGATTGCACCAAAACCTATTCAAGCAACCTTTGAGGAAATAGCTAAGCCAGAAATAATACTTCCGGAGAAGACCATTTCTCGTAATAATCCTGATTGGGCCATTGGTGTTTATATTTTTGCATTAATCATTTTTGCTACCGTTAGACTTTTCTTTAATAAATACCTGAATCAGTTGTTTAATGCTGCAGTCAACTATCCAACAGCAACACGGCTTTTTCGGGAACGTTCACTGAATATTCTGCATGGTTCTTTTCGACTTGAAGTTCTTTTTTATGTCATATTTAGTTATTTCCTTTTTCAGGCTGGGCAAGAGTTTGGATACGACTATAAACTCTCAACTATAGCAAGTTATTTTGTTATTCTGGGGGGAGTAATTGCTTATTTTATTGGGAAACGTATTTTATATTTTTTACTAGGTCTTTTTACTGAGAATAGAATTTCAGCCCAAGAGTATCTTTTCAATTTTAGTCAATATTTGCGGGTACTGGGATTAATTCTTTTACCGGTGTCCTTAATCATTAATTTTGCATCGTTTTCAAACCCGCGTGTACTGTTTTATATAGGTATTGTATTAATATTCATTGTGTATCTTTTGGCACTTCTGAGGGGGGCAAGAATATTATTAATGAAACATTTTTCTATTTCTTATTTGATTTTATACCTTTGTACCCTTGAAATTTTACCATTAGTTTTTATTTATAAGCTAATATTGGATTAGAAGTGGTCAAACATTTATAAAGAAAATTGTATCTTGAAAATCAAGAAGATATTGGTTTCACAACCAAAACCAGCATCGGCAAAATCTCCATATTTTGATTTAGCTGACAAAGCAAACGTACAGGTAGACTTTAGGCCTTTTATACAGATCGAGGGAGTTTCATCCAAAGAATTTAGACAAACACGGATTCAAATCTTAGATCATTCCGGAGTAATTTTTACTAGCCGGACAGCAATTGATCACTTTTTTAGAATCTGTCAGGAAATGAGGGTTACTGTTCCTGATTCACTGAAATATTTTTGTATTTCGGAAGCTGCTGCTTTCTATTTGCAGAAGTACATTGTTTATAGGAAACGTAAAATTTTCTATGGTAATGGAATGTTTTCTGATCTTGTTGAGATCATGAAAAAACACAAGGATGAGAAATTTCTTGTTCCACTTTCTCATATTCATAAGCAAGACATTCCTCAATTACTCGAGGCTAGTGGTTATGATTTTACGAAAGCAATTTTGTATAAAACAGTTAGCAGTGATTTGTCTGACTTGAAAGATGTGAATTATGACATTCTGGTATTCTTTAGCCCATCGGGAATTAAATCTCTTATACAGAATTTTCCAGAGTTTGAGCAAAACCATACTAAGATTGCTTCATTTGGTCCAACTACTGCAAAAGCAGTTAAAGAGGCAGGCTTGAGGCTTGACATCGAGGCTCCAACTATTCAGGCTCCATCAATGACGATGGCTCTTGAGCAATTCATCAAAAAGTACAATAAGTCAAAGTAATCTTACTACGAGATATACAAATAGTAAAGGGGATTTATTCCCCTTTTTTGTTGTATTTTAGCGAGCAACATGCACAAATTCAGTTTAAAAAAAAGTGAACGACTATCCAGAAAAAAGGTTATCGACAAGCTTTTTTCCGAAGGGAATGCTTTTTTTTCTTACCCTCTAAAAGTTATTTTTTTAGAAACTGAACTTCCCGTTGAATATGCAGTGCAAGCAGGTTTCTCTGTTTCAAAAAGAAACTTTAAAAAAGCAGTACAACGTAATTTACTGAAACGACGGATGAGAGAAGCTTATCGATTAAATAAGCATGTTGTTTCTAGCGATATTGAAGGTAAGCAGCTTGCAGTTATGTTTATTTATTCTGCCAAAGAAATTGAGGATTCTCAGCTAATTGAAAAAGGCATGATAAAAGCTTTGAAAAACCTACGTGGGAAGCTATAAAAAAAGCTTTCCATCAATTGACAGAAAGCTTTTCAATAGTATCTAATCTCTATTTATTCCTTATCCATAATTTCAGTTTGCATACGAACAGAGTCTTCGTGAATAAGCTGGAATAAAATCTGAACAAATGTCTTGTTTAGATTCATTTTCTCTCCAGTATCAACTCGTTTATTCATTAGTTCTGTCCATCTGTTAATTTGAAGAGCAGTAACATTATTGTCTTTTTTGTACTTTCCGATTTGTTTCACAATCTCAACACGTGAAGATAGCGTTTCCATCAATTCCGCATCAAGAGCGTCAATACGGCTTCGAAGCAGTTCCAATTGATTTTCAAACTGCTTATTTGGGGAAGAAGAATAGCGGATAACTAGTTTGTCCAGTATCTTGCCAAGTTCTTCTGGAGTAACTTGTTGGTCTTTATCGCTTAATGCACATGATGGGTCGCGATGTGACTCAAGCATCAATCCTTCCATTCCCATATCAAACGCTTTTTGAGAAATCTCATAAAGAAAATCGCTGTGCCCAGCAATGTGACTTGGATCACAAATAATGGGAAGGTTAGGCAAAAGCCTCTTTAGCTCGATAAACGTTTTCCAGTTCGGATAATTCCTGTATTTAGTTTCCCTAAAAGGAGTAAAACCACGGTGAATAGCTACCAGGTTTTTAATACCTGCCTGGTTAATTCTTTCCAATGCACCCATCCATAGTTGCACATCAGGATTTACAGGATTTTTAACCATCACAACAGCGTCAGTGCCTTTAAGAACATCTGCAATCTCTTGCACTACAAAAGGGCTGGCAGTAGATCGTGCACCTACCCAAACTACGTCCAATCCTGCTTTTAAAGCTTCTTCGGTATGTTGTGCATTCGCAACTTCTGTACCTACGGGTAATCCTGTTTCTTCTTTTACTTTCTTAAGCCATTCTAAGCCAACAGATCCAACACCTTCAAAACTCCCTGGGCGTGTTCTTGGCTTCCAGACTCCTCCACGAAAAATAAATACTCGAGGGTCTTTTGCTAATTGTCGGGCGGTATCTAGTGTCTGTTCCTCGGTTTCAAGGCTACAAGGACCTGCAATTAGAAGCGGGTTGTTTTTTTGAGGCAACCATTCTTTAATTGGTCTGATGTCTAATTCAATTCCCATTTTTATTTCGTATAAAATTTAACAATCTTTTCTTCGTTTTTTATAAGTGATGGATTATTTCCATCTAATACTGACCTTATTTTTGTCGCATTGTTCATTAATGAGTACATTTTTTCCTCATCATTTTTAATGCTGTCTTTGAATTCTTTTAAATGCTTGATGTAAACTTCAAGTGATTCAATAATGTATTCTTTGTTTTGTTGAAAAATTGGCCCCCACATTGCAGGGGTACTCTTAGCGAGACGAACTGTGGAACGGAAACCTCCACTTGCTAAATCAAAAATGATTGAACGATCTTCTTTGTCTTGAACGGCATTTGCTAAAGCATAAGCAGCTGCATGCGGAAGATGTGAAATAAATGCTGTACTATGATCTTGTTCGTCGGCGGACATATAAGCAATGTTCATCCCAATTGCTTGAAACATTTTCTCAACTAATGCCAGATGCTGTGGGCCGCTAAATTCATGATCGCAAACTATAGCAATTTTCCCAGAGAATAAACCTTCTATTGCAGCAGTTGGACCAGAGTTTTCAGTACCAGACATTGGGTGTGCAGGAATATAATTTTTTCTTCTCGGGTGATCGGAGATAGTTTCAATTATCTCACTCTTGGTTGATCCCATATCTGTGACAGTAGTTCCTGAAGAAATTTCATCAAGAACAATTGGAAGTACTGTTTTAATTTTGTCAACAGGTATTGCAAGAACGACAATATCAGCAGACTTAACAGCTTTTTCTAAAGGCTGTACTTCATCGACCAATTTAATCTTTAATGCCTCTTCTGCATGATCGGAATTGTTGTCGACTCCTGTGAGTTTTGTTGCAAATCCACTTTTTTTGAGATCTCTTGCAATTGATCCGCCAATTAATCCAAGTCCGATGATTGTAACATTCATAATTTATTTAATAAAGCGTTTTCAAATTTTTAGCAAAAAAAAGGTCCCGATTTTCTCGGGACCTTTCTGTAATATATCTTTTAATTTTTAGCTATACACTACTGGACGGACCCGCTTGGTGAACCGATAAAATAAAACCAGTAATAATAAGTATTGCAAAAAACCATTGTTTTGTCTTATAATTTGAAAGCAAATATAGAAATATCTTTTGTAATTGAAAGTTGAATATTTACTACATCACACTCAATAATTGCCTTAAGTGCTGTGAGTTAGCGCTTTGCGTATTATTTGCTAATAATTATTTAATATTTGAAAATCAATCTTTTACGATTTTTCGGGTAATTATCTGTCCATTCTCAAAACTCATAACCAGCAAATACAAACCTGGAGAGAAAGCCCGGATGTCCATAGATTCATGAATTGTATTTCCTGAAACAGCTAATTGTTTCTCATGAATGAGTATGCCGGAACTGTTTAGTAGTTGGATTTTTACCTTTTCTGCATCATTTTTAAAATTAGCATGAATGTTTAATTGTGAGTTTGTAGGATTTGGAAATACACTAATTTCTCCAGGAGAGAACTCCAATGTGTTTTTTGAGGTATTAATATCCTGAATCGATAAATCATCAATTGCCCAACCCCAACCATGTGCATAAGGATCAGAATAAATCCGGAATCGCATAAAAATAGTGTCATTAACAGCAAAGTTTTCACTATCAGTCAAATAGAAGTCTCGCTGGATATAGAATGCACGATGACCAGTAGCGGTAGAATTATTCCCACTAATTGAGCCGTTATATAATGATAGCCAGGAAGGATTTTCACGAGAGTCATATCCATCAACTAATGGAAGCCAGTTGTCAATTCCATTTTTAGAACCTTCAATTATTGCATAATCCCAAAACTCCTCATCACCATAATTGGTATCGGCTTCACCTGGTTCTACGAGAACAATTTCTTTAAACGAAACTTCTCCTCCATTCTTAATGATGATCGGATATTTCAAGAGTGACACAAACTCAAAAATTGTTTCATCCTGATTTGGACTGGGATATGGATGAGGACTGTGCAATGCGCCATCATCAAATCCAGAATCAATTCCTACATAAAAATCATTTGAAATAAAATCACGATTATTGCTTGCATTAAAATCAGTGAAGTATTCTCGAACAGGGTCAAAAGTGCCGTCAATGTAAAATGTAAAATATTCATCTTCCGGTAAAAAAGCTTCGTTAGAATTTGAAGAACTATCAATTACTTTAATTCGGTAGCTTATAGAATCACCATCAGTAAGATTTTCAAAAGCAAATATCGCTTTATAAATGTTGGCACTGTCCAGTGCAAGATCAATACTTTGTAAATTTTCGTTATTAATTAGGTATTCAATTTTTGCTTCAGCAATACCAATATTTTCAGTTATTTCTACAAAAAGTTCAGCATTTAAATCACTTTCGAGCATTGATCGAATTGGAGTGTGCGCAATTTCAGGCTTAATAAGATCTGGACCGATATTTAAATCAAAAACCCTTTCAGGTGCAATGCCAGGCAGTCGGTATGTTATTCCATCAACATCTGAAGCGGCAATGTAATAGCTCATTTTGCCCAGTACTAATTCAGGGAAATCAACTTCAAAAATTTGAGTTGATTCATTGTAAACCAATTGAAGGGTGTCAACTTCAGTTTCAAAATCAGAAGCGGAATAAATTAGTTTTATCGATGTTGAATCAAGTTCAGCATCACTAAAAACCTGGGCATCAATTTTAATGGTTTCGTTGATGTTTTCAGTATCTGTAATTTCATCATGCTTTATGCTAATGAATTGCCATCCCATATCTGCAAAAATTCCCATTGTTAGTGGCCCAGGGTTATGATTTGCCGAGCCTCGATCAGCAAATGGGGTCATTAGTGAATTGGGATCATTAGAGCCATAAGTAGATTCATTTAAATGATAAATACTTGAACCTTCGTCAAAAGGATCTGGTGCGTATAACTTTGGAAAGCGGTTAAACTCGCTAGCAGCTTTTGCAGAAGGACTAGTATGATTAAGAATCGGGCCATTCAGTGCATCAAATAAATCAGCAGAATGATTTTCAAATTCAGTTGTATCAATTAATTTTTTTTGAAATCCATCAACAACAAATTCATCAAATACCCCGGGGTATTCTATGTCTCCTCCGTAATGCCCAAGATCATTATCAACATAAAAGAATCCAGTGAATCCTAGGCCATGTGCAATTTCGTGCAGAACAATAGAAACAAAATCGTATTTCCCCTCTGGGGTATTACCATCTGTCCCAAAATACCAATTCTCAAAATCTTTATTAAATTGAGCAACCATGTCTGGAGTTTCTGCTCCTGTAACTTCTTCACCTTCCATTTTCTCAACCAAAGCAACAGGATAGTATCGATCTTTATAGTGAGCAGCATCGAAGTTTTCGAAAAAGATATAGGGGCCACAGCTTCCCAAAACATCATCATCTAAACTGGACCATCGTGCGAGCATATGAATTGGAACCGGTGAGTAAATTAAGGTCTCCCAAATATCAACAGCATATTGAAAAGCAACTGTAGCTGAGTCGGAAAAGCCAATGTAGTCAACAATAATCTCCGCTTTTTTATCATTGGTAGATTTTAGTCTTTTAAGAAACTCAGCTGGTGGTGGGTTGTAATGTTTGTGTGAATGGTCTGATCCGTAGCAAATTGGGGCAGGGATTTTCACTCCTTCTTGTTGCCATTTCTTTTGTCCAAAAACGGATATAGAAATAAATGAAATGACAATTATAGATAAAAACCTACTCATAAATCCCTGTTTTAAATATTCAGTAAATTGCTATAAATATAGCTTTCTTTTTATTTAATTTGTGTTAGTAACCTTTATAAACAAATCTCGCATGCAAAGTTCCCTTAAGGTCCTGATTTTAACTTTTTTTGTACTGTTTCTTGTTGCCGCTAAACCTAAGAAAAGGCCATTTAATGAAACATACCGTCCCCAATTTCATTTTACCCCAGAAAAAAACTGGCAGAATGATCCTAATGGGTTAATTTTTCACGAAGGAGAGTACCACTTATTTTATCAATGTAACCCGTTTAGTTTAGAATGGGGCTTTATGCACTGGGGGCATGCAATAAGCAAGGATCTGGTGCATTGGGAACATTTTCCAATTGCATTGTATCCCGATGATGATTCGAAAGATAAAAAATTTGCAACAGCATTTTCGGGCTGTGCAATTGTTGATGAGCAGAATTTGCTTGGTCTTCAAAAAGGCGATGATAAAACCTTGCTTGCATTTTATACCAGCTATCAAAATGGACAACGAATAGCTTATAGTGTTGACCGTGGAAGAACATGGGAGAAGTATGAGAAGAATCCAATAATATCTTATGATGAGATGGATGATGCAAGAGATCCTAAAGTTATATGGCATGAAGCTACTAAGGGATATGTTATGGTGCTTTACCGTAAACCAGATGGTGAAGAAAAAAATAAGGGAATCTCATTTTATACATCAAAGAATTTAGTTGACTGGAATTTTGAAGATCATATTCCTGGTTATTATGAATGTCCCGACCTGATTGAATTGGCAGTTAATCGTAGGCCAGATGATAAAAGATGGGTTTTGATTGATGGAGACGGATCTTATTTGATCGGACAATTTGATGGGAAAAAGTTCACTCCTGAATCACAAAAACTAAAAGGTGATTTTGGTAAGAACTATTATGCAACGCAAACATGGAATAATATACCAAACGAGGATGGTAGAACGATTCAACTCGCATGGATGCGCGGTAGCGACTTTCCCGGTATGCCTTTTAACGGGCAAATGAATTTCCCTTGTGAATTGTCTCTTAAGAATTATAAAGATGGTTTGAGAATGGTTCGAACTCCAATAAATGAAATTGAATTAATTCATGAAAAAGGGAAGCATTTCGAAGAAAAGAACCTGATACCTGGCTTGGAGAATAAAAATCTTTTAAGAGGAATAAAAGGGGACTGTTTTCACATGGTTGGCACATTCGATCTTAAATCAGTAAATAGTTTTGGGTTTATGCTTAGGCATTCCAAAAAAGTAAACGGCACTGAGATTCGATATGATGTAAAGAAAAAGAAACTTTCTTGTTTAGGACAAACTGCAACTTTACTACCTGAAGATGGTAAGATTAAACTTGAAATATTGCTTGACAGGACATCTATAGAGATATTTGCAAATGATGGGAAAATGGTAATGTCTTCCAATTTTACACCTGAACAAGATGCGGAGGATATTGTTTTATATAACACAGGAGGAGAACTATTTGTAGAGAAATTGGATATCTACCCTCTAAAGTCAATTTATGAACAAGACTAAATTAGTTTGAAACGAATACATGAAGGAGGATGCAGAATTATGCTTTCCTCCTTTTTTATTTTTTAAGATTAAACTAATTTCAAGGAAAATAAAACACGAATGGTTAAAAAGAAAAAAAACCGAAAAGAGAAGACTTTTCAAACCTTCAATAAAAAGCGCCTCAAAAAGGCAATCTTGAATGTTTTTTATGAAGATCCACAAAAGACTTATAATTATAAACAGCTATCTTCTATACTTGGGATAAAAGAGCCAGAGATCAAAAAATTGATAAATGTTGTGCTGGAAGAACTCACTGAAAACGAGAATCTGGAGCAGATACAGCGAGGCAAGTTCAAAATTAAATCTCGTGGAGGATACATCAGTGGAAAAGTTGAACTTCAGCCACAGGGTTCTGCTTTTGTTATTTCTGAAGAAGTTGATCAGCCGGTATTGGTTTCTCAGCGAAACCTGAACCATGCAATGGAAGGTGATAAAGTACGTGTCTATTTGTATGCACGTCGGAAAAAACATCAGTTTGAGGGAGAAGTTTCTGAAATTATTGAAAGAGCAAAATCTACTTTTGTGGGAACTTTAGAGCGTTCCCGGAATTTTTCATTTTTTATTCCTGTAGGTAAAGTTGGCTTCGATATTTTTATTCCGAATGAAAAACTGAATGGAGCAAAAGACGGGCAAAAAGCAATAGCCGAAATTACCGAATGGCCAACCAAGGCTAAAAATCCGTTTGGTGAAATAATTGAAGTCTTGGGTGATGTTGGTGACAATGAAACCGAGATGCATGCAATTCTTGCTGAATTTGATTTGCCATACCGTTTCCCAGAAAATGTATTAAAAGCGGCTGAAAAAATATCGATTGAAATTCCCGAAGAAGAAATTAAGAACAGACGGGACATGCGAGGGGTAACTACTTTTACGATTGATCCGCATGATGCCAAAGATTTTGATGATGCATTATCAGTAAAAAAATTGGATAATGGCATTTGGGAGGTTGGAATTCACATTGCCGATGTAAGTCATTATGTACGCCCAAATACGATACTTGATGATGAAGCAATTAATCGTGCAACCTCAGTTTATCTGGTTGATCGGGTGATTCCGATGTTGCCAGAGAAGCTTTCAAATGGAGTTTGTTCGCTTCGTCCAAATGAAGATAAACTTTGTTTTTCCGCAGTATTTCATCTTAATGATCAGGCTGAGATTTTGAAAGAATGGTTTGGTCGAACAGTGATTCATTCAGATAGACGTTTTGCATATGAAGAAGCTCAGCAAGTTATAGAAACCGGAACTGGCGATTTAAAAGAAGAAATCTTGATTTTAGATGACCTCGCTAAAAAGTTGCGGGGGAAGAGATTCAAGCAAGGTTCATTGGCGTTTGAGCGTATTGAAGTAAAATTTGAAATTGATGAAACGGGCAAGCCATTGTCGGTTTATTTTAAAGAATCAAAAGACAGTAATAAGCTGATTGAAGAATTCATGCTACTTGCGAATAAACGAGTTGCTGAGTTTGTTGGAAGAGTTAAATCGGAGAAGCAGTCAAAAACCTTTGTATACCGAATCCATGATAGACCAGATCCTGAAAAGCTGGAGTCGTTTAATCATTTTATTAAAAAGTTTGGGCATGGAATTCAAACCACAAGTTCAAAAGTGATTGCTCTAACCATGAATAAATTAATGGCGGATGTAAAAGGAAAAAGTGAGCAAAATGTTATTGAAACATTGGCAATCCGATCGATGGCCAAAGCTGAATATTCAACGCGAAATATAGGGCATTATGGACTTGGGTTTGAATTTTATTCCCATTTTACTTCACCAATTCGACGTTATCCGGATGTGATGGTGCATCGATTGTTAGAGCGCTATCTGGATGGAGGCCGCTCAGCAAATGCACAAAAATATGAGGATATGTGTAAACACTCTTCAGAGATGGAGGGCCGGGCTGCCAGAGCGGAAAGATCGTCCATCAAATACAAGCAGGTAGAGTTTATGAAGGATAAGATTGGGGAAGTATTTGAAGGTGTTATTTCAGGTGTAACTGATTGGGGTATATATGTTGAGCTTGAAAATAAATGTGAAGGAATGGTTCCTGTAAGAGAGCTTGATGATGATTTTTACATCTTCGACGAGAAAAATTATTGCCTTGTTGGAAAGCATAGCAATAAAACATACCAGTTAGGAGAACAGGTGACGGTCGAAATTTCAAGAGCAAATTTAGAACGCAAACAGCTTGATTTTAAGCTTATTGAAAAATAGATTCCTAGATGTTTTAAACGAAAAGAAAAATTATTCGAAAAATTAATTATATTTACCCCGCTTAACTCAAAACAACTCACCATGGTTATGAATCTTGAAAATGGGATTAACAAAAAAGATGCAAACCGCGAAAGTATTTTAAAAACAGCTCAGGAGATTTTCAGTAAATATGGATACAAAAAAACGACCCTTGATGATATTGCAAATGCAGTAAGAAAAGGGAAAAGTTCGTTGTATTATTATTTTGAAAGCAAGGAAGATTTGTTTCAGGCTGTTATTATGAAAGAAGTGGAAGTATTGCGCAAAGAGCTTGAAAAAGTTGTGATGCGAAATACGGAGCCTATTGGTAAATTGCGGGAATATATTCTGACTAAACTTACCACTTTTCGCGGACTGGCAAATTTTTATCATGCACTTGAAAATGATGTAACTGCTATTGAATTTATTGAAAATGTAAAACATAAATACGATCAGGAAGAAATCCGAATGATTAAACGGATTCTGATTGAAGGGGTAAGAAAAAATGAATTTGAAGTTTATGATTTTACCTTAGTTGCTATTGGAATTACAACTGCTATTAAAGGTCTTGAAATGCCACTAACGGCAGGTACCTATGGTTCCGTTAATCTTGAAAAAAGTGTAGACAATATTTTAAAAATTCTATGTTATGGAATTATGAGACGATAGCTTCGTACAAAATAAAGAAAGGCGGCCAAATGGTCGCCTTTCTTATTCAAAACACTTAAAACAAACAAGCATTAATTGATGCAGGTATTTTATTTCAAAAAGTATCTTTGTTTGTATTTTCTTTCCCAATGACCTGGAATCCATTTCCAACCTTTTTGTATTTGCTTCCAGTGACCTGGAACCCATTTTTTATTGCTTTTCTTTGGAACCCAACTAGGACCAACCCAAGCATACATTTTTGATGGACGATGCCAAATCCAGTGGCCAGGAACCAGAACATGATCAGCTCCCGGTTTTTTGGGAGTTACCATTTTAATTTTTGGAGGAATTGGTCTTACCTTGACAACCACCTGGGTTATTCCTTGCTTAGCTGAAATTGCAAAAGCAAAGAATCCGACAACTGCTATTAGTAATATCCGTCTCATGGCTCGAACGTATTAGTTTGGCTAGATACATTCAAACTCCATGCCAGAACTAAAAATAGCAGTGGATCAATTCCAGATTGAAATTGGATAAAGAGCAGGTAAGGCTCAGATCGCTAGCTGAATGTGGGTCAGGTTGGAAGTCTGGTGGATTAAAAATATTTTCAGCTATAATTTGAATTCAATCCTATCCAGCCGGAGGCCTTCATCTTGTTCTTGAAAAAAAGACGAAGCAGAAAATTCAAGGCTGCTTTTTATCATCAACTTCTTCACCCAACCTAAGTTCGTTCGGGTGATCTCCTCATTTCTTCGGAGCTTCCCGTACTCCCTAAGGCTAGCTTTTGATTCCTGTGTGTTGATAAAAAGAGGCCAACACATGAATGCTTTCACCAAAATATACAAGGTTTGTAGCCCCTCATGGCCGCCTTCATGAAAATGCGTAAAGAAATTTGGGGAATGTAGCGTTTAGAAAGAAAAGCTGTTTGAGCCCGACAAAGGAGGGGAAGTTCTTTTCTTTTAGCGAAGTTCACCGGATTTTAGCAATTTTCAAGTCAGCGGTGGGCTTTTTGCCAACTTTTTTGGCTAAAGAAAAAAGTTGGTCGCAGCAAAGCGAGAACATATTCATTTGAAAAAAAAGGAAAGTTTTGCAAAACCATATATTGCTCCACCTGCTTTTCAATGTGATACCTAAAAGTATTAAAATATTTTGCTATGAAGTTTATCCAGTTCTTCCTGGTCAACTTGCTTGAACCAGGTTTGAAGTTGTCCCTTTGCTTTTTCTTTAACTTCAGTTGTAATGTGACTACTAATTTGGGCCAGGGCAAATATCAAAACTCCAAGATCATCACTAAAACCAATAATAGGGACGATATCTGGAATAGCATCAGTAGGTAGGATAAAATACCCCAAAGCAGCTGCAATTGTAATTTTTACTTTTAATGGAACCGAATTATCTTTTATCAGATAATAAAGAAGAAGTGCTGCATAAACGACCTGCAATCCGGCGGTTTTTGCATAGTTTTTTAGTTTAGTCCGAAAAGACTCATCAGAATAATGCTTTTGGTAGTCTTCTTTCATTTTAAACTAACATTTGTATAATCAACCCGCTGGTCACCATAGTGTTCAATAATTTCATCAAGGATTTGTTGAACATCATCCATCTCAATTGCTTGCAATAATTTTATTCGGTACTGGCGAAAATTTGCAAGGCCAGGGAAATATTTGGCAAAGTGCCGGCGCATCAGTAAAATGCCTGTTCGCACATTATCACGCCATTCGATTGACATTTGAAGCTGATCCCTAACATTCTGAACAATTTCAGCAACTGTTGGTGGAGGTAAAACTTCTCCAGTTTCAAAATAATGTTTTACTTCTTTAAAAATCCAAGGCCGTCCAATAGCCCCACGCCCAATCATTAGAGCATCTACTCCTGTTTGTTTTAGGAAATCATTCGCTTTTTCAGCACCATTAATATCACCATTTCCAATGATTGGAATTTTAATTTTTGGATTATTTTTCACTTCACCAATTAGCGTCCAATCAGCTTCTCCAGTATAAAGTTGTTTCCGTGTGCGACCATGTATTGCAAGCGCAGCTGCTCCGGCATCCTGAATTCTTTCAGCGGCCTCCACAATTACTTTCGAATCATCATCCCATCCCAGGCGAGTTTTTGCAGTTACCGGAACTGAAACAGCTTTAACTATCTCAGCAGTCATTTGCTGCATTTTTTCCAAATCTTGAAGAATGGCAGCTCCTGCTCCTTTTTTAACAATTTTTTTCATGGGACACCCGTAGTTAATGTCAATAAAATCGGGTTGAAATTCTTCAACTACTTTTGCGGCATTAACCATTGATTGGATGTCGTAACCATAGATTTGAATGGCTACAGGTCTGTCAAAATCAAAAAGCTCCATCTTTTGTTTTGTCTTTGCTACATCACGAATCAAAGCTTCTGATGAAACAAATTCAGTATACATTACATCTGCTCCGTATTTTTTGCACATGTACCGAAACGACTTGTAAGTCACATCTTCCATGGGTGCTAAAAACAAAGGCATCTTCCCTAAATCAATCGATCCAATCTTCACTATAAATGGGTTTTTTAATCGTTGGCAAAGATACAAAAATTGAGTGCAGCAATTATTTATCGCAGAAAATGGACTTAGAATATTTTAATGGACAATTATTTTTTCAGTAAATTGTTATAATTCTGGTTTTAAATCGTTTTACATGTTAGAATGACTTCCGAGCAATTTAAAATAGAAATATTACCGTGGTCGGTAAAGCTTTTTCCAATGGCGAGACGAATGCTGAAAAGTAATTCTGAAGCGCAGGATGCTATTCAGGAAGTGATGATGAAGCTTTGGGATAAAAAAGATAAGCTGACCCATATTGAAAAGCCGGAGGCCTATATTTTAACACTGTGCCGGAACTATTGTCTGGATGTGTTAAAAAAGAAACGAGCCCGTCCTGTTGAAGATGAAAATGATCAACGATTGGTTAATCTTCCTCAGCAGTCGACAAATTATGAAGCCAGAGAAAAACTGGAGATTGTTCATCAAATTATTGCAGGCTTGCCCGACAAGTACAGAGAGGTGATCCAATACCGGGAAATTGACTGTTTGGATTTTGAAGAGATTAAAGCCCTAACGGGTTTTGAAGTTCCACACATCCGGGTGATTTTATCGCGAGCAAGACTGAAAATAAAGGAAGAAATTCGAAAAATTTACGATTATGAGCCAAAAGAACATCAATCCGTTGCTCGATAAATATTATCAGGGTGAAACGAGCCTTGAAGAGGAAGCATTGCTGAAGAAAGAAATCAGGCAGGGTGAAGGTCTTATCACTGAAGAGAAGGATATTTTCGAATATTTTGAAGAGGAAAGCTTTGTTCCGGAAAATCTCGAAGCTCAAATTTTTGATAACATACAAATTAAAAATAATCAACCCAGAATAATTCGAATGGCGTGGTTTAGGTATTCGTCAGTTGCTGCAGCAGTTTGCCTTTTTGCTTCGATATTTTGGTTTACAATGAAAAGCCAGCCCACTGGCGAGATGAGTGAAGAACAGCAATTTGCAATTTTAGAACAGGCTTTACTCGAAGTTTCAAGTAGTGTTCAGCCTGCACAAAATGACGATTTGCTGGTTTTGTTTCAGGATGAGAACCTGGAAATAGTAATGAATTAAAATCTGAAGGAAATGAAACGAATATTATTAACGTTGCTAGCTGGATTATTAATCACGTTAGCGGGTGCACAAACCATTTTTGAAGAATTAGTTGATGATTACGCAGATATTGAGGGATTTAGCGCAGTGCAACTAACCAGCGATATGTTTGAGCTTTATCTGAAAAAGAAAAATATTGAAGCAGATGACCCGGTTTATGAAACACTAAAAAACCTTGAGAATATTATGGTCATTACCCAAACTTTTGTTGGAGATGAAGAAGAAGATGAGACAAACCCAAGAGATGGTTTGAAGTATGAAATCATTCAGCATTATAAAGACAATAGTTATAACTTATTCAAGACAGAAAAGAACTCTGGCAGTGATCTCAAAATTTATATCAGAAAAGATGATGGAACAGTTGAAAGTATGGGGCTTGTTAGCTCAAATAGCTTTTCTGTTAATCTTATTGAGATGAATGGTGATATTGATCTGAGTAATATTGCCACACTTAGTAAAGCATTAAATATTCGTGGTTTGGAGCAACTTCGTGTTTTTAATAATGAATCTCCAAATGAATTCTTTTTCAATTATCAGTATCGAATGCCTAATGTTGATATGAGTGAGTTTAAGATGAGCAATGAAAGACAGAAAGAAATTGAAAAACAGATGCAAGAGCATCAAGAACAATTTGAAGAGCGCCATCGTGAACGAATGAAAGATGGTGAACGCTTGCAAGAAAGGAGTCGCGAGTTGTATAAGAAGTATCAACGCTTCCCTATAATAATTAGCGGATCTGATAATAATGATGTAGAATACTATATTGATGGAAAGCAAGTGGATCTTGAAGATATTAAAGAGTTGAATCATGAAAAAATAGAATCAATTCAGGTGAATAAAAAAGATGATGAAAAAGATCAGATACGAATAAAAATTAAGCAAGAAGACGAAAACTAGAATACTAATCAGTATTGATTATGAAACGGTTGTTTGTTTAGGCAGCCGTTTTTTTACTGAGTACGATGTAACGAAGTTTGATCAGAAACATTCATTTCATATTCTCCACCAATTACTAAAGGTAGGTTCCGTTCAATATGGCCAACAGGAAAATCAAAACAAACCGGAAAATTGTATTCTTTAACTGCATTCAGGATAATCTCTTCAACTGTTTGACCAAATGGAGGATCATTATCCTTCATTTCTGAAAAACTGCCCACAAGCAGTCCTGTCAGGTCTTCTAATTTTCCTGCCAGTTTAAAGCTGTGCATGATCCGGTCAAGATGATAGAGATATTCAGAAGTGTCTTCAATAAATAAAATTTTGCCTTTTGTTTCGGACTCAAATTTGGTTCCAAGAAGGCTGTATAAAATGGATAAATTACCACCTATAAGGTGACCTTTACTTGTTCCGTTCCGATTGAGTTTATGATTTACAATTTGGAAAGATTGTGTTTCACCTTTAAGTATTTGTATCAAACTTGTGAAGCTTTCAGTTGGCATTCTATCTTTTAAATAAAAGCCGGGCATTGTACCATGAATACTGGCAATTCCATGTTTCTGAAAAAGACAATGCAATACAGTAATATCGCTGAATCCAATTAGCCATTTGGGATTCTTTTTGATAGAAGAAAAGTCCAGTTGGTCTGCTATTCTAACAGAACCGTATCCTCCCCGTGCACATACAATAGCTTTGCATTTTCCATCATCCATAGCTTCCTGCAAATCACTCAAGCGATCCTGATCAGTTGATGAAAATTGAAAATGATTGCCAAATATGTGATTTCCTACAACTATTTCAAATCCTTCGTTTTTCAATAAATTAATTCCAGCTATCAATTTCTCTTTGTTGATTTTTCCAGCTGGAGAAACAATTCGAATCCGGTCTCCGGGTTTTAAATAGAAAGGAATGATCATGCTTTTCTGATTTTCAAATGAAGATACAAATCTTCTTTAAATCGAGCTTTAATATTGAATGAAAAAAAGGAGACACAAAAAAACCGCTTTCGCGGTTTCAATTATTTTTTAGCATAAATCCAGACTCCTGAGTCGGGGGATTCGGCTTTTATTTTTAGTTGTTTTGCTTTAGCACTTGCAAAGTCAGGAAAACCTCCAAGGGCAATGTAATTTAAGCCTTTTATCAGTCCTAAGTTTTGGGCTTCAAAACCTTCATCTTGTTTTTGCTTAAGAAAACGACTAGCATTTGCTTTGCTTCTAAAACTGCCGGCAATTATAAAATATTGATTTTCAACAGCAATATTCTTTATTTCTGGAATAACTTCAGTTTCTACTTTTTGAGCTGGCTCAGCAGAAACTATCATTTCAGTTAATGTGCTTAAATCTGATTTCAGAATATTTTCCTTGTTATCTTTTATCGGGAAGAATGCGAGCGCAATCATAAGCGGGATTCCAATCATAACTTTCCGAAGTGAGCGATTTTGGAAAATAACTTCTATGCTTTCATGATCTTCTTTGCGAGCTGTTCTTGATATCTTTTTGGCATAAAGCGATTCATATTTGAATGTGCTTAAGCCGAATGCATCCAAATTCAGGTTATTAACTTGAACCGGATCAAAAATCAATTGGTCTCCTTCGTCATAAAACAAGTTTCCAATTCCTTCGATTGAGATCTGTTCCCCATCAGTTAACCGATAATTCATCTCCTGAACAAGGATTTCTACTTTCTTATTTGCAGCGATATAATTTATGCCTTCCTGATCTGAAATATAATTAACCAAAAGACCATCATTAAACTTAAGTTTATTATTAAAACTGATAGCTTTTGAAGGAGGCGAAAAATTTGAATTGCTAATCTTAGCAGCCTTGTAATTTGTTACAAAACCACCAAATCCGGGTATAATTACACAATCGTGTAAAAGGATTAAGTCTTTTATGAAAGCGATAAATTCCACTTAGTTTTTTGTTTAGTATATCAAAATTAAGAAAAAATTAACTGTAAGCCAACGTAAAGTTTTCAACAATTTAGGGCGTTTGCTGATAATCAGGACACAATGAAACTCAATTTTTTAATTCTTCCATTTGAATAATTTGTAGCTTTGTGGGCTTAATCGATTCACAACTTAGTTGAATCCTTAAGAAATTAGATTGATATGAAAAAGCAAATTTTAGTTACTGGAGGAACCGGATATATCGGATCACATACCGTTGTTGAACTTCAGTCGGCAGGTTATGAGGTTATTGTGGTTGATGATCTTTCGAATTCAAGCATTGATGTATTAGATAGTATTGAAAAGATTAGTGGTCAAAAACCAACTTTTGAGCAGTTTGATTTAGCTGATGCAATAAAAACAGATGACTTTTTCAGTCGTAATCTAAATATTGAGGCGATTATTCATTTTGCAGCATCTAAAGCTGTTGGTGAATCAGTGGATATCCCATTGCATTATTACCGAAATAATTTAGTGTCGTTAATTAACCTGTTAGAGTGTCAGAAAAAATATGGAGTTAAGAATATCGTTTTTTCATCGTCATGTACAGTTTATGGGCAACCGGATAAACTACCGGTAACTGAAGATACACCTCGACAAAATGCTGAATCTCCATACGGTAATACCAAACGGGTGAATGAAGATATACTTCAGGATACTATAAAGGCCAACCCAGAATTAAAAGGTATAGCATTGCGCTATTTTAATCCAATTGGAGCTCATGAAACTGCATTAATTGGAGAGTTACCTCTTGGAGTTCCTCAAAATCTTGTGCCTTTCATTACACAAACAGCAGCTGGACTGAGGGATGAACTAAGGGTTTTTGGTGATGATTATGACACAATTGATGGTTCTGCAGTTCGTGATTATATTAACGTTGTGGATTTAGCTAAAGCGCATGTTATTGCGATTGAACGTTTGCTAGGAGAGAAAAATAAAGCAGGCTACGAAATTTTCAACCTTGGAACTGGGAATGGTTATTCCGTTTTAGAAATTGTAAAAGGTTTTGAGAAATCTACAGGAGTAAAGCTCAACTATAAAGTTGTTGCTCGCCGAGTTGGAGATATTGAGAAAATTTGGGCAGATACAACTTATGCAAACGAAGAACTGGGCTGGAAAGCAGAAAAAGGATTAGAAGAAACGCTGCTTACCGCCTGGAAATGGGAAAAGCGAGTAAGAGGAATAAAATAGATATTTCGAGAAACTAAATAGAAATTAGGTTCTGT
Organism: uncultured Sunxiuqinia sp.; assembly: GCA_965372405.1. GTDB lineage: Bacteria > Bacteroidota > Bacteroidia > Bacteroidales > Prolixibacteraceae > Sunxiuqinia. Next base: position 81,068 of record CBDVCE010000006.1, read on the forward strand.
CTACTGGGCAGAACCTTTTTCATTGGTCAAAGATTAGCAAACAAAATAAACTGGATAAAGGATGCGGTTGTAAAATACCAACTATCTTTGTCAGAGTGAATATCTACTGGTTTTTCCAGTAAATGAATGAATTTCAACCATGGATAAGAAAAATAATAAAGGACAACGCGCCGGATCAAAAAAAGAACAAACCATTAGTTTTAATGTTACTGAAACGGTAGAGCTGATGAGATTTCTGATAGCTCAAATGCCGCATAAAAACCGGAATAACATTAAAACGATTTTAAAGAAGAAACAGGTTTTGGTTGATGGCAAGTCAGTTACTCAATTTAACCATCCTTTAAAACCGGGACAAAAAGTTGAGCTAAGTACTGCTCCTGCACCTGTGGGCAAAACGATGAAAGGCATTCGTGTTGTGTTTGAAGATAAAGACCTGATCGTTGTGAATAAGAATGCAGGATTGCTTTCAATGGCAACTGATAAAGTAAAACGCGATACTGTTTATAGTCGCTTAAGTGAATATGTAAAGACTGAGAATGAGGATAATAAAATTTTCATCGTCCACCGTTTGGATCGCGAAACTTCAGGTTTAATGATGTTTGCGAAGAGCCAGGAGATGAAAACATTGCTTCAGGATTCCTGGAAAGAAACGATTGTTGATCGTAGTTATCTGGCTTTGATTGAGGGGCAACTGGACAATCCAGAAGGGACAATATCTTCCTATTTGTTCGAGAGTAAAGTATTCATCGTTTATTCTACTCAAGATCCTGAAAAAGGGAAGCCTGCCGTAACGCATTATACGACCAAGAAGAGTAATGAGCAGTATTCATTACTAAAAGTTAACTTGGAAACCGGATTGAAAAACCAGATTCGTGTTCATCTGCAGGATTTAAAACATCCGATTGTTGGAGATAAAAAGTATGGTTCCAATGCGAATCCAATTGGACGACTTGGTTTACATGCCTGGGTGTTGGCATTTACTCATCCCATTACAAAGAAGAAAGTTCGTTTTGAAACATCAGTTCCTGGAAGCTTTCTAAAAGTTTTTAAACAGAGCTAAGTTTCTATTCTGAATCGATTAAAAAACACAAGATATATCATTCTATGAAACGAGCCATGAGAAAGTCCTCAATACAGGGGAATGATTAAATTAGGCAAGTTCCATGTGGTAAAAGAAGAACAAATTCAACAAACAGATGAAAATATTAATTACTGGTGGTGCAGGATTTATCGGATCTCATGTGGTAAGATTATTTGTCAATTCATATCCTGATTACCAGATTGTCAACCTGGATAATTTAACTTATGCCGGTAATCTTGCAAACCTGAAAGATATTGAAGACAAACCCAATTATGAATTTGTAAAAGGCGATATTGTTGATGGGGATTTTATCATGGAATTGTTTAAAGAAAAACAATTTGATGGGGTGATTCATTTGGCTGCTGAATCCCATGTTGACCGATCAATCTCAAATCCAACGGAGTTTGTTTTTACGAATGTTATTGGGACAGTCAATCTTTTAAATGCCGCCAAAAGTATTTGGAAGGACAATTCAGAAGGAAAGCTTTTCTATCATATTTCGACAGATGAAGTTTACGGATCATTGGGAACAGAAGGGATGTTTACCGAAGATACAAGTTATGACCCTCACAGTCCGTATTCCGCTTCAAAAGCAAGTTCTGATCATTTTGTGCGTGCTTATCATGACACCTTTGGTTTGCCTGCTTTAATATCTAATTGCTCAAATAATTACGGTTCGTTCCAGTTTCCTGAAAAATTGATTCCACTTTTCATCAATAATATCAAAAATAATAAACCATTGCCTGTTTATGGTAAAGGTGAAAATGTTCGTGATTGGCTCTGGGTAGAGGACCATGCTCGGGCAATTGATGTTATTTTTCACAAAGGAACTATTGGCGAAACATATAATATTGGAGGTCATAACGAATGGAAAAATATTGATTTAATTCGTTTGATGTGCAAAATAATGGATGAGAAATTAGGACGTAAAATTGGGACTTCTGAAAAGCTGATTACCTATGTAAAAGATAGGGCTGGACATGATTTACGCTATGCCATTGACTCAAGCAAACTTCAAAAAGAATTAGATTGGGAGCCAAGTCTTCAATTCGAAGAAGGTATAGAAAAAACCATCAATTGGTATTTGTCCAACGAAGAATGGCTTGAGAATGTGACTAGTGGAGATTATCAGAAATATTACGAAGGGCAATACACAAAGCGTTAATCGACAGTTCCTGCTAAATTGAATTTTCAATTTCATTTTATAGGCAGCTTCCAACATTAGGATCATTACTATTGTTCAAGTATTTTGGTAGTAATAAAAAGGAGAAATCGATGGAAAAGCTATATTTATTTTGTGTACTCTTGTTTATTGTGCTTTCATCCGTAGCGCAGGACGATAATTATTCCTATCATGATAAACTTCCATTTGAAGAATCAAAAGCCTATTTGAAAAAAGTCAACTTTGTTGAGGACGATTCTTATGCTGATTATGATTTGACATTTCAACGAATGGAATGGATAGTTGATCCATCTAATCATTATATAGAGGGAGCAATTACTTCCTATTTTCATCCAACTATTGAAGGCTTAAACTCGATTAAATTCGACATGATTGATCAGCTTCAGGTTGACTCTATTATTTATCACAACGAGACAATCAACTTCATCCATTCAAATAACAAAATTAACATTGCATTTTCTGAAGTAATTCCAAATGGTACGACTGATTCCTTGACAATTTGGTATCATGGCGAACCACTCTCAAGCGGATTTGGTGCTTTTCAGTCTAAATTAACTGGTGCTGGTGATCCCATTCTATGGACGCTTTCTGAACCATATGGAGCTATGGAATGGTGGCCATGCAAACAAAGCCTTGCCGATAAAATTGATTCAATTGAAATTCATGTAAGTTGTCCGAAAGGAAACAAAGTTGCAAGTAATGGAAAACTAATTTCTGAAAAAACCGAAGTAAATCACACAACAGTTGTTTGGAAACACCGCTACCCAATTGTTACCTATTTGGTTGCGATTGCAGTTACAAACTATTCAGAGTTTTCAGATTTTGTAGAGTTGGAGGATGGGCGTAAAATTGAAATTCTAAACTATGTCTATCCTTCTTATTTGGATAATGCAAAAATATTAGCAAAAGCATCTGTTGAAATCATGGAATTGTTTAATTCATTAATTGGAGAGTATCCTTTTGCTGATGAGAAATATGGACATGCCCAATTTGGGTGGGGTGGTGGCATGGAGCACCAGACTATGAGTTTTATGGGTGATTTAAACTATAGCCTTATTGCTCACGAAATGGCGCATCAGTGGTTTGGTGATTACATTACTTTAGGTAGCTGGAAAGATATCTGGCTAAATGAAGGTTTTGCAACTTATTTTCAGGGCTTAACGGAAGAATTTCTTCAGGATAGTATTGATTGGCGAAAATGGAAATTGAATAAATTGAATAAAATTACTGAAAGCACCAGTGGCTCAGTTTATGTAGATGATACTACTAATGTTTCGCGTATTTTTAGTGGGCGGCTTTCTTATGCAAAAGGTGCTTATTTGTTGCACATGCTTCGGTGGGAATTGGGTGATGATGCCTTTTTTGAGGGCATTCGAAATTATTTTAATGATCCTGATATTGCCAATGGTTTTGCAAGCAATGAAGAATTGATTTTTCATTTGGAGCTGGCAGGTGATACAACATTAACAGAGTTTTTTAATGATTGGTATTATGGAGAAGGTTATCCATCATATCAGGTATCACATTATACCAACTTTGGGGATAATGGAAAATATGAGTTGAGTATTCAACAAAATACATCACACTCTTCGGTTGATTTTTTTGAAATGCATGTGCCCTTTCGTTCATGGAAAGATGGGCAAAGCACAGATTTGCGTTTGCATCAAACTACCAATCCTCAAACTTTTGAATTGTCTGAAGAACCAGATTCTATTCAATTTGACCCAGATTTATGGTTAATTAGTAAAAATTCGCTGGTGACCTCATCGCCTGAATTTTCCATAAGTGAATTCAAAATTTATCCAAATCCGGCTAAGCATGAATTGTCCTTTCAAATAAGTGACAGCGAAAAGATCCAATCAATTGCGATTATTGATTTGAATGGGAAAATAATACAAGTTGCACAGCCGGAATCTTATAAAGTTGACATTTCACACCTGCAAATAGGAATGTATTTTTTTCATTTGAGAACGGATAAAAATGACTATCGGGAGCGGTTTGTAAAAGTTGAAAAGTAAGTGTATTTCTGAATTGGATATCGATTTTAAAAATTTTCACTAAATTGTATGTCCAAACATTAAGTTCTGCTTATGAATACACTTGAGAAGATTAGGCTTAAGATGCAAAGAAGAACTAACCTGAGAAATACAGCAAGGTTATTTGTTGCTTTCACAAGTGGTATTATTTCCGGAATTTCTGGCAGTTGGACTATTTTTTTCATTCTAATTACTGCATATTGTTTATTTGAGATGGGGCTGTTGTTTAGTATGTCTAGGAGTCGATTTTTATATGAAAAACGATTTACTTCTGACAGTGACAACTATATGCATAATGGAAGAGGGGAGTCGCTTAACTATGCCTTCAAGTATTCGTTAAAGAAATTTCTGAGATCATTTATTCTGTTGTCGATACTTGGAGGTTTAACAAAAATGCTTGTTGGTTTTTTTTATTTTTCGATCTAATTTTCCAAAATCCTCGTAATTCGGTAAATTCGCAGCAAATTAAAAATCAAACATCATGTTTTCAGGAATTGTTGAAGAATTTGGGATTGTTAAGGCAATTGAAAAGGATCAGGAAAATTATCATTTTACATTAACCTGTTCGTTTGTTGATCAGTTAAAAGTTGATCAAAGTCTTTCGCATAACGGCGTATGCTTAACCGTTGTTGAAGTTGATAAATCTGCAAAAACCTACAAGGTTACTGCAATTAAAGAAACTTTATTGAAAACAAACCTTGGCTATTGGGAAGTAGGTACAAAAGTGAATTTGGAACGTAGCATGATGATGAATGGCCGTTTGGACGGTCACATTGTACAAGGGCATGTTGATCAAACTGCAACCTGTACCAAAGTGGAAGAGGCTGAAGGTAGTTGGTATTTCACTTTTGAATATCCGTTTGTAAAAGAGACTGCTCAGCAAGGATATATGACTGTTGAAAAAGGTTCAGTTACGGTGAATGGTGTTAGCCTTACGGTTGTGAACTCGAAGGATAATTCATTTCAGGTTGCAATTATTCCATATACATATGATGAAACCAATTTCCACACTTTTGAGGCTGGGTCAGTTGTGAATTTGGAATTTGATATTATAGGTAAGTATCTAAGTAAATTATTGACATACAAATAAAGAAAAACCGGGAAATTTCCCGGTTTTTTAATTCCACTTTATTACGCATGAAAGACAAGCAATGGTGTTTTCAGATGAAAAACCATTTTTCGGGCTATGCTTGGATTAAAAATTCGAGTGATCATATTTCGTTTGTGAGTTGTTAGAGCTAATACGTCTATATCTTTTTCATGAATATATTTTTCTAGCTCATTTAAAACATCGTCTCCCTCTACCATTCTGCATTTTAACTTGGCATTTTTATAGTTTTTCTTCAGTGTTTTACTCATGTTTTTGAGCTTGGCATCATCCCATTCATGCTGATCATGTGTCCCAATATGCAGGCAAGTTACATCAGTTTCAAAAGGTGCAAGTAAACTCAGCAATTTGTCAATAGATAGAAAATCTTTATCATCAAAATTAGTAGCATAAACTACTTTTTTTACTGAAGCCAGATTCAAAATTGGGGCATCTTCTGGGATTACTAAAACAGGAACTTTTGCTTTATAAATGATTCCAGCTGTTGTACTGCCCATAATGTCATTGGAATCCGTTGAAGGACCTTTAATTCCCATCACAATTACACGGGGCGGATGGATATCAGTGTACCCAAGAATATCTTCTTCTGCATCACCCATTTTCACAATCTGCTCCGTTTGTAAAGTTTCCCAAAGATCTTCACCAACAATGGATGCTAATTGAGTCAGGAACTTCTTAAATTCTAAATCAGCAATTTCCTCTGATTCCTTTAAATGATCATAAAGACCAGCATCAAACGGCATAACATCTGAATATGGAATGGAGAAGAAATCAAGTCTTGGCATCACATGATAAAAGATAATTTTTGATCCAAGTTTTTGTGAAATCTCAATAGCAATTGACGCTGCTTTGAGAGAATAGCGAGAAAAATCAACTGGAACAACTACTGAATTTTCTGTCTTTAGAGGTGTCAACTCAATCTTTCCAAGAATTTCATCGAGAATTGGCAAGGCCTTTTTGGCATCTTTGGCTTTAATACTAACCTTAACACCTGTTGCTACTGCTCCCTGAATAAGATTAACATTTTCCAAATTGCAGTTTATCCCTTTTGCTTCCAATTTTGATCGGAGTATCTCAGCTTTGGAATAAGGCAACAATGCGATTGTTATAATTTTTTCTTCCATAGCTAACTATTTTAAAGTGAACATTGTTTCTAATCTATTCTTCGGAATTTTTTGGGTTTAGTTTCAAAATATAGTGGATATCTTCCAAAAACTATTTTTTAACATATTGTCTTGTATTGAATGTTGAGCATGTCTTTATTCACAAACAAATTCCTGTTGACGCTGTTGTCTTTTCTGACATAAAATGGTTAACTTTTCAAAATGAAACGAACAGCACTCATTACGGGAGCAGCTAAAAGACTTGGTAAGGAAATGTCCATTTTTCTTGCAAAAAGGGGATGGAGTATTGCTATTCATTATAATTCATCACAGAATTATGCACAAAAACTAAAGAGTGAACTTCAGACGGAATATCCAGATCAAAAGTTTGAAATTTTCAAGTCAAACTTATCTAAGTCTGAAGAGCTTGAAAAACTGATTCCAATTGTGCTTGAGAAAATGGGGCAGATTGATTTGCTGATTAATAATGCTTCAGTTTTTGATTCTGCCTATTTAATAGAAACTGAACTTGATCTTTTTAATAAGCAAATGGCTGTCAATTTGCAAGCACCTTTTATCCTTTCCCGTGATTTTGGGCGACATGCTAAAAAAGGACTAATTATTAATTTTGTGGATACTCGAATTATCAATAATAAGTCAAACTATGCAGCTTATTCAATCTCGAAAAAGGCACTTTGGGAACTTACAAAAATGACTGCGTTAGAGTTTGCTCCCGATATTCGAGTGAATGCAATTGCCCCTGGAGTTACCTTATCCCCGGAAGACAAAGATGAAAATTACCTGTTTGCTTTAGCAAAAAAAACACCGATGAAAAAACCAGGGGGAGTTGAACCAATACTTCAAAGTCTGGATTATATCATTACAAATACTCACCTTACCGGACAATTATTATTTGCTGATGGAGGTGAAAATCTTGGACTAAATCTGTAATAAAATGGCACTAATTCGAGTAAAAAATTTACTGATACGAACTTATATAGGCTTTAATCCAGATGAGCTGGTCAACAAACAGGATGTTATCATCAACCTTGAAATTGAAGCGGTAATTCCAAATGAAGCATTGGAAGCTGATGATCCCAAAGGCATTTATGATTATAAAACAGTTACAAAGAAAGTGATTGCCTATGTTCAGGATGGGCGATTTAAATTATTGGAAGTTCTAACGAAGAACCTGCTAGATATGATAATGGAAGATAGTCGGGTAAGCTGGGCAAAAGTGGAAGTTGATAAACCACACGCACTTCGTTTTGCCGAGTCGGTATCATTTGAAATGGAAGCTCAAAAATGAATACTTGCATCATAGCTATTGGCTCTAATATTGATCCTGAAAATAACATTACTAGAATGATGAAGTTTCTGGGTGAAGAAGTTGAGATTCTGCAAGTTTCAAAAATGATCAAAACCAAGCCGATTGGATTTACCGACCAAAATGACTTTACAAATGGTGCTGTAAAAATTAGAACTGAACTAGATTTTCAAGAGCTTAATATTCTTTTGAAACAAATAGAAAACCAGCTTGGAAGAAACCGATCTGAGGAAAAGTTTGGACCACGAAATATTGATCTCGATATTTTAATTTTTAACAATGAGATTATTGATCAGGACTATTATACTCGAGATTTTTTAAGAGAGTCGGCAAAAGAACTTGGTTTTACAGCACACTAAATGTCATCCATTCATGTTATATTAGTAGCCAAATTAATACAGAATCAACCATGAGACTTTTTTATAAAGCACACTATATTTTCATCCTTGCTTTTATTGTAATTTTTTCTTGCTCAAAAGATAGTACCCACGAAGTGAAATTTGATGGTGACCACTATGTAAAGGTTGATGATATCAGAACTTTTGAACAACAAGATATTCTAGAGTTGTATGATTCTCTTAGGAAGATTCCTGATTATAATCTAATAAACTCAATCTATAAAAGAGTAGTTGCCGGGGTTGAGGTGAAGAGACTACGATATCAAACTACGTTAGAAGGAAATGATATTGTTGCAAGTGGTCTACTATGCTACCCAGATGATTATAGCGGAACTTATCCAATTCTGTGTTTTCATAATGGTACTAATGTTTTGCATGATAAAGCTCCATCAGAAAATTATGAGGATGATTTATTTATACTATTGGAAAGCCTTGCCTCATTGGGTTTTGTTGTTGTAATGCCAGATTATCCTGGCTTTGGAGTTTCTGATTATCGTACTCATCCCTATTTGATTAAGGATGAAACAGTTCCTGCTTCTAGGGACATCCTATTGGCAACACAAGAATATTTCGATGAAGTAAATGTTGGTATTGAATTAAACAATGATCTATTCTTGATGGGGTACTCCATGGGTGCATGGGCAACATTGCAGCTGCAACGCGAAATTGAACTGGAAGGATTGAGTACATTCAATTTAATTGCCAGTTCATGTGGATCTGGGCCGTATAGTATTTCTAAACTTTTTGGAGAATTAAACGAAAAACGTGATTCAGTAATACAAAATCCTTATTTTATTGCCTATATGATGCATGCCTATAAAGAATATGGCTTGATTGATACTCTTGGACTAAGTGATATTTTTAATGAACCTTATGCTAGCAGGATTCCTGATTTATTTAACGGAAGAAATACGCCACAAGCTATTAATGATTCTTTATCAAATGGTACTAAGTTAAAAGTTTCAGAGCTTATAAATGAAGCTTATTTAGATGGAATTGATGATCTAGAGAATCCAACTTATTTGCCAGTTAGAGAGGCTTTTGCAAAGAATGATGTTGAAGGTTGGTCGATTACTACTCCAACCACTCTTTTCTTTGGAGCTCAGGATAAGACTGTTCCGCCTAAAATTACAGCCGATATGGTTTCCAAACTTAATAATTCCCCTATTGTAAATGATCCAAGTATAGGGAACTTTGGACACACAGAGGCTTTAGTCCCATTTGGATTAGCAACACTTTATTTGTGGTTTATACACCTTAATTACTTCCCTTAATTGAATCCAAAACCTGACATTTTTTACATTTTTTCTGGAAAGAAGCAACTAGCTTTGTTTTGTTAATTGTCAATTATGGATTTATTTCAGCATATCAACCTAATTTGTACACGGGTATTCATTAATATTAAAAACCGCGACTCTTACCATTTCTAATCGTTACAGGATTTCTTATTCCAATTATTAACATTTAAAACGATTAAAAATGGAACTTCCATTTGCAGAAAATTATAGGATAAAAATGGTAGAACCCATCTACCGTAGTACACGTGAAGATCGTGAAAAGTGGATTAATGAAGCGCATTTCAATCTTTTCAATTTAAAAAGTTCACAGGTTTTTATTGATTTATTGACTGACAGTGGTACTGGTGCAATGAGTGATCGACAGTGGGGAGCAATTATGACAGGCGACGAGAGTTATGCTGGATCATCCTCATTCTTTAATTTGAAAGACAAAGTTCAGGATCTGTTTGGATTTGAGTATTTGCTTCCAGTTCATCAGGGGAGAGCTGCTGAAAATGTATTATTCTCTGTTTTGGTAAAAGAGGGTAATGTTGTGCCAGGGAATTCACATTTCGATACTACGAAAGGGCATATTGAGTTTAGAAAAGCAAAGGCAATTGATTGCACAATTGATGAAGCTTTTGATACGGAGAGCCTATATCCCTTCAAAGGGAATATCGATATTGATAAGCTAAGAGATGTTCTGAAAGAAAATCCGAAAGAGAAAGTACCGTTGATTATTGTTACCCTTACGTGTAATAGTTCTGGTGGGCAGCCTGTTTCAATGGAGAATCTTCGTCAGGTGAAAGAGCTTGCCGATCAATATTTCATCCCACTTGTTTACGATTCAGCCCGGTTTGCTGAAAATGCATGGTTTATTCAGCAACGCGAAGAAGGTTATCAGGATATAAGTATTAAAGAGATAGTTCGCGAAATGTACAGCTATGCTGATGGGATGACCATGAGTAGCAAAAAAGATGGCATTGTAAATATGGGTGGCTTATTGGCTATGAAGCATGCTGAATGGTATGAAAAGGCTTCTGTGTTCAATATTATGTATGAAGGCTATGTAACTTATGGCGGAATGGCGGGGAGAGATATGAATGCGTTAGCGACTGGTCTTGATGAAGTTACAGAGAGTGAATATCTGGAAACAAGAATCAATCAGGTTCACTATTTAGGAAATTTGCTTGTTGACTATGGTATTCCAGTTCAAAGACCACTGGGAGGACATGCGATTTTTATTGATGCCAAACGATTTTTGACTCATGTTCCTAAAGAAGAATACATTGCACAAACACTGGCTATTGAACTCTATTTGGAAGCAGGAGTACGTGGTGTAGAGGTTGGGACTTTGTTGGCAGATCGTGATCCTGAAACGCATAGAAACAGATATCCAAAGCTTGAGTTTTTGAGATTGGCAATTCCTAGGCGTACTTATACCAATAATCATATGGATGTGGTGGCAACTGGAATTAAAAATATTTTTGATAGACGTGATCAGATTAAACATGGTTATAAAATTAAGCACGAAGCACCAATTATGAGGCATTTTACAGTTGAGCTGAAAAAGTTTTAATGACTGGATGATGCTGAAACTCAAAGAATCAGAGTGGAATGGGTTTTTTGGGGAATGGAATAATTTTCCGAATAATTCGAACAATGAGTTCAAATATTCTCTACATTTGCGAGAATCAATCAATTCGGTTTATAATATTAAACCAACTAGCCTGGCGATAGTGCCGGGCTTTTTTATAATTACATTGAAAATTGGGAAGTTAAAAATGGCTTTTATGTCAAACTTTCAATATATTTGATTTTATATAAATTAAGTAATCTCTTAATAAATGACACTTGACAACAGACCAAAGATATTGATTGCAGAAGATGTTGAATCAAATTATTTGTACTTAAGTGCTGTCCTTAGTAAAATTAAAGCCAAAGTTTATTGGGCAAAAAATGGGAAGGAAGCCGTTGATATTTTCAATAAAGAAGAAGATATTGATCTGATATTGATGGACTTGCAGATGCCTGAGATGAATGGTTATGAAGCAACGAAAATAATAAAGAAGACTAATCCAAAACTTCCAATAATTGCTCAAACAGCCTTTGCAATGTCGGATGATCGTGAGAAAGCTTTAGATGCGGGCTGTGATGATTACCTCGCAAAACCTATTAAATCCAAAGATTTACTTCATATTGTTGGAAAGTACATCGTTGGATGAATTAATGTCATCTAGTTTATGTATGGCGTTCATTTCTTTTGGAATGGGCGTTTTTTTGTAATTCATTTTTAAATTAAAGACTGATCATTTATTACTTTTGACAGCCTAAGAAACAAGCAAATGGATAAAAAGCAGTTATTATTAGATCAAAGATATTTGAAAATGGCCAATATTTGGGCTCAAAATTCTTATTGCAAAAGGAGACAAGTTGGAGCATTATTGGTTAAAGATCAGATGATTATATCTGATGGATATAATGGGACACCATCCGGATTCGAAAATATTTGCGAAGATGAAAGTGATAAAACTAAACCATATGTATTACATGCTGAGGCTAACGCAATTACAAAAGTTGCAAAGTCGAATAATAGTAGCGAAAAAGCGACTATGTATGTAACTTCATCTCCTTGTCTTGAATGTGCTAAGCTAATAATTCAGGCCGGAATAAAGCGGGTAGTTTTTACTGATAGCTATCGGTTGGAAGATGGAATTGATCTGTTGAAAAGAGCTGATATAGAAGTGATACAAGTTGACACTGAAGAATAAGCTATGAATAAAAAAATAAATATTTACTTACCACTGTTAATTGCAGTTTGCGTTGTTATTGGCATTTTGCTCGGTAATAGATTAAGTAAAGTCCAAGCGCCTGGATTTGCAGGTTTTGCTGCTTCCAAATCAAATAAGTTATCTGCAATAGTTGATTTGATTTCCAACTCCTACGTTGATTCAATTTCAACATCAAAATTGGTAGAAGATGCAATTCCCGAATTGTTAAAAAACCTTGATCCGCATAGTACTTATATTCCAGCAACTGATATGCGGGAAGTTGTTGAAGAAATGCAGGGCAATTTTGGAGGTATTGGCGTTCAGTTTTCAGTTCATAACGATACGGTTCAGGTAATTGATGTGATTTCTGGAGGACCATCCAGTAAATTGGGTCTATTGCCCGGAGATAGAATTGTAACTGTAAACGATTCGTTGATTGCCGGGGTGAAAGTTGTGAACCAAACAGTATTAAGCCTTCTGCGCGGAGAGAAAGGTACGAAAGTTAACGTGGGTATTAAGCGTAATGGGATTTCTGATTTAATCGACTATGAAATTACTCGCGGAGACATTCCAATTTACAGTGTTGATGTGAGTTACATGATAAATCCAGTTACTGGTTATGTGAAAGTAAGCCGCTTTGCTGAGCAAACGTATAATGAGTTTATGAATGCCATAGATAAGTTGGATAAAGCTGGTGCTGAGAAAGTAATTATAGATTTACGAGGCAATCCGGGGGGATACTTAATGGCTGTAATTCGGATGGTTAATGAGTTTTTACATGATGGAGAATTGATCGTTTATACTGAAGGAAATTCACAGGCTCGGAAAACATATAATGCCAGCGATAAAGGGACTTATCAGGATAAAACAGTGATTGTTTTAATCGATGAGTATTCTGCTTCAGCAAGTGAAATATTTGCTGGTGCAATTCAAGATAATGATCGTGGGATTGTTGTTGGAAGGCGTTCTTTTGGTAAAGGATTGGTACAGGAGCAAATACCTTTTAATGATGGATCTGCTCTCAGACTGACTGTTGCACGTTACTACACGCCAAGTGGTAGAAGTATTCAAAAGCCATATGATAACGGGAATGATCAATATTACAGAGATATTATGACACGAGTTCATCGTGGCGAATTTCAGGCTGCAGATAGTATCCAGTTTGCTGATTCGTTAAAGTATGAAACCCGGACTGGACGCACTGTGTACGGAGGGGGAGGAATTATGCCGGATTATTTTGTTCCAGCGGATACTACAGGCTATTCCGAATATTACTCTAAAATTGTTCAAAAAGCATTGGTTTATCATTTTGCATTTGAGTTTTCAGATAAAAACCGAAAAGATCTGAATAAATTAAAAACAGTCTCGGATTTTGATAAATTTCTTGATGATAGAAATATCATGACAGATTTTATTAAGTATGCTGCTACCAAAGGAGTGACAAAAGATTCAAAGGGGCTAGAGGTTTCTGGGAAAATCATTGAAACACAATTGAAAGCCTACATTGCCAGAAACATTATCGGAGAGGAAGGTTTCTTTCCAATTATTCAGCAAATCGACCAAACATTAAAACAGGCAATCATCATTTCAGAATCGAATGAAAGCATTGCTCAACTTCTAGTTGTAACAAATTAAACTTTCGGTCGTCTTATAACTGGAAGACAACTGAAACAATGACCATCGAAGAATACAACAAAGCTGTGAACCTTTATTCTGATGGCGTTTACCGTTTTATATTGAAGAATATAAAAGATGAGGAAAACGCAAGAGATATCGTTCAGGATAGCTTTGAGAAATTGTGGTCTCGGGTAAAAGAAGTTTCAGCAGAGAAAGCAAAATCATATTTATTTAGATCTGCCTATAATCGTATGATTGATGTCATTCGGAAAGGTAAAAAGCAGAGTTTATTGAATGATCAGCAAGCCGAGGAAATAGCTATAGATAGTCAATACTCGGATGTTGGAGAAATCTTAAACAAAGCCATAGAATATCTTCCTGCCGATCAGCGTTCAGCTCTTATGTTGCGCGATTACGAAGGTTATTCTTACAATGAAATTGCTGAAATAACCAAGCTTAGTGAGGCTCAGGTGAAAGTATATATTTACCGTGCAAGGGTATATTTGAAGAATTATATTGGAAAAATAGATGTACTTGTTTAATTATGAAAATCAATCAATCTAATTACGAAATATTTTTTCTGGATTATCTTGACGGGAAACTATCAGATACCCAGGTTGATGAATTTCTGGACTTCTTAAAAGCTAATCCGGAATTGAAAAAGGAACTGAAATCAATTTCTGAAATCAAACTTCCTTCAGATGATGTTGCTTTTCAATGGAAGAGTGATTTGATTAAAGGTGAGCAGGAGAATAATTCTTTTGATTATCGTGCGATTGCGTTTATGGATGGTGACCTTTCTGAAGAAGATCAAAAGGCATTCGTTGAGGAATTAGATTCTGATTCAAAAAATGAACATGAATTTGACCTTATTCTTAGCACCAAATTAAAAAAGGATAATACTCAATATCCAGATAAGGAAAAACTATATCGTAAGTCAAAAGTACGAATGCTCTATTGGGTATCACGAGTAGCAGCAGTTGTTGTTCTTTTAATGGCAATTTGGGCAATTTATCAGAGAGAACAAGTTACTGTTCAAAAGCCAATACTTTCTGAATCTTTAACTCCTGCTTTAAAGTCCGACAAAAATAAATTCGAACAAAAGCAAGAGCCAATTACGAAAAAGAAAGCTGTAGAGAAAGTTGAGGAGGCTAAAACCGATTCGATCCCTAAAAAGACAAAAAGTATACGCGAAAAAACAAAAGGCAGGCTAAAAGAAGTTGTACAAAATAAGCAAGTTTCCCGAATTGCTGCACCTGAAAAGATAATTTCAATATCTGCTACCTTTGAATCAAAATTTAATGATCAGCAATATGCTTTAGAAACAATGAAGCCTAAAGCAATTCCAAAACAACCCGAATACATTTCAATAGATAAGTTCCTGGCTCAGAAAATCTTCAAAAGGAACAAGAAGAATTCTGGTGAAAATATTGCCCAAAAAGGATTAAAAGCTGTCTCTAGCTGGAGCAATGAAAAACTTGCCTATGAAACAGATAATCAAGGTAAAGTTTCGGAGATCAGTTTAAATACCAATCTACTTGCATTTACTATTCCTGTATCAAAAAAATAGACGATCTGTAACTTTTCGATAGGACTAACCGTCATAGGGCTGAAAACAAATTTGATAAAGATGAAACTAATACTTTGTTCAGCCTTAATTTCCTTCGTACTCTTTTCTGCCCAGGCACAGAATAAATCAATTGTATCTGTAAACGAAGGCATTGATAAAACTGAGGTGAGTTTATTCAATAATAAAATTAAAATAGTTGATAATTATGATAGCGACACTACTCATGTAAGAATTGGTAGAAGCAATATTGAAATTATTGAAGATGAAAACTCAACACGAATTGATTTTCACAAGGATAAGAAAGGTGATGATGATTTTCATTGGGAAAAGAAAAATAAGCGATTTAATGGACATTGGGCAGGTTTTGAAATGGGATTCAATAGTTTCTATGATGATGATTATAGAATTTATTCCACAGATGATGATTTCATGGAACTTGATCAGCCCAAATCCCTTGAAGTGAACATTAATTTTCTGGAGTATAATATTGCTTTACAAAAGGACAAGGGCAATATTGGACTTGTAACAGGAATGGGTTATTCTATGAATAATTACCGATTTGATAATCCACTGACCATTGATAAGCAAGATGGAATTGTGGTGCCAGTGTCTCTAGATCCAGAAGGGATAAAGAAAACGAAATTATATGTTTCTTATTTAACTGTTCCTTTATTGCTCGAATTTCAGATTCCTGTAAATGGTTTCACGAATAAGGTTTTTGTTTCAGGAGGTGTTATTGGTGGTGTGAATATTGGTTCACGCACAAAAATTAAGCAAAACAGTTCAAAAACAAAGGATAAAGGAAGCTTCAATATCAACCCATTCAAGTATGCTCTTGCTGGACGAGTTGGTCTGGGAGATATAAGTCTTTATGCTACTTATAACTTATCTCCGCTGTTTAAAGATGGCAAAGGACCTGAGCTATTTCCTTTCTCTATCGGTTTAAGTTTGATAAATTTTTAAGAAATCAATTATACAATAGTTTTACTAACAAAAACGGGAGTTCCAATAGGACTCCCGTTTTTTATATCTGTAATTCGGATTCGATTACTTTTCTAATTCTTTCCAAGCTAAAGCACTTGCACCTACAATTGCGGCATCACCTGCTTTAAGTTTTGAAGGAAGAATCTTAATCTTTTCTTTAAAGATAGGAAGTAAGAACTCCTCCATGTATTTCTTCGTTGGTTTGAAGATGTAATCTCCTGCAGCAGTTGGACCACCAAATAAGAAAATAGCTTCAGGGCTTAAAGCATGAACAGTGTCTGCCAGACCTTGTCCCAACCATTTGCCAGTTTTCTCAAATACTTCCAGTGCAATTTTATCGCCTTGTTCAGCAGCATCAAAAATCATTTTAGAATCAAGTTCATTAAATGATTTGTCAGCCAATATGCTATCAGTTGCATTGTAGTGAGCCAATAGTTCAAAAGCCGTACGCTTCATTCCAGGAGCTGAACAATATGCTTCAAGGTGTCCAGGGGTTCCACATCCACATGCTCTTCCATTAGGAATAAGTACAGTGTGCCCACATTCTCCGGCGAATCCGTCAGCACCATAAACCAAGTCTCCATTTACAACTAAGCCACTTCCAACTCCAGTACCCAATGTGTACATAACGAAGTTTTTCATGCCTTTAGCACCACCGTAAACCATTTCACCAATAGCAGCTGCATTTGCATCATTTGTTAATGCCAACGCTTCCATTTGTGGAAAATGTGTTCTAAGTTCCTTTACTAAATGAAGTACTCCTTTAAACGATAAGTTTGGAGCATATTCTATTGTTCCGTTGTAATAATTTCCGTTTGGTGCACCAATACCAATACCCATTACCTCAAGATCATCATTCAGCAATTTAACTGATTTAATGAGTTCTTGAATAGCTGTTGCTAAATCAGCCATGTATTTTTCAAAATCTCCATGTGTTGGAGTTGGGATATTATCTTTTACCATGACATTTCCTTCGGGATCAACTACACCAATGGCCGTATTTGTTCCGCCTATGTCAACACCAATTGCTACTTTTTTCATGTCTTTATTATTGTTGTTTTAGTTTTCGAAGAGAAAAAAATGCAGCCAGACTCAAGGAATGACTGCATTAAAAGTTTTTATTATTGTCCGTCAGCTCTTTTGTGTACTTTACTACCAATTACTGCGTAGTATAACAAGTAAGCTAAACAGATCATCATTACCCAGTAACTCATCAAGTAAGTTGTTGCATCAGCTACCATACCTTGGATAAGTGGAATAATACCACCACCAACTACCATGGTCATGAATAATCCGGAACCAATACCCATATATTTTCCTAAGCCAATAGTAGCAAGGTTGAAGATTCCAGGCCACATAACTGAAGTACAGAAGCCAGCTAAAATGATAAACATTAGACCAATAGGCACTTTCACAAATTGAATTGCTAAATCTTTAGAAATACCTGGCATTGCAACAGTGATGTCTGGGTTGATAATAGCAATTCCAATTAAGAACAAACCAAGTGCAGAAACAAAAACCATCATCTGCTTACTTGTGAATGTTTTACCTAAGAAACCACCTAGTAGACGACCAACCAACATTAATAAGAAATAAGTACCAGTTAAAGATCCGGCAATACCTGGATCCATTGCGAGCTCATTTACCATGAATAAGTTGGCAATACTTGGAATACCAATCTCAACACCTACATAAACAAAGATTGCAACTGCTCCTAAAGTGAAGTGTTTGTATTTGAGAAGTTCTTTGATACTGTTCTTGATGTTTTCATTCTTTTCAACGTTTGGTTCAGGAATTTTTACAAAAAGAAGAACCAAAAATACAACAGCAAAGATTCCCATTGCTAGGAATAATAATGGATTAATATCATCAATTCGTTTTGAAACGGTACTACCCATCATCATACCACCAATCATTGGAACAATAGTTGCAGCAAATGAGTTAAGAGCACCACCAAAGTTCAAACGTTGGTTGGCACCTTTTTCAGAACCAAGTACTGTTAACATTGGATTTACAACTGCATTAAGCGTACACATTGTGAAACCAGCAACAAATGCTCCGGTAATGTAAATAGTAAATGATGTAAGCTGACCACCAAGATACATGATGAAAACTCCGAGGAATCCCATAACCAAGGCTACAAGAGCTGTCTTTTTGTATCCAATTTTTTCAACCATAATCCCTGCAGGAATACCCATGAAAAGGTAAGCGAGGAAGTTGGCAAAGAAACCCAGTTGAGCCTGAAAGTTTGAAAGACCAAATTGTTCTTTAACGATAACTCCCATAGGACTTGGCAGACCAGTTACAAATGCAATGATGAAGAATAAGAAAAACATCATTGCTACCGGCAATGCATAATTTTGTTTTTTAGTTTGCATAATTAATTTTTTATAGTATAGTATGAGTAATTAATTGATTTTAAGATTGTTTGTTTGAAATATACGAAGTGTATTTGATCAATGTAAGTAGTGAAATCATCCATGTATTTTTCTTCCTTATAGTAAGTCTAGGTTATGTAATTAATTAGTTTTTGCCATTCAAAAATCACCTGGTTTTCTTCTTCGCATATTGTCATAAAAGTCAATAGTAATGATCTAACGGCAACAAAAAATATTTTTGGAATGACAAATTTAAAAATTAAAATGACTTTTCAAGATTCTGTAAAAGGCATATCGTTAATTTAGGACGAATAAAAATATGTTTTGCATGCACTAATTCGATTAAAGCAGATTCATATGGTACAAAAAAATCACATCTGCAATTAATTGGATTTATTGTAACTTTGCCCGAAATTTAAGTAATAATGGAATCAACTCGTCAAAGCAAAATCAGTCGTCTTATTCAACGGGAATTGGCTGATATATTTCAGAAAGAAAGCCGTAATATGTTTATGGGAAAAATGATTAGCGTTACTACTGTTAGGGTGACTCCAGATCTTGCTCAGGCAAAATCGTACCTAAGTATTTTTCCTTCAGATAATATCCGTGAGGTGCTCAAACTCATTCGAATTGCTAACCCTAGAATTCGTGGAATTTTAGGTAAACGCGTTGGAAAACAACTACGTGTTGTTCCTGAACTTGAGTTTTATATTGATGATAGCCTGGATTACATCGATAATATTGACAATATTCTGAATAAATAAGCATGCAATACGATCCGATTAAGCGCTCGCTTGGGAAAGTGTTTAACCAAACGCCAGCTTTACGTAAACTTTTTTACCAATTGCTCGATTGGCTATTGTTGCGTGCCTGGCATGTGAAAAAAGAGTTGAGGCAGTTTAATTTGGCAGGAGATGTTAGCATATTAGATGCCGGTTCAGGATTTGGTCAATACACTTATCGAATGAGCCAGATGTTTTCAAATGCAAATATTCTGGCAGTTGATGTTAAAGAAGAACAGATTGATGATTGCAATCGTTTTTTTAATCAGATTAAGTTATCCGAAAGAGTTCAGTTCGAGGTAGCAGATCTAACCAAGTTTGTAAAGCCGGATCAATTTAATTTGGTAATTTCTATTGATGTGATGGAGCATATTGAAGAAGATGTGCTTGTTTTTAAGAACTTTCATCAGTCCTTAAAAGATGGTGGTGTATTGTTGATTTCTACTCCTTCTGATCAAGGAGGTTCTGACGCTCATGACCATGATCATGAGGAAGGAGTGCATGGTTTTATTGATGAGCATGTTCGTGATGGGTATAACATTACTGAAATTGAGGAAAAATTGAAATCAGCTGGTTTTTCAAAAGTTGAGGCGCAGTATTCATACGGTTCACCCGGGAAAATATCGTGGCGCTTATCTATGAAATATCCAATTCAATTACTTGGTGTAAGCAAACTATTTTTCATTATTATGCCATTTTATTACCTCTTGGTTTTTCCTTTAGCTGCAATTCTAAATTATGCTGATGTAAAAGGGAAACATGCTACTGGTACCGGTTTAATTGTAAAAGCATACAAATAATTGAAACTGGCATTCTACATAGCAAGACGTTATCTGATTTCTAAAAGATCAGCCAATATCATAAACCTGATTTCTGGTATTTCTGTTGCTGGGGTTACTGTCGGAACCATTGCCTTGATTGTTGTTTTATCTGCATTTAACGGGATCGATAGCTTTATAAAGATGATGCTTTCAAATTTTGATTCTGATTTGAAAATTGAAATTGCAGATGGGAAAAGTTTCCAGCTTTCTGATGCAGATTTTCAATCTGTTAAAGAATTAGAAGGCATTGTAGATTTTAAGGAGATTGTAGAAGAAAATGCACTTTTACGATACGATGACCGACAAAAATATGCAACTGTAAAAGGAGTAGAAGAAGATTACGCGAGTTTTTCAGGATTGGACTCAATGATTGCAGAAGGACAATTTCTTCTTAGTAAAGAACCCCATCAGTTTGCTGTACTTGGGATGGGAGTTGCTATTGATCTTTCGGTTGGATTAAGTTTCAGAAGCCCAATAAACTTTTTAGTTCCGAAGAAAGAACAGAAAAGCCGAATCAATCTTCAAAATGCATTTAATCGAGACTATCTGTTCCCATCGGGGGTATTTTCTGTACAACAAGAGATTGACAGTAAATATGTGATTGTCCCAATTGATTTCGCCAGAGAGTTATTTGAGCTTCAAGGGCATGTTACTTCCATTGAATTAAGGCTTGATTCAGAAGCTTATCTTACAAATGTAAAGGAAGAGGTTAAGTCAATTTTGGGGGAACGATTTGTTGTTCAGGATCGCTACGAACAGCATGAGTTTCTGTACAAAGTAATGAGCTCCGAGAAATGGATTAGCTTTTTGATTTTGACTTTTATTTTAGTCATTGCATCTTTCAACTTGTTAGGGTCCCTCACCATGATCATTATTGATAAAAAAGATGACATTAGGATACTTGAGAGCATGGGTGCAGGCAAAAAACTTATTCGGCAGATTTTTCTTTTCGAAGGATGGTTGGTTTCTTTTTCCGGAGCAGTTATTGGTTTAATATTAGGAATTGCATTGGTTTGGGCACAAACAAAATTTGAATTGTTGAAACTTCCGGGAGAAGGCTCTTTTGCTTTATCTGCTTATCCTGTAGAGTTACATGCAATTGATGTATTTGCTACTTTCCTGATTGTAATTGCTATTGGTTTCCTTGCTTCCTGGTATCCGGTAAGAAGTTTGTCAAAATCAAGCTTAAACTAAACACAACAGCTGAACCACCACAATCAACAGAACCATTGCAATTGGGTAAACGGTAGCGTAAGCAACTGATGGTGCATCAGTATCCGTTAAAGAATCAACTGCGGCCAAACCAGGGTATGCGTCTCTGCGATAACGTATAGTTTTTGAATATCGAACTTTCGATTTT
>CBDVCE010000007.1:0-102095 GCA_965372405.1 uncultured Sunxiuqinia sp.
AAATATGATAAAAATCCATATTTAACAGTCGCGACTTAAACGCCTATACCTATTAGTTTATTCTTCTTCCTGCTCAGCTGCATAAGTTGCAAGCAGTTCGTCTTGTACATCTTGAGGTACTTTTTCGTATGCATCATATTCAATGCTAAACATACCACGACCTTGAGTTAGTGAGCTCAATGCAGTAATGTACTTGTTCATTTCTTTTAATGGTACTTTGGCTTCGATTTTTTCAAAACCTTTTTCGCTACCCATTCCCATAATAAGAGCGCGGCGTCCCTGAAGGTCACTCATTACATCTCCCATGCGGTCGCTAGGTACAAGTATTTCCAGATTGTAGATTGGCTCCAAAATCTTTGGTCCTGCGTTTTTAAAGGCTTCGGAGAAGGCATGACGTCCGGCGAGTTTAAAAGAAATCTCATTTGAATCAACTGGGTGCATTTTCCCATCGTAAACATATACTCTAATGTCACGTGCATAAGAACCAGTTAGTGGGCCTTCATCCATTTTCTCCATAATTCCTTTTAGGATCGCTGGGAGAAAGCGTACATCAATTGATCCTCCAACAATACAGTTATGGAAAACCAATTTTCCACCCCATGGCAGTTCGTGTTCTTGTGTGTCGCGTACTGAAAGTTTTTGATCTTTCCCATTCTTATTAAACTTGTTCTTTTCTGGAACACCTTCAATAAAAGGCTCAATAAGCAAGTGTACCTCACCAAATTGACCTGAGCCACCGGATTGTTTTTTATGGCGATAATCTGCTTGAGCTGATTTTGTAATTGTTTCTCGATATGGGATTTTAGGATTGCTAAATTCAATGTTGATTTTATATTGATTTTTATAGAACCAATTTAGTGTATTGATGTGATATTCACCTTGACAGTGTACCAACATTTGTTTTAATTCTTTAGAATATTCAACAAGGTACGTTGGATCCTGATCGTGAAGTTTTGCAAAGATTTCGCCTACTTTCTCATCATCAGCCTCATTTACTGCTTTTACAGCAATGGTATGACGTGGTGTTGGGAATTTTATTTCTGCAAACTTATACATGGCTGATTTTTCGCTCAATGTATTATTTATATTCACGTCTTTCATTTTCACTGTTGACCCAATGTCGCCGGCGCTCATTGAACTTACTTTTTCACGGTTTTTCCCTGCCGAGACAAAAATCTGAGAAATCCGTTCTTTATTTCCGTTTTTTGCAATGATTAAATCCTGACCTTCTTTAACAGTTCCACTCATCACTTTAAAATAAGTGATCTCGCCAACATGCTCTTCAATGGTTGTTTTAAAAACAGTTAACGAACAAGGTGCATTCGCTCCTTTTTTTACTTCTTTACCATTAATCTCTGGAACTTCAACAGCCTCAGCTGGAGATGGAGTAATGTTGCTAATGAACTCAAGCAGGCGACCAACTCCCATGTTGCTTTTTGCGCATGTGCAGAAAACAGGAAAAAGGCTGCGGTCAATCATTCCTAATTTAATACCCTGACGCATCTCATCTTCAGTTAATGAACCCTTGTCAAAGTAAAGCTCCATTAATGCTTCATCATTCTCCGCTGCCATTTCAACGAGCTCGTTATGCAACTCATCTGCTTTGTCTTTTTCATCAGCTGGAATGTCGCTTATCTCAGGTTTGCCTCCGTCTGCCGGATACTTATAAAGTTTCATTTTCAATACATCAATGATTGAATCGAAACTGGGACCAGCATTTACTGGGTATTGCACAACTGTAACCTTATTTCCGAATGAAGCTTTTGCTTGATCTATTGCCTGATCAAAATTTACATTGTCATGATCAAGTTGATTGAAGGCAAAAATTACAGGTTTGTTTGCTTCCTCTGCATATCTGCCTACAGCCTGTGTTCCCGGTTCAACGCCATGTGGGGTATTGATAATAATAACGGCACTTCCCATCATATGCAAAGCCGATATTACTCCACCACGGAAATCGTCCATTCCGGGAGTGTCAATAATATTAATTTTTTTGTTGTTGTATTCGGTGTATAGCACGGAAGAGAATACTGAGTTGCCATAGTCGTGCTCAATTGGTTGGTGGTCAGATACGGTGGTTTTTGCAGTCACTTCACCTCTTCTGTTGATCACTCCACCCTCGAACAGCATGGCTTCTGCGAGGGTGGTTTTCCCACTGCCGGCATTCCCAATTAAAGCAATGTTCCGGATTTCTTCGGTTTTATAGACTTTCATCTTAATTAGTTTATTTATTGGTTAAAATATAGCGGTTAAAACATCGTGTTTTACGATGAGAGCCACCAAAATTAGTAATAATTTCTTAACAAACAACGAGGTGTAAAACGAGCGAATATGTTATAGAAATGGTTTTGAAAAACAACAAAATTGTGTGGTAATTATTTTTGAATATCAGAACAGAAAAATTGTATTCTGAATTAGTATTTTTGCATTGTGTTATATTAACGATGAATTGTGAATAACTAATACTATTGGTTTGTTCGATGTAAGTTGATTTCTCCTATTTTTATGAGGTAAAATAAACGATATGCCTCGTTTTCCTCATTATAAGCAACCGGACGCTATGGATTGTGGGCCTACATGCCTGCGAATGATCGCTAAATTTCATGGCCGGAATTTCAACCTCAATCATTTGCGGGAGCAATCGCATATTTCACGTGAAGGAGTTTCTTTACTTGGAATAAGTGATGCAGCCGAAGCAATTGGTATGCGAAGTTTGGGGACGAAAGTTACTTTTGAACAACTTGTGAAAGATGTCCCGAAGCCATGTGTTGTGCATTGGGATCAGAATCACTTTGTGGTTGTTTATGAGGTGCGAAAGGAAAAGATTTATGTGGCTGATCCAGCTTTTGGATTGGTTCGTTATGAAGAGCAGGAATTTAAGAAGCATTGGCTGGCAACAGTGAGCCAAGGAAGTCAAAAAGGTATTTGTTTGATGTTGCAGCCTACTCCTGAGTTTTACGAACGTGAAGATGAAAAAACTGATCGTTCAGGATTTGGTTTTCTTTGGCGATACATGCGTCCGCATAAACGGCTTGCGGGGCAATTATTGCTTGGGTTTTTAGCAGCCAGTATTATTCAACTGATTTTTCCTTTTCTAACGCAAAGTATTGTTGATGTAGGTATCAATAATCAGGATCTTAGCTTTATTTATTTGGTGCTGATTGCTCAGTTGGTGTTATTTATTAGTCGCATGTCGGTTGATTTTATTCGTTCCTGGATATTATTGCATATTTCAACACGGATAAATATTTCTATCATTTCTGATTTTCTAATCAAATTGATGAAGCTACCTATTGGCTTTTTTGATACAAAGATGATTGGTGATTTAATGCAGCGCATTCAGGATCATCGCAGGATAGAACGCTTTTTGACTACTCAAACATTAAATATATTATTCTCACTTTTTAGCTTAGTTATTTTTGGTATTGTACTGGCCCTCTATAGTTGGGAGATTCTGCTGGTTTTTGTTTTAGGGTCGGTGCTGTACCTGATTTGGGTATATCTGTTTATGAAGCGTCGCCGTCAGTTGGATTATAAAAAGTTTGCACAGCTTTCTGAAAATCAAAGTATGTTGATTCAGCTCATTACCGGAATGCAGGAGATTAAGCTGAATAATTACGAAAAGCAAAAACGTTGGGAGTGGGAGAGAATACAGGCAAGACTGTTTCGTATAAATGTGCAGAATTTAGCTGTTGATCAATATCAGCAAGCTGGGTCGGTCTTTATTAATGAGACCAAGAATATTATTATCGTTGTTATTGCCGCAATGGCTGTGCTTAATGGAGATATGACATTGGGTATGATGATAGCTGTTCAGTATATTATTGGGCAGTTAAATACTCCTCTTAACGATATGATTAATTTTATGCATCTGGCACAAGATGCGAAGATTAGCTTAGAGCGTTTAGGAGAAATTCATCAGCGAGATGATGAAGAGCACAAGGATGCTCCACGGATTAATTCACTACCTGCTGATAAAACCTTGCATATTCATGATTTATTATTTCAATATGAAGGGCCACATTCTCCTAAGGTTTTGAATAATATTAATTTATCAATACAGGAAAATAAGGTGACTGCGATTGTGGGCACAAGTGGAAGTGGAAAAACAACTTTGGTGAAATTGTTGCTTGGTTTTTATCTTCCTGTTTCGGGAAAGATCAAGGTGGGGGATACTGACTTGCAAAATTTCTCACAAAAGTGGTGGCGAACAAAAGTTGGTGCAGTAATGCAAGATGGCTTTATCTTCTCAGATTCTATTGCTAATAATATTGTTGTTGGTGATGAGTATGTTGATAAAGAGAAGCTCTTGTACGCTGTAAAGACAGCCAATATTCAAGAGTTTATTGAAAGCCTTCCGTTGGGTTATAATACTAAGATTGGACAGGAAGGACATGGGTTAAGTCAGGGGCAGAAGCAACGTATTTTAATTGCACGCGTTATTTATAAAAATCCAGAGTATTTATTTTTTGATGAAGCAACTAATGCGCTTGATGCAATTAATGAAAAGGTAATCATGGAAAACATGGATAAGGTATATGAAGGCAAAACGGTGATCGTTGTTGCACATCGCCTAAGTACTGTGAAGAATGCCGATCAGATTGTAGTTATGGACAGAGGTGAGGTTGTGGAGATCGGAAATCATGAAGAATTGACAAAGAAAAAAGGAGCATATTATAATTTGGTAAAAAACCAGTTAGAACTGGGAGGATAGATTTTTGTAATAAAGGATGAAGAATGGTGTTTTGCAGTAAGGAAATAATCAATCAACACTAATAAATAATCAATTATACGTTTTGCCAGACAGGAATGAAAATATTGAAATAAGAAGTGACGAGGTTCAGGAGATCATTGGAAAATCACCGTCATGGTTATTGCGAAGTGGGCTCGCTGTTATTTTAGTCTTTGTGGTTTTGTTAATTGCTGGAGGGTGGTTATTTAAATATCCTGATATAATTAACGCCAGGATAATTGTCTTGTCTGAAAATCCACCTGCTCATATTGTAGGAAGGACAACAGGTAAAATCGATCAGTTGTTTGTAGCCGATAAGGATACTGTTCAGCGTGATCAGGTAATTGCTATCTTGGAAAATACAGCCAATCATAAAGATGTGTTTGAGCTGCAGGAGGACATGAAAGAAACAGATCGCTTCTTTATTACTTTCGATACATTATATTTTAGAGAATTGGAGTTTGATTATAGATTAGGAGATATTCAGGCTGATTTTTCATCTTTCCTTCGATTGTATAACAATTATATAAGTTTCATTCGCCTTAATTTTTATCCCCAGAAAATCACTTCTTTGAGAGAGCAGGAGCGTATGCAGCGAATTTACTATGATCGTCTTTGGGGGCAGCGAAAAATTCTTGAAAATGAATATGCAATTGCAACGGAACAATTTAAAAGAGATTCCGGCTTGTATATTAGGGATGTAATTTCTTTGGTTGATTTTAGGAATTCAAAAGCCAAGCTTCTTCAAAAGAAATATGCTTTTAATGGAGCCCGGACTGATTTGGCAAAAAACCAAAAAGAGATCATTCAGATAGAGCAAGATGTAATTGGTGCGGAGAAGGAGTTTGAAGATCAAAAACGAAAACTACAATCGGAATTAATTGAATCACTGAATGTATTGAAGAGCCGTCTTGAATATTGGGAGAAAGCTTTTGTTTTAAAAACACCAATTCAAGGACAGGTGACCTTTACCACCTTTTGGAGTAAAAACCAACAGGTTAAAAAAGATGATGTTGTGTTTACGGTTGTCCCGGAAAATGAGAGCAAGATCATTGGCCGTGTTACTTTGCCATTGAGAGGGGCTGGAAAGGTTGAGCCCGGGCAGCGTGTGAATATTCGTTTTGATAATTTCCCTTATATGGAATATGGGATGGTTCGCGGAACGGTTAAATCAATCTCCTTAGTTCCTTCTAATGATAATTATATTGCTGAAATAGATCTGCCTCTGGATCTAAAAACAAATTATAATCTTTCCTTAACATTTAGTCAGGAAATGAAAGGTGATGTGGATATAGTTACTGAGGACTTAAGGCTTATTCAGCGTTTCTTTAATCCAATCAAATCACTCCTGAAAAACAAAGTCTTGGATTAGTTTCTGTTATTCTTGTAATTTCTTCAAGAAATACGAAAAAACACTCTAGATTATTCGTATTCTTATTTGAAAATTAGTACTTTTGCCCACCGTTTTGGTAGATTCTGCCTGAAAACGAACTGTAATGTGTTGTTATTTATGAAAATAAGGATACTTTTGCAGACTGATTTTGAAACAGTTTAATTGATAATAAAAATAGTTGTATGCCAACGATTCAACAGTTAGTAAGAAAAGGACGTACTGCACAGGTGGAAAAAAGTAAATCTCGTGCCTTGGATGCATGTCCGCAAAGACGCGGTGTTTGTGTGCGTGTTTATACAACAACACCAAAGAAGCCGAATTCAGCCATGCGTAAAGTTGCAAGGGTGAGACTTACAAATGGAAAAGAAGTGAATGCTTATATTCCAGGAGAAGGTCACAACCTTCAAGAGCACTCTATTGTATTGGTGCGCGGTGGTAGAGTTAAAGACCTTCCAGGTGTTCGTTACCACTTAATTCGTGGAGCCCTCGATACCGCAGGTGTAGAAGGTCGCACACAAAGACGTTCAAAGTACGGTACTAAAAAGCCGAAGTAATAAACGGTGTTAAGCCGTTAGTGGTTTGGTTGAGTAAAGGAAGTCCAGAGTGGACGACTTGAAGATCCTAATCTCAACAACCAATTTGAATAACACTAAAGAATAATAAAAATGAGAAAATCGAAACCGAAGAAGAGGATCATTTTACCTGATCCAAAATTTAACGACGTTCTAGTTACAAGATTTGTAAACGACTTGATGAAAGACGGTAAAAAGACCGTTGCTTACCAAATATTTTATGATGCCCTTGATATCGTTGGGCAGCGCATGAAAGAAGAAGAACTTTCCCCCCTTGATGTCTGGAAAAAATCATTGGAGAATATTACTCCAGGAGTAGAAGTGAAAAGCCGTCGTGTAGGTGGTGCAACTTTCCAGGTTCCTATGGAAATTCGTCCGGAACGAAAAAACGCAATCTCAATTAAAAACTTAATAATGTTTGCCCGCAAACGTTCGGGTAAATCAATGGCTGATAAATTGGCTGCTGAAATTCAAGCTGCATTTAATAATGAGGGTGGTGCAATTAAGAAGAAAGAAGATACCCACCGTATGGCTGAAGCGAACAGAGCATTTGCACACTTTAGGTTTTAGTATAATTAGCTTATTAGGATTAGTTTATTGGGTTTAAAAAAATGGCAACAAAAGATTTAAAATACACAAGAAATATTGGCATCATGGCTCACATTGATGCTGGTAAAACGACGGTGTCGGAACGTATCTTGTTTTATACAGGATTAACTCATCGTATTGGTGAAGTACACGACGGTGGTGCTACCATGGACTGGATGGAGCAAGAGCAGGAGAGAGGTATTACAATTACTTCTGCTGCTACGACTACATTCTGGAATCACAAAGAGAATGAACACAAAATTAACATTATTGATACTCCCGGACACGTTGATTTTACTGTTGAGGTAGAGCGTTCGTTAAGGGTATTGGATGGAACTGTAGCTCTTTTCTGTGCCGTAGGTGGTGTTGAAGCTCAGTCTGAAACTGTATGGCGTCAGGCAGAGAAATATGGTGTTCCTCGTATCGGTTTTGTTAATAAAATGGATCGTTCGGGAGCTGACTTCTTTAACGTTGTTGATGAAGTTAGAGAAAAGCTAGGAGCAAATCCTGTTCCTATTCAGATTCCTATCGGAGCTGAAGAGGTTTTTGAAGGAGTTATTGACCTAATCGTAATGAAAGCCGTAAGATGGTATGAGGATGGAACAATGGGTACCAAATACTCATTGGAAGACATTCCTGAAGATTTGTTAGAGCAAGCTGAAGAATACCGCGGAAAATTGGTTGAAGCAGTTGCTGAATTGGATGACGAGTTACTTGAACGTTACTTTGAAGATCCAGAATCAATTACTGATGAGGAAATGCATGCGGTAATCCGTAAGGCAACAATTGAAGGGGTGATTATCCCTATGATGTGTGGATCTGCTTTTAAAAATAAAGGTGTTCAGCGTTTGTTGGATGCTGTTTGTGAATACTTACCTAGTCCACTTGATAAAGGTGAACTAATCGGTGTACATCCTCACACTGGCGAAGAGGTTAAGCGCCTTGCTGATGTCAATCAACCATTGTCAGCTTTAGCATTTAAAATTGCAACCGATCCTTTTGTCGGTCGTTTGTGTTTTGTACGCGTTTACTCTGGTAAATTAGATGCTGGTTGTACTGTATATAACTCACGTACGGGAAAGAAAGAACGTCTTTCCCGTCTTTACCAAATGCACTCAAATAAGCAAAATCCTAGGGATGTGATTGAAGCTGGTGATATTTGTGCATGTGTAGGTTTTAAAGATATCCGTACGGGTGATACTTTATCTTTTGCAAAAGATCCAATTACTCTTGAGAGTATGGATTTTCCTGAGCCGGTAATTGGCATCGCTATTGAGCCTAAAACGCAAAAAGATATTGACAAACTTAGTTTGGGATTGGCTAAATTGGCTGAAGAAGATCCTACATTCAAAGTGAATACAGATGAAGAATCAGGGCAAACGGTTATTCGCGGTATGGGTGAGCTTCACCTTGAAATTATCGTTGACCGTTTGAGACGTGAATTCAAAGTTGAATGTAACCAGGGACAACCACAGGTATCCTATAAAGAAGCGATTAGTCAGGAAATTGAATTACGTGAAGTATTCAAGAAACAGTCTGGTGGTCGTGGTAAGTTTGCTGATATTATTGTGAAAGTTTCTCCTGCCGATGATGGCAAAGAAGGATTGACTTTTATCGATAGTGTAAAAGGTGGTCGAATTCCTCGTGAATATATTCCTTCAGTGGAAAAAGGTTTTAAAAATGCAATGTTGAATGGTCCTTTGGCTGGCTACCAATTAGATAGCCTTAAGGTTGAATTGCGGGATGGTTCTTTCCATCCAGTGGATTCAGATCAGTTGTCATTCGAAATCTGTGCCCGTCAGGCATTTAAAAGTGCAGCTTCAAAAGCAGGTCCAAAATTGCTTGAGCCTATGATGAAGTCTGAGATTGTTACTCCTGAAGAGTACATGGGTGATATTATTGGTGACTTGAACCGTCGTCGAGGACAGGTTGAAGGCATGGAAGAGAAATCTGGCGCTCGTGTAATTAAAGCAATCGTTCCATTGGCTGAAATTTTTGGCTATGTAACGGTACTTAGAACTTTATCTTCTGGTCGTGCAACTTCATCTATGGAGTTTTCACATTACGCTGAAGTGCCAAAACAATTGGCAATTAAGGTGCTTGAAGATGTACAAGGAAAAGTAGAATTATTATAATATAATTATTTTATCTCATTATGAGTCAAAAGATCAGAATTAAGCTGAAATCGTATGATCACAACTTGGTAGACAAGTCGGCTGAAAAGATCGTAAAGACTGTAAAAACTACAGGTGCAATTGTTAGTGGGCCTATTCCGCTTCCAACTCACAAGAGAATCTTTACAGTATTGAGATCAACTTTCGTGAACAAAAAATCACGTGAGCAATTTCAGTTGTCTTCTTACAAACGTTTGATTGACATTTACAGCTCTACAGCTAAAACAATTGACGCCTTAATGAAGCTTGAATTACCAAGTGGCGTTGAAGTAGAAATTAAAGTGTGATAACCTGTAAAAAAGAAAAAAAATGGCAGGATTAATCGGAAAAAAAATCGGAATGACATCCGTATTCAGTGTTGAGGGGAAGAACATCCCATGCACTGTGATTGAAGCCGGACCTTGTGTGGTAACACAGGTCAAAACGGTTGAAACCGATGGCTATAACGCACTGCAAATTGGTTATGCTGACAAAAAAGAGAAGCATACTACCAAAGCAGAGTTTGGACATTTCCAGAAAGCTGGAACTGAACCAAAGCGTAAAGTTATTGAGTTTCGTGATTTTGAAGGTGAATACAAACCTGGTGATACCATTACTGTTGACATCATCAACGAAGAAAGCTGGGTCGATGTATCGGGCGTAACTAAAGGTAAAGGTTTTCAAGGTGTAGTTAAACGCTACAACTTTAAAGGAGTTGGTGATGCTACTCATGGTCAGCACAACCGCCTTAGAGCTCCTGGGTCACTTGGTGCTTCTTCATACCCTTCTCGTGTATTTAAGGGTATGCGTATGGCTGGCCGCATGGGTGGCGCGAATCAAACTGTTCAAAACTTGAAAGTTTTGAAAGTAATTCCAGAGTCAAACCTAATAGTTGTTAAAGGATCTATTCCTGGAGCTAAAGGATCACATGTAATTGTTTATCAGTAATGGAAGTACAAGTATTAAATACAGCCGGAAAAGAAACTGGAAGATCTGTTAAGTTAGATGAGCAGGTTTTCGGTATTGAACCTAATGACCACGCTATTTACTTAGATGTAAAGCAGTATATGGCGAATAAGCGTCAAGGAACTCATGCAGCAAAAGAAAGAGCTGACATTGTTGGTAGTACCAG
This sequence comes from uncultured Sunxiuqinia sp., assembly GCA_965372405.1. Taxonomy (GTDB): domain Bacteria; phylum Bacteroidota; class Bacteroidia; order Bacteroidales; family Prolixibacteraceae; genus Sunxiuqinia. The sequence goes on from CBDVCE010000007.1 coordinate 10,571, forward strand.
AAAGATTAAAAGACAAAAGGGTACTGGTACAGCAAGAGCAGGTAGCATTAAGTCACCTTTATTTCGTGGTGGAGGCCGTGTTTTTGGTCCTCGTCCAAGGAACTATGGTTTCAAATTGAATAAAAAGGTAAAAGTGCTTGCACGTAAATCAGCGTTGACTTACAAGGCAAATGCGAGCGATATTCTAATTTTGGAAGACTTTTCTCTGGAAGCCCCTAAAACAAAGGAAATGGTTAAAATCAGTAATAATTTGAAAATTACTGATAAAAAGTCTCTTTTCGTTTTACCAGAAGAAAATAAAAACATATATTTGTCCTCCAGAAATTTACAGGGAGTATCTATCATAACTGCCTCTGAGTTAAATACTTACCAAGTAATGAACGCAGGAAAGCTTATTTTCCTTGAAAGTTCTGTTGGTAAAATTGAAGAACAATTAAAGCAATAAGGGGGTAAAACATGGATATTTTAATCAAACCCATAGTAACGGAAAAAATGACGGAGCAAGGAGAAACCTTGAACCGTTTCGGCTTTGTTGTTAGAAAAGATGCCAATAAAGCGCAGATTAGAAAAGCAGTTGAAGATTTATATGATGTAAATGTAGTTTCTGTAAATACAATGGTTTATGGTGGAAAGGCTAAAAGCCGTTTTACTAAATCAGGAGTAATTACTGGAAAAACATCTGCTTTCAAAAAAGCAATAATAACATTGGTTGAAGGAGATTCAATCGATTTTTATAGTAATATATAATAAATAGAAATGGCAGTAAGAAAATTAAAACCAGTTACACCGGGTCAAAGGCATAAAATTATTGGTGCTTTTGATACTATTACTGCATCAACGCCTGAGAAATCATTGTTGAAGCCCATGTCGAAGTCTGGCGGACGTAATAGCCAGGGTCGCATGACAATGAGGTATATAGGTGGGGGGCACAAGAAGAGATATCGTGTTATCGATTTTAAGCGCGAGAAAGATGGTATCCCTGCACGTGTTGAGTCAATTCAGTATGACCCGAACCGCACAGCCCGTATTGCACTGTTGGTATACGCCGATGGTGAAAAACGGTACATGCTTGCACCGAATGGATTGCAAGCTGGACAGACTGTACATAGCGGAACAGGCGTCGCTCCTGAAGTTGGCAACTCACTCCCACTTGGAGAAATACCTCTTGGTACTGTAGTACACAATATCGAGCTTCGACCCGGACAGGGTGGTGTGATGGCACGTAGTGCCGGTACTTATGCGCAACTGACCTCTAGGGAAGGTAAATACGCTATCGTGAAATTACCTTCCGGCGAATCCAGAATGGTACTTGTTACTTGTAGAGCTACCATCGGTATTGTTGGAAACACTGAGCACAACTTAGAAAGATCAGGTAAAGCTGGTCGTTCACGTTGGTTAGGAAGAAGACCACGCGTTCGTGGTGTAGTAATGAATCCGGTTGATCACCCAATGGGTGGTGGTGAAGGTAAATCTTCAGGTGGACATCCTCGTTCACGCAACGGAGTCTTAGCTAAAGGTTTCAAAACCCGTGCGAAGAAGAAAGCTTCCAATAGGTACATTGTAGAAAAACGCAAGAAATAATTAAAGGAGAAGAATATGAGTCGTTCATTAAAAAAAGGCCCTTTCATTGCATATAAACTTGAGAAAAAAGTTTTGACTTTGAATGAATCTGGCAAAAAGTCAGTTCTTAAGACTTGGTCAAGGGCATCAGTAATCTCTCCTGACTTTGTAGGGCATACCATTGCGGTTCATAACGGGAATAAATTCATTCCTGTATATGTAACTGAGAACATGGTTGGCCATAAGCTCGGTGAATTTGCACCTACAAGAACATTCAGGGGACATGCCGGAAATAAAAGGTAGGCATAGTTTCTCATTAACATTTAAATGAATTCACGATGGGTGCTAGAAAAAGAAATAGAGCAAACGAACTAAAAGAAGCTAAAAAAACACAGTTTTTTGCAGTATTGAAAGACTGCCCTACTTCACCACGTAAAATGCGGCTTGTTGCTGATATGATACGCGGAATGGAAGTTAACAGGGCTTTAGATGTCTTGAAATTCTCGCCAAAAGAAGCTTCTCGTAAAGTCGAAAAATTGTTGATGTCAGCCGTTGCAAACTGGCAGGCAAAAAACGAAGGAGTTCGACTTGAAGATAGTAATCTATACGTCAAAACGATTGCAGTAGATTCAGGACGCATTTTGAAGCGTCTGCGTCCAGCCCCACAAGGCCGTGCGCATAGAATCCGCAAACGTTCAAACCACGTTACTTTACACGTGGATAGTAGTAATGTAGCTAACGATAACGAATAAATAGTAATACATGGGACAAAAAGTTAATCCAATCGCTAATCGTTTAGGAATCATCCGTGGATGGGATTCCAATTGGTTCGGTGGAAACGACTATGGTGACAAGCTGGTTGAAGATGCAAAGATCAGAGAATACTTGAATGCCCGTTTGGCAAAAGCAAGTATCTCAAAGATCATTATTGAAAGAACTCTAAAGCTTATTACCATTACTGTTCACACCTCACGCCCAGGTATTATTATTGGTAAAGGTGGTCAGGAAGTTGACAAGCTTAAAGAAGAGCTGAAGAAGATCACCAGCAAAGAAGTTCAGATCAATATCTTTGAGATTAAGCGTCCTGAACTCGATGCTCGTATTGTTGCCAATAATATTGCACGCCAAATCGAGGGTAAGATTGCTTACCGTCGTGCTACGAAAATGGCTATAGCCTCTACAATGAGAATGGGAGCACAAGGCATTAAAATTTTAGTATCCGGTCGTTTGAACGGTGCTGAAATGGCTCGCTCCGAAATGTATAAAGATGGTCGTACTCCTTTGCACACACTTAGGGCTGATATCGATTATGCTTTAGCTGAAGCTTTAACAAAAACCGGTTTAATCGGTGTTAAGGTTTGGATTTGTTTAGGAGAAGTATATGGAAAACGTGACCTTTCACCAAATGTTGGACAAAAGTCTAATCAAGGTGGAGCTGGTGGCCGTGGTGGCCGTGGTGGCGGTTTTAGAAAGAAAAGAAAATAATTAGAAAACCTTTTAATTGAAAAAGGATGTTACAGCCGAAAAAAACTAAGTTTAGAAGAGTACAAAAAGGACGAATGAAAGGGAATGCCCAACGCGGTAATCAACTTGCATTCGGATCTTTCGGTATAAAGTCGTTGGAAGAATGCTGGATTACCGGTCGCCAAATTGAAGCGGCGAGGGTTGCGGTAACCAGGCACATGCAACGTCAGGGTCAAATTTGGATCCGTATTTTCCCAGATAAACCAATTACCAAAAAACCTGCAGAAGTACGTATGGGTAAAGGTAAAGGTTCTCCTGAAGCATTTGTAGCTCCGGTTACACCTGGTCGTATGATAATTGAAGCCGACGGTGTACCTTACGAATTGGCAAAAGAAGCCCTTCGTTTAGCGGCTCAGAAATTGCCGGTAACTACAAAATTTGTTGTTAGACGTGACTTTGTTGAATCTATTAATGAGTAGTAATGATGAAAACATCTGAAATTAAAGAATTAACAGACAAGGAAATTCAGGAAAGAATTCAACTGGAAAAAGAAACCTTGGGACGTCTGAATATGAACCATGCAGTTTCTCCATTGGATAATCCTTTGAAAATAAAGGATGCCCGAAGGAATATTGCACGCCTTAAGACTATTTTACGTCAGCGGGAAATCAATCAAAATCAGAATTAATTTGTAGTAATGGAAGCAAGAAATCTGAGAAAAGAGCGTATCGGGGTTGTTGTAGGCGACAAAATGGCTAAGAGCATTGTTGTTGCTGTGAAGCGAAAAGAAAAACATCCGATTTACGGAAAATTCGTGAACAAGACAACCAAGTTGTACGCCCACGATGAGCAAAACACCTGCTGCATTGGTGATACTGTAAAGATCATGGAAACACGACCTTTAAGTAAAAACAAATGTTGGAGATTAGTTGAAATTATTGAAAGAGCTAAGTAATCATGATACAACAGGAATCAAGATGTGCAGTAGCCGATAATAGCGGCGCGAAAGAAGTGCTTTGTATCCGTGTTTTAGGCGGAACAAGAAAGCGCTATGCTTCGCTTGGCGATACTGTGGTAGTAACTGTTAAAAGTGCTATCCCAAGTAGTGAAATGAAAAAAGGTACCGTGTCAAGGGCAATTGTTGTTCGAACTAAAAAAGAAGTGCGTCGTCAGGATGGATCTTATATCCGTTTTGATGACAATGCAGTTGTTTTGTTGAGCGCAACTGGTGAAATGCGCGGAACTCGTATTTTTGGCCCTGTTGCAAGGGAACTTCGTGAACAAAACATGAAGATTATTTCACTTGCACCTGAAGTACTTTAATGCATAAAACAAATTAAATGCAGAAGAAATTACATATCAAAAAAGGCGACACAGTTGTTGTTGTTGCCGGCAACGATAGAGGCCAGCAAGGTAAAGTCCTTGAAGTTGTCAGGGAAAAACAAAGAGCCATTGTTGAGGGTGTGAATATGGTGAAAAAACATACCAAGCCAAATGCGGAAAATCCGCAGGGAGGTATTGTTGAAAAGGAAGCGCCAATCCACATTTCTAACCTAATGCAAGCAGATCCTAAATCAGGAGAACGCACGCGTATTGGAAGGAAGCTCGACGACAACGGTAAATTAGTACGTTATTCTAAAAAATCTGGAGAGGAGATTAAATAATGTCTTACGAACCAACACTTAAAAAGAGATATTCGGAAGAAATCATTCCTTCACTAAAAAAGGAATTCGATTATAAATCTGTAATGCAGGTTCCGAAATTGACAAAGATTGTTCTTAACCAAGGAGTTGGAGCTGCAATTGCCGATAAAAAAATCATTGATGTTGCCACAGAGGAAATGACAATGATTGTAGGTCAAAAAGCAGTCCAAACCGTATCAAAGAAGGACATCTCTAACTTTAAATTGAGGAAAAAAATGCCAATTGGGGTTCGCGTAACTTTACGTCGCAGCCAAATGTTTGAATTCCTTGAGCGTCTAATCAATATTTCATTGCCACGTATTCGTGACTTTAGAGGTATTGAAGGAAAAATGGACGGACAAGGTAATTATACATTGGGTATCCCTGAGCAAATTATTTTCCCTGAGATCAACATTGACAAGGTTTCAAAAATTAATGGTATGAACATTACTTTTGTTACCAACGCTGATACTGACGAAGAAGGCTTCGCCTTATTGAAAGAGTTAGGTTTACCTTTTAAAAACGTTAAAAAGAATTAAGCTATGGCTAAAGAATCAATGAAAGCCCGTGAAGTAAAAAGGGCAGCGCTTGTTGAAAAATATGCCGATAAAAGGGCCCAGCTCAAAGCTGAAGGCGATTATGTAGGTTTGCAAAAACTTCCTAAGAATTCATCTAAGGTACGTTTGCATAACCGTTGCAGATTAACTGGTAGACCAAAAGGTTATATGAGGCAATTTGGAATAAGCAGGATTAATTTCCGCGAAATGGCTTCATCAGGTTTAATTCCCGGTGTTAAAAAAGCAAGTTGGTAAACGTTTAAAAGAAAAGTAATGAGTAAAATTACAGATCCGATAGCAGACCTTTTAACCCGCGTACGTAATGCTCAAAAGGCAAAGCACCGTGTTGTTGAAGTTCCTGCTTCAAACATAAAAAAGGAAATTACTAAAATCTTAAAAGATAAAGGTTATATCCTGAATTATAAGTTCGAAGATGATGTAAACTATCAAGGGAATATTAAAATTGCCTTGAAGTATCATCCTGAATCTAAAATACCTGCGATCAAATCAGTAAAAAGAATTAGTAAGCCTGGTTTGAGACAATACTGCGACAGTGATAATATCCCTCGCGTATTGAATGGTTTGGGTATTGCAATCATATCTACATCAAAAGGCGTGATTACTGATAAAGAAGCACGTGATCTAGGTGTAGGTGGTGAAGTTTTATGTTACGTATATTAATAAGGAGGAAAAGCAATGTCAAGAATAGGTAAATTACCAATCGCTATACCAGCAGGTGTTACCATTAGCGTATCCAAAGAAAAAGTGGTTACCGTTAAAGGTAAACTTGGTGAGCTTTCCCAGCAGGTCGATCCTGAAATTGATGTAACTGTTGAAGAAAACCAAATCAAAGTTTTAAGACCGAACGATTCAAAAAAATATCGTGCTATGCATGGTTTGTATCGCTCGTTAATTAATAACATGGTTAAGGGTGTTACTGACGGTTACGAAATTAAATTGGAACTTGTCGGTGTAGGTTACCGTGCTGAAAACCAAGGACAATTATTAGACCTTGTTCTAGGGTATTCTCACCACACTTATCTGCAACTTCCTCCTGAAGTAAAAGTCGAAGCCGTAACTGATAAAAGGAGCAATCCTAGTGTAACTCTAAAAAGCTGCGATAAACAGCTTATTGGACAAGTTGCTGCTAAAATCCGCTCATTGCGTAAACCAGAACCTTACAAAGGTAAGGGTGTGAAGTTTGCCGGTGAAGTATTGAGAAGGAAAGCAGGAAAATCAGCTGCTGCTAAATAGTAAATTTTAGAAATCATGGCTTTAACGAAACAAGAAAGAAGATATAGAATCAAAAAGAGAATCCGAAAAATTATTTCGGGGACTGCTGAAAGGCCACGTTTAAGTGTTTTCAGAAGTAATAAGCAAATGTATGTGCAATTTATCAATGATATTGATGGTACTACATTGCTTGCAATCTCTTCATTGGATAAAGAAATCAGCGAAAAAGAAGTCAACAAATCAGAACAAGCTTCTCTAGTTGGAAAAGTTGTTGCTGAAAAAGCACTTGCAGCTGGTATTAAAAATGTTGTTTTCGATCGTAACGGTTATTTGTATCACGGTAGAATTAAACAATTAGCTGACGCTGCCCGTGAAGGTGGCCTTAAATTTTAATGATTATGGCAGGAAATGTAAAAAGAGTCAAAACAACTGACATCGATCTTAAGGATAGGTTAGTTGCAATTAACCGTGTAACTAAAGTAACCAAAGGGGGTAGAACATTCAGTTTTTCAGCTATTGTCGTTGTAGGTAACGAAGATGGTGTTGTAGGCTGGGGACTAGGTAAAGCTAGTGAAGTTACTACCGCTATTGCTAAAGGTGTTGACGCTGCTAAGAAAAATCTGGTTAAAATTCCAGTTCATAAAGGAACTATTCCTCACGAACAAATCGCCAAGTTTGGTGGTGCAAAAGTATTCCTTAAACCTGCATCTTCGGGTACAGGTGTAAAAGCAGGGGGTGCGATGCGTGCTGTACTTGAGAGTGTTGGTATACATGATATCCTAGCAAAGTCTAAAGGATCATCAAATCCACATAACTTGGTAAAAGCAACATTTCAGGCATTGCTTGAAATGCGTGATGCGAAAGCAGTTGCTGATCAACGTGGAGTTTCATTAGAAAAAGTTTTTAAAGGATAGGAACTATGGCTAAGATTAAAATCACTCAGATAAAAAGCAAAATTGGTTCCAATAAAAGGCAAAAAGCTACGCTTGAAGCTCTTGGAATTAAGAAATTGAATCAACCTGTTGAACATGAAAATACAGCTCAGATTCTGGGTATGATCAACAAGGTGAATCATTTGGTGAAAGTCGAAGAAGTATAAAAAAATTAAGATTTATATTATGGATTTAAGTAATCTTAAACCTGCTGAAGGATCCGTTAAAAAGGACAAACGAATTGGACGTGGTCAAGGCTCAGGACGTGGAGGAACTTCCACAAGGGGACATAACGGTGCCCAGTCACGTTCTGGTTATAGCCGTACTCGTGGTTTCGAAGGTGGTCAAATGCCTTTGCAACGTGTTGTACCTAAATTCGGATTCAAGAATATTAACAGGGTAGAATATAAAGCAATCAATCTGGATGCAATTCAAGTATTGGCTGAAAGCAAAAAGCTTACAGTTATTGATATTGAAACATTGGTTGATGCTGGTCTGGCTTCAAAAAGGGACCGTGTAAAGATTTTAGGAAATGGTGTTTTGAGTTTAAAGCTTGAAATAAAAGCACATGCGTTTTCTAAATCTGCAAAAGAAGCCATTGAAAAGTTAGAAGGAACCACTGAAACACTCTAAACCTGATGAAAAAATTTATCGAAACCCTAAAGAATATTTATAAGATTGAGGATCTTAGAGCCCGATTGGGAACAACTTTATTATTCCTTTTGATTTACCGTTTAGGATCGTTCGTCGCCTTACCGGGCGTTGACCCGGCACAATTAGGAGAGCTTAAAAACCAAACTTCGGATGGGTTGCTGGGGTTGTTGGATATGTTCTCGGGTGGTGCATTCTCAAACGCGTCAATATTTGCTTTAGGGATCATGCCTTACATTTCTGCTTCAATTGTAATTCAGCTGATGGGAATAGCCGTCCCATATTTTCAGCGTATGCAAAAAGAAGGGGAATCCGGAAGAAGGAAAATAAATCAGATAACTCGTTATCTTACTGTACTAATTCTTCTTTTCCAGGCACCTGCGTTTTTAACTAACATTAGAGTGAACATGCCAAATGCAATTGTAATGGATCCGACGATGTTTACCATTTCGTCTACCGTTATTTTGTGTGCTGGTTCTATGTTTGTTATGTGGTTAGGTGAACGTATTACCGATAAAGGAATAGGTAATGGTATTTCGTTAATTATCATGATTGGTATTATTGCTCGTTTACCTTTCTCTGTTTTTGCCGAGTTTGTTTCTCGACTTGAACAAGAGGGAGGTGGAATGGTAATGTTTCTTGTTGAGTTTGTTATTCTGTTCGTTATATTTATGGGAACAATTATGCTGGTACAAGGTACCCGCCGTATTCCTGTACAATATGCGAAACGCATTGTGGGTAACAAACAATACGGAGGCGTACGTCAATATATACCTCTAAAAGTGAATGCCGCTGGGGTAATGCCTATAATATTTGCCCAGGCGATTATGTTTGTTCCTCTTACAATTGCAGGAATTGCAAATTCAGATAGTATGAGCGGTTTTGCGGCTGCATTTTCCGATCATACAGGTTTTTGGTATAACTTCACACAATTTGTTCTGGTAGTATTGTTTACGTATTTTTACACAGCAATCACTGTCAATCCGGTACAAATGGCTGAAGATATGAAAAAGAACGGCGGTTTCATTCCAGGTGTAAAACCCGGAAAGAAAACTGTTGAATTTCTGGATGGAGTGATGTCCCGTATTACTTTCCCAGGGTCAATTTTCCTTGGTATTGTGACAATTTTACCAGCTTTTGCTATGCTTGCTCATGTCAATACACAGTTTTCATACTTCTTCGGAGGTACGTCACTGTTGATTTTGGTAGGTGTTGTTTTAGATACATTACAACAAATTGAAAGTCACTTGCTAATGCGTCATTATGATGGTTTGATGAAATCAGGCCGAATTAAAGGACGTGCTGGTGGTGGTGGATCAATGATGTAAAAGCAAAAACTGAATAAAAAAGATTAGTTTATGGCAAAGCAGCCTTCTATAGAACAAGACGGAACAATAATTGAAGCTTTATCAAATGCTATGTTCAGGGTAGAACTTGAAAACGGGCATGTGATAACAGCGCATATCTCTGGTAAGATGCGCATGCATTATATCAAAATTCTTCCGGGAGATAAAGTGAAAGTGGAGATGTCTCCATATGATCTGACTAAAGGGAGGATTACTTTTAGATATAAAAATTAAAATAACCATAATGAAGACTAGAGTATCCATAAAAAAGCGCAGCGCCGACTGCAAGATAGTACGCAGGAAAGGCCGTTTGTACGTGATTAATAAAAAGAATCCAAAGTTCAAACAGCGTCAGGGATAATTAATTAACTTTGTAAAAATTTTATTTATGGCTCGTATTGTTGGAGTTGATATTCCTAATAATAAAAGAGGTGAAGTTGCACTTACATACATTTACGGTATTGGCAGTAGCCGTGCAATGACAATCCTCACAGATGCTGGCGTAGATCCTAATATGAAAGTTCAGGATTGGGATGATTCGCAGTTTGCTGCCATTCGTGGCGTAATCAACGATAATTTTAAAGTTGAAGGTGAATTGCGTTCTGAAAACCAGCTTAACATCAAACGTTTGATGGACATCGGTTGTTACCGTGGAATCCGTCATCGTATTGGCCTTCCTGTTCGCGGACAAAGTACAAAAAACAATGCCCGTACTCGAAAAGGAAGAAAGAAAACTGTAGCTAATAAGAAAAAAGCCACTAAATAATTAATTGAATTATGGCAAAAAAGACAAGTTCCAGTAGGAAAAGAGTCGTTAATGTTGAAGCTACCGGCCAGGCACATATTCATTCCTCATTCAATAATATTATCATTTCAATGACCAATAATAACGGAGAGGTAATCTCTTGGTCATCAGCTGGTAAAAAAGGATTTAGAGGATCGAAGAAGAATACGCCTTATGCTGCCCAGGTAGCCGCTGAAGAATGTGCTAAGACTGCATATGATCTAGGACTCAGAAAAGTGAAAGTATTTGTGAAAGGACCCGGTAATGGTCGTGAATCTGCTATTCGAGCTATTAACAGCGTGGGCATTCAGGTGAATGAAATCGTAGATGTGACTCCATTGCCACATAACGGTTGCCGCCCTGCTAAAAGAAGACGTGTTTAATTTTTAAAACGGAAGAAAAATGGCAAGATATAAAGGACCAAAAACTAAAATCGCAAGAAAATTTGGGGAACCAATTTTCGGACCTGATAAAGTACTTGAAAAAAAGAACTACCCACCAGGTATGCATGGCAACACTGGTCGCAGACGTAAAAAGTCTGAATATGGTGTTCAGTTAAAAGAAAAGCAAAAAGCGAAATACACTTATGGTGTGTTGGAAAGACAATTCTCCAATCTCTTTAAAAAGGCATCTGCCGCAAAAGGGGTAACAGGTGAAGTGTTGTTACAACTATTGGAATCTCGTTTGGACAATGTAGTTTTCCGTTTAGGATTAGCTGCGTCACGTTCGGGAGCCCGTCAGTTAGTATCACACAGACATGTTACTGTTAATGGTGAACTTGTAAACATTCCATCATACCAGCTACGTCCTGGCGATATTATTGGAGTAAGGGAAAAGTCAAAATCGTTGGAAGTTATCGCTGATGCACTGACTTCACATCGCGCTAACCAATATGCTTGGTTGGAATGGGATGGTACACAAATGGTTGGGAAATTCCTTAACCGTCCAGAACGGGAAGAGATTCCTGAAAATATCAAAGAACAACTTATTGTAGAGTTGTATTCTAAATAATAAATTACTCAGTATTATTATGGCAATATTAGCGTTCCAAAAACCTGACAAAGTAATAATGGTAGAATCCGATGAGAAGTTCGGTAAATTCGAATTTCGTCCGTTGGAACCTGGGTATGGAATTACCATTGGTAATGCATTACGCAGAATTCTATTATCATCTCTGGAAGGTTATGCAATCACAACTGTCAAAATTGAAGGCGTAGATCATGAGTTTGCAACCGTGAAAGGAGTGATGGAAGATGTAACTGAAATCATTCTTAACCTGAAGCAAATTCGTTTTAAACGCGAAGTTGAAGATTTTGATAACGAAAAAGTTTCTATCTCTATTTCTGGGCAGGAAGAATTTACAGCAGGAGATATCAACAAGTTTATGACTGGTTTTCGGGCACTAAATCCAGAGCTGGTTATTTGCCGGATGGAATCTGACGTAAAATTGCAGGTGGAAATGACAATTAACAAAGGACGAGGCTATGTCCCCAGCGCTGAAAATAAGCCGGTGGATGCTGAGTTTGGGGTAATTCCGATTGACTCCATCTTCACACCAATCAGAAATGTGAAGTATGCTGTTGAAAACTATCGTGTTGAGCAAAAAACTGACTATGAAAAATTAGTTTTAGATATTGCTACTGATGGTTCGATTCATCCAAAAGATGCTTTGAAAGAAGCTGCAAAAATCCTGATTTATCACTTCATGCTGTTCTCAGATGAGAAGATCACTCTTGATTCTGATGAGAAATTTGCAAATGAAGAATTCGACGAAGAAGTTCTGCATATGCGTCAACTTCTGAAAACCAAATTGGTTGATATGGATCTTTCTGTTCGTGCCCTTAACTGCTTGAAAGCAGCTGATGTGGAAACGTTGGGAGAACTGGTTACTTACAACCGAAATGATTTGTTGAAATTCAGGAACTTTGGTAAAAAATCATTGACCGAATTGGATGATTTGCTCAATGGCATGAACTTGACCTTCGGAATGGATATTAGTAAGTATAAACTAGACAAGGAATAAGTAGAAATGAGACATAATAAAAAATTCAACCATTTGGGAAGGAAAAGTGCCCACAGAAAGGCAATGCTTTCGAATATGGCGAATTCTTTGATTTTCCATAAACGAATCAGCACTACCGTTGCAAAAGCAAAGGCACTTAAGATGTATGTTGAGCCACTTATTACAAGAGCTAAAGACGATACTACTCATTCACGTCGTGTTGTTTTCAGCTATTTGAAAAGCAAACAAGCTGTTGCTGAATTATTCCGCGATGTTGCTGAGAAAGTTGGTGACCGTCCGGGTGGTTATACACGTGTACTTAAAACAGGTGCTCGTTTAGGCGATAATGCAGATATGTGTATCATCGAATTGGTAGATTACAATGAAAACTTGTTAGCAGAGAAAAAGGAAAAAGCAAAATCACGTCGTTCACGTCGTGGTGGTACTAAAAAAGTGGAAGCTGCTCCTGCTGCTGTTGTTGAAGAAGTTGTAGCAGAACCAAAAGCTGAAGTCGTTGAAGAAGTGAAGGAAGAAGTAGTAACTAAAGAAGTAAAAGAAAATGCTACTGAGGAAACTGCTGAAGAACCAAAAGCTGAAGCGAAAGACAAAGAAGAGAAAGCTGATGATAAATAATTAGCGACTCCTTAAAAATATAAAGCTGACCAATTTGGTCAGCTTTATTTGTCGCCTTTTTCTCGAATCGCAATCAACCCATTAAGCGATCATATTCAAAATATTCTTAATTCTTTTCTGAAGATAACCAGCTTTTACAGGTTTAATAAGGTAGTCATTCGCTCCGTTTTGTAAACACCTTCTGCGATCAGACTCAAGATCACTTGTGGTGTAAAATACAATCGGAATGTTCTGGTTCAGGTTATTATCCATCTGACGGATTCTCATAGTTGCTTCTGCTCCATCCATTACAGGCATAAAAAGATCCATCAAAATAAGATCATATTTTTTCTCCTGAACTTTCTTCAAAGCCTCTAGTCCGTGATCCGCTGTTTCTATATCATAATCGTTGTGTAACGATAATGTAGCGAACTTTTGATTTACAGGGTTGTCATCTACAATTAGTATTTTCAATGCAATATGATTTTATTGAACACTCTAAACAAATTTAAACATATAAATATAAAAATTCACCTATTTTTGCTAACCGATATTATGTATTGGATAGCTCAATTACGGGTTTTATCATAAAACTATATTAATTACAACATGTCAGACGATAAAAAGATTATATTTTCAATGTATCGGGTAAGTAAAACCTTTCCCCCTCAGAAAAACGTATTAAAAGACATTTCATTGTCTTTCTTCCTTGGTGCTAAAATTGGAATTATTGGTTTAAATGGTTCCGGAAAGTCAACATTATTAAAAATTATAGCTGGATTAGAGAAATCCTATCAGGGTGAAGTTGTCTTTTCTCCAGGATATACTGTTGGTTATTTGGAGCAGGAACCAAAGCTTGATCCTACAAAAACAGTAAAACAAATTGTTGAAGAAGGAGTACAGGAAGTGGTTGATGTTTTGAAAGCTTATGAAGAAATCAATCTAAAATTTTCTGAACCTGAAGTACTGGATGATCCTGATAAAATGGAATCTCTAATTAATAAGCAAACTAAACTTCAGGAAAAAATTGATCAATATGATGCATGGAATCTGGATTCAAAACTGGAACGTGCTATGGATGCCTTACGTTGTCCACCTGGTGATCAGCTTATAAAAGAACTTTCGGGAGGAGAGCAGCGTCGGGTTGCACTTTGCCGTTTGTTGCTAAAAGAACCAGATGTCCTTCTTTTGGATGAACCTACTAACCATTTGGATGCAGAATCTGTACAGTGGCTTGAAATGCATTTACAACAGTACAAAGGAACAGTTATTTGCATTACCCACGATCGCTATTTCTTAGATAATGTTGCTGGTTGGATTCTTGAATTGGATAGGGGAGAAGGAATTCCATGGAAAGGAAATTATTCATCGTGGTTGGATCAAAAAGCTAAACGCCTGGAGCAAGAAGAGAAAACTCACTCAAAAAGAAGGAAGACTTTGGAGCGAGAACTTGATTGGATAAGGATGACACCAAAAGCCAGACATGCCAAGTCTAAAGCACGTTTAAGTGCATATAACCAACTGATGGATGAAGATGTGAAACAGAAAGAAGAACGTCTTGAAATCTTTATCCCTAATGGACCTCGTTTGGGAGAAAAGGTTATTGAAGCCGAAGCATTAGCTAAAGGCTATGGTGAAAGACTTCTTTTTGATGATTTGAATTTTAAGCTTCCGCCAAACGGTATTGTTGGCGTTATTGGACCAAATGGTGCAGGAAAGACTACTTTGTTCCGATTGATTATGAAACAAGAAGAGGCTGACAAAGGAAATTTTGAAGTTGGTGAAACGGTTAAGATTTCATACGTTGATCAATCTCATGATGATATTGTTCCTGATAAAACGGTTTATGAAGTTATATCCGGTGGAAGTGAATTGATTCAAATGGGATCGAAACAAATAAATGCCAGAGCTTATATTTCAAGATTTAACTTTGCGGGTGCAGATCAGCAAAAGAAATGTGAGGTTCTTTCAGGTGGTGAACGAAACCGCTTACATCTTGCAATGGCCTTAAAAGAGGAAGGGAATGTTTTGTTGCTTGATGAGCCAACAAACGATATTGATGTGAATACACTACGCGCGTTGGAAGAAGGGCTGGAGAGCTTTGCTGGTTGTGCTGTAGTAATTTCTCACGACCGTTGGTTTCTTGACCGCATTGCTACACATATTTTGGCATTCGAAGGTGATTCAAGTGTATATTTCTTTGAAGGATCTTATTCTGAATATGAAGAGAACAAGAAAAAACGTTTGGGTGATGAAGGACCTAAACGAATTAAGTATAGAAAGTTAGTAGAATAGAAAAACGATTCCAATCGTCTAAAAACAAATAATTGCCTCATTTCTGAAAGTATCCGTATTTTAATTGGAACATTCAGTGATGGGGTATTTTTATAAGGCTGTGTATTTCTGGAATTTACTTTACAAAGGAATACTCGATAAATAAGTCTATTCTGAAACTGTATCTGTTTTTATCGAATATAACAATTCCTCAATCAAGTCAACTGCTGTAGATTGACTGCACGAGAAATTATTTAGCATGATTGTGAACAGAACTTCACGGTTTGATTGCGTTTTTATTAAACCTGCATAACAGCGAACTCTGGTCATGCTACCACTTTTTGCCTGCAATGTACCATTTGGGAATTTCCCAGATTCGAAAACATAAAGAGTTCCATTGGGTACTTTAGGGATACTGCTGAAGAACAAATCACTATGCTTACTTTGGTTTTTCATGTAACTAAGGATTTGCACCATTTGATTTGCTGTAACTGAATTGAAGCGCGAAAGTCCACTACCATCTTCCATAAAAAAACCATCAATATTTATTCCTTTCGATTTCCAAAATCGTTTTACAATACCAACTCCTTCTTTTGTTGATCCCAAGCCCGATTTCCTAAATGCTAAATGTTTAAGTAAATGTTCGGCAAACAAGTTTACACTTTCATGATTTGTTACACGTATAATGTCAATAAGCTTTGGAGAACTAGTGCAGCTAAGTAAATATGGTTCCGCTAACTCGTCATTCTTTTTCGTGTTAAATTTTATTCCCTTTTTAGCCAGCCTATTTTCAAGCTGCCATTTTACAAGTTTTGCTGGGTTGGGCATTGAAGCTTTAATCACAAAATCAGCTTTGCTTTTAGGAATTGTTCCTCTTATTATCCGTTTGTTCTCATTAGGGCTTCCAAAAACATAAGCACGATCCCTGTTAATATTTGAAGATAGTACCTGATTGTCAAAATAGACATTTGGAATTTCAGGATCAATTCTTTTTATTTTCGTTTGTTTCCCTGCTTCTGTTGGAGAAGATAAATGTATTTGATACATATTATCATAAACAGAAAGCCCATTCGCTCCAGCTCCATAGTAGTTTCCGATGTCTTCCCAAATCCAGGTATTTGGAACTGTTTGAGTTTCGTATATCGAACCATCCACAATAACTTTTCCCGATATGTATTTTATGTTATTTTCTTTTAAGGATGAAACCCATTCATCAAGAAAATGATTTTTAAGATAGTACTCTTCAAAATATTTTGAGCCAAGTGCTGGATCTCCACCACCAATAATCATCAAATCACCAAGGAGAGTTCCGTTTTTTATTTCTCCATTGGTTGCAAGTTTAGTCTCAAATCTAAAATCAGGTCCAAATGTTTCGAGTGCAGTAGCAGTTGTAACAAGTTTTATTATTGATCCTGGTATCAGGCTTAATTGCGGATTGGTTTGAGCAATGATTTCTCCAGTATTAGCATCCTGAATACAAACCCCAATGCTACTGTGTTTTAAATCTGATTTTTGTGACCAGTAGGTAAGCTTCCTTTCAACTTCAGATCTTTTTTGAGCAAACGATACAGAAACAAATAAAAGACATTGAGTCAGTAGAATTAGTCTGAGAAAAACAGCATTCATTGGCAGTTCAATTATTTTCGTAATTTTGGCGATTAAGGTATTCATTTCGCCTGAAATAATAAAAAAAAACGATGCTGAAAACCATTTTAATTGTTGGGACTGGGGGCTTTCTTGGAAGTGTTGCCCGATACCTGACTCAAATACTGGTTGAAAAATATCTTCATAGTGCTTTTCCCTGGGGGACATTTGCTGCAAATATTGCAGGGTGCTTTATCATTGGGCTGGTTTTTGCCTTTTCAGAAAAAGGGAATCTTCTTTCTCCCGAATGGCGAATTTTTCTTACAGTTGGCTTTTGTGGTGGTTTTACAACTTTCTCATCATTTGCTTATAATAACTTAAACATGTTAAGCGAGAATAACCTGCTTCAGTTTTTTGGAAATATCGCATTCAGTTTATTTTTTGGAATAGCAGCTGTCTATTTAGGGGTTGTCTTGGTTCGTTTAATTTATGGACAATAGATAATAATTTAACAATCATCACTTTACTTTTTGTTGTATTTGCCTTAACTTGAGATATATTTGAGTTAGATCATGAAGAAAAAGGCAAATATATTAAAGATTTATATTTCTGAATCCGATAAAGTTGGGTCAAAACCACTTTATGAAGAGATTGTAAAGGAAGCTCGGGAGAGTGGCTTAGCGGGAGCAACTGTTTACAGGGGGATCTTATCTTTTGGAGCAAGTCATTCAATTCATACCATGAAAATATTCGCTTTGTCGGGAAACCTCCCTGTTGTAATAGAAATAGTTGATGAAGATAAACTGTTAAGGAAATTTACAGAACGACTTCATGAGTTGATAGCTAAATCTAAAAAAGGAGCTTTGGTTACCATTCAACCAGTTGAAGTTCTTGAATACAAGTCAGGAGATAAATTCAATCAGTTTAAATCGTTCTAGATAATTGATTCCAGATTCACAATAATTGATTTTGAGCTATTTCAATACGATTTTGATATGAACTAAGCAACGATTTTCAAGTATCCAGAAACAAGTATCCTTTATCCAGAATCCAGCATTAAATTTAGGTTATTCGTACTGGACATATTCCAGATTTCTTTACCAGATTTCGTATATTTGCGACGGTTTTTTGAAAGTTTATAAAAACCATTGTGTTAGATAATTCTTTAAGTTTAATTCAAAACCATAAATCATGTTAATTAATAACGTAGTTGGTAGAGAAATTTTAGATTCTCGTGGTAATCCAACAATTGAAGTTGAAATCACTTTAGAGTGTGGTGCAGTTGGTCTTGCTGGTGTTCCTTCAGGAGCTTCAACAGGTGAAAATGAAGCACTTGAATTGCGTGATGGCGATAAAGGCCGTTACCTGGGTAAAGGTGTTCTTAAAGCTGTAGAAAATGTAAATACTTTGATTGCACAAGAAATCATTGGTATGGACGCTTCAGAACAAGTTGCTATTGACCACAAACTTCTTGAGTTGGATGGAACGAAAACAAAATCTAAATTAGGTGCTAACGCGATGTTAGGTGTTTCTTTGGCTGTTGCTAAAGCTGCTGCTAATGCACTTGAATTACCTTTGTATCGTTACATCGGTGGAACTAACGCTAAAGTGCTTCCTGTTCCTATGATGAACATCATCAACGGTGGATCTCACTCTGATGCTACTATTGCTTTTCAGGAATTTATGATTCGTCCTATTGGTGCTCCTAGCTTCCGCGAAGGACTTCGTATGGGTGCTGAAATTTTCCATGCATTAGCAAAAGTTCTGAAAGCAAAAAATCTTTCTACTGCAGTTGGTGACGAAGGTGGTTTCGCTCCAATGCTAGGTGGAACTGAAGAGGCAATTGAATCAATTCTTACTGCAATTAAAAATGCTGGTTACAAACCAGGTCTTGCCGAAGATGGTGGTGATGTTTCTATCGCTATGGATTGTGCTGCATCTGAATTCTACAAAGATGGAGTATATGACTATAGTATTTTCGAACCAAACGGAGCAAAACGTAACTCTGATGAACAAGCTGCTTATTTAGCTGAATTAGTTGCTAAATTCCCTATCGATTCTATTGAGGATGGTATGGATGAAGGTGACTGGGACGGATGGGTAAAATTGAATGCTACCATCGGTGATAGATGTCAAATAGTTGGTGATGACTTATTTGTAACTAACGTTGAGTACCTACAAAAAGGTATCGAGTTGAATGCTGCTAATTCAATTCTTATTAAAGTAAACCAAATTGGTACTTTAACTGAAACTTTAGATGCAATTGAAATGGCTCACCGCGCTGGTTATACTTCAGTAACTTCTCACCGTTCAGGTGAAACTGAAGATTCAACTATCGCTGATATCGCTGTTGCAACTAACTCAGGTCAAATTAAGACTGGTTCATTAAGCCGTTCAGACCGTATGGCTAAATACAACCAATTGCTACGCATCGAAGAAGAATTAGGTGCTGCTGCAATCTACGGATACAAAAAAGTAATTAAGAAGTAATTCTTATTTCTAGAATATTTAAAGACTCTCACATCTCGTGAGGGTCTTTTTTATTTTAGATAAGCTTTTTTAAAAGTGATAATCATACCCAAAGTTATTCGTATCTTAAATTCAATTAAATTATTATCTGGTTTTTCTTATTAATAAAAAAATCATAAAATCAAGTAAAGGCGAATAATGAGAAAAGATAAACTATATACTGGGGTATTAAGTCTGGCAATTATTTTTAGTTCATGTTTTTTAGTCAATCCGAAATCCAATGACAAAAATAATACTGCCTCTGCTAACGCTAACGACAGCACCGAGATATTCAATATGTCATTTAAACACAAACCAAATGTCGTTGAATATGAGGTTTCTGTATTAAAAGGTACAAAAACGAAGCATGGCATTAAAAAACGATTTTATGAGCACGGTAGTGTCTATTCGGAAACACCATATATAAAAGGAAAAAGAAATGGTATTTCTTACACTTTCTACCAAGCTTATGATGACAAAAAACCTGTAGTCTGGAAGGAACAACCCTTTATTGATGGAGTACTTTCAGGAACATGTCGTCGTTTTCATAGAAATGGCCAATTGCAGTCTGAATATCAGTACAGCAATGGATTACCCGCAATCGGAATTAAAGTGTGGAAAGATTCGGGTAAGGAAGTTGAGCTTCCGAAATTGATTGTAACGAAAAAGGAAACAAATGGACTCATATTTATTAATGTTAGAATATCAAATAACACAAAAAAAGTAAAGTATTTCACTGGCAATCTTATCAAGGGAAAATATTTTCCAAAAAACATGAAGTCAATACTGGAAAATGACGGCGTAGGAGAATTACTTGTTCATGGTAATTCCAATCAAAAGAGTGTAACTATTGTTGCTGCACTTAAAACACCTTACAGAAATACTTATTATTTGGTTAAAACTGTTGAGCTTTAATTACAAGAGAATTTTTAAAGTAAAAGACTACACAGTATAAAAAAGGGCTTCACTTTAAGTGAAGCCCTTTTTTATTAATGAAATTTTAAAGCCAAAATAAAGTAAAAACTCCTTCCTGGTGAATAAATAGGTCGGGTATCTCCTCCTCTTACAGATCGGGATAGATGTTCATAATAGGCTTCGTCAAGTAAGTTTTGGATACCTGATGAGAGAGTAAGCCACTTGTTAAGTTGGTACGAAGCGTCAATATCTACAACCTGAAAAGCAGGTGTCTTTGTTTCTCCATACGATTCTGCAACTCGATTTTGCTTAAATGAATTTCTGAAGCTCAACTCTGCATTCAATTTGTGTTTAATGAATGAACCCAATAGGCGATAACGAAACTGCATTGGAGGAATTTCAGGCAGTGCCTCACCTGAATCCTGATTTTCCCCATGCGTATATGCAAGTTCTGCTACTTGCTGTAGATTAGGCGAAAGTCGCTGACTCCAGCTCATTTCGAAACCGGTTATTCGTGCTTTGTCAAGGTTAATGAATTGACGTACTCCCGGTGATGTTCCAAGTTTGGGCTGTAATTCAGATCTAATTTCCGAAGAAATATAATTCCTTAAAAAAGATGAGAATAGATTGATATTAACGTCAGTTTGCTTTGTTTTAAAATTGTAAATCAAATCGATTTGATTATTCGTTTCCGGATCAAGCTGAGGGTCACCAATCAATTCATAGGGATCAAGGCCAATAGGAAAGTAATTGATGTATCGTTCTGCAATTCCGGGACTTCGTTGGGCACTTCCAAACCATAAGCCTAGGGAAGTCGATTCACTTAGCATTTGTGTTCCGCCAACACTAATTGATGGATTTAGATAATTCGAAGTCATATCATCATACTGACTTTCAAAATTGGCATCAGGTCTCTGGGCTTCGGCGTGGTTTAAGTCAAGTCGTCCTGAAAATACCAAATGGAATTTAGATTCTTGTAAATGATATTCTGCAAAAATTCCATTCCGACTTATTCTAGCGTCTTGCCATACATTATCAACCAAGGATTTCCCTGTCATTGATCCCATTAGCATGGTACGTGTGCGTTCTCCTTTTGCACTTTCAATGCGTAAATCTGTCCCAACATATAACCAATTTTCATCAAAATTAAAGCGCAGTTCTGTTCTTCCTCCAATGTTTTCTGTCTCGGCAGAGGTAATTGCATCGGCCATTCGAGGGTTCATGATTTTATCCAAATTATCCATCAAATGGTTCACTTGAGTTGTATAGATTGATGTTTTCCATGATGAGAGTTTTCCTTTGTAGAAGTTGGCCGAATGACTAAGATTTATAAGCCAGGTATCATCTTCTCTTAAATCCATTGGAAGGGCAGGGAAGTCTACATCTTTGGCAAAATTATTAGAGACCAGCAATCCAATATTTTGTGTATCACTAATTTTAAAGCCAAGCTTTCCGCCAAAGTTGTTCCGGGCAAATTCTGCTGGTATTTCTACACCATCACCATCAGTATAATTATTTCCAGTTGAAATTGATCCAAATAATTTCAGATCGGTAATTTCATTCGAAAACCCTGCTAGTCCTTCTGTTCGGAAAATTTCACCATTGGTCTCATAGCTACTGCTAAAACGACCTGAGAATTTTGGATCATCTGGAAAATAAAGATTAGCACTCTTAAAATTAATGGTGCCGCCAAATGCATTTCCATAGCGTAAACTATATGGTCCTTTTAGAATTTCAGCCTGTACAATCATATTTAAAGGAGTCTGGCTGGAGGCTGGATCCATTCGGTTTGGACAAGCAGCACTGGCACATTGAGTGCCATCAATTACCAAGTTGAGCTGATCATACTTGAACCCACGAAGGACGGGATCAAAACCATAAGCTCCACTTTTTCTAATACTTGAGATTGAACTAAACTGCTCAAGCAAATGTCCGGCATCATGTGCCAATTTTTCCTGAACTCTGAAAGCCATTCGTTCGTGTTCGCCAGCATTGGGGTGGATCGACAAAAAGTTTACAGGCAGTAGCATATGTGATTTTTGTTCCAATTTCAAAATGCCTGAATTGAATGCAGCTTCTAATTCTTGTTTAGAAATGGTTTGATTTCCAAATTGAATGTGTGAAATACCTAAGGTTTTATTTTTATTAACTATTATATGGATGTACCCGCTTTCATCCGAGATACCCGATTCTGTTCCATATTTATAATTCGCATGACCAATTGGTTCACCTGACTTTTCATCAACTAGACGAATTTTTTTAGTTTGCGCGAAAGTATCAGGAATAATGAATAGTAGAATGATTGAAAGCAATATCATTGATTGCCATCTCATTTGAATGAAATTTAAAAAATAAATCATATTTAACATGCTAATTGTTAGTAATTGCTTTTGATCTAATTAGATTAAAAGAAGAAAATGTGATGAGATTATTTAAGCATGTTTATTTTTAGGAGGGTGAAAGATGTTATCAGGATTTAGATTTCCAGTTATATTTAAATAATATAATGAAATCAAATTTGGGCTTTCATTTTTGTTATTTGAGAGACTTGTTTCGTTTTCAAAGTATTGGATTTCAGTCTTTTTGATTTCTGATTCAGGCAAGCTTCCTTTATTCTCTTGCTGTTCTTCAAGTTCCATTTTTAAATGGCAGCAACCATTACAGTTTGATTCTGGAACATCCTTGTTAATGCATAAAAACTCGGCGATATAATCCTGATTAATTTTAAATGAAACCAATACGATTAACTCAGCAAATAGATGTAGAAGTATTGCTGAAATCAAAAGATATGCAAATGCATGTTTCATTTGATAGGATAAAAATTAGTTGATATTACAAGTTACAATATTTATGAGAATTTGTTCATTTGGATGCGGAAGTTTATGATTCCCAGTTTTAAGCGGTTAGATACCAAATCACACAGAATGAAAAACACTATTTTTGTAAGCTATGTATTCACCGGATGAAGCAAAAAAAATACGAAAAGAATTTTGGACACTTTTTGATCAGCGTTGTGAATTGGTTCCTGAGTTAAAAAGAAGAAAGAAAAAGTGGTTGCTTTATGATACCAAGATTAAAGGAATTGATTTAAAGTTTGAAGCTGGAAGAAATGAAGCCTCAGTAATTTTTGAAATCAACCACAGTAATGAGAATAAAAGATTAGAGATTTATGAAACTCTTGAAAAATATAAAGTTATTCTGGAAGATGGTTTTCAAGAAGGATTAATTTGGGATTATTGTTTTGTTCGTGAAAGTGGGGCAGAAGTATGTCGGATCTATGTTTCAATGGAAGGCTTGGATATTCATCGCCAGAATCAATGGCCAGATATTTATAATTTCTTTATTGAGAATATGCTTGTTCTTGAAAATAACTTTTTAGGAATACGAGATATTCTGAAGGAGATACTGAATGGGTAGTGATTAGGGATGCGATCTTTCTAAAAGATCGCATCCCTAATGTTTATCTAAGCCGTTTTCACATCGCTTGGGCAACCTTCCTGATATTCAGCAATAATTTTATTGACTTGTTGTGGTGTAACTCGTCCATACACTTTTTCACCTACCGTAACAACTGGTGCAAGTCCGCAGGCACCAACGCAGCGCAGGCAATTGATGGAAAATTTGCCATCAGCGGTAGTTTGTCCCACCTCAATGCTTAACTGACGTTTAAATTCAATTAAAACTTGTTCAGACCCTCTAACATAGCAAGCTGTTCCCATGCAAATGGAGATAGGATGCTCTCCTTTTGGAAGCATGGAGAAGAATGAATAAAAGGTAACGACACCATAAACTTTGGCAACAGACATATTCAATCCTTTGGCAATTACTTCCTGAACTTCGGCCGGTAAGTAACCCAGTTTATGTTGTACGCCATGAAGAACATTGATTAATTCGCCTTCTTCATTATTGAATTTTGCGCAGATTCCCTTGATCAGTTCAACGGTTTTTTCTGCTAATTTTATTTTTGGCATAATGTTGATTTTTTAATTTGAAGGACTAGCTACGATCAAAATACTTTGTGTGAAGTAAATGGTGTGCTTTGTCACTCATTGGCTCACCTAAAAACTCGTCATACAATTTTTTAATATATGGGTTCTCATGCGATTTTCTGAGTTTCTTATTTTTGTCTTCAGCGTAAATTGCTTTTTGACGTTTTTTGATAATTTCAGCATCTCCATGATGATATGGCTGGCCACCACCACCAATACAGCCACCAGGGCAAGACATAATTTCAATAGCATGAAACTTGCTCTTCCCTGCCTGAATTTCTTCAAGTAGTTTTCTGGCATTTCCAAGCCCATGAGCAATGCCAATATTAATTGGAATACCGTCAAAGTCAATGGTTGCTTTACGCAAACCTTCCATTCCTCGGAGCTCTTCAAAATCAAGTCGTTCAAGTGTTTTGCCAGTCTGTAACTCATAAGCTGTCCTAACAGCAGCCTCTATTACACCACCTGTTGTTCCAAAAATTACACCTGCCCCGGTTGATTCTCCAAGAGGTTGGTCAAATTCTTCATTAGGCAACGATTTAAAATCAATGTTCGACAAATTGATAAGAGAGGCTAATTCACGTGTTGTTAAAGCGTGGTCAACATCAGGATTGCCATTAACTTTAAACTCATCGCGACTACTTTCATACTTTTTGGCGACACATGGCATAATGGAAACCACAACCATGTCTTCGCGTTTAACCCCAATTTTATCCGCAAAATAAGTTTTGGCAATAGAACCAAACATTTGCTGAGGAGAACGGGCAGTTGACGGAATTTGCATCATATCCGGGAATTGATGCTCAAAGAATTTAACCCATGCCGGACAACAAGAAGTCAGGATAGGAAGTTTTACATCTTTATCTCCTGCAAGATGTTTGTTCAGACGACCAAGCAATTCGGTACCTTCTTCCATAATGGTGAGGTCAGCAGCAAAGTCAGTATCGAAGACATAGTCAAAACCAAGACTGCGAAGTGCCGATGCCATTTTCCCAGTTACAAGTGTTCCAGCTTCCATTCCAAATTCTTCCCCTAGAGCAGCTCTAACAGCCGGTGCTGTTTGAACAATAACTTTTTTAGTAGGATCAGAAAGAGCACGGATTACTGCTCCAGTTTCATCAACCTCAGTTAAGGCACCTGTTGGACAAACAGCCACACATTGTCCGCAATAGGTACAAACCGAATGGTCAAGATTCATCTCAAAAGCAGGTGAAACAACAGCATCAAAACCACGATTGATGGTTGAAAGAACTCCAACTGTTTGGATGTCGTTACACATCGTTTCACATCGGCGACAAAGGATACATTTGTCAACCTCACGAATAATTGCTGGAGAAGTATCTTCACGATAATGTGATTGTTCTCCTTTATAATGAATTTCACGAACTCCAAGGTGATGTGCCATATCTTGCAATTCGCAATTTCCGGATTTTGCACAAATCAGGCAATCAGCAGGGTGGTCAGATAGAATCAGTTCAACAACCGTACGGCGAGCGTTCACCGCTCTCATCGAGTGCGTGCTGACTACCATTCCTTCCGCTGCCTCTGTAGCACAGGCAGGAGCCAGATTACGGCGTCCTTCCACTTCTACCACACAAACACGGCAGCCTCCAGGTTTATTTTCAATGTTCATATCCTCCAACTTCATGTAGCAAAGTGTGGGGATATCAATTCCAATGCTTCCGGCAGCTTTAAGGATCGATGTTCCTTTTTTTACGACTACCAGTTTATTATCGATGGTTAATTTGATCATTTCCATAATCTTCATTTTTAGGCGATCTTAATCGCGTCGAACTTACACTTTTGATAACACACACCACATTTAATACATATAGACTGGTCGATGAAGTGTGGACTTCTCTTTTCTCCTGATATTGCACCTACCGGGCAGTTTCGGAAACAAAGTGTACATCCTGTACATGGTTCATCTTCGATGATGTATTGCAGCAAGGATTTACATTGACCAGCCGGGCATTTTTGATTTGTTACGTGTGCCTCGTACTCTTCGTAGAAATTATCAAGTGTTGAAAGTATTGGGTTTGGCGATGTTTGTCCCAAGCCACAAAGCGAAGTGTCTTTAATAACACCACTTAATGCTTTCAAGCGATCAAGATCTTCAGGTACGCCTTTCCCTTCTGTAATCTTCTCCAGTATCTCATGCAGACGTTTATTCCCAATTCGACATGGAGTACATTTCCCACAAGATTCATCCAGTGTAAATTCAAGGTAGAATTTTGCAATGGATACCATACAATCGTCTTCGTCCATTACAATCATACCACCTGAACCCATCATGGAACCTGCAGCAATTAAATTATCGTAATCGATTGGAGTGTCCAGAAAGTCTTTCGTCAGGCAACCACCTGAAGGACCTCCTGTTTGAACAGACTTAAATTCTTTTCCATCTTTAATTCCACCACCAATGTCATAAATCACTTCGCGCAGTGTTGTTCCCATCGGAACTTCAATTAAACCAACATTATTGATTTTTCCTGCAAGGGCAAAAACTTTTGTTCCCTTTGATTTTTCCGTTCCAATGCTGCTAAACCACTCTGCTCCTTTATTAATGATAGGAGGAATGTTCGCAAATGTTTCTACATTATTTACGTTAGTTGGTTTTCCGAGGTAACCGGATACCGATGGGAAAGGAGGTTTGAAAGTAGGCTCACCTCGAAGTCCTTCCATGCTTTGAATTAGTGCAGTTTCTTCACCACAAACAAAAGCACCTGCTCCGTAGCGTATTTCAATATCAAAATTGAAGTCTTTTCCTAAAATGTTTTCGCCAAGCAGACCGTATTCGCGTGCTTGATTGATTGCTGTTTTCAAACGTTCAATAGCCAGTGGGTACTCAGCACGGATATAAACCAAGCCTTTATCTGCACCAATACAGTAACCACAAATTGCCATGGCTTCAATTACGGTGTGTGGGTCACCTTCCAAAATGGAGCGATCCATAAATGCACCCGGGTCACCTTCATCAGCATTACAAACCACATATTTTTGATCACCTTTAACTTTGCGGGTGATGTCCCATTTTAATCCTGTGGGGAAACCACCGCCGCCTCGACCACGAAGCCCTGAATCAATAATCAGTTTTGTTGATTCTTCAGGGGTCATCTCGCCCAAACATGTTGCCAAAGCTTCGTAACCATCATTAGCAACGTATTCTTCAATATTGTCGGGATTAATGAAGCCACAATTTCGTAAAGCAATACGGATCTGTTTTTTGTAGAAGTCCATGTTTTTGCTTTCAACAATTCTGGTTTTAGTTGTAGGATCTTTATATAAAAGACGCTCTACTTTACGACCTTTAACCAAGTGTTCTTCTATAATTTCTTTAGTGTCTTCTGGTGATACTGAAACATAGAACGTATTGTCGGGCTGTACTTTTACGATAGGCCCTTTCTCGCAAAAACCAAAACAACCTGTATGAATTACCTGAATATCTTCTTCAAGCCCCAGTTCGGTTAATTGGTTCTGAAAATTCTTTTTGATTAGTTCGCTTTGGGAAGCTTTACAGCCAGTACCTCCACAAACCAGAATATGCATGTTATAATCAGCCATTTTTCGATTGTATTTTATTCATCAATGGTTTTATAATTCACGGGGATGATGCCGTCAACGAGCTCATTTTTAAGAATGTGTTTGTCAATAATTTCTTGTGCTTTCTTTTTATCGACAAAACCATAAATTACCGGTTCTTTTCCGGGAATAGTGAGCTCAATGGTTGGCTCGGCGTAGCAATAGCCCATACAACCTGTTTGGGTAACCAAGGCATCAATTCCCTGATTGTCCATGACTTCAATAAAATAGTTCATGGTTTCCTTTGCGCCGGAAGCAATACCACATGTAGCCATCGATACTTTTACATGAACAAGGTTTTCAGGATGGTCTCCTTTTTCCCTTAGCTTGATTTTGGACTGAACTTCGTCTTTCAATTTTTTCAAGTCAGCCAGTGATTTGATTTTTGTCATGTTTTTGTGTGTCTTATCTGTTTTTAATCAATAAGTTATAGTGAAATTCTTATCAAATATCATTTGTTTGATTTTAATAAAATCTAAGTTTTGTCATCATTCGCTTATTTGAATTTGTTCTAAATTCCCACTTATCATTTCCTTAATAAATCCCTGAACCTCAGGGTTTGTAATTGGAACTCCTTCCAGAGTTTCTTTAATCTCAATGGTATCAAATATGTATGTTCCTGTGGGAGTAGTATGCGAATATTTAATTTCTGATTCGGCTTCATTGGTTGCCAGAATCATGATAGTTCCTGCGATATCACCCATAATTGGGCGATCGATATGGCTCAACCCTAAGCTTACTTTTAGTTGTGTGCCTTTTCCTATTTCAGATTGAATGTCAAACTTACCTTCTGTTTGTTCTGCCGTATGTTTTAAAAGAGGTATTCCTAATCCAACCTTACGAGTTGTTCGGGTTGTGAAAAAAGGATCGGTCACTTTCTCCAATTGATCCGGACTCATGCCCGAACCATCATCATTAATTTCTATTTGATAAAGATCATTCTCTGCTTGTTCAGTAATATTGATGTTTATCTGTTTCGCCTTAGCGCGGATAGAGTTTTGAGCAACATCTAATATGTGGAGTGATAATTCAATCATACATCAATGCTTACTTTACGACCATTTTTTTGTAACAGTGCCCATCTCAATTCGTTAAAAGAAAGCTCGTGCAAATGGAAAGTGGTATACGTTTCTCCCAGATCTACCAGGTAGTGGGCATCAGAGCATTTAATTAAGCTTCGATCGTCATGCAGATCGAACTGTTCCCTTACCATCATTTCAGTCGCCTGGCGAGTAATTTGCATGGCATCAACCTGAAGGTCGGGAGGAATGAATCCTAGTTGGGTAAATATGCTGTTTATGGGGCGGTCAATATGGGCAGGAATAAACAGGCCGTTTAGTTCGTGTACTTTCTTTTCAATCGTATCAATATCAACATTCAACGCACTTCCTAAATATCTGTCAATTTCCTCTATAATCTCATTCTTTTCATTAACCACAACCTGATGCCCAAAGTAATTGGGACGGTTGGGTACATCTGGCAAGTTTTTATCAAGAAAAAGCTGGAATTTATTCATGGAATAATCATCCTCGAAAAGACAGAGTGAATGAACTTCCTCCGAACTGTTTACTTCACAGCCATTGACGACAAACAAGCCTGAATCTTCGGCCATCTTTTTTACAAGGCTGCATTGGCGTGTGCTGTTGTGATCGGTAATTGCTATAATATCAAGCTTGCAATCGATAGCACGACGGATGATCTGATCGGGGCTCATGTCCAAGTCGGCGCATGGAGACAAAACTGTATGCACGTGTAGATCGGCCCTGAATCTTTTCATTATTCGTTTTTCAGAATTTCATATAGTTTACCGGTAATCTCAAATGTAGTGAGTTTTGTTGACAAGATTGGGATTTGTTCATCGTTACTATGATGAATGGTATTTTCATTGGCTTCAAATCCTTTTACAAGAATCACTGCAGCGAGATCTTTCAGTGATGCAATTGCCATTACGTTTTGATGTACTTGCAAAGTAATCCATACCTGGTTTTCCTGAGCATGTCCCATTACATCACTTAAAAGATCGGAGACATAAGCTCCATCAATTTGGCGGTCAAGGCCTTTTTTGCCTGACACCACCGTTAAATCTAGTTTTTCGATTAAATCAGAAACCTTCATTTCGTCTTCCTCTTTTGTTACAGTCTGCTTGAAATCGGTCTTTGCCCCATTTCTTTTCTACATTCTTAAAAGCTTTTGAAGCTTTAATTTTCCCTTCATCCTGCCATAGCTGCTGAAGGAAAATACAGTCAGACATTTTTGCTTTCCCCTGTACCATGTCTTCAGCCAGTGCATGACAATTTGGTGCACCACAGGCACCGCAGTCAATTCCCGGTAAGAAACAGATGATCCGCTGAGCCCTTTTCATTTTTTCGAGGGCTTTGGTTCGGTTTTCATCCAGTTTAAAAACAGGATCAGCTTCAATTTTATCTGAAATTAGTTTCGTGTTAATTATTTCGACATCAGCATCATCAAGCTTTTCTTTGCAGTTAGATGCTGACGGATATCGTTTGGCTCTTCTTTCAAGGCGTTCAACAGTTAAAAAGCGGTTTCCCGACATAAGAATACCTCCAGCGCAACTTTGGTCACAAGCTCTGAGTTCTAAAAAGTCAAGATCTGGAACTTCTTCATTTTCCAACCGCTCTAAAAAGCGGATTACATTATGGATGCCATCAATTGCCAGGCTACGTTCACCAAAATGTTTTGATTCCCCGCGAGTGAGGCTCCATAAAATTCCATCGTGTGTTAACTGCTTTCGTCGATGACTGGTGTCCGGTGCATCCTTCTCGTCTATCACTTGCATAACCCGGTTGTAAAGTGAGTTCATATTAAGGATTCCATCAACGATTGACTCTTTTTCGCCTACAGGACTTTTTACTGAAGCTATTTTAGCAATGCAGGGCGTTACATAGAATAGTCCGATCTCTTCCTCTTTTGCACCTTGCTTTTTTAATTGCTGAATGGCAAAATGGGCTCCTAAATCATGAGGTGCCTTTCGCTGGATCAAATTTTCCAGAAGCGAAGGGTAGCGGAGTTTAATAAGTCGGACAACAGCCGGGCAAAAACTTGAAATATGGGGTTTGTGTTCTTGTTCGGTCTGGCAATAATTATATGTTGATTCTTTGAGTATCCCGATGGGCTGTTCTACTTCGAAAACATGAGTAAAGCCAATCTTTAAAAGAGCGGCGTATATTTGATCTTCGGTGTATTTTTCCTGAAATTGTCCAATCATGATGGACGGGAAAAGAACAACTCTGTATTTGAATTCTTTGATTTGGTCTAAATCATCTTCCTCAACAAAAATGGCTTTTTCAGGACAGGCACGCATGCAGCGACCACAATCAACGCATCGGCTTTGCTCAATATTGGACAGGCCGTTACGTACCCGGATAGCTTCAGTAGGGCAAACTTTCATACAATGGGTACAACCAATGCATTTTTGCGCATCTACTTTTAATGCATGATATGTCTCAACTGCTTTCATTAAAAAAGTTGGTCATGATTAATGTTGTTCCTTGATCTACCACTGACTCAATTTTAAAATCATCAGTATTTCGTTTAATGTTCGGAAGCCCCATTCCAGCACCAAAACCCATATCGCGTACTTTTTTGCTTGCGGTGGAATAGCCTTCTTTCATTGCAAGTGAAATATCTGAGATACCCGGACCTTTATCTGTTATGGTTGTTTCAATTTTGTTGTCGTCAATCACTACTTCAATTTTACCTTCAAAAGCATGTGCTACAACGTTTACTTCAGCTTCGTAAAGAGCGATAACAATTCTTTTTATGCATTTGGCTTCAACCCCTAATTGTTTAAGCATCTTTTTAACTTCACTTGAAGCATGTCCTGCTCGTGTAAAATCGCCACCTTCTATGTTAAAAGTCAATTCCATAATTTAATAAACAGGTTCTAATCCAGCTTCAAACAAAATTCCACTTATTTTAAATAATGTAAATGGAGATTCTATCAGACATAAGTTATTCTCTTTTGCCAATTCAATCATCCCTTCATTTACTTTCTTATTTCTGCCAAATACAATGTATCGAATGTCGGCCATCTCTGCAGTGCGGATAGTTTGAAGGTTGCAGAGGCCAGTGATCAGTAACATGTTGTCGGTATCTAAGGTAAGCACATCGCTCATTAAGTCAGAGCTAAAACCTTTATCGATTTCATTTAATTCATCAAGCTCTCCACAGATAATATGGGCTTTAAGCAATTCACAGACATCACTAACTTTCATGTGACTTAATTATAAATTTTGAATGTGTCAGATGGAACTCCCAATTGTAGATAATCCCTCATTTTGAAAAGATAATATTCTGGTCGTTTCATGCGATTTTTATACAAAGATGAATGAAAAATAGGAATCAAAAGAAGATTTTTTTCAGATAATTCAATCTGACATAAAATTTAGATTGATTTGAAATAGTGGTACTGGAAAAGGAGCAAGGAAAATAGACGATCTCCTTTCTCTCTTCTCCTTTTTTACCTTTCTCCCTTTTTTATACCTTTATGCAAACTGAACAAAAGTGTTGTAACCAATAAGAACCTGCTTATGATTTACGATGATAAGTCCTTTCATCCGGATATGCTAGAGAATCCGGAAGTACACCAGAAAATTATTGATGCGTTGCCCATTCCTATTTTTTACAGGGATGTAAATGGCTTTTATATTGCCAGCAATAAGGCTTATGAGAAATTTATTGGTTTAACTAAAAGTCAGCTGATCGGGAAAACAATTTTTGATCTTCAACCCAAAGAGCTTGCCGAGATTTATTCAGCCCGTGATCAGCAGATGGTTGAAAATCCGGGTGAGCAGGTGTATGAAACCAAATTTCAGTATACAGATGGAACCATGCACGATGTGGTGTTCAATAAGGATGCAATCTTAAATAATGAAGGTAAGGTAATTGGGATTGTAGGTTCAATTTTCGACATTACTGACCGGAAAAAGGCAGAGCGCCGAATGGAGAAAGCCAAGGAAGCTGCAGTAATTGCTTCGGCCATGATGCATAAAATCAAGGCTGGAATTATGATTGTTGATCAGGATTTTAAAGTGATTGATTCCAATGAAGGTTTTGCTCAGCTTTTTGGCGAGGAGACGATAGAACTTTATGAAGCTATTCCTGGATTAAGTGGTGCCAATTTTAAAGAGCTGGTTCCCGAGGTGGTTTATAAAATGTTTGCTTCACTAATGGCTTCCGGTGAAAACATGTTGGAGCGGGATCTTCGTATTCAAAATAAGTTGCTGCATGTTTCGGTTGTCACCATTCATAAAAATAGGGTAGTGGGGGCATTAATTCGTGACATGTCTGCACCATCGCTGGTTCGCGAGGAGATTGTCAGCCGTGCACAGCGCGTGAATAAGCAAAACCTGGAGACTGTTCAAAAGATTGCCTTTCTGCTGGGTGAGAATGCTTCACTTACAGAAGAATTGCTTAACTCAATCATCGAATCATACAAATACGGCGAAGAATAAATTCCATGCACAACTATCATATTGAAATTGAGTTTCAGCAAGACCGTCCGAAAGGAGAGGTAGTTTGTGGCGATGTTTTTTATACCCGTAGAATCAAGGAAGAAAACCGAACAATTTTGGTTTTATCAGATGGGATTGGGCATGGGGTAAAAGCCAATGTTTTGGCTACGTTAACAGCATCAATGGCTTTAAACTACAGTTCATTTCATACCAAGCCAGAGGTGGCTGCTAATATTTTTATGCGCGCACTGCCCAAGAGTGCCGATGGAAAAGAGAACTATGCCACATTTACCATTATTGAGATTGAAGACGAAGGTATGGTTCGGATTATTAATTACGATAATCCGGCAGTGCTGATTTACAGAAATGGCAAGCAGTATTTTCCCAAAGAAATTGAGACCAGTATTCGTGGTAAAGAGAATGTGGGAAAGATACTTCGCATTAGGGAGTTTATGCCGAAAAAGGAAGACCGTATTGTATTTATGACTGATGGGGTTGACCAGTCAGGACTCGGTTCTAAAAAGTACCCGATGGGCTGGGGTTTGGAGAATATTTCATACTTTATTGAGAACCAGATTGAGCGTGAACCAAATATTTCAGCGGTAAAGCTTGGACGCAAAATTACAAGTAGGGCTTCCTTAAATGATAATTTTGAACTGATAGATGATACCAGTTGTGGGGTCATTTATTTTCGCGATCCACGTGAGTTTATGATGATTACCGGACCTCCTTTTTACAAAATCAAAGACTTTGATTTTGTAAAGATGATCCAGGATTTTATGGGAAAGAAAATTATATGTGGAGGAACAACAGCCGAAATTATTGCACGTGAATTAAACCTTGAAGTTCATATTCAGCACCGTTACCACACGGAAGGGTTGCCTCCTACAGCCGAAATGTTTGGCTTTGAGATGGTAACTGAAGGTATTCTTACACTTGGGAAAGTTGAGGAACTTTTGGAGAATTATAATGCTGAGCTAACACTTGGCGATAGCCCACCTGAAGAGGTGGTTAAGCTACTCTTAACGCACGATCACATTCATATTATTGTTGGTACACGTATTAACTGGGCACACCACGACCCCGACCAACCTGTTGAGCTGGAGATTCGCAAGTTTGTTATTCGCCGTATTGAGAAACTGCTTGAAGAAAAGTATTTCAAAACGGTGAAGGTATTGTATGTGTGAGAAGTTGTTAATGCTTAAATTTAGATACTTAAAAAATAAAGCTATAGTTGAAATTTGAAAGGTATCTTCATCAAAAAACTTGATTGAGATACGATTATTAAAACCCAAACTACCATGATCAAACTATTGAGAAATTCTGTATTGAACGTTTTTATTCTTAGTTCAATATTAATTACCTGCGGCAAATCGGAGAAATACATAACTGTTAATCCTGGTGATAATTCATTGTCGGAAACCATTTCAAATTTGGCTGCTTTAACAAAAGAATCTGATGTTGAAATTATTCTGAAGGACGGAGTTTATTATTTAGACCAGGCTTTAATAGTAAATGAAGAATCATTAAATGGTCGTAATGTTTTAATACGAGCTGAAAATGAAGGACAGGCAATTTTAAGTGGAGCAGTTAAGCTTGATTTGGAATGGCAAAAATCCGAAAATGGGGCATTTACTGCTACTATTCAGAACAAGGAAAACTTTGATATTGATGAACTGTATGTGAATGGAAATTATTACCGCATGGCAAGGTTTCCTGACTATTCCGTAGATGCAAGGTTTTTTGGAGGAACCTCAGGAGAGGCAATTAGTACTGAAAGGGTAGCTACCTGGTCAGATCCCACAGGAGGTTTTATGCATGCACTTCACAAAGGATTATGGGGTAGCAAGCATTATCAGGTAACT
Source organism: uncultured Sunxiuqinia sp. (assembly GCA_965372405.1). Taxonomy (GTDB): domain Bacteria; phylum Bacteroidota; class Bacteroidia; order Bacteroidales; family Prolixibacteraceae; genus Sunxiuqinia. The sequence continues at coordinate 45,585 of CBDVCE010000007.1, forward strand.
GGAGTTACGAATGAAAATGAACTGCTGTTTAGAGGTGGCTGGCAAGAAAACCGTGCAGGAGGATGGGATAAAGAATTTAGAGGTGGCTACCATGGAAAGCACTTATTTATTGAGAATATTAAAGAAGAATTAAATGTTCCGGGCGAGTGGTTTCTGAATCATTCTACAGGAGAGCTTCAGGTAATACCACGTTCTGAAGATAATCTGGAAACATCAATTGTTGAGGGTGCAAAACTAATGGAATTGATTTCTTTAAAAGGAAATGAAGAAAACCCAATTTCGAATATAGAGATAAGCGGAATAAAATTTCAGCATACAAAACGTATTTTCATGGAGCCTTATGAAAGGCTTCTTAGGGGTGATTGGTCAATTTCTCGTACTGCTGCCTTGTTTATTGAGGGAGCAGAAAGTATTACTGTGAAAGATTGTTCTTTTGAGAATTTAGGGGGTAATGCTGTATTTGTAAATAACTATGCCAACAACGTTCAAATCAATGATAATTATTTTTCAGAACTAGGCGAAAGTGCCATCTGTTTTGTTGGAGATGTTAACGCTGTACGTACTCCTGCTATTTCTTACGATAATACATTAGATCAGAATGAAATCGATTTAACACCTGGACCATTAACGAATAACTACCCCCGGAATTGTATTGCCAAAGGAAATCTGATTACTAAAATTGGGAAAATTGGAAAACAAGTTGCCGGTGTATTTATATCTCAATCTGAAGAAATAACCGCAAGTTTTAATACCATTTATAATATTCCACGTGCAGCAATTTGTATTAATGATGGTTGCTGGGGTGGTCATATTATTGAAAATAATGATGCGTTTAATACCGTTCGTGAAAGTGGTGATCATGGCCCATTCAATAGCTGGGGACGAGATCGTTTTTGGCAAACAAAACACAATGGCGCTGCTTATGCCGATACCTCAAAAATAACAAAGGAAAGAGCTTTGCTCGATTGTTACAAAACAATTCATATCCGAAATAATCGATTCTCGCATAAGGTTGATGGGCATTCATGGGGTATTGATTTGGATGATGGCTCAAGTAATTATCATGTTTATAATAATCTATGTCTTGGGATGGGAATCAAGTTTCGTGAAGGTTTCTATAGAAGGGCAGAGAATAACATTATTGTAAATGGATTTGGTGGTTTTCATATTTGGTTCCCTGGTTGCGATGATGTAATAAAAAATAACATTTGGGTGGATGAAAAACCTTTCCAGTTTATACGAGCCAATCCAATATATGCTAAGGAAATTGATTACAATTTATTTTACAATCCATTTGATGGTGTCTTGATTACCGGAGTGGGCGAGGTGAAAAGTTTTAGCGATTGGCAATCATTAGGAGTAGATACGCATTCGGTTTTTGGCGATCCGTTATTTGTTGATCCGGAGAATGGTGATTTTACAGTTAAGCCAGAATCACCAGCTCTTAAACTTGGGTTTAAAAACTTTGAAATGAATAATTGGGGAGTTACCAAAGAGAAGTTTAAAGCAATTGTTGAAACAGTTGAACGCGATTACAATTATAAGCGTGACTTTAAACGCTCTTTTGTTGGTAGCGATGATAATCCTCGAAATACCGGAAAGTACAAATGGATGGGTGCAATTGTAAAGAATTTGGCAGGAGAAGCGGAGAAGTCGGCAGCAGGGCTAACAGAAGAAACCGGGGTTTTGGTAGTGGTGCAACCTTCCAGTAAAGAACTTAAAGATGCAATGATTCGTGTAGGAGCTGTTATTTTGAGCATTAATGGAGAAAAGGTAAATGATATAAGTGATTTGGAAAAGCTTTCAACAAAATACCAGAATCAAATAGTAAATATTAAAATATCAAGAGGTAAAATATTTGAAAGTAAAGTTGATCTAAGCGGGAAAATTGAAGTCGAAAAAATTTAATAACCGGATTGAAAATCAAAAACGACCCTAACACTAAAGGGAATTTTGATTTTTATGCACCTTCTACAGCCTGTGTGAAAATGGGAGTTTTACTAACCCTGGCATTTTCACACAGGCTGTGAATTGGAGACTTAAAGTCCCCTTTCAGGGGATTTAGGGGTCAATTACTTGAACTGTACTTACATTTTAATCAAATAATTTCTGGTAGCTTGCCACGGGGATAGTCAACTTTAAGAATTTTATTTATTCATTATTTTATCAGCAATTTCCTTAGCGTCTTGGTTATATTTGTCATCACCCTGAGCTTTCCATTCGCCAGTTTTTTCAATGTAAAACCGAACTGTTTTCTCTACAACTTCTGAATAACCACCATATGATATTAACATATTTTGCACCTCTTCCATGTAGTCACTCTTGCTTAATTCACCAGTTTTCACAAGATCCCAGAGCCTATTAATACATTTAGCATTTTCTTTATAAATAGGGTTTGTCGTCTTATAGGCCATTAAAAAAAGAGAAAGCGCTTTCGCTTCTGGTGATGGTTTTTCTATGTTTTTTTTCATGCTTTTTGTTTTTGTAAAAATAAGTGCCCAAATGTAGATAAATATTGTCATTCATATTAAAAATAAAGAGCACAATAAAAAGTGGGCAAAAGTCAGCCAATGACTAAACAACCGCCGTATATGTTGCTTTCGTTATTTTTTCAACAGTTATATTCGCTGGTAACACTGCACCATCCATATACCCAGGAAATTCTGAAGCTGATTCAGAGCTGGAAATTAATACCTATTCCTTTTCAGAAGTTACTGTAATCACATAGTCACCTTCTTGCAAAGAAAATTGCCCAGTCTGCAACCCATCAATCCTACTAGATTGGTTTAGTCCTTGTTCATTAATAATTACCAACGTTTGTGATTGGGATACTGGCAACCTTATATTGGCCTTGGTGTCATTAGGAACCGTTATTTCATAGGTATAACTCTCTGATGTTATCTTTTCCCAATTAGATACGATTTCTCCATATGGCGAATTATAAGTGCAGTTCACAGATTCAAGTCCTTCAGGCGTTGTAGGTGTTAAAAAGAATTCTTTAAACCCCGGTTGATCAGGATCAGGTCGGATACCAGCTAACCAACGATAAAACCACTCGGAAACTGTCCCGAACATTGGGTGGTTATTCGAGTATGTATTATCACTCTCTTTCCATGTTTCCCATATTGATGTTGCTCCTTGATTAATCATAAAGCCCCAGCCCGGATATGTTGTACTATTTACGATGTCAAAAACTGCATTTGGAGCACCGTTTTCAGCTAGTGTTTCCAGCACATACTTAGTGCCAAAAATGCCCGTATTAAAATGTTCTGATGGGCCATTTTTAATGGCCCTTAGCAGTGAATCCCTTGCTGCTGGAATCTCATCTTTCGGTATAATTTTGTGATAGAGTAAAGTTGAAAATAGCGTTTGCCGATTAATCTTTCCCATGAAAGGTTTGTCCCAAAATTCAGCCCTTATCTGGTTTTTTAATTTATCTGCTAACGCTTCATACTTTTTCACATCTACCTCTTTACCTATTACACCAGCAAAGGTCTTCATGATACGAGCACATTGCAAATAATGACTAGTCCCAGTGAGTTGTACAGGAACAGGTTCCAGTGATTCATGATCACTTAAACCCTCATCAATAATTCCTTCAGGATGAATCATTACTGCTTTATCCATCCATTTGTTATTTAGAGCATAAAGCTCATTGATGATGTCGGTATCATTATAGTAGAGGTACAAGTAATATTGCGTAGTCAAGTAAGCCGATTCCCAACTAATACCACAATATTCTATACCTGTAAAAGGTGCGGTATCTACAAAACTTGAATCTTTCATAGCATCTACCCAATCATAGATGGTTTTACGATAGAAGGATTGCATATCGAAATTATAAATGAAGGCTTCACTTGTAGCATTTAAATCACCACCATAGCCAAATTTTTCTCTGGCAGGGCAATCTGATTGGACACTCACTAAATTTGCCAAAAAGGTATTTTCTGAAGCATCCTGAATCGAATTCAGTAATTCTGATGAGCTGGAAAAGCTATTCTCATTGGTAACATTGGTATGCATAAAAAGCCCCCGGATATCATCCATTTTGGGCTTTTCTTTCAAACCCTTTATCTCCATGTACCGGTAAGTGTGGTAGGTGAAATCAGGACTGAACCATTGACCTTTTTTATTGCCTATGATATAACTATCCGTCTGCCATGCAATGTCTGGTGCACCAGGGCCGCCAACCCCCTTTCTCTTAATTTGGCCTGCAACAGTGGTCATTGGGTTTACATTTCCATCCTCATAAACGCGTTCACCAAACTTGAAGGCAATGGTATCGCCTACATCTCCAGATAATTTAATTTTATAAGTCCCTGTGAAATTCACACCCATATCAACGATCCAGACTCCTTTTTCAGGAGAAGAAATATCGACCGGAGTTATTTCTTGGGTTATTTCAACAGGAGGGAAAAATGCCTTTTCAAGTTTCCCACCTGGAGGATTTCCAATGGTAGCTACTTGCCATTCCTTATCATCAAATCCAGGTTTGTCCCATCCGTCTAATTCATTGTTGGCATTATAGGCAACTCCGATGTAAACACTATTTTTTATAATTGGTCCTAAAGCATATTTCCAAGAATTGTCAGACACAATTTCTTCTGAGTCACCATTTTTATAACTAATGTGGAGTTTTACAATAAAGACCGGTTTCCCAACTGTAAGGTCCTCCCTCAGGTTTCTTCTTCCCCATTTCCTCATTGGCAACGGGTTGTAAAAACCGTTACCAAGTGACACGCCTAAACAATTATCACCATCTTGAACCAGAGAAGTGACATCATATTCAGAATAATATATTCGTTTACTAAAGTCTGTCCAGGCCGGATCAAGTACATTTCCTTCAATACCATTTCCATTTATGGATGCTTTGAAATATCCAGCAGCTGTTATACTCAATGAAGCAGACTTAATCGCTTTGTCCGTTTTGAATTCCTTTCTGAAAAGTGGTGACGGGTGTTCCAAATAGAACATCGAATCGCTTTCTGGGAGTGCTATGCCATCTTCTATCCAAAATGCACTATCATCTACCCCTAAACTTGACACTATTTGTTTGGGAGCACTATTGCATGAAAATAGCGCCAAAACATAAATTCCCAAAAATAATTTTGATGTTTTCATTCTCTATTCTTATTTAGTTCAATGGTTTGTGTATGTGTAGTGCGGGATTAAAAGTACAAAAATTTCATCCCTATAGCTATCAATAACGCACGGAGCCAATCTGGCAGCCGCCGGAGAATTGGTGGTGTTGATGCGAAGAACAGAGGTTGAGTTACCCGCTGAAACCCGCATTACTATAGCTTTTGTTATGTGCTACCTTCTTTTTGAGAATATTTCATCTTTTAGGACATTATCGAACAATATTATTAGAGAATCGAATGTAAACCTTATAGGTCTATTTGCAAGATGCTTTGTATAATTTGATTTCTGTTTTTTATTATCAAATTTTTTGTCAGCATCAGGTAGTTCGTCTAAAGTTTTCCATATAATTTCAAAAAAAGGAGACGGTAAAGGTATTGGGAATTGTGCTCCATTACTAATCTTCAACAATTGAGGATATTGATGAGTAACTCTGTTTCGTGCATAGATTATTCCATAAACCTGTCCATTTAGATCATGTTTGTCAATGTAATTATCAAATCTATTTTTGTTAATTTTCTTAGCTGATTCAAAAAATAGTGTACACCAATATATGGCCTGGCTAACTGTTTTGAAGGCTGTTATTTTATCTTGACGGAAGCGATCTTTTTCAAGGTAATGTTTTACCTCTTGGTTGTAAAATGTATAAATAGTTTCAATGTCCAATATCTCCATAATTTATTCCGTTGGTGCGCGATTATATCACGTTCTTACTATTACAAATCACACGATGAAATCGTGCGATAGCGAGGCGAGAGGTGTAATGGTTCCGACTTATTTCGGGATCATCCACCTACTTGATAAGCTGTTTATATTCTGTTATTTTATTCATTGAAAATATATTTTATTCCAGCGGCATAAGAAATTGGATAGGTATTTTCAAAATTGCTACTAGAGTATTCAATTGATTCAAACTGCAACCATGGATAATGGGCTTCTTTAATTAGATTAATTAGATTGATGCATTTTTCACGATCATTACTTGTTGAAAAAGAAAAATGGAGTTTTTTATTCAATTTATTTTTCGGAATACTATCTTTTTCAATCAGGTTTATAATAGCTGATGAGTATTTAGGAGATGGGTCTGTAACAATAAAATTATCAAATACAGATGTTTCTGGATTTTCAAGAAAAAGAGCCATAAGTACTATGCCTGATTCACTGCCTTTTCCAATAAATGTTCTGGAAGAATTGACCGTGTATTTGCTGTCTACATAAGATGCCATATTTTTGAAAACTTCATATTGACCCAGATATGTTTCCGGTTCAGCATCTATATCAGGAATATTTTCTAAACTGACAACCAATGCATCAAACCCTTTAATCTGTTTTACACCATCAATTACCTTTTCAAATTCATCAGTTGCAAGTTTAAAATGCTGTTCAGAATAATCTATTAGATAGATAGCAGGCAGATTTTTATTGGTTTCATATGAGGCAGGTAAAAATATTTTTCCTTTTGTAGTCGTTCCATTTGATGAAAATGTAAAAGTTTCAATTTTTGATAAAGTTGCAGTTTCATTAGCGTCAATCATAACTTCTCCTACAGTTGAAAATGAAACAATTCCAAATGTCAATATTATGGACACAATTATAAATTTAATTTTTGTTTTCATAATTACATTTCTTTAATTGTTATTTGAACGTCTTAGAAATTGTTTAAATTTTATCCTTTGGTATCTTTTTGCGCCTTAAGCCCTCATGCTTCGTTAATCCCGATAATTATCGGGACGCGTCAATTTTGCCTTGCCTGAGAACTTAATCCATTAAAAACCTATCTCAAAAACAAAACTTAAATAGTTTCTTAAATAAAAAGCATATTTTGTAACTATAGATTTTCAAATTGGCTACAACGTATGTGCCTATGCAATTGCATTTATATTTCTTATATCGTTCATTGCATAGGGTTATTCTTTAATTCCACCCAAATTATGAAAAATTTACCTAATATAGTTTATAGGCTGTTGCTATTTATGAGCAAATGAATAGAATCAGGATTTGTAAACGACTCGCTGGTAATATGATTAAATACGAACAATTAAGTCTCAAACAAGCTCCAGATGTGCGTTGTAGACTATTCTGCTGAATTAAAAACCTTGGTAATAATCATTATTACCTGGGTAATGGAGACCATTACCTTGGTACGAAGGCCTGTTACCTGTGTACGAAGGATCATTACCTTGGTACGAAGGCCTATTACCAAGGTAATAAACACCATTACCTTGGTACGAAGCCTTATTACTTAGGGAACGTCTATGGTTACCCAGGTAACCATAGGTATCCTCTATGGAATAGTCCTTATTACCTTGGTAATGGACATAAAAAAGAGGGATATGAAGACCATATCCCATTTAAAATTTTTGGTAAACTGATTAGTTATCCATTTCCCATCGTTCACTGGGATCGCTGGGGAATGACATTATTTTTTCTGAGAACTTAAAAACATGAGGCTGAACCAAACGTTCAAAATCTGCATATTTTAGTTTAATCATTTCTGTATGATTTCCGGCATTAAAGGCAATTTCTTCATCTTCAGCTAACGATTCAGATACGAAAACTTCCATTTCATACAAGTTTCCAAATGGAGGCATTGCTCCAAGTTCGCAATCTGGAAACAAATAATTGAACTCTGCTTCTAAAGCAAGTTTCACATCTTTTGTTCCAAAAATTTCTTGCATTACTTCAAAATCAACATGATATGATGCGGGCAAAACTGCCATTGCCATACTTCCATTAATTTTAAACATAACGGTTTTGGCAAATTCTTTTCCGGGAAGATGGGCAGAGGCAGCAATTTCCTGTGAGGTATATGCACTTGAATGTTTTATGGTCACATATTTAACATCGTTTTCATCAAGAAATGCTTTTAATTTTTTAACTGGCATAGCTATACGTTTTTTGAAATGAAAGAGTACAAATGTTCCTTAATAATTACGGACAGAGAGTTCGGTTCCTGTAATTATTATGTACTTTCTTTTATCATCAAATGTTTCAGAAATATAGCTGCTGTTTAATGGGAGTTGCTGAGTGACAAAGTAACAGAGATACAAAGTTCCAAAGTAGTAGAGAGACAAAGTAACAAAGCTCCAAAGTACCTGAGTAAAAAAGTAACAGAGTTCCAAAGTTAGTAAACTAGAAGAAGAGCGTCATCCCGAACTTGATTCGGGATCTCCGTCGGGTTATTAAACACTAGTCATTGGTAATAAATCTATTAACGCGCAACCCGTAATCTTCTACTTGTTACTTTTGACTTTTCAAATCCCACTTCCATCAGAATGATAGTTGAACAACAATTGCTTGCCGTTTTTACCAATATCATCGAGGTTGTAAGGTGTTTTTTGGTAAACGTAGTAATTCAGCCAGTTCGTGAATAGCAAGTTCGCAGAAGAACGCCATTTCAGAAGCGGCTTTTGTGTGGGGTCATTATCAGGATAATAGTTTCTGGGTATTTCTATTGGCAAGCCTTTTTGAGCATCGCGCTGGTATTCATTATTCAAGGTGTCTCTGGAGTATTCAGAATGACCGGTAATGAAAATTTGTTTTCCACTTCGAGCCATCAGCATATTTACGCCCGATTCTTTCGATTGAGAGAGGATATGAAGTTCATCCACTTTATCAATATCTTCGGCTCTAATTTCAGTGTGGCGTGATTGAGGAACGTAATATTCATCATCAAACCCACGGAAAATAGGCAGTTTATTATCTGAAACCTTATACTTAAATACACCAAACATCTTCTTATCAAGTGGATACTTGGGAACACCATAAAAATGAAAAAGACTGGCTTGTGCTGCCCAGCAAATAAACATAGATGAAGTCACATTCTTTGTTGACCAGTCCATGATTTCTTTCATTTCGTCCCAGTAGGTCACTGCTTCAAAAGGGAGCTGCTCTACTGGAGCTCCCGTAATAATCATGCCATCATATTTGTTTTTGCTGATCTTATCGAAGGTTGTATAAAAGGTCTCCATGTGCTCGGCAGAAGTATTTTTATGCTCGTGCCCGCAAATTTTCAGAAAGTCAATTTCCACCTGCAATGGGGTGTTCGATAGCAATCGGAGTAAATCTGTTTCTGTCGTGATTTTTAGTGGCATCAAGTTTAGAATCACCAGTTTTAATGGGCGAATATCCTGATGAGCAGCACGTGTTTCATCAATAACAAATATGTTTTCCTTTCTTAGCAGCTCAATGGCTGGTAATTTATCAGGAATATTAAGAGGCATGTTTTTTCTTTTTAGTGTTGTTAAAAATCCCGGATGCGAATATACACCCGGGAATTTAAATAGTATCTGATAGTTTAACCAATTTTGGCTAACGCTTGTTCAAAGTCAGCAATAATATCATCAATGTGTTCAATGCCAACCGAAACACGAAGCTGTGAAGGATAAACTCCAGCGGCTAATTGTGCTTCTGCAGACATTTGCTGGTGTGTTGTTGCAGCTGGTTGAATAATCAGCGTTTTTGCATCACCAACGTTCGCTAAGTGACTAACCAATTCCATGCTGTTTACCACTTCTTTGGCACTTTCAACATCACCTTTTACAATGAATGAAAGCATGCTTCCTGCTCCTTTTGGAAAGTATTTTTTTGCCAAGTCGTAAGAAGGGTTGTCTTTTAATCCCGGATAATTTACGCTTTCCACTTTTGGGTGTTGCACTAACCAGTCAGCTAATTTTTCAGCATTTTCAACATGCCTTTCCATCCTTAGTGATAAGGTTTCCAAACCTTGCGTTAATAAAAATGAGTTAAACGGACTGATGGCGGGACCAAAGTCACGAAGACCTTCAACTCGTGCTTTAATAATGAATGCAATGTTTCCAAACGGGCCATCAAAGTTGAAGACATCCCAGTATTTCAATCCATGATAACCTTCTGATGGTTCAGTGAATCCAGGGAACTTTCCGTTGCCCCAGTTAAAGTTTCCGGCATCAACAATTACACCGCCAATGCTTGTTCCGTGTCCGCCAATCCATTTGGTAGCCGACTCAACAACAATGTTTGCACCATGCTCAATTGGCTTAAACAGATAACCAGCTCCTGCAAAGGTGTTATCCACAATCAATGGGATGTCATGCTTTTTGGCAATGGCGGCAATCGCATCAAAATCAGGAATTACAAATCCAGGGTTTCCAATAGTCTCAAAATAGATGGCTTTGGTTTTATCATCAATTAAGGCTTCAAATGAAGCTGGTTCCAGATCTTTAGTCAATCGGGCATCAATGCCTTGTCGTTTAAACGAAACGGTGAATTGATTGTAAGAGCCACCATACAAATAAGGTGAACTTACGAAGTTGTCGCCAAGCTCTAGTAGCGTATTGAAAACCAAAAACTGGGCAGCATGACCCGAAGCTACAGCAAGGGCAGCAACGCCACCCTCAAGAGCCGCAATGCGTTGTTCAAACACATCTTGCGTTGGGTTCATAATACGGGTGTATATATTTCCAAATTCTTTTAAAGCGAATAGATTGGCAGCATGATCCGAATCGTTAAATACATACGAGCTGGTTTGATAAATAGGCACCGCCCTTGAACCTGTTGTTGGGTCGGGCTCTTGTCCTGCATGGAGCTGCAGTGTCTCGAAATTTAAACTTTTAGTACTCATTGTAATTATTTTAAGGGTTATTTAAAGAATGTCTTATGAATTTCCTGAATTGCTTTTTTCTTATCCTTTTCATCAATAATTAAGTAGCTCACCAGGTCGGATGCACCTGAACCACTTAGTACAACATTGATCTTGTTTTTAGATACTGCTGTAAAAAGTTTGGCAGATATTCCATGGCTAACCTGCATGCCATGACCAATAATCGCAATCAATGAAATTTTTTCTTCAATTGAAATATTGCTTACTGAAGACAACTCAATTTGATTGATGATTTTGCGGGCTTCTATAACTGATGACTTATCGATAATGATGTTGATGCTGGTTTGTGCAGTAATGACTGATCGAATATTGATTTGGTGTTTACTGAAGGCAGTAGTCACACTGGCAAGGATGCCGGGTTTGAAACCAACACCTGGGCCATTCAGCTTCAAAATGGCAATGTCGTCACTGTGGGCAACACTTTTTACCACTTCATCAGCAACAATACTTTTTGAATTAATGGTTGTTTTCAATAGTTTTTGTCCATTTGCCAAGTCATAAACATAAATAGGAATGTGCTTGTCAATAAGTGGCTCAACAACACGCGGATGAACAGATGACTGGTTGAAATAGGAAAGCTCCGATGCTTCTTCGTAAGTTAGGCTTTTTATGTGTGCAGCGTTTTCAATAAGCTTGCTGTCCGATGTTTTGTATGCTTTCCCGATTTGCCAAAGTTCAAGGCTCTTTGTTTTCAGAATTGCTACCAAAGATGATGCTGTATAATCCGAAGCACGTTTCCCTAACCGGGCAATTTTGCCATTTTCAGTAACTCCAAATGAGCCAGGAACTAAATTTATTTTTGACCATTCTACCTTCTGGATATTCTTTGCTGATTCATGCTGCAATACGCTGGCATTTCCATATTCATCGGTAACTTTTAAACCAATTTCTTCAGGCAAGCTTAGTTTAGCATTCAAATGATTTTGTTGCAAATAGCTTTGCAGAAGCAAACCTGTTAGTCTTTCCGAAAAACTAATTACAACATCTTGTAGTGCTAATGAGAAATCACCCGTGTATTCAATTCCTTTTAATAGGGTTTCCAGTTTCGAGGTTTCATCTTTCAGAAGAGTATCTTCAGAGGGAAAATCGATAGGCAGATTCTCGATTACTACATTTATTTGACTGATAACGTCCTGGCTTCTCAGGCTCCCAAGCCTAAGTAGTTGAAGACTGTTACTTACAATATCCTGTATTTCTGAAATGGATGATACAACAATGATATGATTTTGAGAGGATGTTTTAAGAATGTTTATAAACGACTCTAAAACATGAACTTTTTTTAAGTTGTTTCCTCCAAATCGTACGACACAATTTGGCATGATAATAAAATTAGAATTGGAAAATGGAATAAATTAACTTGGGAAAATTTGGGAGCCTTCAATCAATAGCGAAATACTGAAAGAAGGCTATCGCATAAACATAGACTTGGATAGCATAACAAATACAACACGGCTCATGAGATGAGCTGCAAAAGTGTGTTGATATGAATAAATATTGGTCATGTTATGCCGTTTATGTGATTGCAAACCTAGTTATTTTATTGAAGAAACAAAACCTATTTAGAAAAAGTTTAAATAATGTTAGCCGAATATTAACAAAGAGCTTGCGTTTCGGGGTGCAAGTTACGAGTTGCAAATTTTACTATTGAATGTGTGCAAATTGTTAGTGGTCAATGATTAATATTAAAAGAGTGACAAAGAAACTAAGTATTGTGATCAAATTGCTGTGTATCAATTAATCCTATAATCTAAAAAATTGATTATCGTGGAAAAGGGATAGCATCTTTTCAAAAGATGACTTCCCCTTCGTCTAAACCTTCTTTATTGAACGGGAAACTGTACTTGCACAAAGTTAAACTGCACAAATTCATCGTCTACCGGAAGAAATAGTTTGAAATAAGCTGCATCTGGGTTAGCGGGTAAAAACACTTTTCCTTGCATGGAGTAGTTTGTTTCAAGTGTTGTTTTCCGAATGGTAGAGCTTTTCCATGTATGCAATAAGTCACTAATGCTTTCTGCTTCAAATTTAGTATCGGCATTGTCAATCAGAACACCCTCAAAAATATGTGTTCGAAAATGATCATTGTGCGGATTGTCATCAGTTGCTGTTGCTATTCCGGTGGCTATATCAATTCCTGCAGCCATAATACTTAATCCAATGCTATTCTTCTGACGAGCTTCATTTTTAGAGAGGTCTTTTTCAAGTTCGAAGATTTCCTTCTCTGGATCTACTGCTTTTAGCTTTTTTGATGATAATGCTTGTTGTTCAGTATCATAAGCCTGACATTTGAATTTTGCCGGATCAATTAATACAGGCATGTTTGAACGGTTAATAATATTGAAATCAAACCAGTATTCATTGTCCTGAAATTTGTCAAAGCCAACTTCAAAAATTACACCATATAAGGAATCGGAGACAAAGTTTTGTCCATAAAGCCATTTGCCACCTTCTTCTTCAGGTTGAAGTTTAATAATATTCTGAGGGCCAGTACATGATTGAAATATAATTACTACAATAAGTGCAAGTGCGGTTAAGGTAAATTTGTGTTTCATAGCTGTAATTTTTCAGTTTTCCTTTTCGAAAACAAACTTACCAAATCCTGTGCCAGAAATAGAAAAATCCCAAATTTCATAATCCAAATTTCAGACTTGATGAATTTGTAGTCAGTCTGTGAATGAACAAGTTTTCAATTGCAAATAACAATGAATTACCCCAATGACTAATGTTAACAGAGGAGTAAAGAAACTGAGAAACTGTGCGCTGCGATCCTAGTGCGATGCAATAATTAATCCAACAATCTGAAAGTCTGATTGTCGGAAATCAAGAAACCAGTATTTAGTTTCCAATCTACAATTGTAAGTTCTTTAAGAGATATGTAACAATAATTCCAAAATCCAATCACCTTTGATTGGGACACTACAATTTTCGGTTTTGTAAGTCGCGGATAACCACCGACGAACAAAAGCAACCAAAGAGTGGGGGCATGTATGAGATGGTACCCACAGTCGATTTTTTATTTTGAGATTTTTCTTCTCGTACCCTCTTGGGATCAACATCTTCAGGGGAGAAAACAACCTGAAATCCTTCTCTGATATTTAGTTTGTGAAGCTGTTTGCGGAGTACCCTGGCAAGCTTACAATTGTAGCTTTTTGAAATGTCTGCTACCTGAACCATTGAAGGGTCAAGTTTGCCTCCTGCACCCATTGAACTAACAATGGATAACCCTGCCTGAACAGCATGATATAGTAAAAATACTTTTGGTGCAAGCGTGTCAATGGCATCAACGACATAATCATATTTAGCGGCATTTAGTATTTCTACCATCCGCTCATCTTTCAGGTATTCATTTACTATTATTAATTCAATTTCCGGGTTAATGTCACGAAATCGTTTAGCAAGAACTTCTGCTTTTGGTTTTCCTTCATTACTCACAAGAGCAGGAAGTTGTCTGTTTCTATTTGTAGATTCAACAACATCAGCATCAGCGATTGTCATTTTTCCAATTCCAGCCCGACAAAGTTGCTCCGCTGCATAGGCTCCAACTCCACCAAGTCCAATAACCAAAACATGTGCTTGTTTCAATTTATCTAATCCTTCTTCACCCAACATCAGCACAGTGCGCTCCTGCCAATTACTCATAACTAAAAACCATTTTGAAATTACTATAAACCTCAGCTTTCAATTTCTCTATAGAATAATTTAGTTGCTGTGCTGCAAAAGTATAAATAGTTTCAATTGACTCCGAACTTTCATCGGTTTCAAAGAACAATTTATTTAATGGTATTAGTTGAAGAGAGTCTATTTGTTCCTGTTTGTTTATCAAAAGAGCTGCTCCAAAGGAGAAATGGAAGTTATATGAAAGAAGCTGTTTGGTCATTTGTATATTGCCGCTATATCCATGCAGAATCCATGGAATATTTGATTTTCGTGATTTTCTGATCCTAAGTAAATCCGAATAACTACGAACAGAATGAATGATTAAAGGTTTGTTTGTGAGTTCTGCAATTTCAACCTGTTTTAAGAAAACGTCTTCTTGTATCTTAAATGGAGTGTCAATTGCCCGATCTAAACCACACTCGCCAATTGCAAGCACATTTGGATGATCTGCCAGTGATTTCAACTTGACAAGCATTTTGTCAGTGTCAAAGTCCTTAAAATACCAAGGATGAATACCTACAGAATAGAGCCTATCGGGTTTTGGATTCCAATTATTTTGAATGAAGTGGTTGAATACCTCAATGTGCCCAACATTAGATAAGTGTGTATGTATATTTATAAACTTGCCCATATTCTTGCCAACGAGTACCCAGGTGCATCAATTTTTAAATCCAGAAAATAACCAAAAGGGGTTTGCATGGTAGTGAATTCCGCATTTTGAAGCCGTTGCTCTGCTAAGTCGAACAGCTCTTTTGTAAAAATAGCTGAAGCTTTTGATTCCGATAAGTGTGCAAAAGAGTGAAGAATCACACTTTTGGTGTTATTTTTTCTGGCTGTCCATTTCAAGTGGTTCACCAGCTTCTTTTCCCTGCTTTTCAGGTCTTTTGCTTCATCCTGCTCCTCAACCTGAACAAAAGCAAGGATAGCATCTTTACAAATTTCACCTTCAGTTATCTCCGGTGCATCCTCCAGAGTTTTTTCTTTTGGACTGAAACTGAATTCGTTAACATACATCACCAGTACCTTCATTTTTTTTGTAGTGTTTTTACCCAAAAGTATAATGTTTATGAATATAATTCGTTTTTAATGATGTTTTAAACTAGTTTTGACACAGTATAAGAAAAGGTAAGGTGAAGAGTATTTATACAATTATATTAATCTTTCTGTTTGGAGTTCAGGGATTTACACAGGTTTCTCAAGGAGGTAGTCCTATTGAATTTCCAAGATTGAAAAAACTTTCAAATAAGGTTCTTGTCGACCTACCTCACCTGAATAATGATAGACTTCTACGAAAAAGTTTAATTCAACATAGCGACAAGAAGCTTAAATCCCTAAAATTTGCTGAATCAATTCCAGTATGTTTGAATACATCAAATTCCGGAGAATGGATTGAATATGATGATCATAAAATATGGACTCTTGAAATTCGTTCTGAAGGAGCGAAGTCTCTAAACCTTATTTTTGATGAATATGAGCTTCCGTATGATTCACGTTTATTTATTTATACTCCTGATAAAAATGATTTGATAGGTGCTTTCACTTCAGAAAATAATAAATCTACAGGTATTCTTGCTACTGAGCCTGTTTATGGCGACCATATTATTCTTCAATACGAAGAACCACTAGATGCTGATTTTGAGACGAAGTTATCTATTGGGGAAGTCAATCATGATTTTATAGGGATTGTTGATTCGAAAGTTGAAAGAAGACCTTTGCGATTAGCAGGTGAGTGTCATGTCAATATCAATTGTGATGAGGTTGAGGATTACAAAGATGTCTCGAATGGTATTGTTCGAATTATAATTGCTGGTGATGAAATTTGTTCGGGTACTTTATTGAATAATACAAAGAAAGACGGTACTCCATATATTTATACTGCTGGACATTGTATTGAAAATGCAGCTCAAGCTATTGAATCTGTCTTTCTTTTTAACTATGAGTCTCCATATTGTGAAGATATTAATGGAGATGCCAGCCACAGTCTCAGTGGAAGTACATTAAGAGCACGTGCTGATAGTTTGGATTTTGCCTTAGTTGAAATGAGTATAGAGCCTCCTGCGGCATACAGACCATACTATGTTGGTTGGGACAGAAGAGAAATATTACCTGAATCAAGTGTCTGTATTCATCATCCTCAGGGAGTTATTAAAAAAATTGCGATTGATGATGATAGCCCCAAAATTAAATCATATAGTGAGGATTACATATCGAATGCCTTTTTCTTAATTGGTAACTGGGAGGCCGGAACAACAGAAGGAGGTTCATCTGGTGCAGCCTTAATAAATCAAGATGAATATTTTATTGGAAGTTTAACAGGTGGCTCTGCAAGTTGTGATAATTCTGTTCGAGATTATTTTTCAAGTTTTTATACGGCATGGGATTATTTTGATGATCCTTCCAAGCGATTAAAAGACTGGCTTGATCCCGAAAGTTCGAACCTAAATAGTATAAATGGTTTTGTATTTGAACATGATATTGATCTTTGTGGAGCTTATACAAATTTTGGAGATAATGATGTTCATGAGAATATAGAAATTCTGGAAAGCGGTCAAAGTAAAGGCTATTGGGCAGGAATTAACAATTATGGGTATAACAACTTTGCTGAAAAATTTGAGCAAGAAGCAGGTTCTGATGTGATTGGTGTTTCTGTAGGTATTGGAATTGCTGCCAAACATTCTGCTTCCGCAAATTCAAAGATAAAGTTGCAGGTATATAATGGGAGCTCACAGCCTGAAGATCTTGTACATGAACAGGAATATGGATTTATTAATATTGACCCGGGTGTGATGAATTATTTCGAATTCGACAAAAGGGTTTCAGTTGAAAAAGATTTCTTTATTGTATTTTCAACAGATCAGTTAGATTCTGAAGATTCTGTTTCTGTTTATTTGGCAAAGCGTGAGATTCCTAAAAATTCATTTTATCTAAAAGATGGAAATGAATGGTACGCCTATTCCGATAAAACTTTAGAACCTGCGGGATCAGCGCTTTTGATGGAAGTTGTTTTATGCAACATTGGCTCTAACTCGGGTGGTAGCGATCTTAAAAGTGCAGAACTACCTTTTATTGCTTATCCAAATCCAATAAGTGGTACGAAAAGTTTTTATTTCGATTTTAAAGAGAAGATAATTACCGAAAGGATTGCAATTTATGATTTAGCTGGCCATTTAATAGTTGAACAAGACAGAGGTAGCTACCCTACTGATAAGATTGATCTGGACTTTACCGGATTTAAAACAGGTACTTACATTGTGAGGGTTCTAAGCAATAAAGAAACTTACCAAACCAAAGTATTGTACATAGAAAACTAACTCTTTTCAAATCTCTAGTTTTCGAAACTATTCTTTAAGCAAATACTTTTTAATATTTGAAACGAACATTTCTTTTGTTTCCTCATTTGATCTGCCAATTCCTGCTATCATAACAGGTTTACCTTCAGCTGGAATATACAAAAATGCGGGTATGCTTTGAATCCCAAAAATACCTGCAAGTTCGCGTTCTTTCTGCGTGTCAATCTTATAAACGTGAATTTTTCCAGCATATTCATTTGATACTTCTTCTAAAATAGGAGAGGCTGTTCTACATGGTCCACACCAATCTGCATAAAAATCTATTATAGCTGGCTTGTCTCCCAGGTATTTCCATTCTTCGGGAGAGTCGTTGAAGTTCCATACTTCTTTTATGAACCTCTCTTTAGTGAGTTTTTCAGTTCCACCTTCTTCTGCATTTGTTTCATTATCTGCAATATTTTTTGTTGAATCATCAACCTTTTTTTCTTTTGCGATACTTGAACATCCCATAAATAGAAAGACTCCAAGGGCAATTGTGAATAATAGTTTTTTCATGATATTATTGTCTTTTGTTTTTAAGAACCTGTGTTTTTGATTTTTGTTTTGCACCCATTCCAACTTTACAAAGGTTAACAATTCGATGTTGAAATTCATAAATGCAAATATATAGAAAAATAGATATCAATGATTATGCCAAAGTAATATTTGAGATTTTTATGATATGCGGAGAAGAAAAAATGTCAGTCTTTTAAAAAGAGACGCAACCAAATCAGGGATCTTTTAATCTTTAAGAAAAATATAAGAGGAAATGAATATGAAAACTTTGTTGAGATTTAGCTTAATCGGACTACTGGCTGTTAGCTTGTTTAGTTGTGATTTGGATGATGATGATGCTTATTCTTTGGGTAAGTTTTGGGTAGGATTTGGTTTGATTGAGGCTGATGAAGCAGATGGATCAAATTTAACGATTACAATGGATGATGGCTCCGTATTGTATCCTGTAAGTTCTTATCATTTATGGAATAATGTTGAAGACTATGATCGGGTGTTGGTTAACTATACCATTATAGGTGATAAATTAATTGACGATGAACATGAGGAGTATTACGTGAAAATTAATTCATTAAAGGACATCCTTTACAAGGGCGTTTTTGATATTACACCTGAAACTGAAGATAGCATTGGAAACGATCCCATTCATGTTAGTGAAGTGTGGCAATCGGGTGATTTGCTTACGTTTGAGCTCGATTATTACGGTTATAGCAAGGTTCATTACATTAATTTGGTGAGACCACCTGGAGTATTAAGCGTAGATGTACCTGTTCAACTGGAATTGAGGCACAATAATAGAGATGATGAGCAAAATTACTGGTTGTCGGCATTAGTGACATTCGATTTGGAAACTATACAAATTGCCGGACAAGATTCGGTTCAGTTTGTAGTAACGGGGGATGAATTTGAAGGAGAAGGTTATTCTTACACTGGAGTTTACCGATATTGATGAACTGATGTCATCAATTGGTTAAGATAGCACCTGTTCAGTTTTGGGCAGGTGTTTTTTTGTTCATCATATTGTGGGCTTAAGCTAAATGAGTTATAAAGCCTAATGATCTATTACCTTTTATAATTCTACTTAAAAGTGTATTTTGCACCTACTGAAAACTTACTACAAATGAAAAATCAAATTACAGTCTTTTGCATGGCATTATTATTTGGTGCATGCACAAATCAAGTAACAATGACAGAAGAAAAGAAGAATTACGTACCAGAAACACCAAGCCTTACTTCGGATATAATGACGCCTGAAGTGCTTTGGTCGTTTGGTCGTATTGGTGGTGCAGAACTATCTCCTGATGGTAAAACTGTGTTGTATGGGGTGACCTATTATCATATTGAAGAGAATAAATCATATCGTGATTTATATACTGTCTCAACTGAAGGAGGAGAGTCCAAAAGAATAACCGATACTGCTGGGAAAGAAGGAAGTGCTGCTTGGCGTCCGGATGGGAAGAAGATTGGCTTTTTATCATCGGAGTCAGGAGATACACAGCTTTGGGAGATGAACCCAGATGGAACTGAACCCGAACAGATATCTAATATTGAAGGTGGAATTAGTGGTTTTAAATATTCTCCTGATCAAAAGCATATCTTCTATGCAAAGGCTGTGAAATTGGATGATGATATTCATGATCTATTTCCCGATTTGCCAAAAGCTAGTGCACGTCTGGAAAATGATTTGATGTACCGTCATTGGGACAGCTGGCATGATTATACCTACAATCATATTTTTGTTGCTGAATATGGAAAAGGTGAAATCACCAGCGGTAAAGATATTTTGGAAGGTGAGAAGTTTGATAGTCCTGACAAACTGTTTGATGGA
This sequence comes from uncultured Sunxiuqinia sp., assembly GCA_965372405.1. GTDB lineage: Bacteria > Bacteroidota > Bacteroidia > Bacteroidales > Prolixibacteraceae > Sunxiuqinia. The sequence continues at coordinate 65,692 of CBDVCE010000007.1, forward strand.
CTTGAGCAAGTTAACTGGAGTCCTGATGGGAAGCAAATTGTGTTTTCATGCAAGAAACTAAGTGGTAAGGCTTATTCTGAATCAACCAATACCGACCTTTATTTGTATGATCTTGAAAGTAACGAAACCATAAACCTGACTGAAGGTATGATGGGTTACGACAAAGAACCTGTATTCTCGCCAGATGGTAAGAGACTTGCTTGGGCAAGTATGGAGCGTGATGGCTATGAAGCAGACCAGACCCGTTTGTTTGTAATGGATTTAGAAACGGGCAAAAAAGTAAATTACTCTGAAAAATGGGAGCAAAATGCCGGACATTTAAGCTGGTCAAAAGATGGCAAATCAATTTTCTTTATTAGTGATATTCAGGCAACAGATGAGATTTATCGTCTTGATCTGGCCGACGGAAAAATCAATCGTTTAACGGATGGTGTTCACAATTACCAAACTGTTGCTGAAGCCGATGGTGGTAAATTGCTGGCGCAAAAAGTTTCTATGTCACAACCTGCCGAGCTTTATCTGGTTGACCAGGCAACAGGCAGCGATATTGCTTTAACTGCTGTAAATAAAGGTACCCTTGATCAACTGGAGATGGCAAAAGTTGAAGAGCGATGGGTGAAAACTACTGATGATAAAGACATGTTGGTTTGGGTTATCTATCCACCACATTTTGATCCCAACAAAAAATATCCGGCTATTTTATATTGTCAGGGTGGGCCACAGGGAACAGTTAGCCAGTTCTGGTCTTACCGTTGGAATTTCCAGATGATGGCCGCCAATGATTACATTATTGTTGCACCTAACCGTCGTGGTTTACCTGGTTTTGGAATGGATTGGCTAGAGCAAATCAGCAAAGATTATGGCGGTCAGAATATTCAGGATTATTACAGTGCAATTGATGAGGTTTCTAAAGAACCATTTGTGGATGAAACAAGGCTTGGAGCTGTTGGTGCAAGTTATGGTGGCTTTTCGGTGAATTATCTGGCTGGGCATCATGAAGGTCGTTTCAAGGCTTTCATTTCGCACTGCGGTATTTTTAACTTCGAACAAATGTATGTGACTACCGAAGAAATGTGGTTCGAGAATTGGGATATTGGCGGACCTTATTGGGATAAAACAAATGCTGCTGCTCAGCGATCCTATTCATTTTCGCCTCATAAATATGTTGAAAAGTGGGATACACCTATTCTGGTTATTCATGGTCAAAATGACCTTCGGATTCCTTATACACAAGGAATGGGTGCGTATAACGCGGCAGTATTGCGAGATATTCCAGCCCAGTTCCTGTATTTCCCAGAGGAAAACCATTGGGTACTTCAGGCACAGAATGGAATCCTTTGGCAACGAGTTTTCAAAAACTGGCTGGATAAGTGGTTGAAATAATGGGGCGATGTGGTTTGTAACCGTATAAAACCCGGAAGTTTTAAACTCCTACACGCATGGTAATATAGAAAGAGCTCTCAATTGAGGGCTCTTTCTATATATTATATCTTTTAGAAAAAACTTGTATTAACCTTATTTTAGTGTGGTATACACATTTTTCATCACTGCTGTTTTACCTTCATCTTCAGCTACCGCATAAGTAGTAAACATCATCACTCCACTGGATCTTCCTGACAATCCATGCCTCAGTACCGTTTCAAATTCTTCACTGGTTATAATACTCGGATCATTATAAGCCTGGACGATAGGCCATACCTTGGGATAAGAATCGTTTCTAATATCAAGCCGATTGCATAACCAATTTATATGCTCATGTACCCAATCGGGCTTTCTTCCCATCCTTGCATGGTATACCATCGGAGAAAATACATCGATAGTCTTTTTTAATAAATCAAAGTCCAATCCTAGAATACGATGCCTGGCACCATCAAATTCCTGATCATCCCAAGGACAATGATAAAGTCCAAGGAGCGCCTCTGGTTTTATTTCTTTGATAAGGCTTTTCATTTCCTTAGTCCAATTAAAAATCACCTTGCATCGCCAGTCACGCCATAAGTTATCATAGTTATTCAGTATCCATTGTGCCCTTTCGGAGATGGTTCCGACAGGTAGTTTGACCTCGGAATCTTCTGAAAAAGCATTTAGACAATGATCACAAAAACACGTTTCAGGTAGAATGGGCTCTGGCTCTTCAAATTGGGCATGCCAATGCACATAATCCAACCAAACACCATCCAGTTCATACTCCAGGAGTAAATCCCGTAGCTGATCAAATCGGTACCTACGAAAACTGGGGTCGGTAGGGCATACACCCATAAACCAGGATGCAGCCTGCACTTTTTCACCTTTCTCATTGATTGCCCAGGCTTCAGGGTGCTTATCTACATAGTTTTTACCGTTCAAGGTGGCAAATTCAGCAAATACCATTAATCCTTCAGATCTGGCCTTATTAATAATATTATGATTGATTGATCCGCTATGGATAAAAATAGCATTAACCCCAAGATTATTGAGATTTAATTCTTTATCCCAGAAAGGTTTGGGATTTCCATAAATACCTTTGATTTTGGTGATTTCAGCAGATCTTTGCTCACAGGACATTAATGATGTTAGACCTATTGCAATTAAAAGTAAAATGTATCGAGAGTCAGTTTTTATATATGTATACATCGCTTCGTTTCCCTAAAAGTTCAATAATTTTCTTCAAAAAGTAATAAAATATCATAAATCTTTATGTTGCCCTAATGGTCAAGTATATGAAAAGTGGCGGGTTTTAACGCACTAACTTTTCAGTTTATTACTGACCTTTATTTTATGTTTATACTTTCGTTTTATTTCTTATTAATTATTTCTTTTCCAATATTCAATGCGAATTTCCCAAGGTCGGTCAAATTAGTATTACTTAAAAGAATTATGGTAATGTTTTTATTCAAAAAATGAGTCCAAACTGAATTTGCTCCCATAATACGACCAAAACGTTCCATAACTCTTAAGTCTCCACTACCTCTAATCCAAACTCCATATCCATATTCGTTTAAACCAGGTGATAACATTAAATCCAGCGACTCTTTTTTTATGAATTCATTCTTGAAGATAGCATTAGAAAATTTCACCAAGTCATCTGCACAAGAGTAAAGAGAACCTGAAGCGTACCAATTTTCCATATAGACAGGTAAGTCGGGCATTAATTTATTAGGGTTTTCTCCAATGAAATATGTACTTGCTAGATTATTTATAATGTTAGCCGTATAAATTACTCCCGTATTTTTCATTTTGAGTGGTTTCAATATTTTGTCATTCAAAACTTCGTCATAAGTTTTATTATAGATTTTTTCGATAATTTTCCCAAGAACTACATATTCAAAGTTGTTATAGTCCCAATTTTTTGAAGGTTCATTTACAAGAGTGTCTTTTTCAAAAAGATTGAGTAGTTGGGTTGATGTGTTTGGTTTTTGAAGATATCCTAACCCATTTTTGAAAGCACTATTTAAACTTGAAATTGTATCAATTTGCCTCATTCCAGATGTGTGATTCAAAAGTTGATGAATTGTAACTTTTGAACTAGCTTCCCCTTTATATTTCGGTAGGTATTGGTCAATGGTTTCATTCAGATTTAATTTTTCATCATCTTTAAGTTGAAGAATAAGAACAGCAGTAAATGCCTTTGTAATTGAAGCAATTTTATATTTGGTGTCATTCTTAATAGGTATATTAAATCTTCTATCAGCTATTCCAAAACTATTATTATATAGTATTAAAGAATCTTTTTGTACTAGAACTGTACCATTAAACTGGTTTTCTTTTGCGTAATTTTCAATAAATGAATTCAGATTTTCTTTCTGTCCAAATGTAAATTTGCTGATTAAAATTACAAATAGGATTATTGAATATTTTCTCATTTTTAATATTATAAGGTTGTTTTTATTAGTTAGACATTATAACCATCAAGTTAGTTACAGGAACCGTGATGTGTTTTTTAAGACTATGGTTTTTTCTCAAATGCACTACCGGTTTGTGTATGTGGAGTGCGGGATTAAAAGTGATGAACTTTCAAGCTCGCACGGAGCCAATTCGTTTATTCATAATTTCAAATTTTCCGTCAATCGTCAAAGACGAATTGGCGGTGTTGCAACAACGAGCCGCAGCCCAAAAAACCGCTGAAACCCGTATTAAATATGACACTTCGTGTGTGCCCAGCATGAGCATCACTTTGTGCACTACCCGAGAAGCTGTATGAAAATGTTTAAAATACAACTTTCTGGTTAATTAAACATAAGTGTACAAATAATTAATTCCAGAGGGTGTAAGTCCCTTATGCACAGGAGTAACATCTTGGCATTAGTTAGTCGCAAGCTGGTTTGAGTCTGCACAACGAACTCTGGCAGGAATAGAAATAGTAAACATTAGAAAGAATCAGATCAATGATCCAAAATCTACTTCATATAAAACGTTCAATTCTTTGGCAGCTTAATGTGTTATTTTGAAAACCAAGTTGGGTTAAAGGACAGAACCGCTATTTATTTCTTTTGAGTTTTTCGCTGTTCCCTAAATCGTGCGGGTGAAATTCCTGTTTTTTGCTTAAACAGGCGACAAAAATAATGGTCTGATTCAAATCCTATCTTATAGGCAATTTCTTTCGCTTTTAGTTCGCTATTAATAAGTAGTTCTTTTGCTTTCTCAATTTTTAAAAGCAAATGATATTGTAATGGAGCATGACCGGTTTGTAACTTGAAATCCCTTCTGAATTTTGAATAACTAATTCCGAAATCGTTAGCCATTATTTGAAAATCAATACACGAATCAATTTGGTTATGAATAATATACTTAGCTTTTAAAAAAAGAGAATTTTGCTGATTTGTAAGTTTAATGCTCTGTTTTGCATTGTAAATTTCAGCCATTAATTGAAGGCAAACTCCTGAAGCTAAGCGCTGAAATCCATATGGTTCCTCATTTGCAAGCTGAAACAAAACATCGAAATGATTTAATAATTGTAAGCTTGCACATTTACGAATTAGAGGTTGCGCTTTATCAAAAAAATAATCTGTAATTATTTGCTCAGGTATTTTTCCGGAAAAACCAATCCAGTGTTCCGTCCATCCGGTTTGTTTGAGTGGTTTGTAGCGATGCCACTCTCCCGGGAAAAGCAAAAATCCGTCTCCAGTGTTTACATTCTTTATCCCTGCTGTTTTGCTTTCAAAAACTCCCTTTCCTTCGGTAATTAACACAAAATGATATTCATCCAGAATTCGTCCTGTTTCCCATGAAAACATGTATGTTCCGGGATGCCCTTTTGTTGGGTAATCTGATCCTCTTTTAATGACTGATTTTCCAATGTCATTTACGATAAATCCCCATCTGATGTCTAAGTCTGAAATGGGTAGGTACTTTTTTAATGACGTACTTTTATTCATGTCATTTTGTGCAATAGAAATATCAGTTTATCTATTTAAGATCAGTGCAAAATAGAGTTTATTTGTATATAAACCAATTGAATAACCAGATCAAATAATTTAATCGTTCGATGTACTATTTCCAAATAAAAATGATTTGCTTGAAGTTGTCTCTTTAGTTTCATAAAATTAATATATGCCTGCAATGAAAAAAACTCACATTAAACTAATAATTCTGTTTTCTCTTATTCTAGTATTGGGTTGTACTAAAAAATCGGTTAAAGAAGACTTTCATTCAGTTGAAGAAATGAGAAGCCTGTTTGCTGATCCTCCATCAGAATACCGTAGTGCACCGCTATGGGATTGGAATGAGCAGATCTCCGAAGAGGGGATTGATTTTCAGATGCGTGAGTTTAAAAAGGCAGGCATCGGTGGGGTGTTTGTTCACCCACGCCCCGGTCTACTGACGGAATATTTGTCGGACGAATGGTTTCACCTGTTTGATTACACTGTGCAAAAAGGGAAAGAGCTGGATATGAAAGTCTGGATTTATGATGAGAATTCATATCCTTCCGGTTTTGCCGGCGGTCATGTTCCGGCAGAAATGCCCGATTCATACAAACACGGTACTGGCTTACGCATGTATACTCAGAAATCAGTTGATGTTTTACCTTCCGATGAACTGGAAGTTATTTTGAAAAAGAATGGAGATAAATTCATTGATATTACAAATTCCATTGAAAGTGAAAAAGGAAAAATAGGTACTTACTACCTTTTTGAAAAATCATATCCGGGAAAATCACCCTGGTACGGTGGCTTTTCATACGTAGATCTATTATACAAAGGGGTTACCGATAAATTTCTGGAGGTAACCATGACCAGAGGTTATGAAAAAAATAAGGCAGATTTTGGCTTAACCTTACCGGGTATTTTTACCGATGAACCCAATCTTGAAGCTGCTATGGCAAGAGGTACAATAATGCGATGGACTCCGGATTTATTTGATGTTTTTCAGGAACGTTGGGGTTACGATTTAAAAGTTAATCTTCCTGCTTTGGTTGAAGAAACCAGTGATTGGAAAAAGGTTCGTCACGATTACTACGAACTGATCCTTGAACTGTTTCTGGATCGCTGGGCAAGACCATGGAGTAAATATTGCGATGAGAATAAGCTGAACTGGACTGGTCATTATTGGGAACATGGTTGGCCGGAACCCACGCATGGTTTTGATGAAGCAGCTTTTTATATATGGCACCAAATGCCTGGTGTGGATATGTTGGGTAATAAATTGGACACATTGGGCTTGGGTGGTCAATTTGGGAACGACCGGGCTGTACGTGAATTACGAAGTGCTGCCAACCAGGCAGGCCGAAGTCGAACCCTTAGTGAAACCTATGGCGGCGGCGGCTGGGAAATGAATTTTGAAGAGCAGAAGAGATTAGTCGATTGGCAATGTGTTTTGGGGGTTAACTTCGTAAATCAGCATCTTTCTTATTACTCACTCAATGGTGTACGAAAGTTCGACTACCCACCTTCGTTTTCTTACCATGAGCCCTGGTGGGAACATTATAAATTAATGGGTGATTACATTGGTCGGGTAAGTATGGCAATGTCTATGGGAGAACAAATTAATCAAACGCTTGTGCTTCAGCCAACCACCTCTGCATGGATGTATTTTTCGCGAAAAGATAAAAATCCTGCTATAAATGAGATTCGTAATGGCTTTAAAAATTTTGTTTATAGAATGGAACAGCAGCACTTGGAATACGACCTTGGTTCAGAAAATGTAATAAAAACATTGGGTAGCGTAAACGGTAGTAAGTTTACAGTTGGTCAACGCGATTATTCATTGGTGGTAATTCCGGCAGAAATGGAGAATATAGATAGTTCAACCCTTAAAATGCTCACTAAGTATTTAGAAAATGGAGGTAATATTCTATCATTTAATTTGAATATATCGAGGGTGGATGGAGAGGAATCTTCCACAGTACATGATTTAGCAGCTAAATTCTCGAAACAATGGATTAATGCTGAAAAGCTGGAAGAGCCAATTGCTTTAAAAATGCTAAAAAGTGATGAGTTTGAAATGAAGGATAAAACTCAGAATGGCATGTTATATCACCAACGCAGAATTCTTTCTGATGGTGAGCTGATTTTCATGGTTAATTCACACAAAACTGAAAGTGCAGTCGCAGAAGTAGCTCTTCATGGGGAATTTGTGATTAAACTGGATCTGGTTAATGGGAAAGAATACACATATCCCGCCAAATCGGAAAAAGGAAAAGTATTTTTTAATATTGAACTTGAACCTGCAGGCAGTGCTCTTTTTGTAATTAGTAATAAGAAACCTGAAAAGCTAAAAGAATATACAGTTTCAAAAACAGAAAAATTGGTTGAAAGCAATGGCCTGCTTGAGGTAAAACGTGAATCTGACAACATAATGATGGTTAATTACCTCGATTTAAAAACATCAAAATCAGATAAGAAAGAGGTCTATTTTATGAATGCATTGATTGGCCTGTTCAATGAAAATGGTATTGAAATGGGAAATCCGTGGCAACATAAAATTCAGTATAAAAAGAATTATCTGGAACTGGACTCTTTGTTTACCAAAGATTCTGGATTTGAAGCAAGTTATCACTTTCAGATCAATGAAAATTTTAGTGCTGCTTCAATGAATTCTGTCCGTGCCGTTGTTGAACGTCCTGATTTATGGGAAGTAAGCATAAATGGAGAAGAAGTTTCTAAACTTGATGAAACTTTCTGGATTGATAAAGAATTTCCTCAATTTGCCATTGGCGAGTTCCTGAAAAAAGGCAAGAATACACTTTCCCTTAAAGCTCCAAGAATGCATATTCTGGCTGAAGTAATGCCAGTTTATTTATTGGGTGATTTTCTGGTTACACCTGCAAAAAAAGGATTCCAAATTTCGGAGGGAGATATTAGTAATTTGGGTTCGTGGCAAAAATCGGGTCTGCCATTTTATTCTCAAAAAGTGGCTTATTCTCAGAAATTCAGTGTTGAAAAGTCAGAAGGTACTTCTTATAAAGTAAGATTGAAAAACTGGAACGGATCAATTTCTGATGTGTGGGTGAATGGAAAATCTGTCGGAGTAATCGCATGGCAACCCAATGAATTGGATGTTACCGATTACCTGAAGGAAGGAGAAAACAAGATTACGGTAAAAGTTACTGGCAGCCTGAAGAATACTTTTGGATTTTTCTATCACAATAACGCCAGTTGGATACACGGACCACACTCGTGGAACAGTGCACCGGAAAAAATACCTCCTGCTTCGGATTATTTCTTAATGGATTACGGAATGTTTGAGCCTTTTGAGCTGGTTGAAACCTGGTAATATTTGCAGTCAGGCTTTCACTTCAAGTGAAGCCTTGGCTACAATGACATAAACCTTATATCAAATGAATCGAAAACAAATAGACCGAAGAAAATTCATTCAATATTCTGCAGCCGGTGCTGTTCTAGCTGGGTCTGCCAATACAGTTATTGGAGCTGAGAATATTACTATGGGTCAGCCTTCTGGTAACGAGAAAGTAAGCATTACTTCAGAAACCGATGTGTTGGTTGTTGGCGGAGGAACCGCTGGTACAATAGCCGCTATTCAGTCGGGTAGGGCTGGTGCAAAAACACTTTTAATCGAGCGGGGCAGCCAACTTGGTGGAACTACAACAACGGGTGGCGTTTCTTTTCCCGGTTTATTCGATGCCTGGGGCAAACAAATAATCGCTGGTATTGGTTGGGAACTGGTAGCTGAAAGTGTGTTATTGGATGGTGGAGCTTTTCCCGATTTTTCTAAAACTCCCCAGCATCATTGGATGAATCAGCTAAGGGTTAATCAGTTTCTTTATTCCATTCTTGCAGAGGAAAAATGCGAAGAGGCTGGTGTTGAAATTGCATATTATGAATTTCCATATTCTATTATGGAAACATCCAAAGGTTGGGAAGTTGAATGTGTTGGGTTTGGAACCCGGCGGCGAGTGCTTTGTAAGCAGATTATTGACTGCACGGGAGGTGCAGAAGTGGTAGGCATGTTGGATTTGCCCCGGTTACAGGAGGAAGAAACACAACCCGGCTCATTATTGTTTAAGTTAGATAAGGCAAATAGCCCCGGTCGACCCAACGGACCCGGTTCCGGTTTATTGGATAGTATCTATGTTCACAAGGCTATTTCAGCCAACTCGCATACCGTTACAACAGCAAACCTAAGCGGGCGAAAAGCCGTTCTTGCAAAGGTACGTAAAGAAAAAAGGCGTTTGATGCATATGCAGCCTGAAGTTAGCTTCCGCGAAAGCTATCGAATTGAGGGAGAAACCATAATCACAGTTGACGACTATACTTCAGGACGGGTATTTGACGATGCCATTTGTTATGCCTTTTATCCGGTTGATTTACACACCAAAGATGGCGTAAAACCAAAACCTTTGACAAAAGGCATAGTTCCAACTATCCCACTTTCAGCTCTAATTCCAAAAAGAAGCCGCAATATAATTGTTGCCGGCAGGTGTGTTTCAAGCGACCGTTTGGCAAACTCTGGTCTGCGAGTTCAGGCCTCCTGTATGGCAATGGGACAGGCGGCAGGCATTGCAGCAGCTTTGGCAGTTCGAAAGAAAACAACTCCGCTTAAGGTGTCATTAAAAGACATCAGGGAAATGCTGGTTAAAAACGGGGCGATTGTTCCCAAAACATAAAAACACCTTAAATAATAACTAGTGAAAAACACTTTAATCAACTACCTGCTAATCATTCTTACAGCCATTACAATTTTGAGCTGTACCAGTGAAAATAAATACATCGCCGAAACCAGCGATGTATTTCAACAGGTAAAAGCGAACTTCCAAAATCCACTAAGAGAATCAGGAGTTAACTGTTGGTGGTGGTGGCTCAACGGCAATGTAAATAAAGCAGCCATCACAAAGGATTTGGAAGCAATGAAATCCAGAAATTTTCAAGGAGCGATGATTTTTGATGCCGGAGGTCATAATCAGAGAGGCAACAAAGATATTCCTACAGGTCCGTTATTTGGTTCAGACGAATGGAACAAATTATTTGTATTTGCGATGGACGAAGCAAAACGTTTGGGATTAGAAATGGGTTTTAATATCCAAAGCGGCTGGAACCTGGGAGGTCCGCGTGTAACTCCTCAATATACAGCGAAACAAATTACCTTTTCAGAAGCAATTATTGTGGGGAACAAAAAAGTAGCGATTAGATTAGAGTTGCCAAAAATCAGAAGAGATTTTTATGAAGACATTGCAGTACTGGCAATTCCTTTAACACCGGCAAATAAAACAAAAAATGGTATTTCCGATTTGGATTTAAAACTGGGATATCATGAGCTGGGGGGATCAGCACCAGACACTCGTTTTTTGTTAAGCAATAATCCTCGTAACGAAAGAGACAAAAAAACTAAAACAACTTATGTAATTCAAAAAGGAGATATTCTGAACCTAACTTCTAAACTGAATAAAGATGGAAGTCTTAGCTGGGATGCACCAGAAGGGAAGTGGAGTATCATACGATTTGGTTATACCTGTACCGGATCACATGTTTCTACGTCGAGTGGCGACTGGCAGGGTAGTGTGTTGGATTACATGAGTAAAGAAGCCTTTGATTTTTATTGGAAAGATGTTGTTGAACCAATCTTTCAGGCGGCTGGAGAGCATGTAGGAACAACCCTGAAATACATGGAAACAGATAGCTGGGAATGCGGTGGCATGAATTGGACAGACAATTTTTCTGAAGAATTTCTAAACTATCGGGGATACGAGCTTCTAAATTTTTTGCCAATAGTTGCAGGTTACGTAGTAGATGACACAAATACTTCAAATGCTTTTTTAAACGATTTCAGAAAAACACTGGGCGATCTGGTTGCCTATAATCACTATGCACGTTTTCAGGAATATGCACATAAATATAACATGGGCATTCAGCCCGAATCGGCAGGACCACACGCCGGTCCAATGGATGGGATAAAAAATTATGGTTTTAGCGATATTGTAATGAGCGAATTCTGGTCGCCGTCACCACATCGCCCACGACCAAATAATCGTTTCTTTCTTAAACAGGCATCTTCAGCAGCCCATATTTATGGAAAAAAGATAGTTGGTGCAGAATCTTTTACAACCATTGGGCCTCACTGGAACGATGAGTTGTGGCATGACCAAAAGTCTGCATTCGATCACGAAATTTGTGCTGGGTTGAACCGGATGTATTTTCATACTTTTACTTGTTCACCACCAGAAATGGGCTTGCCCGGTCAAGAGTATTTTGCCGGGACACATGTAAATCCGCAAGTAACCTGGTGGAAACAATCGGGGGCATTTATTGATTACATGCACCGTACTCAATCAATCGTTCAGGAAGGTAAATTTGTTGCGGACGTGCTATATTATTATGGTGATCATGTTCCCAATGTATTTCCGTTTAAACATTCCGATCCGGCAGGAGTAATGTCCGGTTTTGACTACGATGTAACGGATGAAACCATATTTCTGCAACTTAAAATGAAAGACGGGAAAATAGTTGTTCCCGGAGGAGTAAAATATCGTGTCTTGGTTCTATCAGATCATAAGGTGTTGTCGATGGCAGTATTGAAAAAAGTGGAATCATTGTTAAAACAAGGTGCACAAATAATTGGCTTTAAACCTGAAAGTTCAGCTAGTCTTGTTGGCGGAGATAAAGAACAAAAACAGTTTTATAAATTGACTGATAAAATCTGGGGGAAGGAATTAAGCGAAAAAGGAGAGAAGAAATACGGCGAAGGAACTTTAGCCTGGGGAATCACTTCTAAAGAATATTTATTGTCTAAAAATATCTCACCTGATTTCAAAGTTGTGTGCAGCGAGAGTACTACCGATTTCGATTACATCCATTATACCATCAGCGAGAGCGAAGTCTATTTCATAACAAATCAAACTATTGAAAGACAGAAAATAAACAGTCAATTCCGTGTGTCAGGTAAACAACCTGAATTATGGGATCCTTTAACTGGAGATATTCATGAAGCCAAAGCTTTTACACAAAAAGATGATTTAACAACTGTACCACTAATTCTTGAACCTTACGGAGCAGTAATGGTGGTATTTAATCAAACAATCGACAAGAACAAACAAGGCACTGCAAATCGGAATTATTCTGACTTTAAAACCATAAAAGAGATTCAAGGAGATTGGGAAGTAAATTTCGATCCAAAATGGGGAGGACCATCATCGATTACATTCCCTGAACTAATAGACTGGTCAAAACATTCAGACGAAGGAATCAAGTATTACTCAGGAACAGCAGTTTATAACAAGTCTTTTGATCTGGATATTGAACCTCAAGAAGAAAAACAATATTTCCTGCAACTGGGGAGTGTTAAAGATGTGGGTATTGCTGAAGTAAAAATAAACGGAGTTGATAAAGGTGTGGTTTGGACAAAGCCATTCAGAGTTGAAATTAGCGAAGAACTACAAAAGGGTGAAAATAAGCTTGAGATCAAAGTTGTAAATTCATGGTTTAACCGTGTTGCCGGCGACGAGATGTTTCCAAACAAAAAACAATTTACAAATACGAATGCTGTGCTGATAAACGATTTCAGAGGCAGACCAAGAAAAGAAATACCATTAGAGGCTTCTGGATTAATGGGACCCGTTACTATTGAAGAGGCAATTTTTTAAACGAATTATAATTATCAGATGAAGTTTTTTCTTTTTCTCCCTATAGTTTTCCTTTCTTTTTTGAGTTATAGTCAGATAACTGATTTTAAAGCAATAAATTCTAATGATTATCTGAATGACCTGAAAACCGAACTGCAAATAGAGTGGCCTAAGAACAGAACGATTAATTTGGTATTTCACGGGCACAGTGTGCCTTCCGGATATTTTAAAACGCCACATGTTAATACAGTTTCAGCTTATCCTAATTTGGTGTTGAAAAAAATAAAATCCATTTATCAGTTTGCAGTGATCAATGTCATAACTACCTCTATTGGAGGTGAAAATTCAGTTAAAGGTGCAGAACGATTTAAAAGCGAGGTGCTAACTCATAAACCTGATGTATTATTTATTGATTATGCATTAAATGATCGTGGTCTGGGTTTGGAAAAATCCTATGCCGCATGGAGCAAAATGATTAAGCAGGCAAAAAAACAGAATATAAAAGTGATTCTATTGACACCTTCACCCGATCAAAGTGTGGATTATAATGATCCTGATAATGAACTGAAAAAACATACGAACCAGATTATTCAATTGGCAAATAAACACCAAGTGGGATTAGTGGACAGTTATAAAGCTTTTGAATTTTTGTACTCAAACAAAGAACAACTTACCAAATATATGTCGCAGGTAAATCATCCCAATGAAAAAGGGCATGAACTAATAGCGAATGAAATAATAGACTGGTTTAAGTAATTAGATTGGAGTTTTGAGAAAGGAAATTGAAATTGTAAAACCTAATTAGAGTAAGCTTTTGATCCTTATTCCAGAAATAAATTATGTAGATATTCATTTTATTAAAATTCAAATCGCATGACTTCAAAACAAAAGACATCAATTATTATTCTAACAGCAGTCATTGTTTCATTAATTTTTCAGACTGAGGCAAGAAGTCAAAATGATTATGACATCATAATATATGGTGGAACATCGGCAGGAATTGCTGCTGCTGTTGAAAGTTCAAGGATGGCTAAGTCGGTATTGATTATTGAACCATCGAACCGAATTGGTGGTTTGACCACGGGAGGGCTTGGAGCCACAGATATTGGAAATAAGATAGCCATAGGTGGAATTTCAAGAGATTTTTATGAACGTATAGCACAAAAATATTTAAGTCCAGATGCCTGGAAATGGCAAAAAAGAGAAGAGCCTGTAAAAACCAAGTGGACCTTCGAACCTAAGGTTGCTCATGAAGTTTTTGAGGATATGATTAGGGAACATAAAATTCCGGTTGTATTTAATGAAAGATTGGATTTAAGTGGAGGTGTTATAAAAAATGGTAAAAAAATACAATCGATAATTACTGAATCGGGGAAAATGTATAGTGCCAAAGTATTTATCGATGCCAGTTATGAAGGTGATTTAATGGCACTAGCCGGAATTAGTTACACCGTTGGCAGGGAATCGAATGCAGAATATGGAGAAACTCTTAATGGCGTGCAAACAAAGCTTGCAAAATATCATCAGTTCCCGGACAATGTTGATCCATATATAGTGAAGGGCAATTCCTCAAGTGGTTTGCTGCCTAATATAAATAAGGAACCGGGAGAAGAGGGCAGTGGTGATAAAAAAGTACAAGCCTATTGTTTCCGAATGTGCCTGACTAATGTGCCTGAAAATCGTATTCCGGTTGAAAAACCTGAGAAATACGTAGAACTGGAATATGAGTTACTGTTTCGTGCCTTGGAGGCAGGCTATAGCGGACCTTTTTTTAAATTCACGAAAATGCCAAACGGTAAAACAGATTCGAATAACCATGGGTCTTTCTCAACTGATTACATCGGAAAAAATTATAACTATCCTGATGGGGATTATAAAACTCGGGAGGAAATAATTAAGTCGCATGAGGTTTATCAAAAAGGACTTCTCTGGACTCTGGCAAATCATCACCGGATACCACAGGAAATAAGAGAAGAATATAGCACTTGGGGATTACCTAAAGATGAATTTACTAATAACGATCATTGGTCACCTCAACTATATATTAGGGAGGCAAGACGAATGGTTAGTGACTTTGTAATGACCGAACATCATTGTACTCAAGATTCAGTTTCTGCTGAACAATCCATCGGAATGGGAGCATATACTATGGATTCTCATCATACACAACGCTATATTACAAAAGAAGGATTTGTTAAAAACGAAGGAGATGTAGAAGTTGGTGGATTTGCCCCATACCCAATTAGCTATAAAGCACTAGTTCCTAAAAAAAGTGAATGTTCAAATTTAGTTGTTCCTGTTTGTCTATCAGCCACTCATATGGCATTTGGATCTATCCGTATGGAACCTGTGTTTATGGTGCTCGGGCAGTCGGCAGCGGTTGCCGCTTGTGTGGCAATTAACGATAAAATTCCTGTTCAGGATGTTGATTATAATGAGCTAAAAGAGATCTTACTTTCAAAAGGGCAAGTACTATCAGTAAAATAATATTAATAAGAATTTTTTTTATGAGAAAAGTATTTAGAACAATACAATTTATCCCGTTTACCGGAAGTTTGCTGGTTGTCATTTTATTCACAGCTTGCCAAACGCCGGAATACTCAGATATTGAACGATTCGATAATTTTAGAAAATAATTTGCTTAATATTTAACTGTCTTTAAAGGAATATAATGAAACTGAACCGTCGCTTCTTAAAAATAATGCTACTGTTATCAACAATATTTATTGTTGGATGCGGAGAGCCTTCGATGACCGCTATAAACCTTAGTTGTGAAGATTTTGAAAATCCTCAGGGCATTGATGCAAAGAACCCACGTATAAGCTGGCAACTGGAATCAAACCAACGTGGACAGAAACAGACCGCATATCGTCTGCTCGTGTCAAGTTCGCAGGAAAAGCTGGCGAAAAATGAAGGTGATTTCTGGGATACTGGTAAAATAGAATCCGATCAATCCAGGAATGTTGAATACAACGGCACACCGCTTAAATCCCGTACAAAGTGTTTCTGGAAAGTTATGGTTTGGCCTGCCCTGAGCGGAGCCGAAGGGGATAAAGATGGTAACCCATCATCGTGGAGCGAACCAGCTTTTTGGTCAATGGGATTGCTTGAAAAAGAAGACTGGACAGCCCAATGGATTGGAGTGGCAGACTCGACTACTGCACCTTATTACAGACATTCTTTTAATTTGGATGATGTTCCTGAATATTCGCCTCTCTACCTTGCATCATTAGGTTACTTCGAGCTCTTTATAAATGGCGAAAAAGTGGACAACGAAGTGCTTGCACCTGCGGTATCGAATTTTAGCGAACGAACTTATTACCAAACCTACGATGTAGCCAGTTACCTGAAAAAAGGAAACAACAGTATAGGAATATGGATGGGAACAGGATGGTATTCTCCCGGTTTACCAGGAGTGAAACACAACAGCCCTGTGGTAAGAGCACAACTTGAAATTCCAAATCTAGAAGCAATTGTGACGAATACGTCGTGGGAAACAAAAGCAAGTGAAAGGTCGCTTATTGGAGAATGGCGTTGGGGAAAATTTGGAGGTGAATTGCTTGATGCCCGATTAACTGACAAGCAATGGTGGAATGCAGAAAACTCAACTAAAGGTTGGCAGGCTTCTGTAATTGTTGAAACAGCCGACGTACCCTGCACAGCCCAGAAATGCAGAAACAATATCCAATTGACGGAAATTTTACCGGTATCGGTTGAGCAGCTTGATAATACAACTGTGCTTGTTGATTTTGGCACCAACCTCACCGGTATGATGAAGATGAAATTCCATAATCTTAGGTCAGGTCAGAAAATTACCATCCACTATGCCGACTTGGATGGGCGCGACCCGAAAGAAGCATGGCGTGCAAAAATGGCACATAAAGGTTTTGCTACCTATAATCAATACGATGAGTTTATCTCTGCCGGAGGAGAAGAGGAGCAGTTTTATAACCTATTTAACTATCACGGCTATCGTTACGCACTTATTGAAGGTTTAAATTATTTACCCCAAAAGGAAGATTTGGCGGCAATTCCTGTAGAAACGGAAGTGCCTGAGGTTGGTTCATTCTCTTGTTCCAACGACCTTTACAACCGCATTCACCTTATGACCCGATGGACTTATCGTGCATTAAACCTGGGTGGCCAGACCGTAGATTGTCCGCAACGCGAAAGAGTGGGTTACGGAGACGGACAAACTGCCATGGATGTTGGTTGTTATAATTTCGATGCATCCACCTTGTACGCCAAGTGGTCAGAAAACTGGTGGGACGAGCAGAAAGAAGATGGTTTTGTCCCCTTTGTGGCACCTACTCCTCATGCAACTGGAGGCGGACCTGCATGGGGCGCAATGAGCATTGTGGTTCCATGGAAAACTTACCTTTTCTACAACAACACGAAACTTCTCGAAACCGGATATCCGTATATGAAGAAATACATTGAATACCTCGGTGCACATAGTAAAGATGGTGTGCTTCAGGATTTATTCCCAGGAGATAAATGGAAAAACCTGGGCGATTGGGTACCTCCCCGCAGAGGAATGGATAAAAGCGAATGGGTAGAGGATAATTCTCGTCGTTTTTTTAATAACTGTTACCGAACCCATCTACTCCAAATTATGATGAAAGTAGGTACACTTCTTGGCAAGAACGACGATGTAGCGGCTTTTAAACAAGAACTAAACATTGCACAAAAAGCGATTCACAAAAAGTGGTTCAATCCGGCAGACACAACTTATGCAAACGGCGAACAACCTTATCTCATTTTTCCCTTGCAAACAGGAATTACACCCGATGAGCTAAAGAACGCTGTGTTCGAAAAGTATGTGCATACAATGCTGGTGAAGGACAACGGTCACTTGAATACCGGAATGATTGGCACTCAAATTACCTTTGATTACCTGCTCGAAAATAACCGGAACGACCTGATAGATATTATGGTGAATAAAAAGACCTTCCCGGGTTGGGGATATATGATAGAAAAAGGCGCAACAACTTGCTGGGAGCAATGGAATGGCTATTATTCGCAGATACACTCCTGCTTCCCCTACATTGGTGGCTGGTTTTACCGTGGTTTAGCAGGAATACAATGGGACACCGAAAATCCAGGTTTCAAAAACATTATACTTCGTCCGGCATTGGTTAAAAGTGTCGATTGGGTGAAATGCAATTACGAATCGCATTACGGCAACATTATTAGCAATTGGAAAAGAGAGACGAATCAATGGAACTGGGAAGTAACAATTCCGGCAAACAGCACTGCAACCATATATATTCCTGGAAATGATATTACTGAAAGTGGTGCGCCCATTGAAGGTGTTGAAGGAGTTACTTTTATTAAAAATGAGGATGGTGTCAGCTTGTACAAAGTGGAATCTGGAAATTATAGCTTTGGAAGTACTTTGGATTAAGCATTAAATGGCCTTTTGCACGACAATCGAAATGTATTCTGTATAAATTATTTAAGTTATATGTTTAATATATAGAACAAATGAAACAACCAAAAACTAACTTTAGGGTGACTATTAGCTTAGCAACTTTTGTATTCTTGTCATTGACATGCTTCATTGGATGCAAAGAAGTGGTAACGGTTGATGTTACCAATTTAACTTGCGAATATCTCACCAATCCCTTAGGTATTGATGCCAAGGAACCACGATTGAGTTGGCAACTACAATCAGACCAACGTGGGCAGAAACAAACTGCATATCACATACTTGTTGCAAGTTCGCAGGAAAATCTGGATAAGAATGTAGGTGACCTTTGGGATTCGGGCAGGGTAACAAATGAGCAATCACAGAACATAACTTACGGCGGAAAACCCTTAAAAGCACTACAACAATGCTTTTGGAAAGTAAAAGTTTGGCCTGCCCTGAGCGGAGTCGAAGGGAACAAACCCGTGCAGTCGTCATCCTGGTCTGAAACCAATACATGGACAATGGGTATGCTTGCTGCCTCCGATTGGAAAGCCGGCTGGATCGGAGCAACTAAAAAGAGTGCAATGGATGGAATGGGTAAAGGTTTTCGCTCAAAATCGGAAAAAAGTGCTAATGCAGTAAAATGGGTGCAAGTTGATTTAGGTAAAGAGGAACTGATAGATCGAATTCTTTTTTATACGGTAAAGTTTTTTCACGATTCGGTGCCTTATTATACCCCGGATCACGGATTTCCACTTCGCTTTTTTGTTGAAGTGGCAGATAATCCGGAGATGCAGAATGCCAAACGTGTGCTAGATCACACTAAAAAGGATTATTATCCACCAGGATGGCCACACTGCCGTGTTCCTATCAAACTAGAGGAAGGAGTCTCCGGGCGTTACGTTCGGATTACTGCAACCAAGCTTCGCCGAGAAAGCAATGACGAATATTGGTTTGGATTAGCAGAAATTCAGGTATTTTCTCCAACAGGTCGTAACCTGGCCGACGGAGCCACGGTGGACGCATCAGATAGCCGGGAATCAGAGGAATGGTCAGTAACAAACCTGACCAAATATTTTAAAACGGAAGAATCCAAGGCTGTTCTACTGCGAAAGGAATTGGTGCTGGAAGAAAAACCAGTGCGGGCAATTGCCTGTATAAGTGGTTTGGGAATGGGCGAACTCTATTTGAATGGCAGGAAGGTAGATGACCATAAACTCGATCCTGCAGATACAGATTATCGCAAAAGAGTGATGTATGTGACCCATGATCTGACCGATCGTTTCGAAAAAGGGGAAAATGCCCTTGGCGTAATCCTCGGTAACGGATGGTATGACATCAACTTTAGGGATATTTGGGATATTGAAGGTTCTACCTGGGCAGCACCTAAAAAACTGTTGTTGCAGATTGAACTGGAATTTGCCGATGGCAGTAAGCAAACTATCGTTTCAGATGCGGATTGGAAATGGTCTACCGGCAAAATTGTATATAATAGTTTGCGTGGCGGTGAAACCATAGATGCTAATAGGGGTCAGGCTGGCTGGAAATTAGCAGGATTTGATGATTCTTCATGGAAACCGGTGGTGAAACTTAATGCACCGCTGGGACGCCTTGAATCTCAGCAGCATGTTCCAAACCGCCAGACAAAAGAAGTTCGTCCGGTTAAAATTCTCGAACCCTCCCCCGGAATTTATGTCTACGATATGGGACAGAACTTTTCCGGTTGGGTGAAATTCCACGCATCGGGAGAGAAAGGTCAAAAAATTCAATTGAATTTTGCCGAACAATTGAATGACGATAGCATGATCGAGCAGGATCATTGGAGTTCTAGTTACATTTACGGACGTTATCAAACCGGAGAACTAATACTCAGTGGAAAAGAAAAGGACCTTTTTGAACCGCGTTTCTCTTATTTTGGATTTCAATACGTCCAGGTGGAAGGTCTATCGGCTAAACCATCGCTTGACGACATGATGGGAGTAATGGTTCATGTCGATCCGAAGGAAAAAGGGAGTTTTGCCTGCTCCAACGAAAGGTTTAACCGGCTTCATTCTGTTATCACACACTCGCTTCTCAACTATACGCATCACCGGCCTCGCGATCCCGCCCGCGAAAAACTTGGATGGACGCAAGATACCTGGCAGCTTGCAGAGCCTTCCTTCTACAATTATGATCTGGGATCGGTATTTCGTCTTTGGTTTCGAGACATGAAAGCAGGACAGGAAGCCAGTGGTCATGTGCCTCCCGTTAATCCTTCACCGGTGTGGGGAAATTGGGGACAGAACGGAAGTAATTTATCCTGCCCCTGGTGGGGTGGTGCCATGCATTACGGGCCATGGCAACTCTATCATTTTAATGGAGATGTGGATTTGCTGAGGGAACTCTACCCGGGCATGAAAGCTTCCCTGGATTTTATTCACAGCACTTCAAAAGAGCTTATCATCGATTGGGGCTTAGGTGACTGGGGCGAGGTTGGTACCACAGGTACACCCGTAAACACTCCAAGAAATTTTAGTAATACCTGCGCTTTCTACTATCTGGCAAAAATTAGCGCTCAGATTGCAGAAATTTTAGGAGAAAAAGAAGATGCCATAAAATACAATCAGTTGGCAAATGACATTCGTGACGCCTTCAATAAGAAATTCCTTGATTTCAATACTGGCAGCTATGGAGAGAACAGCCAGACGAAATATGCACTACCCCTTTTATTAGGGATGGTCCCGGATGAATTTGTGGAAATAGCCGGGCAGCACCTGATAAAAGAAGTGAAACAAAAAAACGGGCATTTGAGTACCGGTTTCGTGGGAAGTATGGCGCTGATGAAAGTATTAAGCGATCTTGATCCTGAGCTGGCTTATACGATTGCAAACCAGGAAGATGAGCCTAGTTGGTGGGGGATGATTAAAGACGGTGGCACTACTATTCCTGAGTTTTGGAACGGAGAAGGTGTACAGAACATTGTTTCTTTGGGTGGCCCGCTGGAAAATTGGTTCTATTATGGTCTGGCAGGCATCCGCCCCGATCCTAAATCACCGGGATTCAAAAATTGTATCATCAAACCTGCTTTTGTCAAAGAACTTGAATGGCTTAAAGCTCACCACGATTCACCATATGGACGCATTTCCATTGACTGGGAGCGCAGAGAGAATCAAATACAATTCAGTCTTACAGTTCCTGTTGGTAGTACGGCAACGGTTTACATTCCGAGGGAAAGCATTACCGAAGGTGGTTCACCTGCTGAAGATGCTGATGGAGTTACTTTTATAAAAAATGAAGGTGGAGCAAGCGTATATGAGGTGGAATCCGGGAATTATAGTTTTAAAAGTACTTTGAATTAAAACTAATTTGCAATGCTAATTTGGTATTAACACTCTATTTCAAGTAAGGTTTCAGGAAATGAAAGTGTATGCTAATCGGATAAATTAATAAAAGGCAACAATGATGTTGAGGTTCTTTATAGAAGTAAGGATAATTTGCATTTATCTACCACATCAGGAAAATATAATTTTAAAATTAAGAAGAAATGAAAAAAAATATTGTAAAAATAATTTTAATCCTATCTGTACTTTTTATAGGGTGTAGGGTTAAGAATGCTCAAGATAAGGAACAGAATGCTCAGATAAAAAAGCCAAATGTGGTTTATATTCTTACTGACCAATGGCGAGCCTCTGCCTTTGGTTACGCAGGCGATCCCAATGTTAAAACACCAAACCTTGATAAGTTTTCAGAAGAGGCGGTTAATTTTTCAAATGCAGTTTCTGTTTGTCCGGTTTGTACCCCCCATCGTGCTTCATTACTTACCGGGCGCTACCCAACGTCAACCGGAATGTTTTTGAACGATCTATATTTGCCCGATGAAGAACTTTGTATAGCCGAAATATTCAAAGCAGAAGGATACAATACTGCATATCTTGGAAAATGGCATCTGGATGGACATGGAAGAAAAGAAAATGTTCTTCCTGAACGACGTCAAGGTTTCGATTATTGGAAAGCACTGGAGTGTTCTCACAATTATAATAAGATGCCCTATTATGAGAACGATAATCCTGAAATGAAATTTTGGGAAGGATATTCGCCATTTGCTCTTGCTAGAGATGCAAATAACTATCTTACAGAACAGGCAAAAAATGATAATCCATTTCTGCTTTTTGTATCTATTGCAACCCCACATTTCCCGCACGGGAGTGCTCCTCAAAAGTATAAAGATTTATACCCGAAAGAAGAAATTGTTCTTGCGCCCAATGTGCCAAAAGAATGGGAGAAAAAAACGCGAGAAGAGCTTCAAGGTTATTATGCCCATTGCACGGCAACCGACGAAGCAATTGGTAGCATTTTAAATAAAATGAAGGAGTTGAACTTATCGGATAATACCATTATCGTGTTTACCTCAGACCATGGTGAAATGATGGGCGCACACGGGGTTAAACCTTTGGCAAAACAATTGGCATGGGACGAATCCATCCAGATTCCATTTCTCATTTCATATCCATCCATCGGAAAAAATAAAGGCACAATAGTCAATGCACCTATCAATACTCCCGATATCCTTCCGTCGCTTCTTGGGTTGGCAAATATTAAAGTGCCTGAATCGGTGGAAGGTGAAAACCTCTCGAAGTTGATACAGTCTCCCGACCCCAATTTTGATCGTGCGGCATTGGTGATGAGTGTTTGCCCTTTTTCGTTGGAGTATAAGTATTCCGAATACCGAATAGTTCGAACAAAACAATACACCTACGGATGTACGCCCGAGGGAGCTAGTATGCTTTTTGACAACCTGAGCGATCCTTATCAGATGATCAACTTGGTTAACAAAACTGAATTTGCAGCGCTTCAACAGGATATGGATGCTAAGCTTAATGCGGCGTTGCAAAAAATAGGTGATGAGTTTAAACCACGCGACTACTATTTAAAAAAGTTTGGTTTTGAAGGCAGGGAAGAGTTTACCAAAGACAATTGTATTAAAGACTATCATAATGTTGATGTGGTTATTTCTCCTCAGGTAGATATAAATTAAACTTAGGTAGAGATATGGTTAACTATAAAATAGAAACGATGGAACGTGTAGCTTTTAAAATGAAACTAAAATCCGGATTCGAAAAAGAGTATAAAAAACGTCATGATGAAATTTGGTCTGAATTAGCTGAAGAGCTGAGTAATGCCGGTGTGAGCGATTATTCCATTTTTTGGGATGAAGAAACCAATATCCTTTTTGCAGTTCAGAAATTGGCAGATAATAATACAGCAGATAATCTGCCTCAAACCAAGATTGTCAGAAAATGGTGGGCTTATATGGCAGATATAATGGAGGTAAATTCAGATAATTCGCCTGTTTTTACCAATTTAAAAGAAGTATTTCATCAGGATTAACCTTGAAAATATAAACCAATAAAATTGAAAAAGTGAATTCAAGAGAAAGAGTATTAAGGGCCTTTGGCAAAATAAAAGGAATGCCTGATCGTGTTCCTGTGCAGTTTGAAATGTGCAGGCAATTGTATGACCACTTTAGTAAAGAATTGGGAATTCCGGCTACTTATACCGAAAACCTGTACGAAGATGTTACCTACAGAATTAGTTCCAACGAATTGCGTGTGGCAATGGGAAGTGACGTTGTGGTTACCGGAGCTTCAGTTTCCGACGATTTTAAAATTGAAAAAGACGAAAATGGGCAGTGGTACAACGAATATAAAATGAAGATGAGCCAGGGTGATATTTATGTTGAAGTACGGGATTACCCGCTGGCACATGCACAAACAAAAGCAGATATTGATGCTTATGTTTTTCCTGATCCGGACGCGCCCGGTCGTTTTCGCGATGCAGAAGCATTAGTGAAAAAGTATCATGATGAATACCTTGTGTTTGGTGACATTGAAGTAACCGTTTTTTCATTGGCTCAGCAGCTGGTAGGAATGGAGAAATTGTTGATTGATATGATGATGCAAACAGAATACGTGAAACCCTTATTTGAAGCTTGTGCTGAATTCCAGACCCAAATTGGATTGCGACTAATAGAGAAGGGTGTAGATGCCATCTGGTTTGGCGACGATTTTGGTACACAGGTAAGCCTAATCATGGGCCAGGATACTTTTCGTGACCAGCTAAAACCTTATTATGCCCAAATGAATCAACGCTTCAAAGAAGCCAATCCAGATATTATTCTTATCCTGCATTGCGATGGTGCAGTTGCTCCTCTTTTAAAGGATATTAGCGAAATGGGATTCGAAGTGTTTAATCCTGTTCAGCCCGATGTGCCGGGTCATTTACCCAAAGACATGAAAAATGATTTTGGCGATATGTTTTCCTTTTGGGGGGCAATCGATCAACAAGATTTATTACCAAACGGAACAGACGAAGAGTTGGAAAAAGACATCATCGAAAAAATAAATATTCTGGGTGAAGGTGGTGGATATATGATTTCACCTGCACATATTATTCAAAACGATGTTTCACCTGAAAGGGTGGTGAAGTTTATTGAACTCTGTAAAAAACATGGGAAGTATTAATTCGTTTGATACGGCAAGGTAACATTTGGGACACTTAACAATGATTATTGGACGAATACTCCCGAGTACTCGGGAGTACCGCTGAAAATTAACAATTATAAATAGCATGAATCAACCAATACGAATAAAAAAAATAGCACTAATCTATTTTATAGCGAGTTTCATTATTGCGTGTAATCCTTTAATGAACAAACAAAATAACCTTGAAGCAAGAAAACAATTAAAAGAAAATTTTAAAAATCCACCAGAAACTTCAAAACCCGGTGTGTATTGGTATTTTATGGATGGGAATTTATCTATGGAAGAGATGACCAACGATTTGGAATCGATGAAGGCGGTTGGAATAAACCATGTAATATTTCTGGAAGTGGGAATTGGAGTTCCGCGTGGACCCATTGATTTTATGAGCGAAGAATGGCAAAACCATTTTGTTCATGCAGTTAGGGAGACAGAACGTTTAGGTATGAAAATACTTCTGGGCGCCGGTCCCGGTTGGTGTGGAAGTGGTGGCCCCTGGGTGAAACCCGAAGAATCGATGAAACACTTGTTGTATAGTGAAACAAAGGTTTCGGGCAATAAAAAAGTGGATGTTATACTTCCAATTCCTGAACAACGCAGTACAATCTGGCATAATATGAAAGACCCATATTACGAAGATGTAGCCGTTTATGCCATTCCAAATTCAGCTAAACCTGTAATTGAAGACATCAATGAAAAAGCACTTTATGAAAGAGATCCTTATTCATCTAAACCAAATGTTAAGCCATTTTTACCAGCCGCTGCTTTTTATAATGAACCGGAAGAAGGTAAAGTTTTACAGGGAAAGGATATTATTGATATTTCTGAATACTTAAATGATGACGGTCGTTTGGTTTGGCAGGCTCCCAAAGGAAAGTGGACGATTATACGAATGGGAATTCGTGTAACCGGTGCAAGCACCCGACCTTCTCCTGAACCTGTAATTGGTTTAGAAGCCAATAAAATGAGCAAAGAGGATTTTGCAAATCATCTGAAAAACTATACCGATGTATTATTGGAAAAAACAGCCCCACGAAAAGAGGGTGTTGGTTGGACAGGTTTTCATATGGACAGCTGGGAGAGTGGTGCACAAAACTGGACAGAAGGTATTGTTGAGGAATTTATAGAAAGACGTGGTTATGACCCGGAACCCTATTTTCTTACTTATACCGGTCGTGCAGTTGAAAGCGTAGAAATTACCGAACGATTTTTATGGGATCTTCGCCAAACTTGTAAAGAGTTGCTGTTAGAAAATCACGTTGAATTTGGGAAAGAATATGCACATAAAAACGGATTGGAACTAACCATAGAACCCTACGATATGAATCCGGCGGGAGACTTAGATTTAGGAGCAATCGCCGATGTAATTATGGCTGAATTCTGGAGCAAACGGTATAGCGACTTTCATACATACTATGCTGTATTGGAAGTCACCTCAATTTCGCACATCACGGGGCAGCCTGTTGTGGGAGCCGAGGTTTTTACATCGAATAACAGAGAGGCATGGCAGGAATATCCCTGGTCGATGAAGGACCAAAGCGATTGGGCTCTGGCATTGGGTGTTAACCGTTTTACTTACCATACATTTGCCCATAAACCTCTGGGTGATCAACACCGTCCGGGAATGACCATGGGACCATATGGCGTGCATTGGGATCGTGGACAAACCTGGTGGCCAATGGTGGAAGCCTATCATGAATATGTTAGCCGTAGTTCGCATATGATGCAACAGGGACAAGCGGTTTCCGATATTCTTTACCTGACACCCGAAGGTGCTCCAATGATTTTTACACCTCCGGCAGATGCATTAAAAGAAAATGGCAAAATCCCTGATAAAAAAGGATATGGTTTTGATGGCTGTTCTCCTAAAATGCTTTTGGAAAGAGCAACTGTGGAAAATGGAAAAATTGTATTCCCCGGAGCATCGTCATACGAGATAATGGTATTGCCCAATTTTAAAACGATGACACCTGAACTACTTGAGAAAATAACTTCACTAGTCGAAAAAGGAGCAAAGATCATTGGTACACCACCTGTAAAATCACCAAGTCTGTCAGGCTATCCAAACTGCGATACTCAGGTAAAAAAACTGGCCGAAAAACTTTGGGGGCAAATTCAAACACCGGATAAAATAAGCGAGAGAAAACATGGTGAAGGAACAATTTATTGGGGAGGTAATCTTTCTTCTGAAGATCTTTACCCCACTTATAAAAATACAGTTGAACTTTTATCAAAATTGAATATTTCTGAGGATTTTAAATCAACGAATAATACCATTCGATTCGGTCATCGCAAAACGGAAGATAAAGAGATATACTTTGTTGCAAACAGAACGGATAAATTTCAAACTACAGATTGTACTTTCCGTTCGGAAGGTGAACCTGAATTGTGGATGAGTACAACTGGAGAAACCAGAAAAATTTCAAATTATTCAGTTAAAAACGGAATAACTACCATTCCATTGGAATTCTTCCCTTACGAAAGTTTCTTTGTTACTTTCTCTGGCGAGAAGAAAGAGAAAATAGCTTCTGAAAAAGGAGAAAGGAACTTTCCAATTTTTAAAGAATTTAAAACAATTGAAGAAGCATGGGATGTTGCTTTTGATTCTAAATTTGGAGGCCCTTCAACTATAAAATTCGACCAACTTCAAGATTGGACAGAACACGAAATGCGTGGAGTAAAGTATTATTCAGGAATTGCCACCTACAAAAAAACGATAAGTATCGATAAGCTGGAAGATAAAAAATACTACATCGATCTGGGAGTAGTAAACGATATTGCATGGGTAAAATTGAATGGAAAAGATATAGGCGTAATCTGGTGTGCACCCTGGCGTATTGACATTTCGAATGCTTTAAAAGAAGGAGAAAATAATCTTGAAATTGAAGTTGCCAATCGTTGGGTTAACCGTTTGTTGGGCGACAAGTCAGAGCCTGAAAAGTACACGAGAACGGTTAAATTTGAAAATGGTTTGATGGGAGGAAAAGAATACAAAGCTGGCAGATACACTTTCACTACAAAATCAGCTCTGGGCTCTTTTAGGTTTACAGAACCACTTTCTTCGGGATTGTTGGGACCGGTTACAATTCAGGAAACGAAGAAGAAGGAATTTTAAAATCATAAAAATAATGAACACCAAAAACGCATTGGGAAATACACTAATACTTTTAGTTCTCATTTCCCTCACAAGCTTTTGTACTACATCGGATAAAATGTCACCTATCAATTTCCAAAACATCCAAACCGGTTTTGTAACTCCGCACGATACAAACAGCGTTTGGTGCTACTGGTACTGGATTGGCGATGACATTTCAAAAAATGGAATAACCAAAGATCTGGAAGCCATGAAATCGGTCGGAATTGGCGCTGCTTTTATCGGTAATATTAATCCCGATGAAGTGGATGGCCCCGTACCAATGCTCAGTGAAGAGTGGTGGGATTGTATGGTTCATGCAGTAAATGAAGGCAAACGAATTGGTGTTGATATTGGCACATTTAACTGTCCGGGTTGGAGTATGTCGGGCGGTCCATGGGTGAAGCCAGAAATGGCAATGCGCCACCTGGTTTTCTCGGAAACTACAATTTCAGGAACCGGAAGGAAAACGGTAAAACTGGAAAAACCGAAAGGAGAATTTCAGGATACGCATGTTTTGGCATTCCCAACCATACAAGCAGGTAAAATGAAACTGAGTAATCAAAATTCGAGCATAAGTGTTAGTCCTCGGATAGATAATCCGCAAGCGCTTATAGATGGCGATTTATCGTCTGTTGCAATTTTTAAAGGACGCAACGAGTATTCATTTGAATTTAAATCGGAAGAAACGATTACTGCACGGAGTATTCAATTAATTCCGGGGAAGATTGGATTTAAAGCAGTTTGTGAATTATTTGCTTTAATCGATGGTGAGTATAAACGAATTGAATCATTCTTATTTGACAGGCAAAACACAAATGTAAATGTAGGTCCCGATGTTTATGGTGCAGTTTCGCTTTCACTTCCCAATGTTCAATCCAATACATTTAAACTGGTTTGTAACGATGGTGGACAAAGGTGGCGAGCCGATGCTGGCTTTTCCGAAATACAAATTTCGGAAGCACCGGTTTTAGAACATTTTGTGGAAAAAAAATTAGGGAAAATGTTTCCTTCACCACTTCCCAAATGGGATAGTTATATCTGGGAAAATCAGGATGAAATAAACAGTGCCGAGCTAAAAGTGGATGAAAAGAAGGTAATTGATATTTCGGATAAAATGGATGTCAATGGTTCACTTACGTGGAATGTTCCTGAGGGAGAATGGAGCGTAATTCGTTTTGGAATGGTGCCAACCGGAACTAAAAATTCACCGGCAGCACCGCAGGGCAAAGGCTACGAAATTGACAAAGCAAGCAGTAAAATTGCTCGTTTTCATTACGAAAAATATGTGGGTGAATTACTAAAACGAGTACCCGAAGAAAACCGCAGTGGCTTAAAATATGTAATTGCCGATAGTTATGAGACCGGTTCACAAAACTGGACCGATGGTTTTGAAAAACGCTTTGAAGAAAAGTATGGATACAATCCTAAAAAATACCTTCCTGTTTTTGCAGGTAAAGTGGTGAACAGTGTTGAAGAATCGAATCGCTTTTTATGGGATTTACGACGGGCAGTTGCCGATGCAGTGGCTTACGAATATGTTGGCGGATTGCGTGAAGTAAGCAATGATAATAATCTGAAACTGTGGCTTGAAAACTACGGACACTGGGGATTTCCTTCTGAATTTTTAATGTATGGAGGCCAGTCGAATTTGGTGGCTGGCGAGTTTTGGAATGAAGGGACTTTAGGAGATATAGAATGTAAATCGGGTTCTTCGGCAGCACACATTTATGGGAAACCGGTTACATCGGCTGAGGCATTTACTGCTTCGGGGAAAGCATACCAACGGCATCCGGCCATGTTGAAAAAACGTGGCGACTGGAGTTTTACCGAAGGGATAAATCATTTTGTACTGCACTTGTACATTCATCAGCCCGACGATAATCGCGTGCCAGGAGTAAACGCATGGTTTAGTACAGAATTTAACCGCCACAATACATGGTTTAAACAATCTAAAACATGGATTGAATATTTACGCCGTTGTCAGCACCTTTTGCAGCAAGGAAAATATGTTGCTGATGTGTGTTATTTTATTGGCGAAGATGCACCGATGATGACTGGTGCGCGGAATCCTGAATTGCCTGAAGGATATTCTTACGACTACATTAACGCCGAAGTAATTCTCGAACGACTTGCAGTAAAAGATGGGAAATTTGTTTTGCCCGATGGAACTTCCTATAGTGTTATGGTTCTGCCCCCAAATAAGACAATGCGACCTGAATTGCTTGCAAAAATTGAGCAATTGGTAAATCAGGGAGGTGTTATTTTTGGTCAGGCACCCGAAAAATCACCAAGTCTGGCTAATTATCCTGAAAGTGATAATCAAGTTAAAAAGCTTGCTGATAAACTTTGGAGCGCTGAAATAGATATTGAAAAGCAGATCAAAAAATACGGTTTAGGATATGTAGTTGATGAACTGGATTTGAAAACTACCCTGGAAACTTTGGAGGTTTCTAAAGATGTCGAAATTGTTAGCGAATTGCCAGTTCTTTGGACGCACCGCAGCATGTCGGGAATGGAGGTTTATTTCCTTACGAACCAAGGAGAAGAGAAGATAAATTTCGAACCATCTTTCAGAGTTAAAGGAATGAAACCGCAATTATGGGATGCCGTAACAGGTGAAATAAGGACATTAAATGAATACACTGAAAAAGACGGACGAATTACCGTTCCATTAAAAATGGAGGCTCACCGGAGTTGGTTTGTGGTGTTTGCAAACAATACTGAAAATGTTACAACTGGCTTTGAAAAGAATTTTCCAGAATTCAAACCAATCCAAAAAATTGATAACGAGTGGACGGTTGATTTTCAAAATAAGGCTATTGGTCCCAAATCGCCTGTTAAATTTAAGACTTTAATAGACTGGTCGAAGTCTGAGAACGAAAAAATAAAATACTATTCAGGCACAGCCATTTATAAAACCACATTTGAATTAACTGAAATTCCTGAAGACAATGAATTATACATTGACCTTGGAAAGGTAAGCGTGATGGCAGAGGTGAAGTTGAATGGGAAAAAGCTTGGTGGATTTTGGATGGCACCCTATCGTTTAAATGCAACCGGACTTTTAAAAGAAGGAACAAACACCATAGAAATAGAAGTGGTTAACCTTTGGCGGAATAAATTAATAGAAGACAAAAAATTACCAAAAGAAGAACGCTACACCTGGCATTTAGTTGATGATATCAAGAAAAATGAAAAGCCACATTCTTCGGGATTGTTGGGGCCGATAACAATTGAGGAGGCTCAATAAAATAGAATAGAAATGGGAAAATCATCTACATACAAGCTTTTTTGTGTTGTCATTGTTGTGGTAGTTTTAAGTTGTTCTGGTAATCCAAACAAACAAGGAAATAAGGAATCTGATAAATCCGAAACTATTGATGACAAAACAGTAAAAGAATGGTCGGAATCCTTTAGGAATTGGAACTATTACCCTGACCTTGTTATACCTTCCCATCCTGAAATAAGTGGATTTGAAGCTATAAAAATGACAGATGTACCTACTGTTTTTCAGATGAAAGGCAGTGATAAGTGGTACATGACATTTATTGGTTTTGACGGACAAGGATACCAGTCGTTTATTGCAGAAAGCGACGATCTTGTAAATTGGGAAAACATGCACCTTGCCATGGGATACGGACCTGAAGGCAGCTTCGATTATGGCGGTGTTGTGCTTGGCGCCTATTTGTATGAAGATTATGATATAAAGTCACCTCGAATCCTGAAAAAAAAGGATGGTAATTATTATTCTCTTTATGGAGCTTATCCCCGTCAGGGCGGATATGAATTACGCCCCGGTTATGAAGGTATTGCTTTAAGTGAGGATGGAGTACGTTGGAAACGGGCAGAAAATGAACCTATTCTTTCGGTGCATCAGGAAGACTGTGGCGAGTGGGAAAAGGATTGCATTTACCAACCCTGGCTAATTGAACATAAAGGGAAATATTATAACTTTTATAATGCAGCCAATGGACATATTGAGCAGTTGGGAATGGCCACATCTACCAATCTTCTCGAGTGGAAACGATACCAAAACAATCCTGTGATTCCTGTTGGTGCGAAAGGTAGTTATAATGAAAAATTCTCTTCCGATGCAAAGATTTTTTGGGACAAGGATCACTGGGTAAGTTTCTTCTTTGGTGTGGGCAAAGGCGGTGCGCATATAATGACAGCTTTTTCACGCGATCTCATCCACTGGACTGTTGATCCGGAACCCATTTACAAAGCGGGAGGAAATCCGTTGGGAATAGACCATAAATACGCCCATAAGATTTCGCTGGTCTGGAATTCTGAAAATGAATCCTTTTATATGTTCTACTGCGCAGTTGATAAAGACGATAATCGCGGCATTGCATTGATTACCAGTAAGTCGCTGGTTGATAAACAATAAAAATCACACACATTTACCATATCAGTGAGTTGCGTGCAATTATTGCACAAAGAGCAAAACACTGTACTGAAATTTGTGTTCTGGTGATTTCGGTAAGATTAAAATAAGTATAAACGTAAATAATGTGAGAAAATGAAAGCAAACAATCATAATCATATGAAAAATAAAACTGAATCTAATCTCACACGAAGAAACTTCATTCAAAAGCTTGGGGTAGGTGCGGCTGCTGTTGGCGCATTTTCGCTGACCTCCTGTGGAGGTAGGAACAATCTACCTAAAGATGCTGACGGCAATGTCATTCCCGGATTCGGGAAAGCAGACAATAAGCAGTCGAAGCAAGCGGTGGCTGAAAGTACAGATATCTGGCAATCTAAATCAGACCGAAAAATCCGTGTGGGTATCGCGGGTTATGGGCTATGTCAATTTGGCGCGACTTTTTTCTATCAAAACCATCCTAATGTTGAAGTGGTTGCGGCAACAGACCTTGATCCTGTACGCTGTGCAGCTTTGGCTAAGGCAGTGGGTGCACCTAAGACGTACCCTTCTTGTGAAGAAATGATCAAAGACAAAAGTATCGAGGCTATATATATTGCGACAGACGCACCCAGTCATGCGCACCTGGCGATTATGGCGCTGAATCATGACAAGCATGTGTGCTCTGCGGTACCGGCTGTCTTTGGTTTTGAAGCAGAGGGAGAGGCTGAAGCATTATTTAATGCCGTAAAAAGAAGTGGCATGAAATACATGATGAACGAGACATCGACATTTCATGAGGATCTCTACGCGAAAAGAATGCAATATCAGGCGGGTGCATTGGGTAAGATCGTCTATTCCGAGGGAGAATACTTCCATGACTTCGGGCCCAAAGGACTTGGAAGCTACAACCCCAAAAACGGCAAGATCGACAATAACGGCTGGCGCAGGGGATTGGTGCCAATGTGGTATCCTACCCATGCCACGGCATACTATATCTCCGTAACCGGAGGTCGCCTGACCGAAGTCTCAGCATTGGGTACGAACGGCTTCTACCCGGAATTCGAAGTTGGTAACAACGCGCACAAGAATCCCTTTGGCACAGAGGTAGCGATGTTTAAAACTAGCGAGGGCGGTATTTCACGTATGGCCATGAGCTGGGATATGAAAAATGCGCACGGTGAAAAAGGCCGTGTCTATGGTCAGAAACCACACGACGAAACAATCAACGGCGCTCGCCCTGCCTTGCCACCTCTTGGTGATGACCCCGGTCATCATGGAGGTTCTCATGGACAACTTACCAATAACTTTATTGAATCAATTCTGCTTGACAAAATACCAATCGTAAATATTAGTGAAGCGCTTAACATGACCCTTGCCGGAGTGATCGCACACCAATCTGCGCTTAAGGGTGGGGAGTGGATGAAGATACCACAGTATACTTAGCCTTAAAACCTAATAAACCTAAAATGATAAACCGATTTTTCTATCTGGCATTATTAATAGTCTGTATCTCAATATTGAGTTGCAGTAATGAAAGTAAAGTAAAAACGAATGATACCGCAGAGTCCGAGTTCAAAGATGGCGGATACATTTTACCTCCCTCTCAACTGATTGATGGCATAACACCCGAAGCCAACTGGATTTGGGATTCAGGGGAGATTAAACCCAGAAACTACTATTTGCATGTGCGTAAGAGTTTTTCTTTGAATAATCCGGTAAAAGAAGCTAAAGCCTACATATCTGCTTATTCATTTGCCGAATTGTATATAAATGGAGAATATATTGATCGTGTGCCTACAAATCCAGACCCGGAGTATCAATCTTACGAAGAGATTGATTTGGTTCCCTATCTTAAGCAAGGTGAGAACACAATAGCAGCACTTGTTTACAATGCTGGTGAAGGCTTGCATCACCGGATTGATGCGCGTGGTGGTTTTTTCTTTCAGGCTGCTATAACTGATAAAAAAGGCGAAGTTATAAAAGTGAATAGTGACCAAAGCTGGCGGGTGGCTCAGGCAGTTGCCTGGGATACAAATACAAAATATCGTCAGCACGACCATACCATTGGCTTCAGGGAACGATACGATGCACAACTAGAATATGAAGACTGGCAACAATCTTCTTATAATGATTCAGAATGGGAACCGGCAAAAGAGATTGGTGTGCCTCCAATGGAGCCATGGAATCAGATTGTAGTAATCAAAAGAGAACGCTTATTCTATGAAATAATAAAGCCTGTTAGAAGTTGGAATGTGGATGGTTATAAAGTATACGATTTTGGGAAAGAGATTACCGCTTTCCCTCGTTTTACCGCTACAGCAAACAAAGCTGGAGTTGAGATTATCCTTGGAACGGCAGAAAGATTGGATAGTGACAGTGTTCCAATAATGAAAGATAATGTTGATTATACCGACTCGTACATAACTAAAACGGGGTTACAGAGTTGGCAACCTCTTACATGGCGTGGATATCGATACTTTGCTATTAAGGAGAACGCTGGTGTTTCAATTGATGAGGTAAGTGCTGAGTTTCAATCTTTTCCTGTAGAAATGGAGGGTAGCTTTACTTGCTCTGATGAAGACTTGAACCGAATTTGGGAAATTGGTCGTTGGACGATGCAGATTTGTGCGCACGACACATGGATGGATACACCTTGGCGTGAACAGACGCAATACATTTCAGGTGACACAAGGTATAATATACGTTATTCAGCTTACGCTTTTGCACCTAATATTAAGATACTGCACGATTACAACATTCTCTGCGGAGCGTTTTCTCAACGTCATTCTGACGAAGGAGCCATCCGCTCGCGTTATCCTACGGGCTATCATCTTGGCTCTACAACCTCAACTTATATTCCGGACTATCAGCTCGAATGGATTCTGATGCTCCAAGAATACTACATGTATTATCAAGATGCTGAATTAGTGAAACAGGTCTATCCGAATTTAAAGGAGTTGTTGAAATATTTCGAGGGTTATCAGTCAGCAGAACGAGGACTTATCGGAAAAGTGTCTGGTTGGGTGGTGCTGGATCATCCCGACACATACAAAATGGATGTTGATGGTGAAAATACGGCTATGAACTGCCTTTACTTTGGAGCCCTGAATTCTGCCGCTTGGATGGCCCGTAATATAATAAAAGATGATAGTCAGGCTGCTGAATGGGAGCAGGAAGCTCAGGCAGTAAAGAGTTCGATTCAGAAATATATGTGGTCGGAGAAAGCTAATGCCTTTAAAGATGGATATGAAAGCACTCGTATTACACAACAAACACAGGTGTATGCGCTGAAATATGGTCTCGTACCTGAAAGCAAGAAACCTCAGGTTATGGAATATTCAAAAAGTCAGGGGCGTTCGTGCGAACAATCTTTCTCTTATTGGTTGCTTAATACAATGTTTTCTGAAGGCGAAGGGCAATGGGCACTGGATTATATGCGTACCAACTGGGGTGCTCAAATGAATAAAGAGGACTTCAACGGTGCCTGGTATGAAATGTGGGAATCTCCGCGGGGTATGACAAAGTCTCACGCTTGGTGTTCGGGGCCGACAGCTCTTCTGCCGGAGCAAGTATTGGGCATAGGACCAATTTCTCCTGGGTGGAAGCAGTTCAAAATTCAACCTCGCTTGTACGATTTAGAATGGGCTGAAGGTGTTGTGCCGACTGTTGCAGGTAATATAAGTGTGAAATTGAAAAAGCTGACAAAAGGAGGGATAGAAACAGGTATGCAGATTAAAGCAGAAATTCCCGAGAATACAAGTTCAAAGATTTATGTGCCCATTCAGTCTTCTAAAAATTTCACCATCTCTGTTAATCAAAAGAAAATTTGGAAAGATGGTGGGTTTGTTGGTGGCGATAAAAAGATCTCATTCGATTCAAAATCGGACGATTTTATTGTATTTGAATTTCAAGCAGGAACTTATACGATTAATCAAGAGAATTCCTCGAGGCTCTGCCTCGGGGTATAGAGGAAAGTTTGA
>CBDVCE010000008.1:0-95484 GCA_965372405.1 uncultured Sunxiuqinia sp.
TACCCTTGAGGGACTTTCCCCTCTGAATACGCCAGCCTTTGCTGGACACACAACCGTACGTGACAGTCTCCCGTCATACGGCTCTTATTATGCAGTCAATTTCTTAGGTTAGCTGATAACCTAAAACCCAGTGATAAAATAAATTTGGATACGACTTACACACCCATCTCAACCAACGAACAGCTTTAACTTTGCTGCGTTTGAAACGTTTGTATTTATTCAGTATCCATTTTATCATACGATGATGCAGGTAATAAAAAACTGGTTGCATACATCTACGGTTGATTTTTCCATAATAGTTTAACCAGCCCCGTATCTTTGGATTTAACAATACTGCCAAATCCTGAATAGTACGCTGTGTTTTATTATGGAAATTCAACTTCCGTAGCTCTTGAGTGATCCGAACTTTGGACTTGCGGCTCATAATACAATCGAATTGAAGAAAACCTTCGGTATTAGCTGTGCTAAGTTTTTCCGATCCAACATCCTTCATTCTATGGAAAAGATGCATCAGGATCTCGAAAAGATGTCGTCAGGTATTTTTACATCCGAAAGACACAAGTCCCACTATGAGTTTGCAACACAAACACTTGAGGAACTAAAGAGGGATAGATTAATTAAACGTGTTTTCTTCCAGCTACAACAGTATAAAAGCTATCCTTTTCAAAATATTTATTGGCAAGCTCTATAATTTGCTTAGGTGTAATAGAAAGCAAAGTGTTGTAATAATTTTCGTAGAACGAATAACCAAGCCCAAAATCATTTATATTCCGAAATGCTGAAGCTCGTGCAAAAGGCCCATCAAAATCACGGATAAATTCACCTAACAAATACTGCCTCACTCTATCGAGCTCCTCATCACCAACTAAATCAGTTTTCAATAACTCAATCTCTTTAAAAATTTCCTGAATTGTAGCTTCTTCGTTTTGTTTATCAATTTCCGTAGCAACTACAATATATGAAGCATTCAGAAAAGCTGGCATACTTGAACCAATTCCGTAAGTATAACCTTTATCTTCACGGATATTAGCCATTAATCTTGAGCTAAAATAACCACCTAATATTGCATTTAAAACAAGCAATCCAGCATAATCAGGATGATCTTTCCGGATCATCAACTTTCCCACACGAATTGCAGACTGAATAGCCTCATCTTTCTCAACAAAATGAACTTTATCAGGTAAAGATGCAAACTCAAAACTATTTAAGTTCTCAGGTGAGCCATTCCAGTTCTCAATTCCAAAATATTGATTAATTAGCGCAGATAGATTTTTGTCCAGTTTCCCTGATGCTAGAACACGACAATGATCAGAACGGTAATTATTTTTATAATAGTCCTCTAATGATTCCTTTTGTAATTGGTCAAAATCACTTGCAACAACCGTTTGCGAATATGGATGATTTTTACCGAATAATGCTTCACTAAATTTCTTTTGGCTAAGCACTTTTACTTTTTCATTTTCAAGTAAAAACCGTTGTTTACGACGCTGAACCAGAGTTTGAAATTCTTTTTCAGGGAAAATCGAACTTTTAATTAAGTCCTCAACAACCGGAAGTATTGTTGGAAGATGTTTGTTCAAACTAATCAAACTAACCACCCCAAAATGAAAATCTGCATACAACTGCAAATATGCTCCATGAAAATCAAATACCTCAGCTATCGGCGCAGATTGATAATTTTGACTTCCCTCCTGCAGCATCGCATTGGTCATCGCAGCTTGCAATGAAGTATTCTCCTGCCATGTTCCGGCTTCAAAAATTAAATCTAATCTTGTTACATCTTCAGATCCAGCTTCCAGCAAATACATCGGAATCCCATTGTCTAACTTAAGCTTACGAGGTGGATTAAATGCTGGTTTTCCTGTAATTAATAAATCGGGTTGTATGTTACGGTTGATAGTCATTTTGCTAAATAATTCAGTTGTGAGCAATTTTGAATACGGAAAAGTTTTTGAGCAGTTTCTCTAATTTCATCAGCGCTTATCGATCGGTAAGTTTCCAGTTGTTTATTGATCAATTCTGCCTTTTGAAGATTTTCAAAATGAGCGAGATCCTGAGCCACATTCAGGTAATTCATACGCCCATATACCAAATTAGCCTCCAACTTATTTTTCACCTTTTCAAGTTCATTCTCTGAAACCAGTTCTTGCTGAATTTCAGTTAACTCTTGCAGAATAGCTAATTTTGCATTTTCAATTGAAACTCCTTTCGATAATTTCCCGGAAACCATAAATAAACCCGGATCATGATCACCAGAAATGTATGCATCCAGCTCAACAAACAAACGTTTTTCTTTTACAAGCTTTTGGTACATCCGCGATGAGTTCCCATTGGACAGTACATCTGAAATTAAATCGCATACAAAATACCCGCGATTCAATTTACCTGGCATGTGAAAAGCCAGATATAGCAACGAATCTGGAACATTACGTTCTACTGTCTGTTCTCTAAAAGCCTTTTGAGTTGGCTCTTTGGGCAAAACCAATTTATTTACTCCTCTATTCGCAATATCTCCAAACCATTTATCACTCAACTGCAAAATCTGATCTTCATTAACATTCCCACTGGCAATTAAAACAGCATTATCAGGAGCATAAAACCGATAAAAGAAATTCTTGACTTCATCTAACGTAGCATTCTCAATATGGCTGATTTCTTTGCCAATGGTTGGCCATTGGTATGGATGAACCTCATAAGCCAACGCACGAATCAATGCCCAAACATCGCCATAAGGCTGGTTCAGATTTCGTTGCTTAAATTCTTCTATCACAACATTTTTCTGTACATCCAGACTTTCTTGTGAAAAAGCAAGTTCCAGCAAACGATCCGATTCGAGCCAAAATCCTGTTTCAATATTTTCTTTTGGTACAGTTAAGTAATAATTGGTGAGATCATTTGTTGTATATGCATTATTTTCACCGCCAGCTTGCTGCAAGGGTAAATCGTAATCAGGAATATTGACTGAACCTCCAAACATAAGATGCTCAAACAGATGGGCAAAGCCAGTTCGTTCTGGATGTTCATTCCTTGCTCCAACATGATAACAAATATTCAATGCTGCCATTGGTGTAGAACGATCTGGACAAACAAGGATTTGCAACCCATTTGCCAATTGATGACGTGAAAAATTTATCATTCTTAAAAATTAAAATTTGAAGCATTTTTGATTTCAGACTTTGTCTGTTCGTATTCCACTATAATCCTTTTCATTACTTCTTCAACAGTAGGAATATCATCTATTTGCGAAGCGATCTGTCCAATCTCCAACTCACCCTCAGTCAAATCACCTTCAAACATTCCCTTTTTAGCACGGCCACGTCCTAACAAATCTTTTAGCTCATCGGGTGTTGCACCCCGTAATTCCGCTTCGTTAACCTGATTGAAAAATTCATTTTTAATTAACCGAGTGGGTGCAAGTTTTTTTAAGGACAACTTTGTTGCACCTTCAGGAAGACTTGCTACTAGCTTTTTAAATTCATCATGAGCTGACGATTCCTGAGTGATCGCAAAACGAGATCCTATTTGAACACCATCAGCACCAAGAGCCATGGCAGCCATCATAGCCTGTCCACTTCCAATTCCACCAGCAGCCAATAACGGAAGTTTAGTCGCTTTTTCAACTGATGGGATTAGTGACATGGTTGTAGTTTCTTCACGTCCATTATGACCCCCAGCTTCAAAACCTTCAGCAACAATTGCATTAACACCTGCTTCCTCACATTTCTTTGCAAAGTATGAACTGGCAATTACATGTACTACCAGAATCCCTTTTTGCTGCAACCATGAAGTCCATTTTTTAGGACTACCTGCTGAAGTAAAAACAATAGGTACTTTTTCAGCAGCTATTATCTCCATGACATCTTCAACCTGAGGATATAACAGAGGCACATTAACCCCGTATGGTTGATTAGTTGCTTTCTTAATTTTCTGTATATGTTCCTGCAAAGTTTCAGGATGCATCGATCCAGCTCCGATTAAACCTAGTCCGCCATTATTACTTACCGCAGAAGCAAGTTTCCATCCACTGCACCAAACCATCCCTCCTGAAACAACAGGATATTTAATTCCGAATAAATTTGTAATTCGATTTTGCATGTTGCTATTGATTATTTTGAGTCGGCAAAGATAAAAGATTTGGAAGGCTATCCATCAATATTTTTTGATTTCAAATGCAGGTCGCGCTGAGGGAAAGGAATTACAACTTTGTTTTTACGAAACTGTTCATCAATATGAAAACGAAGATCGCTTTTGATATTCTCCACTTCAAAGTCATCAGCAGTCCAAAAGAATAACTGAAAATCCAGTGATGACTCCCCAAAATCATTAAACCTTACAAATGGTTTTGGCTTGTCAACAACTTGCAAATGATTTTCTGCACATTTCAATAACAATGATTCTACCAATCGCACATCTGAACCATAAGCCACGCCTAAATCAACATGAAAACGGGTAACTTCTTCATTGTGGCTCCAATTAATTACATTCTCACGTGTAAATTTTGAGTTTGGAACAATCAACACCACATTATCTCGGGTAAGCAACTTAGAAACACGCAACCCAATTTTCAAAATTCGTCCCACTGTTCCTTCAACTTCAACAATGTCATCCTCTTCAATTGAACCATCAAAAAGAATGATTATGCCTGAAAATAAGTCATTAAAAATATTCTGAAGCCCAAAGCCTACTCCAACCAACAGGGCTGAAATACTTGCAATAATTAAAGTAACTTTTATGCCAAGTGTACTGAAAATAATAATTACACCGATCATCCAAATTAGATATTTTACTATCTGGAAAAACGATCGTCCGCGTCCTCTGTCTAATCGATTTCTTGAAATTCTTCTGTTTACTAAAAACTCAAAGAAGTGAACTAGTGAATGAATGGCATATATGGCAATTGCAACAACTACAATATTATAGACCTCTATCGAAAATTTTTCATTTGAATAAATGCGGTATTTAAGTACTGATAAATAATCAATCCCCATGATCTCAAAACCCATAGTTAAGATTAAAGCATAAGAAAACAAACGCATTCCTATTCGCACAAAACGTTCAAATCTTCGTTGTATACGATTTTTTCGACAAAACCGATTCAGCAATCGGGAAATCAAACGGTTAACTAATATTATGACTACGATAACAAGTGAAATAAGAAGCAGCTTGTGCAAAGTAAAATCGTGCCCCCAGAAACCAAATAAATATATGTCAGGTAAGTTATCAAACATTATCAGTATCATTAACAAACTTCTCAAGCAAATTGCTTAGCTCAACACCAGAAATATCCAGTTTAAGCTCCCCATTTTCTGCACATGAAATTTTCCCTCTTTCCTCAGACACAATAATAGCAAGTGCATCGGTTGCTTCAGTAACTCCAATAGCGGCTCTATGACGTAATCCCAGTATTGGGTCAATATCTTCATTTTCAGTAAGAGGTAGAATGCAACGAGCAGCAGCAATTCGTTTGCCAATTATAATGACAGCACCATCGTGAAGTGGTGCATTTTTAAAGAAAATCGTTTCCAGTAAAGCATCAGAAATTCTTGCAGACATTTTTTCTCCAGTCCTAACATATTCACGCAATTCCGATTTTTGAGCAATTACGATCAGTGCACCTGTATTTGTACGAGCAAGACTTTCGCAAGCTTTTACAATTGTTTTTATTTGCTGATTTGAAGCCATCTTGTAACTATCTGATGAAAATAACAGATCAACTCTAAGGAACTTATTGACCTGACTATTACTTCCTATCAAAAGTAAAAAACGACGTATCTCTGGCTGAAAGACCACAATTAATGCCAATACACCAACCCCAATAAACTGTCCCATAAAAGAACCCAGCAATTCCATATCAAGAGCTCTGACTAAAAGCCAAAACAGATAAACCAAAAAGAGGCCAATAAATATATTGAATGCTACTGTTCCTTTAATAAGCATGTAAAGCTGGTACAACAGGAATGCAACCAGCAGGATATCCAGGACATCCAAAAAGCGAATGGTTATAAACAAATTCATCAATTGGCTACTTCTTTCAGCATTTTAAATAGTTTCACTGCATGAACAGCTTCTTTTACATCATGAACACGCAGAATATCTGTTCCACCCAACAAAGCCATTGTATTTCCAGCAATGGTTCCTGGCAAGCTATTATCTGGGTCAATTTCCAGCAACTTATGAATCATTGATTTACGACTTAAGCCAACCAACAATGGCAATTGAAAGACCTTAAAAGAATCAAGCCTGTTCAAAAGATCATAATTATGCTCAAGTGTTTTTCCAAATCCAAAACCCGGATCAATAATAACATCCTTCACTCCTGCCTTGGTCAATTTTCTTACTTTATCAGAAAAATAATTGGAAATATCTTTAATGACATCTTCATATTCAGGTTTTTCCTGCATGGTCTGAGGTGTTCCCTGAAGATGCATCAAAATGTACGGTATACCTAACTTTGCAACAGTATCAAACATGTGATCGTCAAAATTACCTCCGGAAATATCATTTACAATACACTCCCCAGTCTCATCCATAACCCGTAGTGCCACCCATGAGCGATACGTGTCGATTGACAAAGGTATATCCGGGAAATGCTTCCGAATTGTTTTAACTGCTGGCAATAACCGACTGAGCTCTTCCTTTGTTGAAATATTTGATGCACCTGGACGAGTAGAAAAAGCTCCTACATCAATGATGGTCACCCCTTCTTCTATCATTTGCTCTGAACGCTGCAAAATTGCTTCTTCACTGGTGTATTTCCCCCCATCAAAAAAAGAATCAGGACTCACGTTTAAGATCCCCATAACAACGGGATCTTTTAAATCGATTAAATTCCCATTCAGGTTGATCGAATGTTTTCTTTTAAAAAACTTACTCGCAGAACTTGTGATCAACATAAACCATTAAGATTTTAGGAGTTAGACAATTGCTAACTACAAATGTATAATAATGCAGTCAAAATACACATTTAATTCCTATTTTTATGGCTTTAAACTAGACAGTACCATGGAAAAGACCAATCAACAATACGATCATGTGATCGCAATTTGCCAAGATATTTTCACAAAAAAGATGACTGACTACGGAACTGCATGGCGAATTTTACGTCCAAGTTCAATGACCGATCAGATTTTCATTAAGGCACAAAGAATTAGAAGTATCGAGATGAAAGGTATGATGAAAGTGGATGAAGGATGCCAATCAGAATACATTGGAGTCGTCAATTATTGTATAATGGCACTTATTCAGTTAGAGAAAGGAATTTCGGATGGTGAAGAGCTTCCTCATGACGAAACCCTGAAACTTTACATCGACTATTTTGGAAAGGCGAAAAACCTGATGCTCGACAAAAACCATGACTACGATGAAGCATGGAGGCATATGCGTATTAGTTCAATCACTGATCTTATTTTGATGAAAATTAAACGCACAAAACAAATTGAAGACAATGAAGGTCAGACAATTATATCTGAAGGAATTGATGCCAATTATTTAGACATGATCAATTATGCCGTTTTTGCGTTAATTAAGTTAGAATTTGACTAAAATTAACATGAAGATACTTTGGAACATCGCTCGAATCCTACTTGGAATCACATTTATTTTCTCTGGTTTCGTAAAAGGAATTGATCCTTTTGGTTCAGCATATAAATTCACAGATTATTTTAATGCCTGGGGCATGGAAAGCTTGAGTCCTTTTGCGATGGCTCTTGGTGTTTTGTTATCTGCAACTGAATTTATTACGGGTGTAGCCTTACTCTTTAATGTTTTTGTTTCGTTCTTTTCAAGAGTAGTCCTCGGCTTTATGGGATTTTTTACGATTTTAACACTTGTTATAGCAATTAGTAATCCAGTGACTGATTGTGGTTGCTTTGGTGACGCTTTTGTTCTTACAAATTGGCAAACATTCTATAAAAACATTCTATTTTCTGCTTTTGCATTAATCGTTTTCCTCTTTAGAAGCAGATTTAAACCTGAAAAACAATCGCTAATTACAGCTATACTTAGTATTGCAACAGTCTTTGTCTTTGCGTATTTTGTGGATTATTCATACAAACATTTACCGATATTGGACTTTAGGCCTTATAAAGTTGGAGTAAATATTCCAGATGGAATGATAATTCCTGAAGGTGCTGACCAAGATGTTTATGAAAATATATTCTATTATAAAAGTAAAAAGACAGGCGAAACGAAAAAATTCAATCAGGAAAATTATCCATGGCAAGATACGTTGACCTGGGAATTTGTTTCGATGAAAGATCCGGTTCTTGTAAAAAAAGGATACGAAGTTCCAATACAAAACTTTATTATTGAGACACCCGAAGGAGAAGATGTTAAAGATTTCTTTCTGTATGATGAAGGCTATACAATCATGATGATCTCCCATGATTTGAGAGAAGCCAACACTGAAACAAATGAAGAAATTCAAAACTTAATAGAATTTGC
This sequence comes from uncultured Sunxiuqinia sp., assembly GCA_965372405.1. GTDB lineage: Bacteria > Bacteroidota > Bacteroidia > Bacteroidales > Prolixibacteraceae > Sunxiuqinia. The sequence continues at coordinate 8,443 of CBDVCE010000008.1, forward strand.
CAACGAACAATCAATGAACTTCATAGCCCTCACTTCTTCGCTTGAAAAAGAATCAAAAGAGTTTGCCAATAAGTATTCCTTAAATACTGATTTTTTCAATTGCGACGAAATTACGTTAAAAACTATTGTACGTTCAAATCCAGGGTTTATTCTGATTAAAAAAGGAACTATTGTAGATAAATGGCACTACAATGACATACCAGATAATAAATCAATGGAAAACCGCCTTAGTTTCTTCAATAAAATCCGATAGTAGTAATTTCAACACTTTTCACCTCAGATCGTTATATTACCTCCGCTTTTCGGAATCCATTTTGTAGTTTTGTTCATAGTTGTTTTGTGTGCTTAACTATTTTTTGGGTTTGATTTATGCAGGGAATTATAAATAGTTTTCATCAATCTGGTATATTAAAAAATGATTGCTTATTTGTAAAATATTTTTTACGAATGAGACTCCTTTTACTTTCACTTTTCCTTACTGTAAGTTCATTTTCTCAAACAGATAGTACTGTCATTGACAGCATTCGCAAATTTCAGGTTCATGTAAATAAAGATACAACTGATAGCGTTTACCGCATTGGTCTCCCTCATGTGCCTGGCTTAATGTCGAGAGATAATCAAGGAAAACCAAATGGTTTTGCACTTGAAATATTTGAAGCGATTGCCTTTGATGAAGGTATTCCTTTTGAATGGGTAGATGGAACCTGGAATGAACTGTTTAATAAACTTCAGAAAGGTGAAATTGATGCACTCCCTGGGACTCAGGAATCGGAGCCCCGAAAAGAATTCTTAGATTTTATTGACAATAGCTTGTATTCCATTTGGAGTGAGCTCTACATCAACAAAAACACAACTTTTGAACACATCTCTCAGCTTCAAGGTCAAAAAATTGGACTGGTTATTGGCGACAATAATGCTGTTGGTTTTCTAAATTATATTTCTGGATTCAATATTGAAATTGTCCCGGTTTTCTTTAACAACCACTTCGAAGCGTTAAAACTATTATCGAATGGCGAAATTTATGGGATGGCCGGACCAACTCCAAACATTATTTCAGATTTGCCTGCAAACATAAAAAACTCAGGACTCTATTTCAACCAAACAGAATTAAAAATTTCATTTAAGAAGAATACCAATCAATTACTTCGTGAAAAAATTGATTCTCGTTTAAATATTTACAAAGGAAACAAAGCATCCATTTATTATAATTTATTCAAAAAGTATAAGCTCTCAGAACTGAAAGAAGTTTCAGACTGGGAAATACCAGAATGGTTAAAAATCCTTCTACTGCTCATACTTATTGCTTTACTAATTGCAGTGTTATTTGTTATCACACTAAAAAAACAAGTAAATATTCGAACGAAAGAATTAGCGGACAGGCAGGTATATCTTACCAAAGCGATGGAAGTTGGAGAAATGGGAACATGGAACTTCAATCTTAGAACGAAAGAGCTTTTCTTATCTGACGAAGTATATATAATCACTGGTGTTGAAAAAGAAAAAAATAGACTACAGCTAAATGATTTAAATAGTTTTGTACATCCTGGAGACGTTGAAAAATTGATTAATAATTTTCATTTGATTGAATCTAGTAAAGGTCAAGACAGCTATTGCCGGATGATTAGTAAGAATAATGAAATTGTTTATGTAAAAATCTTCGGCCTTGTACAAAAAAATAAGTTTGATTTCCCTGAAAATACAGTTGGGTTGCTACAAAATGTAACAGCACAACTTGAACACGAACAAGAATTAATCGAGGCTAAGGAAAAAGCAGAAGAAGGCGAAAAAATAAAATCTTCATTCCTTGCAAACATGAGTCACGAGATTCGAACACCATTAAATTCAATTGTTGGTTTCTCCGATATGCTCGCAAACGATAATCTATCTCAGGAAAAGAGAGAAGAGTTCAGGCATATTATCCTCAAACAAAATGAATTACTACTTCGAATTATTAACGATGTTCTTGACTTATCACGAATAGAATCAGGCTCATTGGAAATAGAACCAAATGATATTATTAACTACTCGGTAATTGAAGAGATGTTTAATAGTTTTCAGAATCATTGCCCTCCTGAAATTGAATTTAAGAAAGTTATTCTAATACCAGATGTGGAACAATGTACTTTTACTTCTGATGAAAGTCGTGTTAAACAGATTCTTAGCAATCTGTTATCCAATGCATTTAAATATACGGTGAAAGGATCTATTGAATTTGGGTGTAGGTCATCCATAAAAGAAGGACATTTTGATTTGTTCGTTAAGGATACTGGAAAAGGAATTCCAATGGCACAACAAGCTGTGATTTTTGACCGCTTTAGCAAACTGGACACTCTGAAGCAAGGCGTTGGTCTTGGTTTGGCAATTTCTCAATCACTTGCTCTAATGCTTGGTTCTGAGATCAAGCTCATCTCAGAAGAAGGTAAAGGCTCTGAGTTTTATCTTTCATTTCCAATCAATAAAAAAACAGAATAAAATTCGATTATTGATATTTACTTTCTATTCTGGAATTTAAAAAACAACTTCACTCTGAAAATAAGACAAAAAATTCCCCCGCCAGTAAGGTGAGAGAACGAATTTTTGACGAGGGTTTAAATTATTAATAATTACCAAAGTTAAACAAATTTCGCTTGTGTCAGTTTCTGTTTAAAGGAAACATATTCATGAAAACTTCAAGCTAAATTAAAACTTTACGACATGCTCCCTAAAACCCTTGAGATAAAAACTGCACTGCAGATTTTGAAGCCAATCTCTGAAGTATTTGAAGCTATCATTGATCCTGAAAAAATGTCGAACTACTTCATTTCTAAAGCAAGTGGAAAGATTGAAGAAGGAAAAACAATTGAATGGGAGTTTCCAGAGTTTGACGTTAAATTTCCTGTTCAGATTGAAACGGTAACTGAGAACAAGTATATCTCTTATTATTGGGAAGGTTATAAAGGTGAAAAATTACTCGTTGAAATAAATCTGGAATCAAAGAATGAGAACTCAACATTGGTAATTATCACTGAAAAAAGCATGCCCAATAACGAATCCGGTATTAACTGGTTAAAAAGAAACACTGAAGGTTGGGCAAACTTTCTGGCCTCATTGAAAGCTTACATGGAACATGGAATTAATTTAAGAAAAGGTGCTTTTGATTTTTTGAAAGAATGCTAAATATCTGATTTTAAACTCAGTTCCATTTGATATTCTTTAGATCATTTATAAAGTATTTCACAGCAAAATGTAATGAATTGGCTTTAGTTGTTACTTCTTAGAATAAACAACCAAATGTCTACTCTATGAAAATCATACTTTTACTTCTCAGCATTCTTTGTTTATTTTCATGCAAACAACATACAAAAATTAGTGAATGGCGAGGACCAAACCGCTCTGGAATTTACAATGAATCAAATCTATTGAAAGAATGGCCTGAGGATGGACCTAAGCTAATTTGGGAATCTGAAGAATTTGGAAATGGCTATGGCTCACCAGTTTTTGTTGATGATATTTTCTACATGACCGGAGAAATAGACAGTGTTGCATATCTTTACAAATCTGATTTTAAAGGCAATATTTTATGGAAAGCTCCTTTTGGCAATGAATGGATTATCAACTTCCCAGGCTCAAGATCAGCGCCAACCGTTGTTGGTGACATGATTTATTTACTTACGGGACAAGGTGATTTAAGCTGTATAGATGCACAGAATGGAGATCTTATCTGGCAAGAAAACATACTCAAAAAGTATGATGGGGAAAATACTCGTTTTGGATTAGCTCAGGCAATTTATGTAGATGGAGATAAACTATTTTGCATGCCTGGTGGCAAAAAAAATAATTTGATTGCACTCAATCGTTTCTCTGGCAATTTAATTTGGTCGTGCAAAGCATTTGGAGAAAGGCCAGCTTATAATTCACCACAAATGATTACTGTTGCCGAACGTAGAATATTAGTTACTTTCTCAGCTTATCATTTAATTGGTGTAGATACTGAATCTGGAGAGATGCTTTGGTCTCATGAGCAAACAAATTTGAAGCCGGAAGATCGCAAACCGGGCATGGGCGACACTCATTCTAACACAATCATATATGAAAATGGCCATATTTACTATGCTGCTGGTGATGGAAACTGTGGCGTAAAATTGCAACTTTCAGAAGATGGAACAGCAATTAAAGAAGTTTGGAAAAACAAAAACTTTGACAGCTACATGGGAGGACTTGTTAAGATAGATGACAAACTGTATGGTGATGGGACAAGGAAACCTTTTTTAAAGAGTATTGATGCGAATTCTGGCGAAATGGATGACAGTCTAAAGATTGGGAATGGTGCTTTAATTGCAGCTGACAATATGCTTTATTTCTACAACAATAAAGGACAGGTTCATTTGGTTGATTATAGCAATGATAAACTAAAATCAGTATCCTCATTTAAAATTAACAAAGGTAGAAAAGAACATTTTGCGCATCCGGCTATCCATCAAGGAATGCTATTTGTACGTCATGGAAATTATTTGGGAGTTTTTGATATTCAGAAAGAATATTGAAAAGATAGTTTAATCTTCTGGATGATTCCATAAAAATTATGGAAACAAGAAACCCTCCACATTGGGAGGGTTTCTTTATATCTGGATTTAGGATAATTATTTTCCTTGTTCCAATTGAAGAGTTACAGTTGTACGATCACAAACCTCACTTGGTCCCCAATATTGGATTGGTCCCGGATAAAGGTAATCCGATTCTAAAGCCCATTTTTCACGATTCTCAACTAAGAATTTGAATGGAGCTCCATCCAGTTCAACTAATGCCTTTTGAATCACTGGCTTCATGTGTCCATGACGTTTTTCCATATTCATCATCATTGTAACGGGAACACCACCTGGAATCCACTCTTCAGCAGGAGCAATTGTGTTACGCACACTTGACATGTAACCAGTTTTACCTTCAGCAACCAAAAATGCGGCATTATATCCTAATGAGTAGCAATAATCAGCATCAAAGTTTGAAGGAGCTGCACAACGCCCTTCATAACCAAAGAAGTGATATTGAGTCTTGAATTTTCCTTTAAATTCACCAGCAGCTTTCATTGCTGAAAGTTTGCTTTTTACCATTTCGCCCAAAAGTTTTTCAGTTTCAATCAATGAAACCTGAACGTTTCCGTGTGGATCACGATCCAAAGTTAATTGAGTCGCAATTCCTGTTGGCAAAGATTTAAACACAACTGAGGATTCTTCAGACAACTGATCAGCCAACCACTCTAAGCGGTGGCTTTTCTTCATCATCTTGAATTCTTTCTCAATCGCTGAACCTTCGGCAAGCAAATCGTTCAATTCAGTAATCAATGCTTTCATTTCAGGAACAAACTCTACTAAACCTTCAGGAATTAATGCAACACCAAAATTGCAACCATTTGCTGCACGTTTAGCAACAATGCCAGCCATGTAGTCAACAATCTCTTCAAGCGTTTGCTTCTTCTCAGCAACTTCTTCTGAGATTAGAGTAATGTTTGGCTGTGTTTGCAAAGCAGCTTCCAAACCGATATGAGAAGCAGAACGTCCCATCAGTTTTACGAAGTGCCAGTATTTTTTAGCCGAGTTAGCATCACGCTGAATATTACCAATCAGCTCAGCATAAACTTTAACTGCAGTGTCAAAACCAAATGAAGCTTCGATCATTTCGTTTTTAAGGTCACCATCAATTGTTTTTGGACAACCAACAACCTGAACTCCAGCATTTTTAGCAGCATAGTATTCAGCCAAAACACAAGCATTGGTATTACTATCATCACCACCAATGATTACAAGAGCGTTGATATTAAGCTTTTTCAGAATCTCTAAGCCTTTATCATACTGAGCATCTTCTTCTAGTTTTGTACGACCTGAACCAATGATATCGAAACCACCTGTATTACGATAACCATCTAAATATTCAGCAGTAATCTCCATGTATTTGTGATCAACCAATCCTCCTGGCCCACCTAAGAAACCAAACAATTTACTGTCTGAATTAATTTTTTTAATTCCATCGAATATTCCTGAAATCACATTGTGTCCACCTGGAGCCTGTCCACCAGAAAGAATTACACCAACATTAACAGCTGGATAACTTACTGCTTCATCCGTTTCTTCAAAAGTTAGAAGTGGCATTCCGTATGTATTAGGAAATAAATCCTTGATATCTGCCTGGTCAGCAACTGATTCTGTTGCAGCTCCGTCTACTAATTTCACAGAACCTTTCAGAGATTTTGGTAGTTTAGGCTGGTACTCTGCCCTTGCCTTTTGTAATGCACTAATGATCATGTTTTTATTTTTTTATGGAAAGTTTGACTTATCTATTATAATTCCGATGCAAAAATAGACGAAAATCAATGCGAAGGGTATGTTGTTAAAACAAAGAAGAATGATTTAAGATAAATTTAAGAAGCTAAAATTTATAACCGAGATATTAGATTCAAGATAACTAGATTTTCTTATTCTATAAAAAGATAAGCACTACAATTAGGAAATTTCATTGAAAGGAAAGGATTCTTAACCGATATTGATGAGATGATTTGTTCAATTTACTGATCTTGGTAAAGAACTAATTGAAAAAAGTGAAATTTAATTAATCATCTCATCAATTTCATTCAAGTGCAATTCTAAATGCCGGAGGTAGTCCAAGATCATTTCCTTTAATGAAACAAACTCTTCGTCAGAAGCATCCCAAAAGTTGTCTAAGTTTGATGGATCAACATTTTTAATGACATGCACTATATGAAGATTTGAATATTTCCAATGACAAACTAAATCCTTCCAGTCTTCATTTTGATAAGCCTGAATTGTTATCCAGCGATCATTATTCCCTTGAATTGCATAATTGGGAAATTGCAAAGGACTACCCAGATTTTGCAAATGTACTATGCGATGTATATTGTTTGAAGCAGAATCAACCATGTGTCCAATAACTTGTTTAATAGTACGATCTTGCTCATTCTTTTTTTCAGTTATTACTTCTGACGAAAGGTTGAATAGTATTGGTTCCCATTCTTTAACTAAAGACAGAACTCCATCAACAACTGGTATAAATTCCTTAATCATTTCAATGTTGTTTTAATTAATTTGAAAAACATTAACACTCACCCGCCGTGCCAACTGTCGTACTAACTTTGATTGTGCTTCAGTTTTCACTACTTCTCCTTTGCCCACAGCAAGAACATTTCCCGTATCTAATCCTAGTTCAATTAAACAGTTTTTCACCTCGTCTGCTCTTTGTTGAGAAAGATTCAAATTGTAATCTTCATCTCCAGATTCATCCGCATATCCTTCCAATTTAATTCTAAAATCAGGATTTTTAGTCATATAATTCATCAGGAAGTTTATCGTCCCAAATGAATTCTTATCGATTTGTGCACTATTAAAATCAAAGTAAATATTCAGATACTCACTATCAATAAGCTCATTAATTACATTTTCCTTTAATACTTGATTCAAATCTTTTTCTGAACTCGCTAACTCCTTCATCTCCTGAATTTGTTTTTCAAGTATAACAACCTGCTCCTTAAGATGGTTGAACTGATTATCACCAACTTCTATTTGTTTACTTGAGCTTTCTAACCCATCTTTGAGATTGTCAATATTCGAATTTAGCGTTGTATATAGAGCATCTTCCCTCAAATACCAATCAGCATGACTCTTTTTCTTACCAAGGTAGACTGAGACACCAACAGTTCCGTTGATAATCATCCCAGCCTTAAAACTATTGGGAATTCCCCCGTCAAAAGAATGATCCTGTTTAAAGTTTAGCAATCCGTTTATATTCAAATTCAAGGCAACCCTGTCTGACAATTTCACTTGCCCTGTTAACCCAGCAACTGCATTAACTACATCATCAATATCATTGCTATAAGTTGGTTCGTGATACTTTATTGAACCAATACCGATTCCTCCATGCACTAATAAATTGAAAGTTTTAGTCCAGCTTTGGAATTTCAATATACGACCTGCATTAATAACTCCCTGTAAACTTGTTTTATACTGATCGGTGCTGAAATCCAAACTTGCCTCGGCACTATTATATTGGCTATAACCCAAATCATACTTCAATCCAAAATATTCATTAAACATGTATCTTACTCCAAAATCAGTTGATAAAAGTCCAACTTTGGGAGTCCATGCCCCTTCGGTGAAGCTTCGATAAGGTTTGGCAAATCCTGCAGAACCATCAATCGATAATTTATTAAAATCATCAGGTGATGTATAATACTGTGAAAAACTTTCAGAGAGTACAAAAAGCAACGCAAATGTCCAGATTATTCTCAATCTCATTATATCTATTTTGATAACGAAGTTGTAGTTAATAAATCAATTTGCCAATTTTATTTCTATTAACTTTTTAACATCACGAAGGCTTTCTGACCCTTTTATTAGGACTTGGAAACCTCGTCCTTCTGCATAAACACGTGCATTCGAAAGATCAGTTTTTATTTCTTCAGAAATATCACTTCCCAAAATTACATTAGTGGCTTTTTGACCAAATACAAAAGCAACCTTAAAAAAGCCATCTCTTGGTAAAAAATAGATGATTGCCCTTCTTTTATCCTTGATTCGGAAACTCCATCCATATTTTTTACCCGGAAAATTCCATTCCTCGACAGCTCTCGGATATTTTTCAATCACAAATTTCTGAATCTGCATCCATAATTTATATTGATCAATTAATACAGATTCCAAGTCTGAGCTGGTTGGTATTATTGATTTTTCTGGAAAAATGCTTATATCCATTTTTAAAACAGTTTATTCATAATTATTGTTGTGAATAAACAATTAATGTACTTGAAGAATATAATCTATTACTTACAAATGAGACTGAGAATTTAATGTTCATGCTTACCTGTTCCTCGTTCTTCCCATCCACTTTTTCCATCGTCCATATATATTTCGATGAGTGATTTTGAAACACGCTCGTCCACTTCTTCTACCAATTGAATTCGTAATGGATTCACTAATTGTTTTTTCCAATCAAGCACTTTTTTATATGGAACTTCTTTATCGGTTTCATACACAAGATAAGCCCATTTCTCCATAAACATACTTCCTTTTAGAGCTGGGATCACTTGCTGCATATTGGAAGCTAAAAAACTTAAAGACAACGCACGTGCCCAATAGATCCACGGCCCCCCGGTTATATAAAAATAAGGATTCAACAATCTAGACCGGGATTCCAATGAGGCATTAGCGTATTCCAACTGTATTCCAGCAAAACCAATTCCTGTCTCTTCATTATAAAATGTTATCCACGGAATATCAGCCTCCATTTTTATGTCCGTTAGATCGGCCATATTTTTAACATCATAGATTACCACCTCATCTCGAATTACATCGTACCATGCTGCATGAGTCATCATCTCTCTTTTAAATACAATTTCAGCATTCCGAAGAGCAATGCACTGAACCGTTTCATTTATCCGCATTGTTGAAGTACTGATAAAATATGGAGCATCAGGGTAAAAATCATATCTAACAGATGCATCTACTTCTGGAACTTCACGAAGAGCTCCCCATACTTCACTAGTTGCCAACACAGGGCCTGAAATGGAATGCATATTTTGGTCATGTTTCCAATCTGCGGTATGTGTCCATGCACGAGGAGGAACATAAATACCAGGATTCCAATGAATAGCACCATTGGTTTCCATCCGATGAAATAGCGGATTCTGTGGCTTAGATTTCAATGTTAATTGATCAAGGTGTCCTGAATTCGGATGAAGGACTGCATTAAAGTGGCTATTATCAATACTCAACCCTGGTAATTCACCTTGCACTTTCAAGTCCGTTTGATATGTTTTTGCAAGAGCCTTTTCATTATTATAATAGATCAAAAATACTCGGCTTGATTTTGCCGGCACATCAGCAAGAAAAGCAAGTTTACAGGTTACTGTTGGCATCCAAAGTGGGATATGCCTTTGGGGCTGACCTTCTTCGATAGGAGCAAGATCATCTTCCGTTTCATATTTCTGAATATCAAAAACCTGACTTGGGATCTCGGTCAAGCTAAAATCATTTGAATTAACAGCAACAACCCTAATCTCACGCTTCAAATCGTTGGCTTCGTCCGGATAAAAAGGAAGCAAAACTTCAACAGGTTCATTATTTCGTTTTATCCCTGCGGTTTCACTAAGTACAACTGATTTATAGTTTTTCCATGCAGTATCAAAAACATCAACTCCGATTGGTGCTGTAATCTTTGAAGTTGCTGATATGAACCGATCATTATCGGATGGCTTTGCAGATTGTTTAAGTCTCACCGTAATCTTAATGGAATACTCCTCCCCTGGTTGCCATTTCAACCATCCAGTAATTACCGGAGTTTTGTAAGATGTATTGTCTTGAGAAAGGGCATACCCGGATGGTGGTCGGTGCGTCATCGCTGGTTTATCCATTTGTTCAACCACGTCACCTCTATATAAGTTTAGGAAACGTATTTTTTTCCCATTAATAGCTGCTTCAACCTCTATTATTGAAGCCTCATGAAGATCCAGTTCAGCTTTAAAATGATAAAAAGGAATTGCCGGAACCGGATAGCCCAATTCAATATGCTTAATTTTTAAAGTCTGATTTTTCTCTTTTGCATTAGTTACAGAAACAAAAATAAAACACAAAAAAGTAAGGAAAAAAAGTGAAACAGTATTCTTCATAATTTCAATATCTTATCTGGTTGTAATTAGATTTCTTTTTCGCAACTCTTCTACACCATTCTGCCATGCACCACCACTTCCCCAAAGATAATAGGTAAAATACATGGTGCTTTTCTGGATAATTGGAGTCCAGGGCTGAAACTCGACATAGTAATGCGGTGCCCCTTTATTATCTGGATGATTCATCCACATATGTAAAAAATGAGGTTGTTTTACAGGGAAAGCACCTACAAAGGAAATGTCTGCTTCAGTGTCGTAACCAGCATTCCATCCCTCCTGTACATCAATTGCCTGCCCGTAGTACTTTTCGGGTCGCATTCTATATTCTTTTAAGCCATCAGTAGTTGGAACAGTAAATACATCTTCAGTACCATGTTTCTCTCCTAACTCAAGAATTGGCTGAGGGCCTAATACATTCGCTTCAGGATTGATGAAGTTCAGAGCAAAACGAACTTCAAGAAGAGGTGAATTACCATAAAGTGTAAAAATTTTCTTTAATCGATTTCCGTAGTAATTAGTCTCCATTTCAACCCGAACAAAATCACCTTCCTTTTTTATAATTTTTGCATCATATACCTGGTGTGTTTCCATACTAGCCTGCCCTAAAAAATCTTCAAATCCACCATAAGGATAAAACCCTCTCATTCGAAATGGTTTCTTATGATTATACGTTTTTTCAGGCCAAATTTTAAACAGAACATTATCCTTTTTGCTTTTAACAATGTACTCTATAACTCGTGCTCCTGTCCGCAAGAGTGTAATTTGCACAGAATCGTTTTCCATGCGATACTCATTAACTCCATCGCTATTTAAGTCTACTTCATAAAGGTAAGTTTTACCCGAAGCCTTACCTACGCCTAATTGGCTTTGAGTTGTAACTCCCAAAGCACTTACCTGAACTGAATATTCTCCTGATTTAAGATCCAAATCAAATGTCAAATCACAATAAGTAGCAGTTTGAGCCTTACATGTTTTTTCCTCCGCAAAAACAGCCTTCTTGGAATTCCCTTTTTTAAACACCTTAAGTTCTACAGGAAATGACTGCTGCTCTGAAAAATTATGAATGGTTACTGGAAAACTAACTTTGGGTACATGTCCATAAAGCACTTGATGCAAGGAGATCGCAACAGGCAAATCAATCATTGTTAATGTACTCTTTTTCTTTTCATCCCATGAAAAATCAATACCAATGGGATTTGAATGCCCCATAGCTTCTTTTGAGATCTTCAATGGAATTCGAAGTTGCTTTGTTTCATTAGCCTTCAGGGAAATACGACTAGAAAAATCGTCTTTAATATTGATTAATTCCGAAGCCTTAATTAATAGTTCTCCTGAAACAGATTTTGTAGATAAATTTGAAATGTCAACAAGTAAATCATAACCCTCAACTTTTGCCTGCAAATCAAGTTTATCCAAAAAATAATCTTCGATATAATTTTTATCCAGATACAACAATTGCAATGCATTTCGGTATTTCTCAGCCCCCATCATGTTTGCTTGCTCCAAAACTGCAACTTCCCGGCGATTCATAATGGCATCCCATATTGACTCATTACTTAATTCTAAACTTTTATCAATAAAAAGAACCATTGAGGATGTCATATCTCCACTCAGATATCCTGTTTTATTTATGAAAGGTACATTCTCATTATTAATTTGCTCTTTATTTCCTTCATGAACGATGTAACCATCAAATTCAAACTCATCACTATCAGGATCGTAAACCGGACGAAATGCAAAGCCATCTTTTTTATGTGCAAAGTCTATCCAGGCTTGCTTGGTCGCCATATCCTGTACCTGCAAACCGTCATAATCCTTACATCCATAAATTGGAGAAAAGCCAACATTAGCTACTATTGGAAGTTCCAGTTCTTTCATCCACCCATCAATTTCCTTTTTTGCAAGAAAATCCATGTAACCATCAAATATGAACCATGTATTTCCTTCATTCATACCTTTCCCTATTAACTCCAGAGGATGACCAGCTTCACAGGTAACACTCTTTAAAAGCGTAGATGCACCAAACCATCCTTTATGCAGATTATATTTTCCAAGTAGATCTTTTGTGCTTTTTATCTTTTGCAGAAGCAAATCAGTTTGTTCTTTCGAGTTTGAGGAAATTACAAATAACTTGCGGTCATCGGATACAAGATAGAATGCTTTTATTTTTTCTAAATTCTCTGCTTTTAATTGATGACTTTGCATTTGATCTGCCCATTCAAAAATTCGTATCGCTTTATTTTCCAGATTATTCTTTAGTTCTGAATTGGAATTTATAATCACTAAGTTATTCCCCTCTTTGATCTTTTCTTCCAATTCATTTGAAGAGGGATTTTCTACGATCCGATATGGATCTGAGAATAATCCTGCCAGAAATCCTTCCTGCATCAACAAACCTGAGATACCTAAATCTTCAGCAATATTTATTTTACTTTGAAGAATGATTGATCTGATCTTTGGACTAGCCATCTTAAACAAGTTTCCATATCGATGCCACTGTTTATACTCATTGTGCCAATGATTTGTGTAACCATTAAACTGTTGTTCACTAACAACTACTGACTCTTCACCTTCAATAGAATGTGAAATTTGGAAATTTGAAAGACTCTGACTAAAAGTGTTCGTTTGTATGAAAAGAAAAATTACAAGAAAGAAATACCAGCGTAAAAAAACCAATAACAACTTCATAATTTTCGGTTTAGGAGATAAATAAAGTTAGAAGAACAAATACTCGATATTGACTTAAAGCTATCGATAACATGCATTTAAGTTATAGCAAATAATCTAAAGTTTGTCTCAATATGAGAATAATAATAATAATAAAAAGTTGTAAATTATACTTTTGTATCATTAGAATAATATCTTCGCTATATCTTATTTATTCTTATTTAGCAGGCAACAAAACGATAACTTTCAAATATTAATCCTTGACACAAATAAGAATAAAACAAGACAAAATGTTCTTTGCTATTTGAAAAATTATCTATTGCTTTGCCTTTTTTTAAAAAATACGTTCTGATTATTTCATTACAACAGAGAGATAAAATTTACAGTAATATCGATCAAAAGAATCAACATATAATAATTGTCAAAATTTATTTGTGCCAAATTCACTAAAGATTGTTACTCGTTAAAGAATAATGAGAAAGATAGATCAAAACAACCCATTAAATGATCTAAAAGCTTTTAAGCTTTTCTTTGAAACCAACTATCAGCTCGCAAGTCTGATAGCACATCGATATACCAAAGATATTAGCATTGCTGAAGATATTACTCAAGATGTTTTTGCAAATATTTGGAACAGACGCAATGAAATCACTTTAAAAACATCCTTAAGATCATACCTTTTAGCGGCAATAAAGAAAGCGGCAATAAAGCACTCACAACGTAAAAGAGACAATATCGTTTCAATTGAAGAAGGAAGCATTTCAGAAACCTACGAAATTGATGATGAAGAAACATTCTCTAATGAAGAATTGGCAGTAGCCATTAATTCTGCAATTGAAAAACTACCACCACAGCAAAGGCGAGTTTTTAAGTTGGCTTATTATGAGCAACTCAGCTATAAAGAAATTGCCACAGAACTTGAAATCTCAACAAATACCGTAAAAACACACATCGTTCAATCTTATAAAAATCTTAAAAATCAACTTTCTGATAAATTTTTGAATCTCTTTTATATTCTTTTGAGAAAAAAATTCAAAAAAAAATAGAAAAAGAACTCACCCATTTCCGTTTTTCTGGTACATACTATTGAAATGGCACTTAAAAACGATAGTAAAACCGACTGGGAAATAACTGCTGATTACTTGCATCAGAGTAATAATTCAACTTTATCAACTCCCAAAAGTGATGAATTCAAATTCACAAAGAAGCTTGCTGGAGTTCGTAAGGAAGCTGTAATTATAAGTCAATTTAATAAACCTGAAGCTGCATGGCAATCTGTAAAAAACAGAATTCCAAAAGCGAATAAACTTGAACATCTTTTAAAATACGCTGCCATTATTGTAGTCTCTTTGTTGATTGGTTCTGCTTTTACTCAATTCTTTTTCTCACAAAACACAGTTGAGCAATTCTCTAAAGTTGAGGTTCCATATGGACAAACATCAAAATTGACCCTTCACGATGGAACAGAAGTCTGGTTAAATTCAGGAACAAGCCTTACCTACCCAAATCAATTTAAAGGAAAAAGAGAAGTATTCTTAGAAGGAGAAGCTTTTTTCAAAGTAACAAAGAATAAAAGGCTTCCATTCTTTGTCGAAACAGATAAACTTCAGGTTAAAGTATTGGGAACATCTTTCAATCTTTCTGCCTACGAGGAAGACAAGTCTCATAGTTTAATACTAATTGAAGGGAAAGTTAATCTAAACAAACACAACGGACAATTTCTAACAGAATTATCACCTGGAGAAATGGCTATAATAGAGGACAGAGCAATTCGCATAAAAGAGGTTGAAACATCCTATTATTCATCCTGGATTGATGGGAAATTGGTTTTTTCATGTGCCCCACTTGTTGATATTGCAAAGAAGCTGGAACGAAGCTACAATGTCAAAATTCAGTTTGAAAACAAAGAACTTGAAGGTATTCAGTTTACAGGTACTTTCTTAAAGTATAAACCGATAGAACAAATTCTGCAAGCAATAAAAATTATTGTGCCAATTGACTATGAAATAAAGATTAGTCAGGATAATAAAAATGAGATACGAATTTTTGAAAAATATTAAATATGTGCCTATGTGAAAAAACAAGCGGCAATAATGCTGGGAACATTTTGCCGCTCATGTAAAATGCCAAATTGGCAAGTATTAAATAAATAACATTCAAACTTATGGAAAAAAAACGAAATCTCCATGGCTACACGTTGTTATGGACTAAATGGTTAAAAATTATGAAATTGACCGTCTTCATTTTGATTGCTAGCTTTTTGTCAGTTAACGCTGCAAGCTATTCTCAATCAACGAAACTTAATCTTAAATTAACGGATCAGACTTTATCTGATGTGTTTGAAGAAATCGAGCGTCAAAGCGATTTCTATTTCTTATTTAAGAATGACGAGGTAAACACCAAACAAGAAGTAAGCATTGATGTGGAAAAGGCTCCTATCAGTGATGTACTTAATGAGTTGTTTAATGGAACTGGCATAAATTACCAGTTTGTTGACCGCTATATCGTTATCGGAAAATCCGATACCCCAAAGAGTTTTTTACAAGAAACAAAAAAACTTAAAGGTGTTATTAAGGATGAAAGTGGCCTAACACTTCCAGGTGTTACTGTATTCATTAAAGGTACTTCACGAGGAACTACTACCGACTTTGATGGAGCATACAATATTGAACTGAAACCAGGCGAAACGATTGTTTATAGCTTTGTTGGTATGGAAACCATTGAAATGGTTTATGCTGGTGAAGATACATTAAATGTTGTACTAGTTCCAGATGCACTTGAAGTTGAGGAAGTTGTTGTCACAGCACTAGGTATCAAACGTGAGAAAAAGACGCTAACTTATGCATCTCAACAAGTTTCTGGCGAAGAGCTTCTGAAAGCTAAAGGCGTCAATTTCATGGATGCCATGAATGGTAAAGCCGCTGGTCTTGAAATCAAGAAAAGTGCTTCTGGAGCCGGTGGTTCTACAAGGGTTGTTCTAAGGGGATTCAAATCATTGGGAGGATCCAGTGAACCTCTTTATGTAATTGACGGTATACCAATGTTGAATGAAAAGCGTGGCCAACCAGGTATGTGGGGTGGAGCCGATGGTGGTGATGGTTTGTCGCAACTTAATCCTGACGACATTGAGAGCATTAATGTTTTAAAAGGTCTAAATGCCTCTATTCTTTACGGTAGTGAAGGAGCTAACGGAGTTATACTTGTTACCACAAAAAAAGGGAAGGCCGGTAAAACTTCAGTAACCTTGAGTTCAACAACAACTTTTGAAAGTGTATTGGTTTATCCAGAATTGCAGTTTGATTACGGCGCTGTAAATGGTGCAAAAGAAAGTTGGTCAACTACCAAAGGTGGTACCAATTATTCTGAAGATCAGATGAAGGATTTCTTTAATACAGGAAGTAATTTAATTAACGGTGTTACAATAAGCGGTGGAAATGATATTACCACAGCCTATTTTTCATATGCCAACACTACTGCAAAAGGTGTTATTCCGAATAACGAATATGGAAAACACAATGCTTCTTTTAAACAATCATCCAAGCTTCTGGATGACAAACTAACATTGAGTTCAAATATTATGCTTTCTTCCGAGCGTATAGAAAATCGTAATGTTGCAGGTTATTACGAGAACCCTTTAACCGGGCTTTACAATTTTCCTCGTGAAAGAGATTGGGCGGATTATAGAGACAACTACAGTTATTTAGATGAAACAAGGAATATGGATCTTCAAAATGTATATGTTGTTGATCATCACTTAAGTAATCCCTACTGGATAATCAATAAAGAACCCAGAGAAGAAGAAATCAAGAGAATAATTGCCAGTGTCAGTGCTGACTACAGCCTCACAGACAATCTTTCACTTTTGGTTAGGGGAACCTATGATTACATTGATCGCAAAAGCACTGAAAAGCATGCTGCTGGTTCAAACGCAACCAATACATCAGCAAACGGAAAATATAATTTTGCAAACAATACGAACAGTAAAGCGTATGCAGATGCATTGTTACGTTACGACAATACTTTTGGTAAGTTGACCGTAGGTAGTTTTGTTGGTACAAGTTACACAAAGTATCAGGCAACAGGAATTAGTGCAAACAACGGAACTAACGACCTACTTTATCCAAATGTATTCTCAACTCAAAACTATCCAACGAATACAGTTATCAATCAATCTGGTTCAGAAAGAATTTTGCAGGCTGTTTATGGTAGTGTAAATTTCGGTTATGACGATATGTTTTATGTTGATGTTTCAGCACGTAACGACTGGTCGTCAACACTTGTAGGTACAGAAGATGGACCTTCCTATTTTTATCCTTCAGTAGGTGTTGTTGCACTTGTTAGCAATATATTTGAGTTACCAGAATATATTTCGTTTCTAAAAGTAAGGGGTTCAAGTGCACAAGCTGCAAAAGAAGTACCATGGAATTCTATACGTTCCGACAATGAAATCTCCGGATCACTAGGAGGTATAAACAGGAACACCAGAGAACCTTGGGAAAATTTGAAGCCAGAGTTGATTACAAGTAATGAGTTTGGACTTGAATTTAAACTGTATCAAGGACGAATTGGCTTCGATTTTACATACTATAACAACAATAGTAAAGACCAGTTTCTAGAAGTAGACTTACCTCCAGAAGAAAAAGGTCAATATACTACCAGGAATATCAACATCGGTGAAATTGTAAATAAAGGTTACGAGATAACGCTTGATGGAATTCCAGTACAAAACAATAGCATTACCTGGAAAACAGCATTTAACTTCCACACAAACGATAACGAAATT
This sequence comes from uncultured Sunxiuqinia sp., assembly GCA_965372405.1. GTDB lineage: Bacteria > Bacteroidota > Bacteroidia > Bacteroidales > Prolixibacteraceae > Sunxiuqinia. Next base: position 26,541 of record CBDVCE010000008.1, read on the forward strand.
GTTGAACTTGATCCCGACAATCCTGCTCGTAGAATCGGAATGGGATCTTCTGAAGGTTATGAAACATTCCTAAGGGTAGGTGGTTCTTATGGTGATCTTTATGGCTTTATGTTTAAGAGAAATGATGCCGGACAAATAATGCTAGATGAAACTACTGGCCGTCCGTTGAGAACGGCTAAGAAGTTTGATGCGGAGGATTGGAGTGTTGGATACCTTGGAAGTCTTGAGCCAGACTTTAGTCTTTCCTGGAACAACAGTATTCAAATTAAGCGCTTTAACATTGGTGCCCTTATTTCTGGAAAATTTGGCGGTAAATCTGTAAGCCAGACTGAATCTATGCTTGATGGATGGGGTGTTAGCAAGAGAAGCGGCGACGCAAGAGATGTTGGATATGTTGAAATAAACGGTATTCAGGGAACTACACCTGTTACTCAGATTTCAGCTTTTGACTATTATGCTGAAGGTGGTGGTACCGGAGGTAGAAACGGTATTATTGAGCCTTATGTTTATGACAGGACAAATATTCGATTAAGCCAGTTGTCAGTTGCGTATGATATAGATGTTCGCAGACTTAGCCTTCCGTTGAGTGGGGCAACTATTTCACTTGTTGGACAAAATTTATTCATCTTTTACAAAGATGCTCCTTATGATCCTGAGTTGGCCATGAGTACAAATAACAATGCGCAATCTCTTGATAACTTCAATGTGCCTGCTACAAGGACTTATGGTTTTAATTTAAAAGTAACATTCTAAAACTGAGGAACTATGAAAAAGATATTTTTTACAATTATAATAGCCCTGGGATTTTTGGCATGTACCGATGATTTCGAAGTGGCAAACACAGATCATTTCCGTATTTCTGACGCTGAGCTTGAACAGGATTTTAACCTGTTGGGCTCACCTTTCCAAAATATGAAATATAATCTGTTTGGTGATCAGATTGAGGAGGACCTTTCTCAAGATAGCTGGGTACGTTACGTTGGAACCCCAACGCCGTTTGTTGGGGGTGCAAACAATACCACCTATAATATTACATGGAACTCTAGTAATCGCTATTGGAATCGTTTTTATAACAATGTAATGTCTCCGGGAGCACAGGTAATAAAACTTGCAAATGAAGGAGGGTATGATGTTTTTGCTGCCTGGTCAAAATTAATACAGGCTTATGGGGCTTCTAAATTAACAACATTATTTGGTCCTATTATTTATTCAAAACATGGCGTATCTGGTGAGGCAAATATTTACGACAGCGAACAAGATTTGTATAATAATTTATTTGCTGACCTGGATGAAATTCAGTCAGTTTTCGCTGCTAATCCCGATTATGCAGGATTGAAGAAATTTGATGCCAGTTACAATGGAGACATGGCAAATTGGAGCAAACTGGTTAACTCTTTACGCTTAAGATTGGCCATTCGAATTTCGAAAGTTGCTCCAGCCCTTGCAAAAACTCAAGGCGAAAAAGCCTTGAGCGATGCTGCCGGTTTAATTAGTGATAATAGCGAAGATTTCCGTGTATCGCTTTATGGCTCTAAACTTCGTCTTGCTGTAATTGCCTTTGAATGGGGTGACACCCGTATGGGGGCCGGTATGGAATCGTTTATGGTTGGGTTAAAAGATAATAGGATTGGTAAAATATTTGCACCCGCAACAGATGACTCCTTATATCCGGAACATCCTGACTGGCCATATAAAGGAATTCGTAGTGGAGCTTACCTTGATTCAAAGGACCAGAGGTTAACCTATTCTACTCCTAACGAATCGTTTAAATCTGCTGAAAGCAGACGATTACTTTCTTATGCAGAAGTATGTTTTGCAAAAGCCGAAGCTGCTCTTCGGGGCTGGTCCGGTGCAGGTGATGCAAAAACATGCTATGAAGATGGTGTGAGAGCTTCTTTTGCCAGTTGGAAAGCTGACGGTGCAGATGCTTATCTGGCAGATGCTACCAGTACGCCAATTGATTATGTGGATCCGAAAGAATCAAGGAATAATTTCACTTCACGTTCAGATATAACTGTAGCTTGGGATGAAGCAGACAGTAATGAGCGTAAACTGGAAAAAATTATTACCCAGAAATGGTTAAACGATTTCAATAATGGCAATGAGCCCTGGGTTGATCATCGCCGTACAGGATATCCGATGTTGCCATACAACGCAAAGAATGATAGTAATGCCGACTGGGGTGTAATTCCTGCGGATCAGTTCTTAAAGAGAATGATATTTTCTATAAATGAACGAAATAATAATGCTTCTGGTATTGCAGATGCAACTACCAAACTTGGAGGATCAGATTTAATTTCTACCCGTTTGTGGTGGGATACTGGTGGTTCGAACTTCTAGAAAACTAATTTATTTATCAATTGTATAAATAAATTATTAAGGCTGTCTCAAACGAGACAGCCTTTTTTATGGCACTATTTCATAAACTGTGTAAGTGCTTATATCTTCAAAATTTTGTTATTAGCTGGCAAATTAGATGCATTTGGATGAGTGGATTGCTTGTTCGTTTGCATAAAGCTTAAATTCGTTAGCACGGAGGCAATATTCGTGTCCGGTGAGTGGTCATTCGTTTCAGTCGATTGCATATCCGGAAGCGTTGAGCAGGCATTCGTTTCCAAAATTTCAGGTAAAGATAAGCATGATTCTTGATTGTCTATGGGATGGAAATGGACAATTACGTTTTTACTAGTTACAATTCAGTTTATGCATGCTACAATTGCATTTTAATTGATTACAATTGGTTTTTTGTATGTTACAATTGGATTCCTTCTAGTTACATTTGCATTGCTACAGGTTACAATTGGGCTCCTCCGAATTACATTTGCATTGCTACAGGTTACAATTATGTTCCTACAGGATACAATTGGATTCCTTCGGCTACACCTAGTATCTTTCCGTGTCCCTAGAAAAGTATGAGCCCTTTTAAGACCCTCATTCGTTTACTTTCCAAATGAAATGGCTTTGATGAGAAACTCTTTGAAAATAAAGTTAATCAAATGTAAGAACCAGATAGTTTATGATAGTTTTTAATTTTTATTTCGATTTTTTGTGAATTAGTTGTTTCTTCGAAAGAAAAAGAAATGGACGGTACAAAGCGATCAAATATTCATATTGAGAGTCATGTTGAGATTGTGCAAAAGCATCATCAACGAACTGGAGAATTAACTGAAGGGTATGTTTCCCGCATATTAACAAAGTCACCGAACCACCCGCATGGAATAAAAGTAAGACTTGAAACAGGTGAAGTAGGACGGGTGAAACAAATTTTAGAAGACGACTAACTTATGAAAATAATTTCAACAAATATTGCAGAGATCCGCGAGATTGATTGGCGTGGCAAAAAAGTAAAAACAGGCATTTATAAATTTCCTGTAGATGAAGCCATTCTGTTAGAAAAAGAAGATGTTAAAAATGATATCGTGGTTGATCGAAAATATCATGGAGGCTTGGACAAGGCTTGTTATATCTACTCAAAAAATCATTATAATTTTTGGAAAGAACGCTACCCCGATTTAGAATGGAAATGGGGTATGTTTGGTGAAAACCTAACGGTTGAAGGTTTGGATGAATCACAGATTAATGTTGGAGATATTTTTGAAATAGGGGAGGCTTTGGTTCAGGTCAGCCAACCGCGGTATCCCTGTTATAAACTAGGTGTTCGTTTTGGTTCGCAGTCAATAGTACGTGAGTTTTTAGAATCATCATATCCAGGCGTTTATGTTCGTGTTTTAAAAGAAGGGAACGCAAGTGTAGGTGATTCAATGATTCTGAAAGAAAAAGCAAAAAATAGCCTTTCATTGGTTGATCTATTTTCATTTTTCACCCATCAGATTGATAATGTTGAAATGATAAAAAAGGCCATTGAAATTCCTGAGTTGGCAGAGGCATGGCGAAAGAGTTTAAAGAAACTGTTGTAGTGTCAATTTCGCGTTGTCCAAAATCAGATTATTCGTATAGTTTTACTTTTCATGAATCAACTTTAATGCCTCATCCGTTTTTTCTACAGGTAGTTTGCATGCATTATTTTGGCAGACATAAATTAAGGTTTTATTTTTCACAAAACGATTTTTAAGTAACGGCAGACTGGTTTCATATTCACTAAAACTAAACAAACAATTGGGCAAATATTCTTGTAGAAGTTCAGTTGCTAATTGTTTTGCATTTTCACCGTTCACTACTATTTCATAGTGGTTGTCAACCATTGAAAGCATAAGCAATGCCCAGTTTGAATATCCAGCCGGATACTGTTCCAAATTACTAATCACTTTTAAAAGCATATTTTTTGAGATTGACAGATAATCAGTACTCCCTAATAAATGCCCAAGTTTAAAGAGATTATTGGCCATAACCGAGTTGGAAGCCGGAATTACGTTGTCATGAATCTCAATACTTCTTGAAATAAGATCGTTGTCATGTTGGTTGAAGTAGAATATTGTTTGATTTGAATCATAAAATAATTCAAAAGATTTTCTAATAATTAGTCTGGCATCTTGAATGTAAATTTCGTCACCAGTAACTTCGTACAATGAGATAAAGGCACTTGCAAGCAAAGAATAATCTTCCAAAAATCCGTCAATTTTGCTAATCCCATTTTTGTAAGAATGCTTTAACGAACCATCTTTGCCCATCATCTTCTCTTTAAGGAAATGAGCATTCTTTTCAGCTAGTAAAAGGTATCTTTTTTCTCCCAGAGCTTTGTAGGAATCAACAAGACCTGAAAGTACTAATGCATTCCATGATGTAAGGATTTTATCATCCAAGCCAGGACGAATTCTCTTTTTGCGTTCAGAAAGAAGAGTTGATCTCCATAAAGAAACTTTTTCGCTTAATTCAGCTGGGCTGAGTTCATTCTTTTTTGCAAAAGTTTCATCAGTTTGTTTTCTGAGCAGGATATAGTTTCCGTGCTCCCATAACCCTTTTGAATTGATGTTATAATATTTAGCAAAGAGGTCAAAATCATCGGTAATAATTTCTTTTAGCTCATTTTCTTTCCAAACATAAAATTTGCCTTCTTCTCCTTCGCTATCCGCATCAAGTGATGAATAGAAACCAAACTCCGGAGATAACATTTCCCGTTCCAGGTATTCAATAGTTTGCATTATCACATCACGATAAGTTGGGTCTTTAAACTTTTGCCAGGCCTGAGCATACAGACTCAGCATTTGCCCGTTATCGTAAAGCATTTTCTCAAAATGGGGAACTTTCCAGTGCGAGTCGGTTGAGTATCTTGCAAAGCCACCACCAGCCTGATCATAAATACCTCCAAGTGCCATTTTATTAAGACTCACTTTTACAAAGTTTTCAGTGTCACGGTCATTTTGCTGATGCGCCCATCGAAGTAAAAAAAGCAAGTTGTTGGGCATCATGAATTTTGGTGCACCTTTTTTCCCACCTTCAACCATGTCAAAATATGACCTCCAAATGGCAACAGCCCTACTCAGGTCTTTCAATGAAATATCTTCAACCGGATTTTGAATTGGAATCAATGCACTTTCCCGTATCCCTTTGCTTAGTTTTTCAGCGTATTGAAGGGTTTCCACAGGATTGTTTTGATGATATGTATATACTTGCTTTAACGCGTTCATCCAGCTTCTTTTGGGGAAATAAGTTCCAGCCCATATTGGCCGCCCATCGGGGAGTGCAATGGCATTTAAAGGCCAACCACCACTTTGGGTCATTAACTGCACAGCAGTCATATAAATCTGGTCAACGTCGGGGCGTTCTTCCCGATCTACTTTTATGCATACAAAATGCTCGTTCATTAAAGCTGCAACCTCCAAATCTTCAAAAGACTCATGCTCCATTACATGGCACCAGTGGCAGGCTGCATAACCAATACTAATCAGCAATAATTTGTTTTCATCTTTAGCTTTTTGCAAAGCTTTATCGCCCCAAGGCATCCAGTTTACCGGATTATGTGCATGCTGCAATAAATAAGGTGAAGTTTCATGTACTAACTCGTTTGTATATTCTTTTTGTCCCATCTGCTTATTCTCCTGTGCATGAATAAGGACAGGCAAAAACAACATTATTAACCACCAAAAAAGAATTTTGTCCTTCATGCTTTTTTTGAGGTACAAACAAGTTGGGAGAGAAGAATGTTTGAGCGATTTAAGGAAAGGCTACTATTTATATGAATATTTCTCCTTGCAGGTAAGTAATTGCTTTACCACTGATCAGAACTCGGTCGTCAAGTAATTCAACTTCCAATTCACCCCCGCGCGTTGAAAGCTGTTGGGCAGTTAATTTGGATTTTCCAAGTTTTGTTGCCCAAAATGGAGTGAGCGTAGTATGCGCAGAACCTGTCACAGGATCTTCATCAATACCTACTGCAGGAGCAAAAAAGCGACTTGCAAAATCAACTTCATTGCCGGGAGCAGAAACAATTATCCCTCTTGCATTTGTATTTTTTAGCAGATGAAAATTTGGAGTGATTTGTCTAATTACTTCTTCATTTTTATAAATTAACAAATAATCCGTTTTGCCTTTATATGCTTGAACAGGTGCTTCCCCAATCGCTTCAATAATTCCAGTTGGTATTTCAACATCAGAAAAAGTATCGGCTGGAAAGTTTAACTGAAGTTTATCTCCATCTTTTTTCACAGTAAGTATGCCACTTCTGCTACCAAATCGAATTTCGTTTGATGAAAATTCTGCTTCTTCAAAAATAACATGAGCGGCAGCAAGAGTCGCATGTCCACAAAGATCAACTTCAGTAAGTGGGGTAAACCATCTAATTTCAAAACCTACTTGAGTTGGAACAAAAAATGCAGTCTCAGCCAGATTGTTTTCCATGGCAATGTTTTGCATGGTTTCATCAGACAACCACTCATTTAAAGGTACAACAGCAGCAGGGTTGCCTTTAAAGGTTTTAGAAGCAAAAGCATCAATTTGAAAAATTGGAAGTTGCATCTTTTTAGAATTTAGCGGTGAATTTCAGATTAAGCTTTCTGTTGGTTAAATAGTTTGGTACAGCGAACATATCTCCAGCGTTGCTACTTACCCAAAAATAAGAAACGGTATTGTTTATGCCGAGTAGGTTTAATACTTCCAAACTTACCGACATGCCTTTAACTTTATTCAATAAACTACCCCTTCTGAAACGACTTTCTGAACCAATTAACACCTTTGAAATTCCTAAGTCAATTCTTCGGTATGGAGGCATTCTGAAAGTATCTTGATAACGTTCAGAGTTAGGAGGGCCAACTGGTAAACGCGATCCGTAAAACGCGGCTAAATGCAATTTGTAGGTTGGATTTCCTGGGAAATAGTCCTGAAAGAAAAGACTGATATTCAGCCATTGGTCTGTAGGGCGAGGAATATATCCATGACCATCATTAACAATATCTTCTTTGGTTTGCAATAGCGAAACACTCGCCCAGGATTGAACACCACTAACAAATTCACCATTCACTTTAAAATCAAAACCTGTAGCATAACCTTTGGATTGCTGATTGGCCAGATATCGTATCTGAACATTTTCAACCTGGTAAGGAACCAATCTGGAAAAATTCTTGTAGAATAATTCAGAAGTAATTTTAAATGGTCTGTCCCATGCTCTAAAAAGATAATCAGTTCCAAATACGAATTGCGTCGATTTTTGAGCTTTAACATCTTCATGGATATTCCCATCACGGTCTTTTAACTCTTTGAAAAATGCGGGTTGCTGATAACTCCCTGCTGAAAAACGAAATACAAAATCTTGTTCCCAGTCTGGATAGTAACTTGCAGAAAGTCGGGGGCTTACAAGAAACTCTTTCGAGTAACTCCAGTAATGAGATCTTAGGCCTGCCGTCATGAACAGTTCACCAGTATTAATAGGGACAGCGTAAGTATCTTGAAAATGGGCTGTAACCCTGCTTGAATTCATTTGGTTATCAGTGTTGACAGTTCGCCAAAGTAAAATATTATCCTCTGAGAAAGGGATTGAATAGCCTGTCGAATCACGCATTTCCCATTCGTTTATCTGATCATCAATATCTTCATATTGAAACTTAAAACCCCAGTTTAGTAAGTGATTGGTGCTGCTGTAGGCTCCTTTGTGAGAAAAGCTATAAACTTTGGCATCCAGCCTGTTACGGGCATGATTTAAAAAAGAACCAACTCCCAGATTCAACACACTATCGCCCAATGATTCAGATGCCAGGTTGCGTTCCAATTGATTGAGATAATAATAACCCTGAATATCGAAATTCACTTCTTCTTCGGTTCTGAAAGTTGAAGCGATGAATTTTAGATTTAAATCATTGTTTGGATGGTAATTTGCAGAAAGTGCACCAAGCATGGTTTTAAATTGATCTCGTTCCTGTCCTTCAAAAAATATTTTTGTATTGAATGGAGTCTGAAAAGTACCAAAAGAAGTTTCTCTGGTTTCAGGTACGAAATTGTATTGGTTTTGTGCCAGATTACCTAGAAATGAAATATCAAAGTTGTCTGAGAAATTATAGGTAATGAAAGTTTGCATATCAGTAAATCGAGGATCATATTCACCTTCCTCGTCCAGACTGCCAAGCAGGTAGCTGTTAGTTTTATATCGAACCCCGGCTATGTAGCTTAGTTTTTTATTTTTTGAAATGTCTTCAACATGAACCGAAGCCCCTAAGAGACTCGCAGAAATTGAACCGCTAAATTCAATAGGTTTTCGATATTTTATATCAAGCACTGATGCCATTTTGTCTCCATATTTGGCTTGAAAACCACCGGCAGAAAATTCAATGGTAGATACCATATCTGAGTTGATAAAACTCAAACCTTCCTGTTGTCCTGCACGCACAAGGAACGGACGATAAATTTCAATGTCATTCACATAAACCAGGTTTTCATCAAAGTTTCCACCTCGCACTGAGTATTGTGAGCTTAATTCATTGTTTGAAGAAACACCTGGTAAGGTTTTAATTAGTGCTTCAACACCACCTGTTGCTGCATCAGGAATAAGGTCGGTGAGATTTGCATCAATCCGTGTGATGTTGCCTTGCCCGTTGCGTTTTTGGTTAATCGTTACTTCATCCAGTTGTTCGCTGGATTCTTCCAAATTGATTGTCATCTCGATACGTTGCTCCGCTCTGGCATATAAATCCTTTTCTACTGATTTATACCCAATAGACGAAAAGACAAGGATCACTCTTTTTTTAGCAGGGACCCGTAATAAAAAATCACCTTTGCGATCGGTGGTTGTCCCGATAGGAAAGCCTTTGATAGAAACATTAACTAATTCGAGAGGCTGTCCTTTTTGGTTTTTTACTTTCCCAAAAACGGTGGCATTATTACTTTGAGCTGCAGTTTGCAGATTTGATGAGATAAATATTATTAACAGGAGTAGATATGTGCCAAATTTCATTCGATTAAATAATTTATTTCCGAAGGTAATTCCGATCCTTAATGGTTGAACGGAAGAACTCCCAGAGATTGGTCATGCTCTTTTATCCCAAGTATACGAGATGGTTGTTTTATGCAAGCAAAAATAGTATTCTTTGGCTTAAATAACTGCTAGATGGTCGATTAATTGTGTGGAATCTAGTCTATTTAGAGCATTTAATTTAACATCCTTTTGTAATAGTGCTTATTTTTTCAAAATAACCGATTCATCTTAATTATAATTTGAATTCATTTTAGCTTCAATTATATTTAAAGTCTAAACAGCTAATACTTATTTCAAGAAATCTCTAAAACATTTGTAATGAAAACTTCAACCTTAAGCAGAAACTTCATTTTTCTATGTCTATATGTGCTATCGATTGCGCTTATTTCTGAAAATACAGCCTATGCTGATGGAAATGAAAAAGATATTCCAAAGCTTCAAAACCCAATTACTGTTGAATACCTGAAAAAGAACCTTTTAAGAACTCAACCTCGTTTGGTGTTAAATAGTAAAATTGAAAGAAAACTAAAAAAGAAATTGAAAACTGATCCTGTTCTTCAGAACTTCTATAAAGCTATTCAATTAAATGCTTCTCAAGTACTGAAAGAGCCATTGCTTAAACGCGATATGGTTGGTCGTCGTTTGTTGGGCACTTCAAGGGAAATGCTTTACCGTATGAATATGTTGGGTATGGTCTATAGGTTTGAGAAATCCAAAGAAATTTTAGATAGAATTCAAGATGAACTGGTGGCTGTTTGTAACTTTACTGATTGGAATCCGTCTCATTTTTTGGATGTTGGAGAAATGTCAATGGCAATTGCAATAGCTCTTGACTGGACTGCTGGTGATTTGCCTGAATCAACGATAAAAATGGCAAAACAAGCGTTAATTGAAAAAGGAATAAAACCAAGTTGGCCTGAAGATGGAACCCAAAATTCATGGGCTTACGGTACACATAACTGGAATCAGGTTTGTAATGGGGGAATGATAGCAGCATCGATTGCAGTTGCTGAAGATGAACCTGAGTTAGCAGCAAAAACAATTCATCGTGCGCTAGATGGCATCCCTAATTCCTTGGCTGAATATGGGCCAGATGGAATTTATCCGGAAGGTTCTACCTATTGGTTTTATGGAACAAGTTTTTCTGTAATAACGATTGCCATGCTTGAAAGTGCTTTTGGTAGCGATTTCGGACATGCAAACTATCCTGCTTTTATGGAGAGTGCGCTTTTTCGAACACTTGCAAATGCCCCTTCAGGATGGTATTACAATTTTGCTGATTGTGGAGATAAACGTAGTGACAATGGTGACATTACTTTGGCTTGGTTTGCTTCAAAAACTGGGAACAAGACTTTTTTTGAAAATGATCGTTTTTTGCGTCCTGTGAAAAAAATGGCTAAGCTTTCCAGGTTAAGCGGTGCGGCATTGGTTTGGTTGTCTCAGTATGAAGAGTCTGATGAGAGAAGAATGCCAAATGTGTGGAAAGGTGATGGTGCAAATCCGGTTGTGTTTTTTACTGGTGGAGAAGATGATCCCCATCAATATTATTTTGGTGGTAAAGGGGGCAGTGCAATTGTTAATCATGGCAACATGGATGCAGGTTCGTTTATTTACGAACTTGATGGTGTCCGTTGGGTGGTTGATCCGGGCAATCAAAATTATCATGAATTGGAAAAAGCTGGTTTCGATTTATGGAATAAAAGTCAGAATTCAGATCGCTGGAAACTTCTCACAAAAAATAATTTTGGACACAGTACATTAACTGTGAATAACTTATTTCATTTAGTTGATAGAAAAGCTGAAATTATAGACTTTAAAGAAGGGGATAAGCCCGAAGCTACAATTGAATTGACTCCAGTTTTTAACGGGATGCTGAAAAGTGCGAAAAGACGGTTTGTTAAAGACAGTCCTGTTTCATTATTGATTGAAGATCAGATTGAACTCGCTGATAATACCGAGTTAGTGACATGGCAGCTTATAACTACAGCAGAAGTGGAAATTATTGAAGGGGGGGCAATTTTGAAAAAAGAAGGAAAAAGAATGAAGTTGGAAAACTTATCTCATCCTGAATTATCAATTTCAGTTGTGTCACTTTGTCCAGCACCATTAAAACTCGATCGTCAAATAGAAAATCTTAAGCGCCTTGAGATTCGTATTCCTGCATGGATAAGTGAAAGTGGGGCAGAAACAATTAGGATAAGACTTTCAGGAATGAAATAGATCACGTAAAAATTCAATTGATTTTGACTCTAATATATTTGAAAATCCAGATGAAAATTTATCAACTCATTATAATCCTATTTCTTGGTATTCTTATTATCCCATTTCAATCCTCAGCAAATAAGGATATAAAATTAATTCGTCAACGAATAGTTACAGAATTGATGAAACAAGATGTAGATGATAGTTATGTTGATAATCTGTTAGGTTCATTTCAAAAAGATAGTACGTGGGTTGGAATTAACTATGATGATGTTTCACGCACAGGTTTTGAACATAGCAGACATGCCGGTAATTTGGTTTATTTGGGTAGGGCTTATAAAAAGCAGAATTCAGAATTCTTTGAAAGCGAAAAAGTAAAACAGATTATCGAGATGGCTCTGGCTTTCTGGGTTAGGAAGGATTTTATTTGTGATAATTGGTGGCACAATCAGATTGGTATTCCGACATCTTTTGTGAGTCTGATGTTGATTGTTGGAGATGATCTTTCAGATGATTTAATTGAAAGCATTCAGCCTATTATTGGTCGTGCAAATTTGAATGCTTCAGGTGCACGACCTAGTGGAGACCGAATAAAGATTGCAGCTATCTTGGCTAAGAATCTTCTTTTTATTGAAGACTTTGAGCAGTTTAAGCATGTTATTCGAATCATTGAGGGCGAAATAAAGTTTGCTACAGAACGAGGGATGCAATATGATTATAGCTTTCATCATCGTGTTGATAGAGTGAACAATACACTTTCATATGGTTTAAGTTATGCCGGAGCTTTTGTTGAGTGGGCATATTATGTTGAAGGCACTAGTTTCTCTTTTTCAGATGATAAATTAAATCATTTAATAGATTATTATTTGGATGGAATTTGCAAACATCTTGTTTATGGGAAATATACAGACCCGGGTGCTAAAAACAGGAGTATCTCTCGTAAAGGAAGCTTTAAATCACATGGTATTGGAATACCTGAAAAATTAATTAGGACTACAAGTTATCGTAAAGATGAGCTTGAAAAAATCATAGATATAAGAAAAGGTAACTCACTTCCGGGATTATCACATTGTACCTTTTATTGGCACTCAGAACATTTTGTTTTTCAACGACCTGATTTTTTCACTTCGGTCAGGATGTATTCAACCCGAAATGCAAATATGGAAGAACCGTATAACAGCGAAGGTTTATTGAATCATCATCGTGGAGATGGCACAAATCATATTTTGCTAAAAGGGGATGAGTATCATGGAATTTGGCCAGTTTATGATTGGCAAAAGATACCAGGAGCTACAATTATGCAAAAGTCTGAATTTCCTTTAGAGCAGGAGATTCAAAAACATGGGCTAGCTGAATTTGCAGGAGCAGTTACCGATGGGAAATATGGAGCGGCAGCTTTTGATTTTATTAGTCCACATGATCCTTTAAAAGCACGTAAAGCATGGTTCTTTTTTGATAATGAATATGTTTGTTTAGGTGCAGGAATAACAAGTTCAACAAACCTTCCTGTGGTAACAACTATAAACCAATGCTTACTCAATGGGAGTGTTTTTATAATGAAAGATCGAAAGCTCGAAGTTTTGAATAATGAAGAGCATAAATTGGAAAATGTCGATTGGGTTTTGCACAATGATGTTGCATATGTTTTTCCCAAGAATACATCGATCAATCTTAAAAATAATACTGCTAATGGAAGTTGGTTTCGAATTAGCAAACAAAACCGTACATCTAAAAATAAAGTAAAAATGGACGTTTTTAATTTATGGATTGATCATGGGGAACAAGTCGAAGACGCAACATATCAGTACATAGTTAAGCCTGCTGTCAGCCTAAAGCAATTGATTGCATCGAAAGGCAAAAATCAAATTAAAGTACTTTCGAATACTTCTGAATTACAGGCGGTAGTTAATTCGAAATTAGAGATGTATCAACTTGTTTTTTATAGATCTGGAGAATTAAACTTTTCTGAAAAAAACAAAATTATTTGCAATAGCTCTGGAATGTTCATGGTAAAAATGAATGGTGAAAAGATTAAAGAAATTACTGTTTCTGATCCAAGTAGGAAATTGGCAGAGATTAATTTTTCAATTTCATCAAATATTCAAGTTGAAAAAGATAATATTCAATGTAGCTGGAACGATTCTATTCATATGAGTGATATTTCGATTTCCCTACCTCTGGGAGTATATGCAGGCAAAAGTGTAACTATTAATCTCCTGGAACTCTAAAAAAGATTGATTACTAATTGTAGGCTACGATTCTCCGTTTCCCGTTTATCCATAATTTTCTGGAGTTCATCGAAAAAATGAATGGTTTTGTTGTTTGCTGCAATAGTTTTGTTGTAGCAATGAAAACAATTAAGCAATAACCTCAAAAATTTGAACAGATGAAATATATTGGAATAACCGGTTTGATGTTTGTCTTTGGAATGATGGTTTCACAACTATTTGCTGCTCCTTCCGGTTGGGATGATGATGAAGTCAGGTCTTATGATGTCGCAGACTTTACCCGAATTCACCTTGAAGGGGGATACAGCGTTATTTTGGAGCAATCGGATGAACCGGGACTCAAGATTAGAGCCGATGAAGAAGCATTTCGATATATTGATGTGGATAGCAACGATGAGACTCTTCGCCTTCGTATTACCAAAAAGAAATTTGATTTTAACAAGTTAGAACTTTACATCAAATTTAAAGATTTGAGTGATTTGCATATTGAAGGCGGGGTTACCCTCGAAACTAAAGGCTACCTTGATTTGGATGATTTAAATATTCATGTTGAGGGTGGTGCTAAAATTGAAATGGAATTAAAGGTAGATGAGTTGGATGTTCTTGGAGAAGGTGGTGTAAGTTTTGATTTTAAAGGGGTTGCAAATCGTGTTGATGCAAGAATCTCAGGAGCTGGATATCTGGATGCGGTTGAGCTTCGTGCAAAACATGTAGTATTTGAGATTGAAGGTGTTGGTGCTGGTTCTGTATATGCTACAGAAACCTTAAAAGCAGTTATTGAAGGCGTTGGTAAAATAAAATATAGGGGAGAACCCGAAGTTGAAAAACATATTGGAGGTATTGGATTTGTGAGTAAAGAATAGTAGTTTTTTTAAGATTAGTTTAGTTAGTAAGTCTTAAAGGCTATCCGTGAATAACGGGTGGCCATTTTTGATGCTTGATTCTGAATAATCGATTATTACATAATCCTAAAATATGAATGCTAGCTGCACTTTTAATAGAATAGCCTTTCCCATCAGTTGACAGGAAAGGCTAGTTTGAAAAGTTTATGTTTTAGTTCTTTAATTTACCATTATTTCATCACAGAATAACCAGACAGGCAGGCCGGCAGCATTGTGCCATACCGGAGCTTTACTAACGCTTTTTGCTCTAATTTTTAGGTAGCGGGCTTTGACCGGTTTAAAATCAATATTGAAAAATTCAATGTCATTAACCTTACTCTCTTTGCTGATTGGTTTCGCATTGATAGCAACACCCAGCTTTTTAAAGTTTTTATTGTCAGTTGAGTGCCAGTAAGTTACCTCATTGGGGAAGAAAACAATATGGTTGGTTACCTGCAAAAATCCCGACGAAGCATGTTTGATCTCCTGAACTTCGCCAAGGTCAACAACTGCTTCAAGATCATTGCCCTCAAAACCAAGCCAGTTCGCAAAGAAACTACTTCCACCCAATGAACCGTCAGTAAGTGTTTGCGGATCTTCTTTTGCATACTTTTTAGGTTTGCTTAAAAGCTCAACAGGTTTGTTTAGAGCAATATTTTTCGTTTGTAACCTTTTTATGGTTGTTTCAAATGCATCACAATATTCGGTAACCTTATAACCCATCTCATTCATTAAAAAGATATTTTCTTTAGCACAGGTTTCTTTAAAAGAATTAAGACGATTTATGGTTGTTTCATTTGCAGTGCTTTTACCATCTGTTTTATTCACCATCTGAAACTCATCATAAGAATTCTTGCGCGCTGCTTCTAATGAAGCATAATCAGTACTTAGTCGGGCAGTTTTAACACGTTCCAGGACTTCGGGTTTGCTGGCTACTGTTTGTTCTCCTTCATTGAAATAGTTATTGTATTGAATCAGTAACTCTGGTTTTAAGAATGATTCAAATGCTTGGGAAGGATCACCATATAAATACAGAAAGAAATCTGGATTGTTTGCCAATTCCTGATGCACCTGATCGATATACTTTTTCACAAAAATACCAGCTTCTTCATAATATCCATCCGTAAAATCAGTAATGATTTCTTCCACATCTGCATCCGGATTCCAAAGTAATTTCGCCATTAAATAGGAGCGAAGTTCAAACAACTCACTGGGGTTATGACTGTGTTGCTCAAAAATCCAACGGGCATTGTTATCTCTAAAGAATTGAATATTTGGTTGTAGCGTTTTTAGGTTTGGGAAAGGTGCCAGAAAGTTGGTGAATTGAGTTGTGTAGTCCCAAATACGAATATTCTCAGTTAGCTGTTTCCAGCCAATCAAATCACTTGCAAAATCGCTGCATTTTTGCTCAATTGGTGCACTGCGATCACACTCAATAGAGCAAAGGGTGATAAGTACATTTGCCACAGGTTTGGTTTTACATGGTTTTCGAGTGTGCTGATAAGCCAGCGTTGATATAATTTTGTCAGGAAAGTCGACTGCAATATCATTTACGAAATTTACCATTGTTGCACTTTGTGAGCCTTCTTCAGTGTCGATCTTTTTACAATTATCGCATTCGCAATATTGAGTGTTATCATCCTGACTTACGGAAATTACGTCAGATTTAGGATGCCTTCCAAAATAGGATTTCACCGAATCTTTAACAATGCGAAGAACATCTGGATTAGTGAGACATAATTGAGTTGGTAATCTTCGTTTTCCTCGTAATGCATAATACTCCGGATGTTTCTCATAAAAAGTATTCTCCGGCATAAAACGATTGAAGGTATGTACGCGTGCACTGGGCACATAGTGTGGAAAGGCTTCTGTGGTCACCTTGTGTTTGTGTGCAAATTCATGGTTCTCATAAAATAGACGTGAGTGAACCGTACGTGTGGTAATTTCGGGTGTGTAGCTGAAGTTCAATGGGAGTATTAATTCAATCTTTTTTAATTGAGGGATCTTTTCAACTTCAGGTGAATACCAACGGCAACCTAAGAAATCTTCCAAAAGAACGATACTGGCGTTGAAAACTGCTTCTGGACTACCTCCTGAGATAACCAGATTTTGTTCATCGTTTTGTATAACAACCTGTTCTGGAGATGTAAGTTCTTGTTCTCCAATAAATATCTTGTTAACTCCATCATTCAGTTTGTCTTGATTAACGATAGGGATTTTTACATCTCCAATCTTTTCAAGATAATGTTGTAGGTTGCTGGTTGCCTGTTTTACTTTTTCTCCTGCATTTTCATTCAAAACAATTTCGTAATTGCTTTTCCCATTTTTCGACAATTGAAGTACATCTTTAGTTCCGCAGGAGAAAGAAATTAAAGCAATTAGTAGTATTAATGCAGATAGGAAAGTTGGTGATTTTAAAGTATTCATAAGTTCATGTTTTAGGTTACTGCTAAAGTATATAGCTTTTTGCAAATACAACATGAAATCTATTGGTTTTATAACACCTACAATGTGATTTTACTTTAAACTTCCCAGAAGTGCAGAATAGCTTTCTGATCCACAATTGAAAAGTAAATCGAGGATGCTGAGGTTAGGGGTGAAACCAAATTTGTCATCGAAAACCTGAGTGTATGGTTTTGCTGTAAATGAAGGGTCGGCTTGTGCTTTTTGTGGCTTTGGATGAATAGCTTCCCTTAAGTTTAGAAAAGGTTCAGAGACGGCTTCAAAGTCAGTTGTTTTAGTGATGTTTGGGACAATTTCTAAAATATCAAAAACTACTTTCAGGATTTGCAGATTTAGATCAATCAGGTAATCAAACTTCTTTTCATAGAATGGGCGGAAATCATCTTCAAGGATTTCAAAAAATGGAGATGAGTTATAAGATGAAACAATGGCTTGCCAATGTGTGTGCTGCCAATTCATCTCATAAGAGATTTTAAGATCCTTGATAAGCTGTTTGCTTCTGCCTTTTATTATTGGAACAACCAACGCTTCGGGACCATTTGCTCCCAAAATGATTGCCCGGTTTCTATATGTTTGTTTGGTGAAATTTTCACAGGTTTCAATCCAAACAGAAGGTTGGTTAATAAACTTGCTAATGTATTGCACAGGTGGCAAATAGGCTGTGCTTAAAAGAATCGCTTTATTCTCCATTGTATTTATTCCTTGAAAAAACTTTCATCAGTATCGCCAGTTATTTCTATACCCTCGGAGGTAGTTGGTGTTGTTGGTTCGGGTACTGTTACTATTGGATTATCTGCTTCTTTTTGTAAGCTTTTAATTTGTGATTTCAGCTTCCATACTTTTGGATAAATCAAAAAATAAGCAATTATAAAACCAGCTATCAAAAAAACAATAAGTGCAAGAACAAGAGGTACATCAACAATCTCCCAGAAAAATACCTTAAGCGTTATTAGTGCTGTGTTTTGAAGTGTAAAAATAACCAGTAATAAAGCCAGAATGAGTAAAATGATAATTCCTGCAGACATAACTGTGAATTTTTAAATAAGTAACAAAAAAAAGGATCATGATGCAAGAGATCACAATCCTTTTTATGTATGTCTATTGACTCCCTTTGTATTTTATTTTACCGAATTAAACAAACGGTTAAAACGTATATTTGAAGGGAACCTCTTATCTTTATCCAATGATAACCAGATGAAAACTGCTTTTCCAACTACATGATCTTCTGGTACAAAACCCCAATAGCGCGAGTCGGCTGAGTTGTGGCGATTGTCGCCCATCATCCAGTAATAATCCATATTAAAGGTGTAATTATCAGTAGCTACTCCGTTAATAAAGATTGTGCTGTCTTTAACCTCAAGTTCATTTTCTTCATAAAGGTCAATGATACGCTCGTAAATTGGAAGGTTCGTCACGGTTAGGTTAACCGACTCACCTTTTTTAGGTACTTCAAGCGGACCAAAATTATCACGATTCCATTGATAATCTTCACTGTGAGGGAAGATGTCACTATCGGCATTTCCGGCAGGCATATTTACGCGCGTGATGTTTTTTACATTTCGAAGCTTTTTCAGCTCATCTACGTGCTCATCAGTCATAGGAAATAAAAACTGGGAACCTGAAAATACATTTTGGTCAGCCTTGGCAATACCAATTTTTTCCAGTGTTCTTTTATTAATTGATGTTCCGTCAGTAGTCACAATATAATTGTACTGTACACCACCAAAAACAGTTTGCTCGTTTCCGTTTACAAACAACTGGCCTTCTTTTAATTCCAAAACATCGCCAGGAATACCAACACAACGTTTAATGTAGTTTTCGCGTTTGTCAACCGGACGGGTGATAATCTCACCAAATGAGCGAGTGTCTGTTGTTACACGTTCGTGTCCATGTGTTCTTATTTGCTCATAATAGCTGCGTGTAGGCATATTCATAGCTACCGTATCTCCTTCGGGGAAGTTGAATACAACCACATCGTTATTTTTGATTTCACCAAATCCACCGATTCTTTTGTATGGTCTTTTAACCCATTCTACATATGATTTTGCCTCTTTAGACATTGGCATAGTATGGTGTACAAATGGGAATGATAATGGTGTATTAGGCATTTTCGGTCCGTAAGCAGTTTTACTTACAAATAGGAAATCACCAACTAACATTGATTTTTCCATTGAAGAAGTAGGAATGGTATAGGCTTCAATGAAGAACATACGAATGAAAGTAGCTGCAATTACTGCAAAAATAATCGCATCAACCCACTCTACAACTTTAGTTTGTTTTCCACCGGGTGGATTTTTCTTTTTCCAGAATGCCCAGTGTACTTTTTTGGTGATGTACATATCAAATATGATCGCCAGACCAATAAACCACCAAAAGTTTTGAAGCCAGATGACCCATAAACTATAAATCAGGCCAACAAATATGAATTTAAACCACTTGTTTGTCAGGATTTGTCTCATCGTATCGCAGGTATTAAATATTTAAAAGTTCGTTCATACTAAGGAGTCCTTTTTTACCAAAACTAAACTCGGCCGCTAAAACTGCTCCGGTAGCAAAACCAAGACGGTTTTTAGCACTGTGCTCAATTTCAATATAATCAATGTCAGACTCATATTTTATGCGGTGAATCCCGGGAACTTGCCCCTCTCGGATTGCTGTAATTTGCATTTCTTCGGATGATGTAGGACTATCAAGAGTCCAGCTATTTTTTGCAGGATTGACATCAAAAAGGTCTTCAGCCAATGAAATTGCTGTACCACTAGGTGCATCTAATTTTTGAGTGTGATGCACTTCTTCCATTTTAATATCGTATTCTGAATGCTTTTGCATTAAACCAGCCAGTTTCTTGTTCAAAACAAAAAACAGGTTTACGCCAACGCTGAAATTGGATGCATAAAAGAATGTGCCATTAAGCTCATTCATTTTAGCAAGTACTTCTTCTTTATTGTCAAGCCATCCGGTAGTGCCGCTCACTACAGGGATTCCACTTTCAAAGCAAAGATTGTAATTAGAAATGGCAGAAGCCGGAATGGTAAATTCAATGGCTACATCTGCTTTTTTTAGGTTCTCAACCGTAAGTTCGTGTTGATTATTGATATCTATCGTGAGTACAATTTCGTGGCCACGTTCTTTGGCAATTTCTTCAATTGTTTTGCCCATTTTCCCGTAACCAATCAGTGCAATTTTCATTCGAATTTCTTTAACAGTTTTGTGTCTTTATTTTTTTAAGGCTTACAAAGATATAAATTACACGCTAAAAGTATTAACTCTGTGAAAAGCATCATAGAAAATTCGGTCAACTGATCGTTTTACAGGGCTAACTATGTTTTGTTTGAGCTAAATACTTTTGCTAATTGGAATAAGCTGGTAATAGTTATTTGCCAGGTCTTTCTTTAAACAATAGCCTTAGATACCTTTCTTGTATTGCACGTTGGTGCTTGGATGAAGAATGTCATGGAGTTGCTGTGTTGAATCCATATTTCCGTCTATATAATTCTTAAAAAGCTGAATTAATTGTGCTTTATCTAACTCAACTTTGGTTTCGGTTTTTATATCACTCAAATCAATGAAGAAACTGGAAAAGCGATCAGGAAAATCATTAACAATAGCTGTATTCAATAAATTCGTAGAATTATAAACACGATGATAATTTCCTTTTGTTTTCTCAATATGGAATGTGTCCTCTTTCAAATTTGTAATTGTTGAAGACTTTTCACATTGTTGAATACAGCTATCATCTATTTTATATTTTTCGCATCCGGTAACCTGATGAAATAAGCATTGTCTGCTTGTCATTAATACAATGGGGTGATAGATGCTATAGTACAGTTCGAAATCCTCCGGTTTTTTAATGGATATCATCTGAACTTTACTAATCTCATTTGAAAGAAATGAACCAGTACAATTGAAATTCTCTTTTAAACTCAACAGGCTAAAAGAGTTTGTAATATTGATATAGGGGCCAGCAATCCATGCAATCCCTATATTGTAGGCTTCAAAAGCTATTCCTGTATTATTTGTTACAATAAGCTTTGGTTTTAGTTGATGCAAAAACTCTACTACAGCATTATAATCATCCCCAATCAAAACGGGAGGAAACCAAGGTATTAGTTTTTCATTCTTTTTAAAAAGATCAATAAACTCAACAGTCTTATTCTTGAAACTATTTGGAAGCTGAAAATAGGTATCTACATTGTCATCATTGCAAATGTCAATATCCTTAGTTGAGGCTATTAATACCGAAAGCGCAGGCTTTTTGTTTTGCTTATTCGGTTTCTTTAATGCCGGAATACTAACAGGGGCAATCATTTCTCTTGAACCATTCAAGATGAATAACAAGCTTTTTTTAATTGCTGTTAGCTCTTTAAAAGGTAGATAAAGATCTGTGTCAAGATTGAGTTCTGTTTTTTTGATGTAATATTCCGTATCATCAATTGCTTTCAATCTTTTAAGTATCATCTTAAGACTTAATGACTCGGTGCCTGTATCTGTCATGTTAACTTTAGAACGTACTTCAAATGTTGCATCTGGAGAATTTACTGATACTTTTAATGGCGTACCACAACTGCCGGAAATACTTATTTCTAGTGGAATCTTAGCAGTGTCAAATTGGTCTATCTCCTTTTTAATAGATGCTCTTAGTATTTTCTTTTCGTCATAAAGTTCCGTTTGACCCTCCAGCTCTTTCTCATTGGAACTGTAATCATTGATCTCCGAAAGTCGTTTGGTCGAATGACTCATCGGATTATCGATAAACATGCCTTTATGAATATCTCCTTTCAAAAAGGCATTGGAGAAATCCCGGTTAAATACCTTGTAAAGCTCACTATTGTCATCAATCAGGCTGCCCTTCTCATAAAAACTACGAATTTGTTTCCTCCATGAATTCACTACTGTATAAACGTATTCAAACTCCTTTATTCGTCCTTCAATCTTTAGCGAATCAACCCCTGCATTATACAGCTCTTTTAAATCAAAATAGGCTGAATTATCTTTCAAATTAAGTGGGTAATCTTTACCTGCAGGAGTTTTTAAATATCGATCTCTACAAGGTTGACTACATCTGCCACGATTTCCTGAGTTCCCTCCGTGAAGAGAGCTCATATAACAGATGCCAGAGAAAGAAAGACAATAGGAACCATGAACAAATACTTCGGATAAAACGCCGTTTTTGTGTGCAAAAGCTGTTAGCTTTTTTATCTCATGAATATTTAACTCTCTTGAAAAGTTAACCCGCTCCGCATTTAGCTGGTTTAAAAATTGAACCTGTCCTTTGTTATGGGTGGTAAGTTGTGTAGATGCGTGTATTTTAAGACTTTTAAAGTATTTAGATAAGAGATAGAACATACCTAAATCCTGAACAATCACACCGTCAATTGTTGTGTTAACGAGTCTGTTCAGCAACTTAAAAAGAGCCGGAATTTCATTGTCAATAATAATGATGTTTAGGGTTAGAAATACTTCGCAACTGTTTTGATGTGCTAGTCTTAAAATTCCCTGTAGATCATCGAAGCTGATATTTGCGGCTCGGTTTCTTGCATTGAATTTATTCAAACCACAGTAAACAGCATCAGCCCCTGCAAGAATTGCCGTTTTTATAGAGTCAATATCTCCACCTGGTGCCAGTAACTCGATTTGCCTTTTCATTATTCCTTCGGTGATGGATTCGGCTTTAATTAAGTATAAAAGTAATGGCGGACTTTGTAGCATTTTTATATCAAGCTATAAAGCTTGATGTTTTACTACTTTCCCCGCCATTACTTACAACTTACTGTTGCGATTTGTTTTAAAGAAAACAATTAATCGTACTTCAGTTTTTTATTCCTCTTTTCTGCTTTCTTTTCTTTTGCACTCTTAGTCGCTTCTTTTTTTACGCTTTTCTTTGCGTCTTGACCTTTTCCCATGATATTAACTATTAAATGTTTGTAATAAGGTTCTTTTCCGTTACCAAAATATTCCTTGATTTCTTATTTGGCTAAATTACCAATTTTTCGGCTAATATGCCTTCAGTTGTTAATATCGCTTCGTTTAAATTGGTTTAGCTCAACAATAAAGTTCGTAAATTATCTCATTCTTCCAAAAATGATAAAGAAGTCTTTCTCTATATGCTTCTTCAAGACTATTTCATCTTTAATAATTCAACGGCTGCCATTAAAAACGCTCCTGCGCCATGCGATTGTTCATCATCGGATAGCTTGTCCCGATTTTTATCGGGAGGTGGATGGTCTATTGCTCAAAGCCCAATTCAGGGGACTTCAATTCCGGTGTGAAAGCCTTTCCCTACTAGTGATCGTTAGCGGGGCTGGCTATTCAATGTGTGCACTATTTTCTCAATGATTGGTTGTTTTTCCCTTCATCCATACAGGCGTTGTATCTGATTTGTGATTTCCACCAATAATGTGCTTGTATAGTTCAGGTCTTCTGGCATTTCTATACCTCCAACCTCCAGAAAGTTGTATTTTTTCTTTTGTTATTTTTGAAATTGTAATATCGTTTTCAAATGATTTTATTTCGGATAAAACTTCTCCATATGGGTCGATTATCATCGAATTGCCATTTTTCAAATGCTCACCGTCATAACCAATCGGATTGGTAAACGCATAATAAACGCCATTATCGTAGGCTCTTGCTGGAAGCCAGCGCATTAACCAACGTCTTCCTTTCGGGCCATCAAATTCCAATCTCAAGGATACAGGGTCGCTTTCACGATTCTGCCAAAATTTATCGGCTACGTAACCTCTACCTGGCATTGCAGATGGAGTACAGCCTGTAACGTGAGGTGCGAAAATTAATTCCGCACCCAAAAGGCTTGTTGCTCGTACATTTTCTATTACGTTATTATCGTAGCATATTAAAATTCCGCATTTCCAACCAAGTAGGTCGAATACACAATATTCGTTGCCAGCGGACATATATTTGCTAATAAAAGGATGTATCTTTCTATACTTTGCAACTATTCCGTCTCCTGTAACGCAGATATAAGTATTGTATATTTTCTCGTCCGATTTTTCGACAAGACCTGCCAAAATTGGTATACCGAATTCTTTGGAAATCCTAATCAATTCCTGCGTACTTTTTCCATTCGGTACGTCCTCTGCCAAGTCCGTTATCTGTTCAAGGCTTAAATCCTTTGTAAAAGTGTAGGCAGTAATCGACATTTCGTGAAAACTGATTAAATCTGCACCGTTGGATTTTGCTTTTTCGGTAAGATTTCGGATTATCGACAAATTATACGCTTTATCTCCATCCTTGGGTTCAAATTGAGCAACTGCAATGTCAATAATTTTCATATTTTGTTGTTTGATGATTTTTTTAGCTTGTGCATAACGATAAAGCTTTGAAAAGTACGTTATTAGTGGCTTGTCGCCTGTCTGTATAATTCATAGCTTATTAATTTTGAACACTAAATCTAGTAATTTATTTTTCCTTGTGAAAAATAAATGTGTCGGATTAAATATCTCTCTTGTCATTATTTTAAATTTTAAGATGTGCTTCAACAATTCGTACGCTCTCCGTATGGCAAGTAATGAATTACCCCGGAGCAAGCTCCGAGGTATCAAGTTGAGTTTGCTATGCAAACATATTTTGTTTCCGACCCAAGGATCGGGGAATTATACCACTAATTGATTCAAAAACAAACTTAATGAACTGGATGGCCTGTCCCGAATTTGATCCGGGAGGTGGTTACGGAACCGACTTCGTTACTGCATTTGGCACCACTGGAGGGCCGACTGTTATGAATTTGTCTGGGGGACAAATTTTATAATTAACCGAAAAGAGTAAAAGTGAACTAACGTCTATTCTAGTCCCTCTCAGGACTATCAATCGAACTCGTCTTTTACTCTTTCATGGTAGTGTCTTAGAATCTGTGTAAGCTAATCTGATGTTTTAAAATTTGGCGGAAATGATTTGAAATAAAGGATAAGGCCTTTCTTCGTTCTGAAATGGTAACAAAATCAATCCATATTATTCTTGTAGCAGTTGTTGCAGCCGCATTACCTGACAAGAGTATGGACGAAACAAATAGCAGCATAAAAAAGATGACCATATAAACAGTCACCTTAATTAAAATCTTTTTTATACTTCGAATTTATTCTTTCACTTCAACTGGGTTGAAATTATCTAAAACTTATAAACCTCCGATTCTGTTCTGGCATCTTTCATTATCTGTTCCATTTCTTTAACCAGATCAGGATATTGCTCTGCAAGATTGTTTTCCTCTCCAACATCTTCAGCAAGATTATATAATTCAGTTGGCAGGTTTCCTTTTTTAACTTCATAACGAACCGCTTTCCAATCTCCTTTACGAACTGCCTGACGTCCTTTCCTTTCATGAAACTCCCAGTAGAGATAATCATGATCCTGCTGTCCTTCTTCACTCAATAAAGTTGGTAGAAATGAGATACCATCAATACCCTCAGGAGTATTGACACCAACAACTTCTGCAAGTGTAGGCATCACATCCCAAAATGCTGAGACATGTCCATTGGAAGTGCCTGCTTTGATTTTCCCAGGCCACCATGCAATCATTGGAACACGAATACCACCTTCATATAAATCACGTTTAAAGCCTTTCAAAAAAGAATTACTATCAAAATACTCAGGATCGGCTCCACCTTCCATGTGTGGACCATTATCAGAAGTGAAAATTATTATCGTGTTGTCAGCAATTCCAAGTTCTTTCAATTTAGCAACAATCTCACCAACCTCATCGTCAAGAATGTTCACCATTGCAGCAAAAGCAGCATGCGACTCTGGTTGAGAACCGTAAGCACCAGTTTTATATCCAGGTCCTTCATCTCGTCCTTTGTAATTCTTTTCTGGATCAAATTTGCCACGATATTTATCCATATACTTTTCAGTTGCCAACAATTCAGCATGAGGTATAATTGAAGGATAATACATAAAGAATGGCTTCTCTTTATTTGCTTCCATAAACTTTATAGCCTGCTCGTGAATATCATCAGGACCATAAGTTTCAATTTTTCGATCAGCATTGCCTTCAAGCATTACTTTTTCCTGATTGCTCCACATGTGGTATGGATAGTAGTTATGTCCAATTCGTTGGCAATTATATCCGTAAAAAACATCAAAGCCCTGCATATTTGGATCACCTTCAGAACCCGGATAACCAAGTCCCCATTTACCAAAAGCACCGGTTGTATAACCTGCCTCTTTCAACATTTCAGCAATCGTATAACTTTCAGCCGACATTGGATACTGCCCTTCAGGTTTCCATTCTTTATTTCCGCGAATGAAAGAATGTCCGGTTGTTAATCCAGTCATTAAGGAGCATCGAGAAGGTGCACAAACTGTACTTCCTGAATAATGCTGAGTAAACATCATACCTTCTTTGGCTAGTTGATCCAAATTTGGAGTCTGGAAATTCTTTTGCCCATAACAGCTTAAATCACCATAGCCCAAGTCATCCGCCAAAATGTAAATGATATTTGGCTTTTGAATTGATGAAGATTCTTTTTTATCAGCTTGATTAGAACTACAGCTTGCAATTAATACTGCAAAAGCAAAAAGGAAAAGATAAGTAAGGTTGGATTTCATAAGTTTATATTGTTGGGTTAATAAATTTCTACATCCGCTCTGGGACATTAATTCCCATAAGGCTCATACCAAGTCTTACAATTTTAGCAACAGTTTCTGAAAGCACCAAACGGCAATTACGAATTGCTTCATCCTCTTCAGCAAGAATAGAATGATCATGATAGAATTGGTTGTACTCTTTTACCAAATCGTACACATAATTTGCAATCAGCGCTGGACTGTACATCTCACCAGCTTCGGCGATAACTCCCGGGAACAGTGAAATACTTTTAATTAATTCCTGTTCTTTTTCAGATAATTTCAGATTTTCATCTAATTTATAGCTCAGCTCAATCTGCTTGTCATTGGCCTTTCTTAATATAGATCGAATTCGTGCATGAGTGTACTGAATAAATGGTCCCGTATTCCCATTAAAATCGATTGATTCTTCTGGATTGAAAAGCATATTCTTTTTAGGATCTACTTTAAGCATGAAATACTTCAATGCGCCCAAAGCAATTGTCTTAAAAGTCTCTTTTGCTTCTTCTTCTGAATAACCATCAAGCTTACCGAGTTCTTCCGAAGTCTTTCTGGCAACCTCAATCATTCCAGCCATCAAGTCATCAGCATCAACAACAGTTCCTTCACGCGATTTCATTTTACCTTGTGGAAGTTCAACCATTCCGTATGAGAAATGATGAAGGTCATTTCCCCAGGAATAGCCTAATTTATCTAACAAAATAGACAATACCTGAAAGTGATAATTTTGCTCATTCCCTACCACATAAACCATCTTATCAATACTGTAATCATCATACCGGAGCTTTGCTGTACCAATATCCTGAGTCATATAAACTGAAGTACCATCACTACGAAGCAAGATCTTTTCATCAAGCCCATCTTTAGTAAGGTCAGCCCATATAGATTGATCATCGCGCTGAGTAAAAGTTTCTTCTTTTAAACCTCTAAGAACTTCATCTTTTCCAACAAGGTAAGTGTCTGATTCGTAATAAATCTTATCAAAATCAACTCCCAATTCTTTGTATGTCACATCAAAACCAGCATAAACCCACTGATTCATATTTTCCCAAAGCTCAATCGTCTCAGGGTCTTTTGCTTCCCATTTCAGAAGGAGTTCTCTTGCTTCAATAATTAATGGAGCATTCTTTTCAGCTTCTTCCTTACTTTGCCCCTGCTCAACCAATTTAGCTATTTCTGATTTATAATGCTTGTCGAAAAGTACGTAATAATCGCCTACCAGGTGATCACCTTTTTTCCCTGTGCTTTCAGGTGTTTTTCCTTCTCCAAATTTCTGCCAGGCAACCATCGACTTACAAATATGAATACCTCGGTCGTTTACAATATTGGTTTTAACAACGCGTTTCCCATTCGCTTTTAAGATTTCACTTAATGAAAAACCTAAAAGATTGTTTCTGATATGTCCTAAATGAAGCGGTTTATTTGTATTTGGAGATGAATATTCAATCATCACCTGAGGCGAATCTTCGGTAGCCTCTACAAATCCGTATTGCTCATTTAATCCAGCATCTGCTAAAACACCTACCCAATATGAAGTAGAAATTGAAAGATTTAAAAAGCCTTTTACAACCTCAAACTGATCAACCTCATCAACATTTTCACTCAAATAAACCCCTAATTCTTCAGCTGTTTGTTCTGGAGATTTTTTAGAAAACCTTAAGTAAGGAAATACTACAACAGTTAAATCGCCTGCTACATCTTTGCGTGTATTTTGAATCTGTACTGAAGAAGAATCAATTTCTTCTTTATAAAGTTGTTGAATTGCTTCTGATACTTTTGTTCTGATAATTTGTTCGATGGACATATCGTATTTTTTAATAAGAGTCGCAAAGATAATAGTTTCCTTTCTATTTTGCAGACACAAAAAAGCCCTGCATAAAACATGCAGGGCTTTCTTAACAAATAGTTTTGTTAGACTATTTCAATTTAAAGATTTCAAATTCAACACGACGGTTAAATTTACGTCCTTCAGGAGTTTCATTTGAAGCTGCAGGATTTTTCTCTCCCAATGCTTCAGTATTTGAGATTCTGGTTTTAGCTAATCCTTTACTTGTCAAATAACCAACAACAGAATCAACACGTCTTTCTGAAAGAGCTTGGTTATACTCATCACTTGCAGTATCATCGGTAAATCCGAATAGATTTACATTATACTCTGCATTTTCATTTATCAGGGTAATCAATGTATCTAATTTACCTTTAGAATAATCGGTCAAATAGCTTTCATCAACAACAAAGTAAACAGGTGTTACTTTGATATCAAGAAGAATTGCTTCTTTTTCTTCGTCTTCAATAGGACAACCTTTGTTTTCAATTGGTCCAGCTACATTAGGACAATCATCCTCTTCATTATATAACCCATCACTATCGTTATCAAGTGGGCATCCGGTAACATCAACTTCCCAACCTTTAGGTGTATCAGGGCAATTATCATTTTTATCAATAACACCATCACCATCAGTATCAGGACAGCCTTTGAATTCTTTTGGTCCAGCTTCTTCCGGACAATCATCATACTTGTCTGCAATACCATCACCATCCTTATCCGGACAACCTCCAAGAGAAGTTAAACCAGCTTCACGTGGGCAATCATCAAGATAATCAACGATACCATCACCGTCGGTATCAACAGGACATCCTTTTTCATCAACAGTAACACCAAAAGGAGTGTCTGGACATTCATCTGTTCTATCAGGAACACCATCACCATCAGAATCTTTTGCTTTACCGAAAGTAAATTCAATCCCTCCAATAACTTTCCACATATCTTCCTTGCGGTCTCCACCAGTTGCTCCTTCGTAAGTTATACCATCAATATAACCTCCTTCAAGAAACAATGAAGTGGACGGACTTACGGCAAACTTAGAACCTAATCCAAAATTAAAATTAAGTCCCTGAGTTTCATTGTCAAACAATACTCCTGGCCCAGCATATATATATGGGCGTACTGGACTATCTTCAGATATTATTTTCCCGTTATATAACTTTAAGCGCAAATTCAATACAGTATTTGCTGCATCAAGGTCATTTCTCACTTTTGAATTGTAAAGCGCAACATTTTGCTGCAACATTAAATCAAAAGTAGGACTAACATACCTGCTTAAATAAAGCTCTGGCATAATACCAACTCCGCTCTTACTAAAGTTTCCATAAGCTCCGGCTCCTAGGCCCAGGCTCCATGGTTTATCAGCAGTTTGTGCTTCAACAAGCAAACTAGCTGAGATTACCAATAAAAGTAAAAAAAGTTTTTTCATGTAGTGGGTAAAATTATGAATGGTTTTAAAATCAATTATTTTAGTTTTTTTTGAAGAATTGAACACAATATTAGCTAAAATGGTTTATTGGTGTATGCTTTCAATAGAAATTTAAGTAAAATCCACACCTTTCAATTAAAAACCAAAATGATTACTAAAGCTAGGGACTTTTTATTTATTTTACGAAAAAAAGAAAAGATTTGTACAACATAATTGACATAGAGACAACAGGACAATCAGCAAAAGAAGGAAAGATTACCGAAATTGCTATCTATGTTCACAACGGAATTGAGATTGTAGATTCTTTCAGTTCGTTGGTTAATCCAGAGTGCCATATCCCCTACTTTATTACTAAACTTACAGGGATTAATGATAAAATGGTAGTCAATGCTCCTAAGTTTTTTGAGATTGCAAAAAAAGTAATAGAAATTACTGCAGGCAATATTTTTATAGCCCACAACGCTAGTTTCGATTATCGTTTTATGCAAGAAGAGTTTAATCGTTTGGGTTATAGCTACAAACGAAAAACAATGTGCACCGTTAAATTAAGTCGCAAATATATCCCTGGACACAAATCATATTCTCTAGGTAATATTTGCCAGGATTTAAACATTCAGATCGATGGACGCCACCGAGCTGCAGGCGATGCTCTTGCAACAGTAAAACTTTTTGAAATTATATTAGAGAATCACTCTAATAATGGTGATATAAAACAAACTGGTTTTCAGAGAAAGCTATTTTGACCAAAAAGTCAAACTAACTAAGCTTTTTCATCATCCTTTTCGTCAGCTGTATCTTCCGCTTCCTCTTCAAAGTTCAATAAATCATTTTTCTGAAGGATGTTATACCATTGTAAAATTTTCTTCATATCACTGGTATAAACACGATCACGATCATATTCAGGTAAAATTTCACCAAAATATGCTTTAAGTTCATTTCCTGAAGGAATCTTCTCAATTGCACCATTTTCTTCTTTCTCTACAATTGATTTTAATACGTCTTTAAACGGAACTTCTGCAGTTTCCGTAAATATGGCTATATCTTCAAGTGAACTAATTTTTGAGGTTGAATATGCAGGCATTCTTTTGCCATTGAGCAGTGATTCTACGATAATACTATTTTTAGCCTCGGCTATCATTTTAAATAATCCGGGGTGTCCTGAAATTGATAATATTCCTTTTAACATATCTATTTGTTTAACGCATGCGAAGATACTATTTTTTATCTTTTCTTTGCTTAAAGAATTAATCAATACTTACTTTTGTTTCATTAATATGAAACTCACAATACTCATAATTTATTTTGCACTGGTCATCATGATCGGCATTTATTCTTATTTCAAGATAAAAAATCCAAGTGATTATTTTGTTGGTGGGAAAAGAAGTGGTTTCTGGCAGGTTGCCGGAAGTCTGATGGCAACCATACTTGGAGGTTCTGCAATTCTTGGCTCTGTAAATCTCGCAGGTCAACAAGGATGGGCTTCAGCATGGTATTTACTAGCGGCATCTGCTGGCCTTTGGCTATTAATACCTTTTGTAAGCAGGGTAAATAAAAAAGGGAAATTTACCATTGCCAACCTGCTAGGACAATACTATGGAGATACAACCAGAAAAGTTGCATCAATCATTATCCCAATTGCATGGACAGGCATTGTTGCTGCACAAATTATTGCAGCATCAAAAATTCTATTTAGTTTTTTTGATATTAGTTATGAAAACGGTGTATTTATTGCCGGAGCAGTTTTTATTCTTTACACCTTAATTGGTGGTCAGATTTCTATTCTTAAAACTGACTTTTTTCAATCCACCATTATTATTGCAGGCTTAATAATCAGTGCTATCCTTTTAGGAAATAAAACAGATTCAATTGTGCCAACAATTCAGGAAAGTTTTCCATTCAATACCGCTTTTTCTGGAATTGATCTTTTCATCCTTATTCTTACTTTCTCAAGCACTTTTGTTGTAGGTCCAGATATCTATTCACGTGTGTTTTGTGCCCGAAATGAAAAGATAGCCAAGCAAAGTGTAATTGCAGTTGCCGCCACTCTTATTCCGTTGGCATTCCTACTGGCCTATTTGGGTGTTTATGCTTTTGCAAATCTCCCGGAAGATTCACTAAAAGGATCAGTTGCTTTAATTGAATTGATTAATGTTTATTTACCTGCATGGGGTGTTGGGTTAATGGCTGCAGCACTATTATCCGCAGTACTTTCATCAGCAGACACTACCCTACTAACAGCTTCAATGATATTGAGTGAATTGGTAAATCCAGATATTGACAATAAAAAATCATTGAAACACACTCGCCTGTTTATCGCTGGTATTGGAACGATAAGCATGCTTATTTCTTTAAAAATCACATCTATTATTGGAAGTTTATTACTTGCTCTTGCTTTTTACTCTGGTGCTTTTATTGTTCCCTTGCTGGCAGCACTTCTAAATTGGAAAGTAAATAGTAAATTAAGTATCTGGGCAATGGCTCTGGGTGGAATAATTGCTCTATCAGGAAAAATGATGGTTTCTGTTTGGGGAATCCCTTTAGGGAACTGGGTTATTATTTTGGCTTTTGTAGTTAACCTGCTAATATTAAAGATTCCTGAAAAGTCTAATCGAGCTCAACAATTGTAATTCCTGAACCGCCTAATTGAACATGTTCATCACGAAATGAACGAACAATCGAGTCTGATTTTAGAAATTCACGAATAACTTCCCGTAGAATACCATTACCCTTACCATGCAGAATCCTTAACTCATGCACATCAAGCATAATTGCCTCATCTAAAAAGGTCTGAATATTTGAAATGGCCTCTTCAACTCGTTGCCCACGAATATCAATTTCAGATTTAAAACTGAGCTTCTTATCTGATAGTTTTCGATGGATACCTGGCAAAGTTTTATTCGTTCCCCGAAGCTCTTTTTTAGCCTCGTTATTACTTACACGTAGAAGTTTTTTTTGGCTTATTGATGTGCGCAACTGTCCGAATGCAACAATTGCATTCTTCGGCCCCAACTCCATGATCTCGCCAATACTTGTTTGACCTTCAATCTTCACATGGTCTCCAGGAGCCAATTCTACTTTTTCTTTTTGCTGAACTTGTTTCTTTTCAACAATTTCCGGACGTTTCTGATTTCGCTTTTGCTCTTTCTGCTTCAGCTTCTCAATTTTACGATTGATCCAATCATCATCATTATCCGTATTTTTATCTTCAAGCTTTTCTTTAAATTGCTGAAGATCTTTGCGCACTAACTTTGTTTTTTCTTTTTCAGCCTGGCTCTCTTTAATTATTCGAATCGTATTTTCAACTTTCCTATTTGCCTCAGAAATAATCCTTTCAGCTTCTTCCCTGGCTTCTTCAACAATCTTTTTGCGCTGTTTCTTTATTTCAGAAAGATCTGTCTCATAACTTTCAGCCAAATCATCCAGTGATCGTTCAACCTTTCGAATTCGCTGTCTTTTGGATTCCCAGTATCGCTTATCGCGTACAATATCTCTCAGGTGCTTATCAAAGTGAATATGGTCTTTACCAACCTTATCAGTTGCACCCTGAAGAATAGTCTCCGGCAAACCTATCTTTCGTGCTATCTCAAAAGCGAATGAACTTCCAGGCTTTCCAATTTGAAGTTGAAACAATGGCTCCATTTTATGGGAATCGTACATCATTGCTCCATTCTCGATCCCTTCGGCAGATGAAGCAAAATGTTTCAAGTTGGCATAGTGAGTCGTAATCAGACCAAAACATCCTCTCTGATTCAACTCATCCAAAATAGTTTCAGCAATTGCACCTCCCAACATTGGTTCCGTTCCAGTACCAAATTCATCAATTAAAATCAATGTTCGGTCATTTCCATTTTTCAGAAAATGTTTCATATTTAGCAAATGAGAACTATATGTACTCAAGTCATTTTCGATGGACTGCTCATCACCAATATCAATAAAAAGCTGATCGAAAATACCTGCACGACTAGTTTCATCAATCGGAATCATCAATCCACATTGTAACATGTATTGCAACAAACCAGTCGTTTTTAAACATACTGACTTTCCCCCTGCATTAGGACCCGAAATCAACAAAATATGATTTTCAGGGCTAAGCTGAATATCTAAAGGAACAACATCCCTTTTTTCTTTTTGCAGATTAAATCTCAATAAAGGATGAATTGCTTTCTCCCAAAATAGCTGACATTTATTTTCTAGTGCTGGTTTAATTGCATCCATTCGATTTGCCATTATTGCTTTAGATCGAATAAAGTCAATTGTGCCTAAAAACTTATATAAATCAAAAAGATCCGAAAGATAAGGACGGAGATCATCTGAAAACTCAACAAGAATTTTCACAATCTCTCTTTTCTCAGCATACTCCAGCTCCCGAATTTCATTATTCATTTCAACCACTTCGGACGGCTCCACATAGGCTGTTTTACCAGTTGCTGATTCATCATGAACAATTCCACCAAGTTTACGCTTTACAGCAGACAAAACCGGAATAACAGGTCGGCCATCACGAATTGCAACAGAAGCATCTTCATCAACAAGTCCATCACGCTGTGCTTGCTTCAATATACTGTGTAACCGCCTTGATACATTTGTTTGCTTGTTGTGCAGTTCTCGTCTAACACGTGCCAACTCTGATGAAGCAGAATCTTTAATACTCCCATGCTGAGTTATAATCTGATCAATCCGTTCTTTAATATATGGGAACAACTGAACCTGTTTAATTAGCTTTTTTAAGGTAGGGTAAATCGTTTCATCCTGATTCTGCAAAAACCGAACTATCCCTGCGATAGTTTCAAGCGAACGTTTTAAGTCAAACAATTCTCCAACTTCTAAAAACCGTCCTTCAGTTTTAATCTTTGAAAGTGATGATCGTAAGTCAAAATAAAAGTTAGTTGGGAAATTATCCGTCTCCTTGATTAATCTGGCAAATTCTTCTGTAGCTGAAAGTTCAAAATTGATTTTATTAAAACTGGTCATAAAAACAATATCGTCCACACGATCTTTCCCCAACGAACTTAAACAATTCGTCTTTAAAAGCTCACGAACACGATCAAAACCAATTTTTATCTCGAAATTTTCAGGATAGATTTTTGCCATTTATAATACTTTGTGCGGCAAAAGTATAAAGAAAGCTGCTTTTTTCGGCGAATCTTCTTAAATTATTTAATTGCTTTAAGCAATTCCTGAATCCGGAACGGCTTATATAGGTATGCATCCATTCCAGCCTCCAGGCAAGCTTGAGTATCTTCTCTCATATCGCTTGCAGTCATTGCCACAATCTTAACAGGCTTATCAATTCCATTCGAACTAATATAAGCCCGAATATGCTTTGCAGCCTCCTTACCATCCATCACTGGCATTCTTAAATCCATCAGGATTAGGTCGTAATGTTTTAGCTTGAATTTATCAACGGCTTCCTGTCCGTTCAGGGCGGTGTCAATATTTTTAAATTGATCCCTGAGGGAAAATAAAACGACACGGTGGTTAATCGGGTTATCATCTACAACCAATACTTCCATGGAGTGGTCAAATTCTTCGTTCATACAAGAGAGTTAATTTATCAAAAGCATCAGTTTTTTGGCAACTTTTCATCTGGAAAACGATCTGCATACTCCCTCCAAAAACTCTTCACTTCCGTTTTCATTTCTTTCCGTAACAACAATATGCCAATTAAGTTTGGAATCGTCATCAAAGCTATAGTAATTCCAGAAAATGTCCAAATAATTGTTGTATCCATAAAAGCGGCTACAAAAAAACCAAAGACATAAACAATTCGATAATAAACAACAGCTTTTATTCCAAACAAATAAGTCACAGCTCTATCTCCGTAATAAGACCACGAAATGGCTGTAGAAAAAGCAAAAAGCAATAATCCAATTGCTACAATGTACCTTCCATATGGCCCCATCCAGCTTTTCGTGAACGCTTCAGTTGTCAATGGTGCACTATGAATAAGCGATTCTCCATGCAACTGCACCTGTTCTAAATAAATGATACGTCCTTCTTTAACTTCAAGTTTCCCTGAAAAAGACTTATCGTTGTTAATAACTCTAACATTTTCGGCTACTGATCTGGCATGCAGCACGGTCAGATGGTTAATAATTTTTCCATCTTCAATGCTTAAATCACCAGTAAATAATTTCAGATTATCTTTCCCTGCCAAAAACAAACTAAGCTGTTCCCTTCCTTCATCTGTTTTATCAGAGATAGTTGTGGCTAAAATCTTCAAATCCGCATTTTCGAACTGATTATCTATTTTTTGAGACCAAACACCTGATGATAAAATTACTAAGCCTGTTATCGTACAAATGATTATCGTGTCGATAAATGGTTCCAGCAAAGCCACCAAACCTTCAGAAACTGGCTCATGAGCACGAGCTGCAGCATGTGCAATTGGTGCCGACCCCTGCCCCGCTTCGTTAGAAAACAGGCCACGATTTACTCCACGGTTAAACGCAAAAGCAAACCCAGCTCCGAGAAAGCCACCGGTTGCCGCAGTACCCGTAAATACATCTTTAAAAACTGCAACCAGCGATGGTATTACATTTTCATAGTTATAAAAGATTACAGCAAAAGCACCAACTAAATAAATAAAAGCCATTATTGGAACCAATCGGGAAGTCACTTTGGCAATTCGCTTAATCCCACCAATAATCACAAAAGCAAGTAAAATTGAAAGAACAGCGCCGGTAACTATTTTATTGATACCAAAAGTTGAAAAGACAGAATCTGCAATAGAATTTATTTGTGGAAGACTTCCAGTACCGAATGATGAAAATACAGTTGCAATTGCAAAAATTGCAGCAAGCCACTTTAAATTCAATCGGTTTTTCATGTAATACATTGGACCACCTGAGATTGAACCATCTTCAGCTTTTTCACGATATTTATGAGAAAGAGTAACCTCTACAAATTTGGTAGTCATACCCAATATTGCAGTTACTAACATCCAGAATAAAGCAGCAGGTCCACCCAAGTGAATTGCAAGTGCCACCCCTGCTATGTTGCCTGTTCCTACAGTACCAGACAGTGCGGTTGTCAATGCCTGAAAATGAGAAGTATCACCTACATCACCTTCTTTATCAAACTTACCACGAACAATGCGGACAGAATGTTTCAAATAACGAAACTGCGGAAATTTCAAGTAAATTGTAAAAAATAAACCTGTTCCTAGAAGTAAAAAAACGAACCAATCGCTACCACCAATAAATCCGTCAAGTAATGATAAAACCTCATTTAAATGATTCATATATGTTGTTTGTTTAACAGCCTAAATTAACACTTCAATTTCTGATGTTAAAATAATTGCTGCAATTAAATTATAATTTATTAGATAAAAACACATATGAACATGAGAAAAAATAAAATTTTTGTGGGAAATCGTTTGGTTTTAGATTTTACGAACCAACTTAACTATTCTCCTCTTTTGTAAAATCAGAAAAAAAACATACAGCTTGTGGGTAGGTACAAACGAAAACCGCTACTAATCTAAAAATTGACAAAGATGAACATCATTTCATGAAGGCGGATCGAGAAACTCATATGGAGGCTAAATTCATTTTTGCAACTATTTCCCGTTATCGATAGATACGGTCTGGCATGGAAGCGTAAAATAAAAAGTACTTCCTTTTCCTGACTGAGATTCCACCCAAATTTTCCCACCAAGCATTTCGACATAAGCTTTGGAAATCGACAAACCTAAGCCAGATCCCTGTCTTGCCATTTTAGCAGTAATATCGGCCTGAATAAACCGTTCAAAAATGGCTTCCTGCTTTTCATCCGAAATTCCAATACCTGTATCTTTCACATAAAACTCAAGGAATTTCCCCTTTTGATTATAGCCGAACTCAATTGAACCTTTATCTGTGTATTTAATTGCATTTTTCACAAGATTTGTAAGTATTGCATATACTTTCTCACGGTCTGTTTTTATGATAAACTCTCCAAGTGGCAAAGATTTTCCGAATGAGAAATGCATTCCTTTTCCTTCTATTTCGGTTTTGAAAAAGATATATATGTATTCAATTTGCTGGTTAATATTTGATTCCTGCAGGTTAACATCTATCTGTCCTGATTCTATTTTCGAAATACTAACAATGTCATTGATCGTATTGAGCATTCGTGCTCCTCCTTTTTCAATGATGTCGATATACTCAAGCTGCTGCTCCCCTGTTAAATTTGGTTCTTTCAACAATTCGGCGAAACCAAGAATGCCATTCATTGGCGTTCGTATTTCGTGGCTCATATTGGCTAAAAATGCAGTTTTTAAACGGTCGCTTTCTTCAGCTTTTTCCTTGGCCGCAATTAAATCAAATTCTGCTTGTTTTAATTTGGTAATATCCTTATCTGCTCCTCTATAACCTATAAGATCACCATTATCATCAAGAATGGGAAAAGCATTGGTTTCAAGTATAACCGTGTGACCGTCTTTGTGAATATTTGGGTTTTCAAATCTACTGAATGACTCTTTCTTTACAAAAACCCTAAAAGCAGCCTTTTTAAATTTCTCCCTTACATCAGGTGCAAAGAAATCGTAGAAATGTTTCTTCCCAATAATCTCTTCCGGATGATAACCCAACAAAGAATTTGAGGGGGAACTAGAATAAGTGTAAACTCCCTTTGTATCAATCTCCCATATCCATTCGCCGGTACTCTCTGATACTTGCTTAAAACGCTCTTCACTTTTTAATAGATCTTCCTGGTTACGAATATTGTTTATTACCTCAGCAAAAGCCAAGCTAAGGGCTTCTAAAATTCCTCTATCTGCTTCATCGAACCCACCATCTTTATTTGCAACACCAATCATCCCTTTGAATTTCGAATGACCGAATGGCATTGCCAAAAAAGAATTAAGGGGAGGATGCCCTACGGGTACACCAACACTTTTCGGGTGACCCGAAGGATCATTTATAATTATTCCCTTTTTGCTTTGTAGCCCGACTTTCCAAATACCTCTTATTTCCATATCATGAATACAGGAAGGATCAAGCATTGCCATTTTACATTCTTCCCATCCCATATCACTTAAAGCTAAAGTGTCGAAGTGATTATTTGAATTTATTTCAGCTACCGAGCCATACTGACTATTTGTTACTTTTAGTGCAATAGACAAACAAATTTGTGCCACCTCATATGTTGTCTTACATGCCATGGACTTTATAAACAATTCATTGATTGCTGAAAACACTAAATTCTGCTTTCCAATTAAAATAGATGCCTGTTTGCGGTCAGTGATATCATTAAAAATCACTAAAAAGTGATCTTTTTCTGTACTGTAAGTCGAAATAGAATACCATATTCCTAAAGGTTTTACGAAAGTTTCAATTTGTTCTGATATTCCAGTTTGTGCAACCCTGGCATATAATTCAAATAACTCTGGATTTTCAACTTTGAGATTAACTAGGATTTCAGAAATTTTCTTGCCTACAACATTTTTTAAACCGGTAAGTTTTTCAAAAGAATTA
The DNA here is from genome assembly GCA_965372405.1 of uncultured Sunxiuqinia sp. GTDB lineage: Bacteria > Bacteroidota > Bacteroidia > Bacteroidales > Prolixibacteraceae > Sunxiuqinia. The sequence continues at coordinate 65,961 of CBDVCE010000008.1, forward strand.
TTTACTTCAAGATACTTAAAATCTACAGGTTCATTATTCTCATAAATCATTTTGCATCGAGCAAACCCTTCTGCCATACTATCATAAAGCGAATGGTATCTTTCCTCACTATCTATTATTATTTGTTCTGCTAGCTTGCGCTCTGTGATGTCTCTCCAAGAATATATTGAGTACAATATATTGCCAGTTTCATCTTTAACGGAAGAGGCATTCAAATTCACATCGATCTTACTGCCATCTTTTCTTCTTAGAATGAGTTCGGTATCTGTAATTTTACCAGTTTTAGCAAATCGCTCATTTGCTTCCTTCACTCCTTTCATGCAGTCCTCATGGTACATTTTGAATATAAGAGAGCCGACTATCTCCTTTCTTGCGTAACCTGTATTTTTCAAAATTGTCCTGTTGCAAAGTAAGATTTTATCATTTTCGGGTGAAACCGACACAAGCATATCAGGCGAATTATTGTATAGGATACGGAATATTTCTTCGCTCTTTCGTAATGCTATTTCTGCTTGCTTACGGACTATATTTTCCGCTTTCAACTCATTAAGCGCATTAAGCGTTGCTATTTGGCTTTTCTCAAGTTCTTGGGTGCGTTCTGCCACTAGTATGGCAAGGCGTTTTTGTTCATTCTGTTTTAGCCGGTTTGCTAATTTTATTTTCACCATAGCCCTTATCTGGGCAGTAAGTTCGGTTTCGTCTATGGGTTTGGATAAAAAAGCTTCAGCTCCAATTTCGAGTGCCTTTATACGGCTTCCTTTATCGTCTCTAATAGCAGTAAGAAAAACCACAGGTATATCTCTTAATCGGTCTTCTTGCTTAAGGCGGTGGCATACCTCAAAACCATCCATGCCAGGCATAACAATATCCAGAAGAATTACATCCGGGTCTTTGGCAAATGCAAGTTCAATGCCTTTAGAACCGTTTAAGGCAGTAAAAAGCATAGACTCAGGGAGCGCATCGTTTATAATGGCTTTCAGACTGATCAGGTTGTCCTTTTTATCGTCAATTGCAAGAATTTTTATCATCTCATACAATTTATATTCTTATCCTAAAAACTCATTGACCGTTTTTGCAAATACATTGTTATCAATTGGTTTCGAAATATATCCATCGAATCCGTAAGCAATAAAATCTTCCCGATCACCTTTCATGGCACTGGCAGAAACGGCAACAACAGGAATCTGCTGCAAGGCACTATCCCTTCTTATTTCATGCAAGGCATCAATGCCATTTATTCCGGGCAATGCAATATCCATCAGAATAAGATGTGGCTGATGCTTTTTCGCCATTTCTACCCCCTTAATGCCGTTGTCAGCTTCAATCACACTGCATCTACCTTCAAGCAGAGCTCTAATGGTAATTATGTTATCAGCATTATCCTCTACAACCAGTACTACCGGAGTCCCCGAAATCGGTTTTAGTCTGGGCTTTTCCCCATGAGTTTCATGCTCCTTCTCTCCACGGAACATCATCTTTGCCACCACTTCAAGCAGTTGATCTTTGTTGATATCTCCTTTAAGAATCAATTGAAGAATATGGTTGTGTTTCAGGAACGAAAGTTCTTTTTCAGTAACGTATTTGGCCGTAAGAATTATCACTGGAAGATGTGCTGTTATAGCCACTTCACGAATACGCTTCAGGACCTCAAAGCCATCCACTTCGGGCATCATAAGGTCTAAAATCATACCATCCGGAATTTTTCGGGTAATTTGGTCAAGTGCTTCGCTTCCGTTTCGCGCTACCACAACGCTATATCCCTCTATTTCAAGCATATCCTTCATTTGAATCACGATAGCCTCTGTATCTTCCACCAGCAAAATGGTTTTATCTTTTTTATTCAGCTCGTCAACAGTGAGCTTGTTTTCATATACGGTTTTTAGTTGAATGGAATCATTGGGATCTGATACTAATTGTTTAGATGAAAAATGCAGAGGCAAACTGAGCGTGAACGTTGATCCCTTGTCCTTTTCACTTTTAATGCTGATGCTTGCATCAAGCAGACTGGCATATTTTTTTGCGATGGCCATTCCAAGACCAGTACCGCTGTTTTTCCTGGAGTTGCTATCATCGGCTTGTCGGAACTCATCGAAAATGTGAGGTAGAAATTGCTTATCAATTCCAATACCAGTATCAGTTACTGCAATATGTATGAACTCATTTTTGGCTTCAGTTGTAATTTCCACACTGCCTTCATCGGTAAATTTGACAGCATTTACCACTATGTTTTGCAGAATATGCCTGCATTTTTCAAAATCGCTGGAGATCATCGGGAGATTCATATTTGGGACATAATTGAGTCTAAGGTTTTTGTGTATTGCCTGTGGCTCGATCATCTCAACAATGTCATGAATTAGATCACTAACACTGAATTTTTTTATTTCAACCTCTTCATGACCAGCTTCAATGCGCGAAAGATCTAGAATATCATTTATTAGCGAAAGTAGCTGTTTCCCATTACGTTCAATCACGTCTAAATAACTGTACTCTTCTTCGGGAACTTTACCATTCAATCGGCGATTGAGCACACCAGAAAGGGCAATTACTGAATTGAGTGGAGTACGCAGCTCATGGCTCATATTGGATAGGAAATTGGTTTTGAGCCGATTGGCTTCATTCAATTCTTTCTTCTGCATTTCCAGTTCAATATTTTGTTCGGTAAGTTCATTCGTTTTTTGGGATAGTTCTTTTTTCTGGGCATCTAGTTCGTTGTTCTTGTGCTCAAGCTGTTGAGTAAAACCAATGACCTTTCGATACGCCAGAATTCCATCCATGCGAGCGTTGAGCGTACCCAGAATTGCATTTATTAAGCGAAGGCTATTAATACTATAACTTTTAATTGTGGCTAACGAAATAAGTGCAACTGTTTCTGTTCCCGATACAATTGGGATGGTGATAATCTCGCGGGGCTTGAACTTTCCACTTACAGTAGAAAATGTAAAACTAGTATCATTAGGGATATTGTTTATAATCTGTATTTTTTTTGTTGCCAGTGCAGGTCCAAACTCACCTTCGAAATTTACCGCTGAAAAAGTTTTATTTCCTTCAACATCCATACCAATGTATTCAAATCGCTCAAATTCAGTTTTTTCATCGTTCAGTAAATAAACTGCACCTATTTGTGATCCTGTTTCCTCAAGCAGATTACTCAAAAGTACATGACAGAATTGGTGAGCATCGTTTTCACTGAGCATTACTTCAGAAAGCTTAGAGGTCTTGTCATTGATCAGGAACTCCGCTTGAATGTTTTTTGCTAAATCGTTAAAAGTGCTAGAGAGGAGTCCAAACTCGTTATGTGATGCATACGAGCTTCGGGCATCCATTTCACCATCTTTAAAAAGTTTAGTAACATAGGAAAGCTCAGTCAATGGTTTGCGGATATTCCTTGCCAGGATGTAAACAACCAATAAGGTAAATGCTAATATCCCTGCGATTAAAAAACCTAATTGCCGCTTAAGTGAATTGTCAAGTTTTACAGAATTAAGATAAAACTGATCACCTTTGTTCAAAGCAAAATTATCTATTTTCAAAAAGCGGTCCAACACTATTTCTGCCTGATTGACTCCAACTCCTCCGGTTTTACTTCGGGCTGTAGCTTCTATTATTTTTCCCTCACGCCGCAAACGGATGGTTTCGTCCCGTATGGTATTCCATTTCACAAAATCGTTAAATGCATCTTCAATATCTTTATGAGGCCCGAGGTATCGGTTATTCAGTATTTCAAATTGTTTGTTAACATTGGCTTTATACTTTTCAATCGCCTGAAGGATCGCAGCAATCTCTTTATCGTTCTCTGCTAGGCATACTTCTTTCATTCCCAGACGCATAAAAAGGATATCAGCTTTCAATTCGCCTATAGCTCTACGAACAGTAAGTGGATGGTTATAAATATCAGTTGTTTGAGCAGCAATCTTATCAGTCTGCCGCAGCGAGATGGCGCTAAGAATAAGAATAAGTAGAATGATTATCCCAAAGCCGATCTTTAGCTGCGTGCCGATTTTAATGTCTCTGGTTTTCATTTGTTAGTTTTTTTTAAATATTCCAGAATTTACAAAAATTTCTCTATAACTAAATGCTTTTACGATTTCTCTTTCCGTTTCTCCAGTAATCATATAGCCACCTGATGCAAGGCTACCAGCGATTTTTTCAAGAATACGCTGCCGGTGCTCCGGATTATAATAAAATAGTAAGTTGCTGCAAAACACAAGATCGAAATTACCATAAATACTTGCCGGTGGACAATATCCATTTTCCGAAAGTAAATCGAAAAGTGAAAAATCAACATGCTCTTGTAGTTTCTCAGCTATGGTGTAGGTTTTGCCCCGCCGGGTAAAATATGTATTAGTTCGTTTCAGGCTTACTTTGTTCAATGATTCTATATGATAATTACCCTTTTGTGCTTTAGATAATTCATCCTGATTAATATCTGTGGCAAAAATGTGACTAGCAATGTTTGCTTTATCTCTTTCTCTTATCTCATCGCAAAGAATGGCAATACTGTATGCTTCCTGACCGGAGGCACATGCAGCCGACCAAATCCTGATTTCTTTTTCCTTGCTCTTTTTCTTTTTTTCGACAAGTTCAGGCAGAACAATTTGTTCAAGATAAGCAAAGGTGAGTGGGTTACGGAAAAACTCGCTATAATTAATATTTAAGGAATCTACTAACGCATTGGCTTCATTCAGGTTTGTTGCAAGGTAATTACAATAACTACTGGATGAGTTGTTACCCGTAGCTAACGTTCTTTTTTCAATAGTTTTAACAAGAAAGGAATCATCAAACATAGAAATATCAATTCCATGTGCTTGAAGTAAGAGCGCAATTACATCTCTCTGTTTATTATTCATAGATTATTTTTTAGAAAATTGGCTCTAACAGTAATCTGAAAAACCATCTAGTCTAGTTCTTTTTTCTGTTAAAATAAGGCTTAGAAACTCATGTTCAAAATATTCCATAGTATTCCTTCTATGTTTCTAAGCGTCTTTAAGAGTAATATTTTGGGTTTATTCAAATTGGGTTTCTCCGAAATAATGAGGAAAAACTCACTCCCATATATGTAACAAGAAAGCTGCAACTTGTATTTCATCCAGGCTAATACTTCACAAAAATTTATTGATCGAAATGATGAGTTGCCCTTATTTTTTGCATAAATTTGTTTTAAACAATTAAACACACCTTTTATGCTACCAAGATTTTTAATTGCCGACAATTCACAGGAAACACCAGACTTACTTTATGTCGTTCACACGCAAGAACCAAAATTCATTGTTAAAAGTGACGTTGAAGATTTCTGGTCAAACCAGGAAATTTTTTGGTTAAGTGACGCACCTGACTCTAAAGACATTATCAAACAATTACTGGAAGAAGCTGAAGAGTTTCTGGAAAACGAACTTGAAAGTCAGGAAAACTTGTTTGACAACGACGACGAAGACGACGAAGAGTAAAACTGTTTATTATGGCAGAGAAGAAACCGATTAAGCGGTCCAAAGACAAAATAATTGCCGGAGTTCTGGCTGGTTTTGCCAACTATTTCGACATAGACCCGGTGTTGATCCGGGTTCTATATGTTGTTTTATCAATTGCGAGCGTAGGTTTCCCAGGCTTGCTGGTATACCTTATCCTCTGGGTTGTCTTACCAGAAGAAGAAGAAGAAGAAGAAGACTAATTCGGTGGAACATCTTTTAAGCTGAGTTGAATTCTCTTTCGCGGAATATCAATGTCAACAACTCTTACTTTAACATGCTCGTGAAGTTTTACGATTTCGTTCGGATCACTAATGTATCGATCTGCCAATTGTGAAACATGTATTAATCCATCCTGTTTGATCCCCACATCAACAAAAGCTCCAAATTTGGTAATATTTGAAACAATACCCGGCAGTTCCATTCCTACAACTAAATCTTCCATTTTATAAATACCTGGAGCAAACTCAAAAACCTTTATTATTTGTCGTGGATCGCGGCCAGATTTCGATAATTCATTTACAATATCTCGGAGTGTAGGTAATCCAATATTATCATCAAGATAACGATTGATTTGAATTTTAGATTGCAATTCTTCAGACTCAACTAATTCATTTATAGAACAAGCTAAATCATTCGCCATTTTCGTAATAATATGATAGGATTCTGGGTGAACAGCAGAATTGTCAAGCGGATTTTTAGCATCAGGAATTCTAAGAAAACCTGCCGCCTGCTCAAATGCTTTTGCTCCCATTCTTGGCACTTTCATAATTTCTTTTCTTGAAGAAAATGCACCATTCTCTTTCCGATAATCAACTACATTTTGAGCCAATTGTGGTCCCAGACCCGAAATATAAGTAAGCAAATGCTGGGAAGAAGTATTCACATTCACCCCAACCATATTTACTGCGGATTCAACAACAATATCAAGACTTTCTTTCAAAAGCTTCTGATCAACATCATGCTGATACTGGCCAACTCCAATTGATTTCGGATCAATTTTAACCAACTCAGCTAGTGGATCCATTAAACGACGACCAATGGATACAGCTCCACGAACCGTAACATCATATTGAGGAAACTCATCACGGGCAACTTTTGATGCAGAATAAATAGAGGCACCATCTTCAGAAACCACAAACACTTTTACATCCCTATCATAGTGCAACTTTTTAATAAAGTACTCGGTCTCACGACTGGCGGTTCCATTTCCAATTGCGATTGCCTCAATTTGGTAAGCACTAACCAATGACGCTATTTTTTTTGCAGATAGCTTAAATTGTTCTTGCGGTTTATGCGGATAAATGGTTTCGTTATGAAGTAGATTTCCCTGCATATCCAAACAAACTATTTTGCAACCAGAACGGTATCCGGGGTCAATTGCCAATACCCTTTTTTGTCCAAGCGGTGCTGCCAATAATAGCTGACGCAAGTTCTCAACAAAAACCTGAATAGCTTCCTGATCTGCCTTCAGCCTTGACGAATTGGCAAACTCAGTTTCTATTGAAGATGAAAGCAAACGTTTATAGCTGTCTTTAACAGCCATTTCCACCTGCTGTCCATTCTCATTAGACGATTGCACAAATAACCGATTCAATCTCTCGATAACGCTTTCCTCTTCTGGAGAAATACTGATGCGCAAAAAACCTTCTTTTTCACCACGTCTCATTGCCAGAAAACGGTGCGAAGGACAACGCTTTAATGGTTCATTCCAATCAAAATAATCGCGATACTTTTCACCTACTTCTTCTTTTGATTTCACCACCTTACTGGTTATTTCTGCGCTATAATCAAATGACCGCCTGGCAATATTTCTGGCCTTTTCATTTTCATTCACCCATTCTGCAATAATATCTCTAGCCCCTGCAAAAGCATCTTCCAAATCTTCCACTTCATCATTTAAAAAAGCATGCCCTCTACTTTCCAGATCTCGCTCCTGCTGTTTCATAATGATTTTAGCCAATGGCTCCAACCCTTTTTCACGAGCAACAGAGGCTTTGGTTTTACGTTTGGGCTTGTAGGGTAGGTAAATATCTTCCAATTCAACAGAATCATAGCAGCTTTCAACTCGGGCTTTCAATTCATCCGAGAGCTTGTCTTGTTCTTCAATGGTCTTTAGAATGGTTTCCTTTCTTTTCTGAAGTTCTACAAACTTAGCTCGTTCATCACGTATTTGTCCTATCTGAACTTCATCCAGACTCCCCGTCATCTCTTTTCGGTAACGTGAAATAAAAGGAACAGTAGCTCCTTCATCAAAGAGTTTTATAGTGTTTTTGATTTGAGCTGGGTTTAGATCAAGCTTCCCTGCTAAAAGTTCAATAATCTCTGCTGAAAACATACTTATATAATTAGGAACACGAAGATAACCCTTTTTAAAAAATTTGAATCATGCTTTATCTTAACAAATACTAAAAGTCAATAGTCAACTGAACCGGACCTTTATCAGGTTGTGCAAAATTGGAAACTGTCAGCCCCAGCAACCGAATTCCTTTTACAAATGGTTCTTCGGCTTTTAATAACTTCCATGCAGTTTCAGACAAAACCGATTTGGATTGAATAAATGATGGAAGCGTTTTACTTCGAGTGATTTGCTCAAAGTCGGAAAACTTGATTTTAAGAGTAAGCGTTCTACCAAAAGATTGCGAACGCTCAATCCGGCGCCAAACTTCATCTTCAATCTTTTCCATCTGGAGCTTTAAATCATTCAAAAGAAAATAATCTTTACTGAATGTTCGCTCTGCTCCCAACGACTTGCGCTCTCGTGATGGCACAACCGGCCGGTTATCAATTCCCCGAACAATGTTGTAGTAATAAATACCAGCTTTCCCAAACTGGCGAATCAACTCATGCTGGTTATACTTCTTTAAATCCGAACCAAAGTAAATCCCTTGTTTATTGAGTTTTTCAGCTGTAACCTTTCCAACTCCGAAGAACTTACGAACTTCCAATTTTTCAACAAATGCCTCTGCCTGATCAGGTGTAATAACAAACAAACCATCTGGCTTCTTTTCATCCGATGCAATTTTTGCCAGAAACTTGCAATAGGAAACACCTGCAGAAGCAGTTAAATCAGTTTCTTCTTTTATGCGTTTTTTGATCTCTTTGGCAATCAAAGTTGCCGATGGTTTTCCCTTTTTTGCAAAAGTTACATCCAGAAAAGCCTCATCCAGCGACAAAGGCTCTACTAAATCGGTGTACTCAAAAAAGATTTCGCGGATTATCCGGCTGGCTTCTTTGTATTTGTCAAAATTCCCACGTACAAATATTAAGTCAGGGCATTTGCGTCTTGCTAACTTTGAAGACATAGCCGAGCGCACCCCATACTTACGTGCCTCATAACTTGCAGCAGCAACTACACCACGCTCATGATCACCACCAACAGCAACAGGCTTGCCCTTTAGAACAGGATTATCGCGCTGCTCTACCGATGCAAAAAAAGCATCCATATCTACATGTATAATTTTGCGAACCCGCTCTTCCATCGTTGGTAAAGATAGGAAGTACCAACAACAAAAGGCAACCATTTCTGATTGCCTTTCAATATTTTAGAATTGAAAATTCTATTTATAAATTTCGTTTCTTGCTGCAAGCAAAGTGTTTTTCAATAACGAAACTCGAGTCATTGGTCCAACACCACCAGGAACAGGAGTAATAGCTGCACATTTTGGAGCTACTTCATCAAAAAGCACATCACCTTTCAATTTCCAGCCCGATTTTGTTTTGTCGGACTTAATACGGGTTGTACCCACATCAATTACCACAGCGCCTTCTTTAACCATATCTGCCTTAATAAACTCAGGGAAACCGAGAGCAGCAATTAAAATGTCTGCACTGGCACAAAGTTTATTCAAATCTTTGGTACGGCTGTGAGCAACAGTAACCGTTGCGTTCATCGTTTTTTGCGACATCAGTACACTCATAGGGCGACCAACAATATTACTACGGCCAACCACCACACAATTCTTACCTGACGTTTCAATATTATAGCGCTTCAGCAGCTCCACAATACCAGCTGGTGTTGCAGAAACGAATGACGGCAAACCGATAACCATTCTTCCGACATTAACAGGATGAAAACCATCCACATCTTTTTCAGGAGCAATAGCTTCAATTATTTTTTGCTCTGAAATGTGGTCAGGCAAAGGAAGCTGCACAATAAAACCATCCACATCGGCATCATTGTTTAATTCTTCAACTTTAGCCAATAATTCAGCCTCAGTTACATCATCCTCGTAACGAATCAATGAAGATTTAAAACCTACCTCAGCACAATCTTTTATTTTAAAAGCCACGTAAGTTTCACTTCCACCATCATGACCAACCAAAACGGCTGCAAGATGAGGCGTTTTGCCTCCGTCAGCTTTAATTTTTTCTACTTCAACAGCAATCTCTTTTTTGATGTCTGTTGCGGTTTGTTTTCCGTCAATTAAAATCATGTATATTTTATTTCGGTTATCGTTTTGGCATGTTACCCATCATACGGTTCAGGTTTTTACCCTGAGAAACCATACGCATCATTTTACGGGTTTCAGCAAATTGTTTTATTAAACGGTTCACTTCCTGAATGTTTGAGCCTGCACCTACTGCAACTCTTTTTCTACGCGAGCCATTCAATAATGATGGATCATCACGTTCTGCTGGCGTCATCGAGTAGATGATTGCTTCAATCCCTTTGAATGCATCATCTTCAATGTCCATATTCTTCATGGCTTTCCCCATCCCTGGAATCATACCAGCCAAGTCTTTCAGGTTACCCATTTTTTTAATTTGCTGAATTTGCTTCAGAAAATCATTAAAATTGAATTGATTTTTTGCCAGTTTCTTTTGAAGACGGCGAGCTTCATCAGAATCAAATTGCTCCTGTGCCTTTTCAACAAGAGAAACAACATCACCCATCCCAAGGATACGATCAGCCATCCGGTCTGGATGGAACACGTCGAGTGCTTCCATCTTTTCACCAGTACCGACAAATTTAATAGGTTTGTTAACTATTGAACGAATAGAGAGAGCAGCTCCACCACGGGTATCACCATCAAGCTTTGTAAGCACAACGCCATCAAAGTCAAGTTTGTCATTAAATTCTTTTGCAGTATTCACGGCGTCCTGACCAGTCATGGAGTCAACGACAAACAAAATCTCATTTGGATCAACAGCTTTTTTAACTGCCGAAATCTCATTCATCATTTTTTCATCAACGGCCAATCGACCGGCGGTATCGACAATAACCACATCATTGCCATTTGCCTTTGCATGTTTAATCGCCGCTTTGGCAATTTTCACAGGCTCTTTATTTCCATCTTCTGTATAAACAGGAACCTGAATTTGCTCACCAAGTACTTTCAACTGATCAATCGCAGCAGGACGATAAACATCACCAGCAACCAAAAGAGGATGTTTTCCCTTTTTGCTTTTCAGCATTTTTGCCAGCTTACCAGCGAAAGTAGTTTTACCAGAACCTTGCAAACCAGCAATCAAAATAACAGTTGGTTTCCCTCCAAGATCAATATCTACCGATTTACCACCCATTAATTCTGCCAGTTCATCGCGCACAATTTTCACCATCATCTGCCCAGGCTGAACTGATGAAAGCACATCTTCCCCTAAGGCTTTTTCTTTAACATTCTCAGTAAATGTTTTCGCTATCTTGAAGTTAACATCCGCATCAAGCAAAGCACGACGAACCTCCTTAAGTGTCTCAGCAATATTAATTTCGGTAATTCTTCCTTTTCCCTTTAGCAGTTGAAAGGATTTTTCCAGCTTTTCATTAAGATTCTCAAACATATCTGATCGAAATTAATTATTGTAAAAGTTTCGGCAAAAGTACAAAAAATAAAGTGATGACGAATTTTAAAATTCTTTAAAAAAAAGATAAAAAGGAGGGTTACCTTTTTTACATATTAAGAATAAATAAATGTCTATATAATTTAGGGAGGAGAGAGATGATAAGGAATCATTCAGATTATTATGGTTTAATATTCGGATGTCCAATGGGTTCGGAGCATAAGGATTGTGTCTATAGAACAATAAGAGACAAACCTTTAGGAGAGAGAATTAAATATATTGGATCGATTACAAAGGACGAGCGTTCAATTTTAGTAAAACATCACAAAGATTGTATTACTCGCCGAGAAGATAAAGTCCCTTTTTCACGAATCGCAATTTTGTAGAATTTTTGGGGGTCAGTTCTGGCCCCCATTTCTATTTTTATCCCCCTCCTATTAAATGTTTTCCAATATAAATAAGCCAAACGCTACATTTTTTTATTTTTTTCAGTCTGCATTAACATACTGAGAATAAAAACGAACCCATCAAATAATTGTTATGTATTACTGATTTTAAGAAAACCGGAGGGAACCTTTGCTTAATTAACCGGATTATTAATAAAACTGACTTTTTTTTGTATAAATTGACAATTACTTGATATTTATATTTAAAAATCTCTAAATATCAGTTATTTTTGAAATTGGATGACGAATATAAAAAACAAAGCCTGGTTTGAAGTGATCTTTGATGAACACTACGATCCTGTAAGAAACTACTTATATTATTTGTCCGGGGACATGAAACTCTCGGAAGACCTTGGGCAAGATGTATTTTTGTCGCTTTGGGAGAATCGTGATAAACTTCGAGAGAATACTCTTCGGGCTTATCTGCTTACCATTGCCCGAAACCGCTATTTCAAACACCACCGAAGGAAATCCGTCGACCTTAAGTTTAGTAACTCATTAATTGGGAAAGACAATAATGAGTATAAGTCTCCTGAATACTTAATTGAGATCAAAGAATTTGATGTCAAACTTCAAACTGCAATCTCTAAGTTGCCTGAACGCACCCGCACAATCTTCTTAATGAATCGCCTGGAAGACAAGAGCTATCGACAAATTAGCGAAAATCTTGAAATTTCAGTAAAGGCCGTAGAGAAGCAGATGACCAAAGCAATCCGCTTACTTCATGATGCTCTAGACCGAAGACTTTAATTTTATTCCACAATTTTTTTTATTAATCTGGTAGGGTATTTTCATTTTTATGGATATACCAATTAGAAAGTAGATATTTGAGAAAAGTTCAATAACAAACCAGATTATCAAAACCAGTGAGATCCGTTGTCCATAAATTTGAAGAGAAGATCAATCAGGTAACTAGTCACTACGAAGTTCCTGAAGGTTTAGATAAGAAAGTAGTTTTGAATATGATCTTTATTAGAATTGAAGAAGGAAATAATAAACAGCAAGGGACAAGCAAAATATATTTTTTAAGTCCTGTTTATCGAATCGCAATATCAACCGCAGCTTTTCTCTTGCTGATTTTCCTTCTTCAATTTTTTTTATCCACCATTAAAATTTCCAGTGAAGATTTAGTTGCCGGCTCCTATTTACTCCCCGACGATTCAAGAATTGTTATGGAATTTGACAGTAAAATAAGCTATCCAAAATATTGGTGGAAACGTGAAGTAAACCTGATAGGTGATGCCTACTTTGAAGTTAAGGAAGGAAAACAATTTACCGTTAAAACAATTCATGGAAACATTGAGGTAATTGGCACCCGTTTTCACGTTAAACAATTTAAAGACGGGTTGAAAATACAATGTTTTGAAGGCTTGGTGAAGCTTTCAAATGACAAGAAGGAGCAACTAATTTCAGAAGGAAGTTCTCTCGAGTTTAGAAATAATGAAATCTCAGAATCATCAATAATAAAAGGGAACCACCCAGAATTAGCAAAGTTCAATCAGTATTTTTCACAAGTCAATATAAAATTTGTGGTAGAGGAAATTGAATACTTCTTTAATGTTGATATTGATTTACAAGATACTACTTTGAAGAAACATTTTTCGGGTAGAATTTACACATCCAATTGTGATTCTGCTTTGCAAATGCTATGTACTCCACTGGATTTGAGATATGATTTTAATCCAAACAAAAAGATTTTTACAATTGAAGAACTATGAAATATAAAAAAATTAATATTCATAAATTTGCTGAAACCTATGACCAGAAAAGTTATTCTGGATCATGCTGAACAATCAATCCTTTTAACAATAATTAGAAAAGCTTCTCGTAACGGGAAGCTTTTTTGTTTTAATGTCTATTTTAGCAAAAAATTTCAATATGGATAAAAAGAACTTTTCAGAACACGATAAAGCATTTTACAAAGATGGATACCAACTAGGAACTTATGCTACCTCAAAAGAAGGTGAAACGTCCTTATTTGATGCAATTTCCAACATGTACAAAGGAATTGATGATCTTATTGATTCGTTATCTGAAATGGCCAAAAAGCAAGGTGTATCTATTGACTGCAAAAAAGGATGTGCCTGGTGTTGTAAACAAGCTGTATTTGCAAACTCTTACGAGATTCATTATTTGGGAAGATTTATTGAAAAGAATTTCGCAGAAACTGAAAAGGAACATGTAATCAGGAAGTCAAAACTTAAAAATGACAAAACCGATAAATTAAGCGAAAAAGAAGTACTAAGTTTTAAAGCTGATTGCCCTCTTTTAAAGAATGGTGCATGTTCAGCTTATGAAGCACGTCCTATGGCATGCCGCATATACCTTTCACAAAAAGTTAGCACTTGCATTGATTTTTACAAAAACCCAGAAGATGAGAACAGCTACCCTGCCCTGCTTGAATTCCCTTTGCGTGCCGGAAGAATGATGAATGATGGTTTTATAGCAGCACTAAAAACAAATGGCACATTGACTGCTGAATTCCGATTGGAAAAAGGACTTTTGACCTTTCTGGGACAACAATAAAAAAAGGATGCCGACAAAAGCATCCTTCTTTATTTTTTAGAGTCCCACTACTTCCGGACCTTGTTCAAAAACAATATCTCGAGGTATTCCAGCATCTCCAATTCGATTCAAGTCATTTTGCAAAGCCTCACGAATAAAACCTTTCTCAGCAATCATTGATTTGGCTTTCTCATAATCACCATCTCCCTGAACAGTCAATATCAAGTCTGACAAATCAAACATCGCTAGTTTCATCTTTTCATAATCAACACGATAAGTCCCAGTTGCTTCATCACGAGTAAAAGCACCTTTCTCTTCAAAATAATAGAATCGGAACATGTTTGCCTTTCCATGGGCACTGGCAGCTCCAAAACGTACCGAACGGAAAATACCTGCCATAAATGTTACAAAGTTGTCCATCATTTCCTTATCTGAAAACTCACCCATCTCATTTAACTGATACACACACCATAAACCTAGAATATCAGCTTTACTTTCTTCAATTGAGGTATAGGTTTCTTTTAAAGATTCACGAACTGTTATCTCTCCAGAAATTGTACTACCAAGCCCTAGGCCATGAGCCACTTCATGAAACATGGTATTTTCAAAAAATGCATCAAACTTCACATGCTTGCGCTGCTCTTCGGTAATTAGCAATTCAGAAATTGGAGTCAGAATTTTATCAAATTTTGCTTGCATTGAATTTTTCAATTGAAGCTTACGACTTCCTTTATTCGCTCTAACTTTTTCATCATTTGGTAAGTTAATTGCGATTGTCTTGCTTCCGGCATTACAATCTCCAGCATAATAAATGGCATCATATGCATTCATATCTGAATCAGATCCAGGAGTCTCATTTTTATAAGCTTGTTTACAAGGAAGCGCCTTTTGCAGTTCAGGTAATATTGCGGCATACTTCTCCAACTTTTTACTCCATACTTTATCTTTAACAAGAATAAATGACTCATGCGCCGTTTTGTAGCCATACAATTGATCTTCATAATTTTCAATTGGCCCAACAACAAATTCAATGCTATTGTCCTTCATATCCAACCAGGCAACATCACTATCGTAATAATCATCAGTAAGCAAAGCCTCGGCACGTAATTCAAGATACTTTTTCAGACCTTCATCTTCAGCTAAGCTTGCAGCCTGACGAATATATTCAGCAGCTTTTTCAACCTTTTCTTTATACGCGACATGATAAGGAACAGCTTCAAGCTTTCCTTCTTCATCTCTTTTTATCAAAGTATAAAGACCTGTTTTTGCTGGATTATCCCAAGCTGCAAATTCTTCTTTAGTCATGTCTACAGGATAAAACATTGCACCAGCTGGTTTCTCTCCATAACCTTCTAAAAATGGTTCATTACCGCTTAAACGCTCCCATGGTCCATAGTTAATATTAATAAATTTGGCCTCCCCTTCACTCTTGGCTTTAGACAAAACTTCTTCATTATCACCGTAAGCTTGCGTCCAATAAATTTCCTGCATTAGATCAGCAGCCTTAAACAAATAAGGCAACAACTGCTTTTCTTTTTCAGTCAACACCGATAAATCTGTTGTCAACTTAAACGTTGCAAACTCATCAGCTTTTTTATCAATTTCACTTTTCATGGGTTCTGTTTCCTTTGGCTGATTCGTGCATGCAGAAAAAAACACAGCAACAACTGCCAATAAAATTGTACTTTTCATTTCAGTAAGTTTTCAGTAGTTATTTAATTTTCCTTCTCAAATCCATATTCATGCTCAACTTTAGCAATTCGCACTTTGAATGATTTATACCATTTCTCTCTCCCAAGCTCTCTAGCTAATGAATGTTCAATATTCTCACGCCAACTTTTTATTGCATCCAAATCACGCCAATATGAGACTGTTATTCCAATTTCCTGACGTGCTGATTCAACACCCAAAAAACCATCTTGTTCACTGGCTAACTCTTCCATTTTTTGAGCCATGTCAGAATACCCATCATCAACTTCAGTTCTAACAGAACTAAATATTACAGTATAATATGGAAGATCATGTGTTTTGGAGATCATAAGAAATATAGTTCTGCAAATCCTTTTGCGACAAGCAAATCATTTATACAATAGTAGTCTCCGATTGTGCGGATGTTCTCAGTGCCTACCAGAACCTCATCAGGAACCCGAATGTAAAGAATTGCTAAATATCGTCCGTATTTCCCTTTAGCATCCTTCATGGTTTCCACAATAGCTTCTTGTCCTTTTCGAATCAATGACTTTACAAAATCAGAAGCCATCTTTCCTTTCATATATTCTTCGGAACCTCTTTTCACACCATAAACTTCAGGTGTATTCACACCGTATAGCCTGATTTTCTCATTTCTGACCCAAACAGTAAGGCCAAGATCAATATCGATCACATAAGTGTCACCATCAACTACTCTTTGTATTTGTGCTTGATATTGGTACATCATTCGTGTGTTAAAATTACGAATGATAATTTACAAAAAATGCTGCCAAATGACAGCATTTCAAGTTATTTTTTAGGACGTTTTATTCCTTTTTGTTGAGCCATTTTTTCGACTCGTTGCTGAAACTTAGACTTTCCAGCAGGTGCTTTCTTTTGTTTGGCTTTTAGCTGTGCTCTAATTTTTTCATCATCAATCAATGTACGGAATAAATACATCTGACCAATAGTTATCAGGTTTGCAAGGAAATAGTAATAACTCAATCCAGAAGCATAGCTGTTCAAGATAAATAAGAACATTACAGGCATAATGTACATCATCGTTTGCATTCCCGGCATTTGCTGACTGCTGGTTGCCTGAGAGTTCATTTTTGTAGATACAATAGTTGTAACGGTCATTAACAAACAGAATAAACTCACATGAGATCCATAATACGGAATCTCAAATGGTAAATTAAAGATTGAATCATACGTTGAAAGGTCATGTGCCCATAAAAAGCTTTGCTGACGAAGCTCTATAGAAGTTGGAAAGAAAAAGAACATTGAAATCAAAATCGGAAACTGCAACAACATTGGCAAACAGCCCCCCATCGGATTTACACCAGCTTTTTTATACAAAGCCATGGTAGCTTGTTGTTTCTCCATTGCCTTATCTTTCCCGTATTTTTCAGTCAGCTCATCAATTTCAGGTTTTAATGCTTTCATTTTTGCCTGAGAAACATATGACTTGTACGTAAGGGGTAAAAGTATCATTTTAATAAAAATGGTCAATAATAAAATAATGATACCAAAATTTGCAATGTGATTTCTTAAGAAATTAAATACTGGAATAATCAGCCAGGTATTAACAACACGGATATAACCCAGATCAATCACTCGTTCCATTGACAAATCGTACTGTTTCAATGTATTGTAATGGTTCGGACCAAAGTAAAATTGAAGATCGTAAGTTTCAGTTGATTTACCTTCATAAGGAAGTGCAATATCAGCAAAAAATCCACCTACGTAATCCGGATCATCTTCCAAATAATCATACTTAATATCAGCTGTAGGGAATGACTCATCGGCAATTATGGTTGAACTAAAGAATAGCTGTTTAAAACTAATCCACTTCACTTTAGTCTTTAGTATTTCTTCATCAGATTTTGCCTGCCCTAACTTATCAACATCATCTCCTAGATACATATAACTAACTGTAGTGTAACGATCCTCCCCCATTTTCGAAGCGCGTTCTAATCGAGGTGCCGCAAACGCCCAGTTGAAATTCAGGTAGTTTGTATTTTGCGGTAATAATTGAGAAAGCCCGACACTTTTAATGTTAAAATCAACCAAATAAGAATTGTGTTTCAATCCATATTCAAATTCAAGATAACGACCATTCTCTGCATTTAATCGCATTGAGATATTCTCACTGCCACCACCATTTTTCTGATTATACTTCTCATTACCTTCTTTACCTTTTTTCACATCAGAGCCAGAAACAACAATTTGGCTTTTGCCTAATGAAGACTGAAAATAAAGGTCATCTGTTAGAATACTTTTGTTTTGAGAAAAGAAGTTCATCCCGAACATGTTTCCATTACCTTCAAATAGAATTAACGGTAACGAATCATAAGTTTGGTAATCTTTCAATTCTACAGAATATATTTTACCACCTTTTGTTGAGATGGTAACTTTCATCAGATTATTCTCAAGAGTAATGAATTTCTCTTCACCAACAGCTGATGCTCCAAAAACACCGTACTTAGCAATCGCATCATTGCTTACTACGGAAGGATCAGAAAGTTGCTCTCCTGTTGATTCTGTAGCAACCTGTTCCATCTGCTTAATTTGAGTTTCAGCTTCGTGACTTCTTGAAGCCTCAACTTGCGCTATTGAATCCTGACGACGTTTAGTTGCTTCAATTTGTTCTTCTGAAGGTTTATTCAGGTAACTGAATCCAATAAAGATTGCAAAGATTAAAACAATCCCAATAATTGTATTTCTATCCATCTGTTTCTATTTTCTTATTTGGTTAATGCAGCTTTCACAAATGCTACAAACAACGGATGAGGATTAAGTACAGTACTACTATACTCTGGATGATATTGAACTCCAACAAACCATTTATGTGAAGGTATTTCCATAACCTCAACAAGATTTGTATCCGGATTCAATCCAACGGGTACCATTCCTGACTTCTTATAATCCTCTAGATATTCATTATTAAACTCGTACCGGTGACGATGACGTTCCCGAATATCAGCTTTTTCGTATGCTTTGAACAGATTCGAATTCTGATCTTGAATTTTACAATCGTAAGCTCCAAGTCTCATGGTTCCACCTTTTTCAGTAATCCCTTTTTGTTCTTCCATAAGGTCGATTACCGGATAAGGTGTTTTTTCGTTCATTTCCGTTGAATCAGCATTTTTATAGCCCAAAACATTCCGGGCATACTCGATCACTGCAATTTGCATTCCAAGGCAAATTCCGAGGAATGGTATGTTATTTTCCCTGACATATTTGGCAGCAAGTATCTTTCCTTCAATGCCACGATGTCCGAAACCTGGTGCAACTATGACACCATCATAATCTTTTAAGGTTTCTTCGACATTCTTTTCATTAATATTTTCTGAATGAATCCAATCCAATTTTACCCTGCACAAATTTGAAGCTCCAGCATGAATCAATGATTCAGCAATAGACTTATATGCATCTTGCAATTCCACATATTTCCCAACCAAAGCAATTTTAGCTTCATGTTCAGGATTATTATGACGATTAAGGAAGTTATTCCACTCAATAAGAGCAGGCTCATCTTTTAAAGGAAGTTTCATTTTCTTAAGAACAGTAACATCAAGTTTCTCTTCCCTCATCTTATTAGGAACGTCGTAAATAGTTGAAACATCAATAGATTGGATAACTGACTCAATGTCGACATTACAGAAAAGAGCTACTTTCTTACGAATGCCAATCCCCAGATCGTGCTCGGTACGAAGAACCAACACATCAGGTTGAACACCATTTTCAAGTAACATTTTTACTGAGTGCTGAGTTGGTTTTGTTTTTAATTCACCCGAAGCAGCCAAATACGGAACCAAAGTAAGATGAATAACTAATGCATCAGATCCAAGTTCCCACTTTATCTGACGAACAGCTTCAACATAAGGTAAAGACTCCATATCACCAACTGTCCCACCAATCTCGGTAACAACAATATCATAATGCCTCTTGTTTCCAAGGTATTTGATTTTACGCTTAATCTCGTCAGTAATATGAGGAATAATCTGAACCGTTTTACCCAAATAATCTCCACGGCGCTCTTTGTTAATTACCGATTGATAAATTCTTCCGGTAGTAACATTATTGGCTTGTGTAGTTGGTGTATTCAGAAAACGTTCATAATGCCCAAGATCTAGATCGGTCTCTGCTCCATCCTCCGTTACATAACACTCACCGTGTTCATAAGGATTAAGTGTTCCCGGATCAACGTTAATATATGGGTCAAGTTTCTGAATGGTTACTGAGTAACCTCTGGCTTGCAACAATTTAGCCAATGATGACGCTAAAATTCCTTTTCCTAATGAGGAGGTTACACCTCCAGTTACAAAGATGTACTTAGTTGATGACAAAATCGTATAATTTTAATGTTCCTAAAAACGCACAAAGGTAATCAATAAATATTATTGAACAGCCTAAAAATGCTTCATAAAATATGAATAAACAATAAAAAACCCACTATAATGTAGCGGGTTGTATTTCAGAGATGGCTACTCATCGTCTTCCATTGCATCGATGATGCGTATCTTTTCTTTAAGCATCTTGATTTTCTCCTGAGCATCTTCAATTTTCTTATTGACATCACTAATCAAGGCTTCTGCATTTTTTGTATTGGCAAAGAACCCAATATTATTAATTAAAAGAGCCTGATCACTTTCAAGTTGTTTTAGCTTGGTCACATATTTATCTCGCTCAAAACGCATTTTATTAAACCCATGAGATGAGCCTGAAATATTTGCAACTTTATTCCTGAATTTCAACATATTACGTTTTTGATCATCCAACTTTAGATTATCAAAGTGCATATTAATTGCATCCCGGAATTCATTCATAACCACATCTTTCTCTTTGTATGGTACATGGCCAATCTCACTCCAACGACGCTGAAATTCATTCATTTGATCAAGGTCAGTCTCATCATTCTTGGTGAGCTCATACCCCGTAACCTCTTCAGTCAATTCTTTTTTAAGCTTCAAATTATCAACCTGTTCTTCATCAACATGTGAGAAGTGTTCCGACTTATGCTCAAAAAAGAAATCGCATGCTGCACGGAAACGCTTCCAAATTGCATCAGAATGTTTACGTGGAACAGGGCCAACTTCTTTCCATTTACGCTGAATACGAATAAATTCATCTGTAGTCTTCTTCCAATCGTTATTATCCTTCAAGGCTTCTGCCTGAACACAAAGATCAGTCTTGAACTGAAGATTATTAAGCTGTAGCTCTTTATTTTGAGCATAGAACTCGCGTTTACGGTCAAAGAATTTATCACAAGATGTACGGAATCGCTCATAAATTCGGTTATTATCTTTCTTAGGAGCAAATCCGATAGTACGCCAAACCTTCTGGAGTTCAATCAGTTCTTTAGATCGAACTTCCCAATCCTTATTAGAGGACAGCTCCATACTGGCAATTTCCTCTGCCTTCTCACACAGAGCAGTTTTTGCCTCCAGGTTCTTCTTTTGATCTACCTTACGGCTCTCAAAATACCCCTGATGCTTTTTATTGATTTTAGAAGTTGCAGCCTTGAAACGCTCCCAAAGCTCCTCTTTTTTATCACGAGGAACAGGACCAATCTCACGCCACTGCTCATGATATTTCTGAAGAATATTGAACGCCTTAATGATCGATGGCTCAATCAGAAGCTCTTCAGCTTTTTCGCACAAACCTATCTTGATCTCCAGATTTTTCTTAAGATCAAGATCCCTAAGCTCCTTGTTTATTTTTATATAATCATAGAAATTCTCAACATGGTGATGATATGTCTCCCACAAATCCTTAAGTCTTGATTGTGGAACCAAACCAGTATCACGCCACTTCTGCTGAAGATCCCTAAATTCATGAAAAGTTTTATTTATTGATTCTTTCCTATTAACCAGGTTCTTAATATTCTCAATAATTTCATATTTAATTCTCAGGTTTTCTTCCTTCTCAGATTCCTGCCTTTTATTGAAACTACTTTTCAAATTCCTAAAGTCCTTTAGCAAGTTCTTCAGATCCTCTTCGTAAGGTGCATTTTTTGTTTCAAAATCTTCTTCAACACCACCTTCTGCCAAAAATTTAGCTTTTTCTACTTCTACATTGGCTCGATGCTTTTTGTAGAAATTTATTTTAATTCTATCGACATCATCCTTTATATCACCCTTACCAGAATTTGCAATCAGATCACGTAAGGCATTAATTAATTCCACCTCGCCTAAGGTGGCATAATCAACCTCTGTTTTTTCTGGCTCTTGCGAAACTACCTCCTCTTTTACATCAGCGACAGGCTCTTCTGCTTTTTCTTCAACCTTCTCCTTTACCTCTACTGGTTTCTCTGTTTTTTCTGGTTCTTGCGAAACTACCCCATCTTCTACATCAACAACAGGTTCTTCTGCTTTCTCTTCTTCAGCTTTTACTTCCTCTTTTATTGGAATTTCCTCAACAGAAGTCTCTTCAATTGCCTTCTCCTCAGGCTCTTCAGCAGCGGCTACAGTCTTTTCTTTCTCAAGCTCAACATCCTGCACAACATCCTCTTGTTTTTCTTCAAGATCAGCAGATACGGGCTCTTCTACTTTAACTGATTCTTCAACACTCTCTTCAATAGCCTCAACATCAGGTGATTCACGTCTTTCTTCACCCTCTATTTTCTTTTCCTCCGGCGTATTAGCAACACCAGCACTCTCCGGTGTTGCTTTTAACTCTTCATTTGAGTTTTTTAGATCTTTAGGTTCCATAACAATAGTTTAAAATTACATTGTAATTATCAGAGAATTAGGATTCACTTAGCTTACGAAAATAAACTATTCGACAGATAAACTCAAAGAAAATCAATATAATTTCTAAAAAACATAAACATGCATACAAAAAAGAGCCGCATTTTGATTATGCGGCTCTTTTCTAATTCAGTACTTAATAACAAACTAAACAACATCGATTTCCCTTTTGACAGATATTGCCTCCTCTTTTTTGGGTAGAGAAACAATCAACACCCCATTCTTAAACGATGCATCAATTTTTTCTTGATTGATGTTTTTAGAAAGTCGATATGACTTTTCAAAATTCGATACAGAAAATTCCTTTTTTGCATATTTATATTCCTTTTCTTCCGTATCTGTGACCTCAGCTTTAATGATTAAGAGATCATTCTCCACCGACAATTTTATTTGATCTTTTTCATAGCCGGGGATAGACAATTCAAGTCGAAATGAATCTTCAGTCTCAAAAACATTGGATGAAGGATTAAAGGTCAGTTCATTTTTAGCATAACGATCATAATTGCAACCTTCATTCAAAAACTCATTCATCAAACTATCAAATCCATGATGACTACAAGACGGGCGATTTACTTTTACTAATTTCATAATTGTTTTCTTCTAAATGATTAATAATTGTTTCCTGATCTGCTTTTTTCAAATCACATTCCAAATTCACAAATTCACCATTTAATTGATTTTTCAAGCCATTTTGTCCGAAATTAACTCAATCAATAAGTCACTATGTCATATTATCTAGATATGTAGATATTGCTTTTATGATTTATCTATTTTCTATCTTTCAAATGTTACTACTTTTGCAAGAAAAATATGCGCATCGACATACTCACAGTTTTACCCGAGATCCTTGAAAGCCCATTCAACCATTCAATCATCAAAAGAGGAAAGGACAAAGGATTAGCTGAAATTCACATCCACAATATTCGAGACTTCTCAACCGACAAACATAATAAAACAGATGATTATGCATTTAGTGGTGGTGCAGGAATGGTAATGACAATTCAACCTATTGAAGATGCAATCAATCATTTAAAATCACAACGGGATTACGATGAAATAATTTACACAAGTCCTGACGGTGAACTATTTGAACAAAAAACAGCAAATCAACTATCCCTTTCGAAAAACATCATCATTCTTTGTGGACACTACAAGGGTGTCGACCATCGCGTGCGAGAGCATTTAATTACCCGAGAAATTTCTATTGGAGATTTTGTCCTTACCGGAGGTGAACTTGCTGCTGCTGTTATGGTTGATGCTATTGTTCGTCTATTACCTGGCGTTCTTTCCGATGAAACCTCTGCCCTAACTGATTCTTTCCAGGACAATTTATTAAGCCCCCCGGTATATACAAGACCTGCAGATCATAAGGGATGGAAAGTTCCGAAGATTCTATTAAGTGGAAACGACAAGCAAATTAATGAATGGAAAGAAAAGCAAGCTTTTGAGCGAACCAAGCAACTAAGGCCAAATCTATTGAATAAAAAAGATTAATCCTTGCGACAGATTTTATTAAACGGACAGTGTGTACATTTACGTTCATCTTTTGTTTGGGTGTAACAATTCGAATCACTAAAAATCTCAGAAAGCAGTTCCTCAAGCTTATCTCTAAATTCTTCTGCAACGTCTCGATAAGCAACGCTTTGCTTTCTATATTTGACCTCAGGCGAAAAGTCGTCATCAAAAAAACGATCAATTTTATAAATTGCAGGAATAATTTTCTTTTCAGGATTTTGTCGTTCAAATATCTCGGAATAAACCAGTGTTTGCATAATCTCTTTTCTGCGCTCTTTATAGTCACGATTGAAAAGTTCATCCATCGATTTAAAATCCAACTTCAAACTTCGCCCCGTTTTATAATCAATAATTCGAACACCATCATTGGTTTCATCAATTCGATCAACAATTCCACCTATTTTTATTCTATGAGATTCACCGTTTAATTTCAACTCAAAGAAGTCTTCAAAATTTCCTTCCAAATCAATCAAATTAAACGGCACTAACTTCAAATCATTCCGTATCATTTGCTCCAAATAGGTTTTTAGATGTTCCGCAATAAGAATATTATTTCCAGCCAAAACAACTTCGCTTAGCTCTTTATCCTTATAATATTCCTCACGGAAAGCTAATAGAATCGCCTTTTCAACAATCTGTTTTTTTATGAGCAAAACTTCCAAATCTTCTTTTTGGATGATTTTATTTTTAAACCGACCATAAACTTCTTCTGCAGCAAGATGAAATAAATTTCCAAATAGCCTTGGATCAACATCTTCTAAAAGTTCATCTTTCTGGCGGATGCCAGCAATATTTTGAAAATAAAATTTCAATTTACAATCGAGATAGATATTTAAAGCACTTGGACTCAATCTTCGCTCTGCATACCTTTTTAATAGCTTCCGCTGATGCTCAACAGTTGCATCAATAGAAATTGGAGTAGGCTTCACTGCTTTAAAATCAAAGTTCATTGCATATTTCTCAGCCTTAAACTCCGAATCATATTCCAATTGCAGAATATAACGACTCACTTCACCACTATTCAAGCCATCTGATGATGAATCATAAACCAAAACTACCTCTTCAGCCCGATGGATTAACCGGTAAAAATAGTAAGCATACATTGCATCCTGCTCTTCGTATGCTGGCAAACTAAAAGCTTTTCTTAAATGATAAGGGATAAAAGAATGAATAGTAGAAGTTGTAGGTAATTTTCCTTCATTGACTGAAAAAACAATCAACTTTTTAAAATCAAGATTACGCGTTTCAAGAACACCCATCACCTGCAATCCCGATAGTGGCTCTCCCTCAAAAGGTATTGAAATTCGTTGCAAATGCTGCAATAAAATTCGATAAAAGAGAGAAAGAGATAATGCCTTTCGTTTTACCCGATCAAACATATCGTTTAATCGTTGT
Source organism: uncultured Sunxiuqinia sp. (assembly GCA_965372405.1). Classification (GTDB taxonomy): domain Bacteria; phylum Bacteroidota; class Bacteroidia; order Bacteroidales; family Prolixibacteraceae; genus Sunxiuqinia. The sequence goes on from CBDVCE010000008.1 coordinate 91,509, forward strand.
AATGAAAGAAATGCCTGGTACAGATACTCTGCTTCAAGCGCAACCGAATCCTCTTCTTTCTTTTGAAAACGAACTCCCAGCAAGCGAATTAGATCAAGCAATTTATCTAGAAATTGCTGCCAGGTTTTATGCTGTGCAAAAACATTTTTCAGAATTTCAGTTTCTGGAGCCTCATCAGCTCCAATGTATATTTTATTTTTTTTGTGAATTTCTGCAATAAATCCTCTAGTTTCTTCACTAACCAATAACTGGTGATTCAAAAGTGCCAAAACCGGACGGTAATAGAAAAACAACTTCCCGCCCATTATCCTTGAATTCTTCTGAAGATCAATCAACTGACTGATCAAGCTATAAACAGGCGTATTTTGAAACGGATAGCCCATAGTGATATTAATGGTATCAAATTGATTGCCCGCCGCAGAGACAATAGGCATTAGCAAATTCTCATCAGCCAAAACCAAAGCCGCATCATCAAAATGAGGATCAGTTTTTGTTTTTTCAAATAGCTGCTTCTGATTAATAGTCTGGGCTTGAGCAACCTGTCCAGGAACTGAAATCAATTTAATCTTTCGTTCTGCATCTCCTCTAACTTGAATCTCAAAATCTTCAGGTGGTGGAAAAAGAATCAGATTTTCTCGAATAAAAAGTCCAGCCTCATGCCTAATATCATCAACAAATACAGGGTCATAATCCCAGAAGAAGCTAGCCTTGCCTAATGCATCTAAACTTTTGAAAAGTTTCTTTTCACTTGCATTTAATGCGTTAAACCCAACAAAAACATAATGATCTGCATCGAACTTTCTTTCAAGCTCAGAAAAATTCTCAGCAACATCTCGATATATCAATCCACTATAACCAGCACCGTCTGTCAATAATTCATCTTTCAGAATCTTATATATTGCTGGCAGTTTGTTCCAAATTTCCATGAATTTTTTACGATTCTCAGAATCTGCCGCTTTCCCCAAATTCCCCCAAAACGCTTCAATCGCCTTTTTCTGCTCAGCCGACAAATAATCAAACCGACTTTCAATTTCTTTCAGGTCGGCAATGTTTTGGAAGATATCGTTGGCATCAAGCAAATATTTATCAATGTCATTAAAATCATTCAACAATATTTCCCCCCAAAAATAGAATTCATCAAGTTCTTCTAAATGACCGGTTTCACGAATATAAACTTCATGCAAACGCATAATCAGCCCAATCTGGTCTGATATTTGCATTCCTGAAAGCTGTGCAATAAATTCACTAATTGTTAGAACTTCAGGACCAAGCGTTGGTTGCTGAACTAGTTCATTTAAATAAGCATTGAAGAAAACACCCGAACGTCTGCTCGGAAATACCAAGGTAATTTGATTGATATTGGATTTGTATTTTTCAAACAGATATTCGGCTACCTGCTTCAGAAATGGGCTCATGAAGAATAAATTTTCTTAAAGATAATATATTAAATTAGCTCATAGCAAGCATATTTATCAACACAATAATAAGTCAATCATTTAGAAACAATTAAAAATAGACTGAGATGAAAACAACTATTAAAATCCTATTAATTCTGATGTTCCCACTAATGGGTTTTGCACAGAATGAAATGAATCCGCTTCACTCAACACCTTATATAGAAGTAACCGGAGAAGGTGAAATAGAAATCATTCCAGATGAAATTTATTTACAGTTTACCTTGAAAGAGCGCTATGATGGTAAAACAAAAATCAACATTGGTGATTTGGAAAAGAAAATGAAGCAAAAACTTCGTTCGAAAAATATTCATCTTGATAAACTTTCATTGGCGAATGCTGATGCCGAATATGTAAAAATAAAGCGTAAAAATAAAGATGTGCTCGCCTCAAAAGATTACATTCTTGAAGTATCAGGTACCGGTGAACTTGCAAAAGTTTGGGATGTACTGGACGATGTAGATGCTTTAAATGCTTTCATTAAACGAGTTGACCACAGCAAAATGGATGAGTTTAAAAAGGAGGTAAAAATCAAAGCCATTAAACACGCCAAAGAGAAAGCAACTTATTTACTGGAGGCTGTTGACCAAAAAGTTGGGAAAGCATTATTCATACAGGAAAGAGAAACATACAATCAACCAATTATGGTTCGTGGCAAATCGAATTTTGCAATGATGGATTCTGCAGAAGCTGGTTATGTTGCAAACGAACCCGAGATTACATTCAAAAAAATCAAACTCAAATACAAGGTGTTTGCAAGATTTGCAATTAACTAAAATTGAATTTATTCCAGCTCAAGTCAAAGTAGATTTGAGCTGGAATAAATTTTAACGCTTAATCTTTTGACGAACTGCAACTACTTCTTCTTGACTTATACTGCTAAGATCATTTCCAAAACTTGATCGCACATACGAAATTACATTCGCTAATTCTAAATCGGTTAGATGATTATGAGGAGGCATCAAACTATTATAGATCTCATCACCAACCTCAATTTCTCCACTAAGCCCTTTTAAAATAATCTCAATCAATCTTTCCTTATCGCCACTTATCCACTTATTAGGCCTCAATGGCGGATGTATACCCGACACACCAGAACCATCAGCCAGATGACATTGCATGCAGTATTTCAAATAAACAGCTTTCCCAGGGTGAGATCCAATTTTCTCAGGAGCAATCTGCACAACTTTTTCCGCAAGCTCACTTGTATCTATGGTTTTCATTTCTCCCTTTTTAGAATCTCGTAGACAGGAGTTAAGAATTACTCCTGCAATTATTACAACAATTAACTTCTTCACGATATCAATTACATTTAAGAAAATGAAACAATACTATTTTAACAACTTTGGAAATATTCATGGATTTCTAACATTAGAACGTACTATTTGTTTACAACTGACAATTCGTTTAATGTTTTTAAAAATATTGTTTTTCAACTCTTAAAATACAATATTTACAAAACAGAAGGGAACTGAATTTTAATGTATTACCATATACCTACAAATGGGAAACGATTCGCATAAAGAAATTCAAAAGTTAAGGGAAGAGAACAAAAAGTTGAAAGCTGAACTTCAACAAACAACCGAAAGACTAAATGTTCAGAATGAATTAATAAAAAATTCACCTTTCCTGGCATGGGCTGTTAATGAAAAATTTGAGTTTATATTTATAAGTCCAGCGTTTAAAGAACGCTATGAGCAGATTTTTGACTACAAACTCATTTCTGGGCAGAAAATGCTTGAGTCTATTCCACCTGAATACATCCCTGTATGGAAAGAGCGATTTGCAAAAGCAATAAAAGGAGAAGAGCTTATCGTTGATGAAACCGTTCCATTGGCTGATTTTACAAAACATTACCGCTTACATATTTCGCCAATAAGAGACAAAGAGAAGATCACGGGAATACAGGTTTTTACAAATGATATTACCCAAATAATTGAAGCTGAGAACAAAGAAATAAGCAGTCTTAAAAAATTTCACAAAATACTTCAGCATGTTGAAGATGTATATTATGAGATTGATATGAATGGTAAAATCCTTGATGTAAGTTCGGCTATTGATAAATTTACATCATACACTAGGGAAGAGGTGATCGGCACCAACATGCAAAATTTCTATGCTAATCCAAAAGACAGAGAGTCCTTATTGAAAGAAATATCAGCTAAAGGTCAAGTTAAAAACTATATTATTAAGGCCATAGACAAAGGTAAAAAGCATAAGATTTTTTCCATAAATGCATCTTTAATCAAAGATGACTCAGGTCAATCGGTAAAAATTGCAGGTATTCTAAGGGACGTAACAGAAATCGAACAGATTAATAAGGATTTAAGATGGCTTCGCAGAGCCATTGAACACAGTCCTGTTTCAATTATTATTACAGATATAAATGGAGATATTGAATACACAAATCCTTTTTTCACAAAGACGACTGGATACACCAAAGAAGAAATTTTAGGTAAAAACCCTACAGTAATGAACTACCCCGGGGCAGAGCCCACGAGGTATCAAAAAAGAGTCAGTTG
>CBDVCE010000009.1:0-93152 GCA_965372405.1 uncultured Sunxiuqinia sp.
TTTTATACAGCTTCCGGGTAAGTGCACAGAGTGATGCTCATGCTGGGCACACACATTTGACACCATTGAGGCCTTGAAAGGAATTTCATTCAGCATTCGGCAAGGAGAATGTTTTGGGCTATTGGGCCCAAATGGTGCAGGTAAAACAACTACCATCTCCATCATGAGTTCACTTACAGAGTCTAGTGGAGGAGAAGTAAGTATTGCCGGATATGATTTAAAAAGGAACCCCCTGGAATGCAAGAAGAAGATTGGTGTTGTTACTCAGGAAATAGCACTTTATAATGAGCTTTCGGCATATGACAACTTATTATTTTGGGGAGGCTTATATAATGTTCCGAAACCCGAATTAACTAAACGTATTGATGAAACTATAAACCTACTCGGACTATCCGACAGGAAGAATGATAAGGTGAAAACTTATTCGGGGGGAATGAAACGCAGAATTAATATCGCTTCGGCATTGCTTCATAGGCCTAATATATTATTTATGGATGAGCCCACTGTTGGCATTGATCCTCAAAGCCGGAATTTGATTTTTGAAGTGGTGGAAAAACTACATAAAGAGGGAATGACTATTGTTTATACCACTCATTACATGGAAGAAGCCGAGCGTTTGTGCAATCGTATCGGAATTATTGACAATGGAGAAATCATTGCGCAAGGAACATTGGATGAATTAAGGACATCGCATTCGATGAAAGAATCCGTTGTTATTTCTTTCACCAATCTTTCGGATGAGCACTACACTACAATCACAAAAAACTGGAAAGATCTCCATCGTTTCGACGACACCATACATTTTTATTCTATGAATATTCAAGGGGATTTATCGAAAATAATATTAAAGTGCAATGAGGTCGGACTTGACATCCTGCATATTGATATCCGAAAGATAAATCTTGAAACCATATTTTTAAGTTTAACCGGTAAACAACTGAGGGACAAATGATAAAACTAGTAAAGAAAGATCTAAAATTATTCGTCGGTAATAAGCAAGACATGTTGCTGACCTTTGTATTGCCTATAATTTTTATTACTCTGTTTTCTTTTATTTTCGGGAACATGGGTAATACCGAGGAAGATAAATTAGGAGGGCTTGTTCACGTTGTGGCAGGTACGTCAGTTATGATGCTCTTATTTTCAGTTGCGGAGATAGGAGGTAGTATTTTAGATGAAAAGCAGGAAGGCATGTTAAAGAAATTACTATGCTCACCCTTGCACCCTAACCATATCCTTTATGGGAAAATAGTATTTGCGAATATCATTTCCATTGCTCAGCTGTCAATCATGTTCGTATACGCTTGGCTAGTTTTTGGCTTAGACATTATGCATCATCTTCCTTCTCTTATTCTAATGATTGTTGTTATAGCTTATGCATGTGCCAGTTTTGGTGTTCTTCTTGCTTCATTTACCAAATCTCGCAAACAGGTGCAAGGACTTTCAACCATAATTATTATGATTATGAGTGCTATAGGTGGAAGTATGATACCTCTATTCGTGATGCCCGAAATTATGCAAAAGATTGCTGTTGTTTCGGTTAATTATTGGGGGATACAGGGGATTTATGACATCTTCCTGAAGCATCTTACGATAACAGACATTACATTTCTATCTAAAGTTTTTGCTTTAATTGGCATTGGAACTTTATTGAATTTCATTGCGCTCCTGATGTTCAAGAAAAATATTTTAAAGATTGTATAATGGACAAAATACACTGGCTACATAGTATAGTGCAACAATAAATGATCCGAAAAAGGAATACTAAAAATTGAACGTGGTGGTGGTGGTGGTGGTTTTTATGATGCAGACTGGAGATGCCGTTCAGCTTGTCGTGGTGAGGGAACACGTCCGGGAAACAAAGGAGCTGGAATGAGTTTTAGAATAGTTAAAGACAATTAAATGGCTGCAATTAACTTACTTTTTAAAATCACACCCCTGACAAGATAAGTGTGCCTTGTCAGGGGTAACAAAATGTAAATTTCTCAATGTAAAAAATTATTTACCTTAGACATCATGAAAAATAATAATATCAAAAAGAGGAAGGTTTACTTTAAAACTATAATGTGGATTATTATTTTTATTGGTACTCCCTGCCTCATTGGCTTTTTATTTCAAGGCTCAAAATTATTTTCCTCTATTTCCTATTATTTAACTTATACTACAATTGGATATGCTTATGGTTTTGCCTTTGGCGGAGGCAATTGGTTAATCGGCAAATATACCGAAAAGCTCGACTGGGAAAAGAATCCTAAAAGGACAAATCTGATCAGCTTTGTTTTATTTATAGGTTATGGAATAACTATGAGTATAATGATTCCTTACTTAAATGATGTTTTTTTGTGGGGTATGTCAGGAAAGGAAGTTTTTTATGACGTATCGGTAAAGGCTTTTATGACTATAGTTGCAGATCTGATTATATTTTATTTTTATTATTCATCATTTATAACAAATAATTGGATAAAATCCATTGAAAAAAATGAGGAATTAAAAAGGGAGAATTTAATAGCAAAATATGAGGCACTAAAAAACCAGGTAAATCCACATTTTCTTTTTAACAGCTTAAATACACTTAGCGGAGTGGTAGAACAAAAACCTGAGTTCGGCACAGCTTTTATTAAGAAACTATCGGATATATACAGGTATGTATTGGAGCAAAGTGATAAAGAGTTGGTTTCAATACATGATGAAATGAAATTTGTAGAGAATTATATTTTCCTTTCACAAATGAGGTTTGGGAAAGGGCTTATATTCAATTCGCACCTAACTAAAAATCAAAACTCCCAAGTTGCTCCATTGGGCCTGCAAATGCTGGTTGAAAATGCGATCAAGCATAATATAATATCATATGACATGCCACTGAAAATTGAAATTACACTTGAAAAAGATTTTATATCAGTAAGGAACAACCTTCAAAAGAAAAAAACAGTTATTTCGAGCAATGAACCATTGGGACTTGAGAACCTAAAAAAAAGATATGTGTATCTTTCTGACTCATCAATTGAAATAATTAAATCTGATAGCGAATTTTTAGTTAAGTTGCCAATTATTGAAACCGAAAGAAATGAACTGCCTAATTATTGAAGATGAGAAAGTAGCTGCCGAAAGGCTTTCCGGATTAATTAAAAAATATGATCAATCCATAGAAATCCTGGAAATCATTCAATCGGTTAAAAATGCTGTAAAATGGATAAATAACAATCAGGCACCCGATTTAATTTTTATGGATATTCAACTGGCCGATGGTTTAAGTTTTGAAATATTTGAACAAGCCATTGTTAAAACGCCGGTTATTTTCACAACTGCCTATGACGAATATGCCCTTAAAGCATTTAAAGTGAATAGTATTGATTATTTATTAAAACCAATTGATCAGGACGAATTAAAAAATGCGATTGATAAATTTAAAGAAAACAACACACCCAAAGAGATACCTGCACTGGTATTTGATAACATACTACAATCGCTCACAAAAAAGTATAAAAATAAATTTGTAATTAAAGTAGGGGAGCACATCAAAGTTTTTACCATCGACGATGTGCAATGTTTCTATAGCATGGAAAAATACACCTTCCTTCAAAATAATGCAGGGCGCGATTATGCCATCGGCTATTCGCTTGATCAGTTAGAAGATATATTAGATCCTGCAAGGTTTTTCAGGATTAATCGCAAATTCATCGTTTCCTCTTTGGCAATTTTAGACATCATCAGTTTTTCGAATAGTCGTCTACAAGTGAAACTTAATTCAAACAAATCCGATGATATGATAGTGAGTCGTGAAAAGGTGCAGGATTTTAAGAAATGGTTAGAGAGTTGATTTAGACTTCTATCTCAAGTTTTAAACATTTATTTAAGGGTCAAATAGTACAAACTACCCCCTCCGTTCCGACAAGAGTCGGAACTCGAAATGGGTCAAGTCATTCTGAACTTGTTTCAGAATCTCCTTTCACAAGAGACAGACCCTGAAATAAATTCAGGGTGACAGGTGGATTAATGGGCTGGATGTGGAGTAGCGTAATTTTGAGGCAGAATAAGGTATCATACAGAGATCCCGGCCTTCTCCGGGATGAATTCGGACTTGAGGGGACAAAAATAATGGAGGATGAACAATGCTTCAGACAGAGATCCCGGCCTTCGCCGGGATGAGTTTGGATTCTTGAGGCGATTTTGAATACCTTTAAACCTTTCAGGATTGTACTTGTTTTTAAAACGAAAAAACGGATTCTCATGATTGCAATTATATCGCCAGCCAAAGCATTGGACTTTAAAAACAAACCGATTACCAGCAGTTTTACTCAGCCCCAGTTTCTTACTGATGCTAAAAAACTAAACAGGCAGCTAAAAACGCTTTCGGCTTCTGACTTAACGGAACTGATGGGCATTTCACAGAAACTTGCCGAATTAAATGTTGATCGTAATTTGCTTTGGAAACCACCTTTCACTTCTGAAAATGCAAAACAGGCGGTATTGGCTTTTAATGGCGATGTATATCAAGGTTTGCAAGCTGAAACATTTTCACCGGATGATTTTGAAATTGCCCAAAATCAGATAAGGATATTATCTGGTTTGTATGGTTTGTTAAAACCATTGGATTTGATTCAGGCCTACCGATTGGAAATGGGCTCGAAATTAAAATTCAAGGAGTACAATAATCTGTATGAGTTTTGGAAAGTAAAGCTTACCCGAACGCTTAACAAAGAATTGAAAGCCAATGGTGGGCCTTTAATTAATTTGGCCTCCAATGAGTATTCAAAAGTAATCGATTTAAAGAAAATTAAAGCGGAAGTAATTACCCCATCTTTCAAAGATCATAAGAATGGTAAATACCAAATGATCTCCTTCTTTGCCAAAAAAGCACGAGGGCTTATGTGCCGTTTTATGGTTCAGAATAAGATTGAAAACCCGGAGGAATTAAAAGCCTTCGATATGGAAGGCTATTATTTCAACAATGATCTTTCGAACGGAAACAATTGGGTATTTACCAGAGCCAAGCAACTTTAATTCAGCGACGAATCAAAGGATTTAATCATCTTTGAAAGCTTTTTAACAATCTCAGGATGCTGATCGGCAAGATTATTTTGCTCTTCAATATCATTTTCCAAATTATAAAGAGACACAGGAAACGCACCATCCTCTTTTAAATTCCAGCCAATGGTTTTTGTAATGTGCAATTTCCATTTGCCCAAACGCACGGCTTCAGGCTTTCCATCACGCGCATAGAAATAAAGAGCACGGTCGGGCAATTCTTCATTCGCTGGGTTTTTCAGTAAATCCAGAATATTCATCCCATCAAACTGAGGTGTTTCATTCGCTTCAGCCTCAACAATTGCCGATAAGGTTGGGAACAAATCCATGGTAGTCACCATCTCGCCACAAACTGAGTTTGAAGGAATAACTTTTGGCCAGCTAATAATTCCGGGAACACGCTGTCCGCCATCCCAAGTCTGTGATTTTTTGCCGCGCAATGGTTTTGCAGAACCCACTCTCGGCCCATTATCCGATGTAAATATGAAAATAGTGTTCTCGTAAATCCCTTCTTCTTTCAATGCTTTTACAATTTCACCTGCACTCCAGTCGAGCTCCATAATTACGTCGCCATACAAGCCAAGCTTACTTTTGCCTTGAAACTTTTCGGAGGCAAACAAAGGGGTGTGTGGCATATTATGCGCCAGGTACAAAAAGAATGGCTTGTCTCCCCTATTCTTAATTTGAGCAACTGCCTCATCGGTATATCGTTTTGTTAGGTAATGCTGATCTGGCCCTCCTTCAATTATCTCTTCATTTCGGTAAAACGGCAATGGTGGTGCCTGAAAATTAAGATGCCTGTAAAAATGGTTATCCATATCATTGGAATACGGCACACCATAGAATTGCTCAAAACCATGATTCCAAGGCATGAATTCAGCTTTATGCCCAAGGTGCCATTTCCCTACAATTGAAGTTGAATAGCCATTATCCTGAAACATTTCTGCCAGTGTATATTCTTCTTGTTTTAGTCCGCCTTCTGAAAAAGGAAAAAGAACGGCCTCGTGCAAATCGCATCGCTTTGGATAACGACCAGTTAGCAATCCTGCCCGTGAAGGAGTGCATACCGTAGCCGGCACATAGAAATCGGTAAAACGAATTCCACTTGCTGCTATATCATCCAGATTCGGGGTTTCAAAACCTTCAGCACCATAGCAACCCACATCAGCATATCCCTGATCATCAGTAAAGAAAATTATGACGTTCGGCTTTGTCTCTTTTGGGGATTTATTGGTGCATCCAAATGCTACAAACAGGAGTAAGAGTAGAGCGAGCAATTTCATATTAGCTGGTGTTTTAGGTTTTATTAAAGCTCGCTAATTTAATTATAGTTTCAGCATCTCACAAACTCAATCGGATTGCGATAGATCATAAAACACAGCAGAGAGCCGGATCTAAATAATCAATGTTTCTTTAAGTTATAAAATTTAATAATCTCTTGCTTCTCGTCTTCATCAACGGATTTCATATAGGATTTCCAACCCGGACACCAGTTGATATGCCATCTCCAAAACTTACCAATAAGGGATTGAGGTTTCTTATCATATTGTGCTCTAAACTTGCAGTTTTCACATTGAATATTAGCCATTACATTCTGATTATTTTATTCTTTAAAGCTATAAAAAAGCACGATGGAATCATCGTGCTCCATTCAATAAAACTTCAGAAACATTAGAAATGTTTACTGATACTCACTAACAATCCCCCCAGTAATTTGTAATAGATCGGTATTTGATTGAATAAGATTATAAATGGCCTTAAACCTTGAAGTAGCAGCATTCATATAAACCATTTGAACATCGCGATAATTGAACGAGTTAATTGCACCGCTTTTTAGTTTATCTGCTGATAAATCTAGATTCAACTTTGCGGCAGCTTCTTTCTCATTCGCTAAATCCAAAATCGCTTTCTGTACATTATAGTTGCTGAATAATTGCAGTAACTGATTGTTTAAACTGTGTTTCATTTGAGAAGTTTGAACCTGTGCCGACTCCTCGTTTATTTGAGCAATTTGCACACTACGCTTGGACACACCTCCATTAAATATATTGAATGAAAGCGTAAGTCCAATATATGCATCCATTGAATTCTGACTTACATCTTGAGTGGAACCCGAGTAATAGTTATCCATAGTGTTACTGCGTAAACCCGTATTGAAACTTAGCGAAGGATTAATTTTACTTTTCGACAAAGCTGTTTCTTTTGCCAGCAGACTTTGGTTTAAATACTGATTCCTTAAAGTTTGATTATTTGACATCAATTTCGCAGACAGATCTTCCATATGATAATCTGTTGTACTTACTTCCAGATCAGATATCAGCTTCCACAACGTATTATCTTCTACAGCCAGCGAATAATTTAAGGTTCGTATAGAATTCTCGTAATTAACCTTCTGTTGCAGATAATTGGATTGGTCTTCGAGCCACGAAGTTTTGGCCTGTAAACTTTCGTAAGTTGTACTTGCCCCAATCTCTTTACTATCCTCGGTTCGTCGATATCTATCTTCAGACAAATTACTTAGCTCTTCAAATACATCAACAATCTCTTTTTGCAAGAGGCAATTGTTATACGCCAGAATAATATCCTGAATGGTATTCTCAACCAACAAGGCCGTATTTCCTTTTGATAGCTTTTCCAATTCTTCAAACTTCTGCTTCGAAATTTTAGCAGAGAATCCATTAAAAACCATCCAATTCAAGGTAAGCTCAGGCGTAATGGTTTGTGTTTGATAGTTTTCAATATCGTTAGAATTAAAGTTCTCCCTGCCACTCAGGGAAAAATTAACTGAGGGCAGTGCGCCTGTGTTCCCCCAGTTATTATTCAGTGAAGCAATCTCTTCGCTTTTCTGCGTAATTTGCAGTGCATAATTATTTTCGAGTCCAACTGTTATTGCCTCATTTAATGACAAGCTGCTCTGTGCAATGGCACTTATTGAGAACATGACGCTAAGAATTGGAAGAATATATTTTATTGTTTTCATGATTTCTATTTTAGAATGAAGTAATAATCGGAGTGCACTTTTATGTAGCTCCAAATATTAAGGCTTATTCAAATTCCTTTGCCATATTTTGGTTCAAAGTCAATTCAATTTTTGCATTAATAACTGCTGTTTCGACAGATTCAGGTTCAATCTTTTCTTTTGAGAAGATACTCTTATATCCAACTGTTGCTTTATTGGTAATCACAATAAGTACTGGCAAAATAATCAGGATAAAAACTGTACCGAATAATATCCCATAGGCCAAGGCAATTGCCATTGGAATTAGCATTCGCGCATCCGGACTGTTTTCAAGAATTAGAGGCATTAATCCGGCAGTAGTAGTAATTGTAGTTAAAAAGATCGCTCTGAAACGTGATATTCCAGCATTTTTAACCGCATCAAACAAGCTCATTCCTTTCTCCAGGTTTTGATTGTATTTGGCTATGAACACAATGGCATCGTTAATAATCACACCCGAAAGTGCTACCATTCCCCAAAGGCTCATCATTGATATGGGTTGCCCATGAAATCCATGTCCCCAAACTGCACCAATAAATCCAAGTGGTATCATTGCAATTACCAGCAGCCCCTGACGAAAGGATTTAAAGTAGATCATAATGATCAGAACAATTACTAGAAATGCCAATCCAAAATATAGCATCATACTTCCCATCTGCTCATTGGTATCCTTTTGCTGCCCTTGGTGCATGTAAGTTATGTCAGGATGTTTTTCAAGTATTTTAGGCAATACATCAGTTTCAATATAGCTTAACAGATCGGGTACCGACTGGGTTAAATCTTTCTGATAGGCATCCACCCTGATTTCCCGACGACCGTTAAAATGATTGATCGTACTCAGGCTTCGAGCTGTTGAAATATCGGCAATCCGCCCTAAAGGATAATTTCCTTTTTGTGTATGAATTATCATATTTTCCAACTGCCCCACAGTTTCACGGTTAGAACGAGAGTATCGGGTATATACCCAAATTTCATCTTTCCCTTCCTGAATGCGCTGAGATAGTCCACCATAAAACCCTTGTTTTACCTCCATCATTAACGACTGAGTAGTTAGCCCCAGCGCATAAGCTTCGGGTTTTAAACTCAAACGCAATTCCTGACTTCCAATCTGGCTGTTATTTGTAATATTAAACAAGGCCGGCATTTTTTCCAGTTCTGTTTCCAGTTCATCTTTGGCAGCTTCCAATTCATCAGGAGAATAGCCTAACAAACTGATAGAAACTGGTGCGCCAAAACGATTTGATGCGCCAACAGCTAACTTATAAGCCTCGGGAATCTCTCCAACTTTTGCAGATATTGCTCTTTTCAACATATCATCCGAAACCGTGGTGGCTTCAAGCGAATTCAGAAAAACACGAATCATCCCTGCATTAGTCCCTGCTTCGGCTCCACTAAACGAACTACCAATAGTCACATTCATTGAAGCTATATATGATAAGGTATCGCCGTTCTCCTCCATCATTTCACTGTTCACCTCCCAAACCTTATCCTCAATGAAAAATAGTTTCTCCTTTGTCAACTCTTCATTTACTCCTGGCTTTAAAGCCAGGTCAATCGTAAACATATCTGATGGAGCTGGAGGGAAAAACGTAAAGGCAATTTTTCCGCCGCCTACCAAACCGTAAGTAAGAATAAACATCGATGTTACTCCGGCAATTGCCAGTCCGCGATGCTGAAGAATCCAATCCAGAAACGGAGCATAAAGTTTATCACGAAAACCAAAAATGATCTTATCGAGCTTAACTCGAAGTTTTCCGTAAAATGATTTTTTGTTTTGAGGTTTTAATACTTTAGGATTGGCCAAATGCCCAGGTAAAACAAACATTCCCTCAAGCAATGAAAAGAGAAGACAGAAGACTACGACAAACGCCATTTCGGCCATCATTTCCATTTGTCCTTCAATAAAAAACAAAGGAGTAAAAGCAATCATAGTTGTAGCTACGGAAGTAAACACGGCAGGTAAAACCTCCATTGTACCATCAATTGCAGCACGTCGTGGAGACTTACCCATTTCAAAGTGGGTGAAAATATTTTCTCCAATAACCACCCCGTCGTCTACCAGAATCCCTATAATTAGAATCATCCCAAACAAGCTCACCAGGTTAATGGTAACACCGGTTAAGTTTGCAATAATAAACATCCCAAGAAACGATGCAGGAATACCCCATGCTACCCATAATGAAAGGCGGATGTTCAAGAGTAGCGACAAAAGCAAAATCACCATAAGCACGCCTATAAGTCCGTTGCTAATTAAAATTGAGAGCTGACCATCAATCTTATCCAGGAAGTCCATTTTGACATCAATTTTGAAATCCTCGTTTTTGGCATTGAATGTTTTTACATAATCGCTTACTTCATCTGAAATCGCCTCTAAATCTTCAGTCATTAGTTTCTGAATCAGAAATGTAACGCTTGGTTTTTTGTCAATATAACCATTGCTCGGATCCTCAGGAACCTGCAAGGTAACAGTTGCAACATCTCCAATCTTCACTAGCTTACCATCAGTATTCGATTTTAATACGATTTGTTGAATGTCTTCCGGCTCAATAGAACGCTGGCGGCTTATTACTTTTATCTGCTCACGAGGGCTGCGAATTGTACCTCCCGATATGTCGATATTATTGGCAGAAACTGCATTTTGAATCTCACTAAATGTTAGATTATAACGGCGCATTTGTGTCTCGTCCAACTCAATAGCAAGTTCCAGATTCTTGGGCAAGCCAAAAATACTGATTTGAGAGATTTTACCTGTTTCCAATAAATCATCTTCAATGCGATTTGCCATGCGGTTTAGCTCCAGCAAATTGTCGTTTTCAGAACTTAAAGACATAAACATGGCCATGTCCATTGACCGCATTTTGGAAACAATTGGTCGTTCTGCTGAAGCCGGAAAATTTGAGATTCCATCTACGGCATTTTTAACATCCGACAATAATTCATCCATATCATAGCCACTGGTAGCGGTTACTGATACCGTTGCCGAACCTTCCCGTGATTGAGAAGAGAATTCTTTAATTCCTGATGTTCCACGAATACTGTTTTCTACAAGAGAAGTTATCCCTTCATCCATCTCTTTAGGAGTAGCCCCAGGATAGCTTACTGACACCGTGATTATTTTCGATTCTACCAATGGGAAAGTCGCCTTACGCATATTGAACAGAGAAATTCCTCCAATCAGCAGCATAATAACAATTACCATTTTCCCGTAGAATGGGTATTTTACAAATTGTGTTAATATTTTTTTCATTTCTTTTTGAGATTATGAGATATGAGCAAGCATCTATGGGTGAGTTTCAATATCTAGCTTGAGACATATATCTCGATCCATTTAGCTTCAATACTTATCTCGCCAAATACTCCATGGTTGGATTAATAGATGCCAGCGATTCAGTAACAACTACATTCGTGGAATTAAGTCCTGAAATGATAAACGTGTCGCTTAACTGTCGTTCAATTTTGATTTCTACTTTCTGAAGTTTCCCGCCAGCGAGTTCATAAACATAGTTTTGATCCACAATAGCTTCTCTTGGAATTTCGAATCCGGAAACTTTTGCACCACTAAAAACCACATCAACATATTCGCCTTGCAAAAAGCTATTGTTTCCTTTAGCATTATAAGTGAGGTAAACATTTACCGATTGTGTCGCTTCATCTACAAAGCCAGAAATACGCGAGACTGTTGCAGTTTGAGCAATATCATTATTGCATGAAACAAGAAGCTTGTCTCCTTTTTTTACCCATTTCAAATCATTGGGAAAAACAGGAACAACCACTTCCAATTTATCTGATCGGATGATGGATGCTAACTCAGCTCCAGAACTTGCAACCGCACCAATTTCTTTATTTACTGTTTTAAAGCTGCCGTTAAAAGGTGCATAAATTGTATAGCGCTTCAGGTTAATTTCCTGTTGCTGCAATGTATAATAACTGGCAAGTACATTATTCGATGCCAGAAAAACCTTTTCTTTATCAGAGTTTATAGTGGGTAGTTGTAGCAACGATTTCCCGGGATCAACAGAGTTAAAGAAGTCATTCCACTTTGCATACTCACCTGGATAATCCACTTTCAAATCTGGGAGTATCTTAGACAAAGTTTGCAAAAAACTACTTTTCCCTGACTTTAAGGCTGCCTGAACATCCTCGCTGTAGATATTAATTAATACATCATTCTTTCTGAAGCTTTCACCTGCTTTAAATCGCACATCGCCGGACATAATTTTCCCGGAAACCTCAGCTGCTAATGAAACATTATCGAAAGCAGTAACCCGTCCGCGATAGGTCATGTTCGATTCAGTTTCAACCAGCTCAACTCTGTCAGCTTGCACATACATTACATTTCGCTTTTTACTATCTGTTTTAGGAGCAGGTTTTGATTTAATTAGAAATCCTGATACTGCAAAAGCGATAACAACTAGCAGCAATCCTGATAAGCCATATAAAATTCTAGTTTTCATTATTAATTGTTTTTCTCAATTTCTATTTTGAACTCTGCATCGAATTAAGCAGGTTTTGTTTATAGAGAAAAACTTTATGAACCAACTATCTAAGAACATGTACCAAAGTACATTCTGGGCATCAAATCATCGTGAAAGTACTTTTGTTCGGCAAATTGAAATGTTGGTTAATGAAATTCGTACTTTCGTTTATATTATTTTCATGATAAGCAGAAGGGTAGGTAGATTTGCAAGAATCGTTTAAGGAGATTATCAAAGAGACACTGATTATTTCTTCTTTTCTCAAAAAACAAAATAATTAAAAATGATTAAAATAAATAGGAAAATATGGTTTCCCATACTCGTGTGGATTTCACTGTTTGTCTTTATTTTTAATATGGCAAACTATTTTCAACCTCCCAAGTATGCTTTATTAAGTGCAGCTTATGAAATTTTATCGCTACTCATAATGTATTATATTACTACGCGTTATCTGTTTCCCCGATTTTATAAAAACAACAAAGAATATCTATATATATCAGTTGGCTCAATAATATGTATTGCAACCGTATTTTTCTTTATTGATATAAACTTCATTCCAAACTTTGATAGAATTGAGCACGAGAGGCCACCTGCTTTCTTTCATTTTACCAGGTACATTTTAAGCTTAGGATTTACTTTTTTTGTAGCAACTTCGGTCAGTTTGATGGAACAAACAGCCAAACTAAAAGAAAGTGAAAAAATTCTAACAGCCGAGAAATTAGAGACTGAGCTTAAATTACTAAAGGCGCAAATAAATCCACATTTTATATTTAATGCACTAAACAATATTTACTCACTAACTTACATGCAATCAAAAAATGCTCCTGACAGTGTATTGAAATTGTCAGAAATGCTCCGGTATGTCTTTTATGATTGTAGCAAAGATCGTGTTCTCTTAAGTGCCGAATTGAAATATATTGAGAATTTCAATGCATTTCAGCAAATGAAATCTGAATTTTCTCAAAACATAAGCTTTCAAACAGAGGTGAATGGGGAGAATATTGAGATTGCTCCAATGCTTTTTATCCCATTTATTGAAAATGCATTTAAATATAGCCGGGTGGAGGAAAGTGATGAAGCACGAGTAAATATCAGCATAAAGCTTAATGATGTGCAACTGCATTTTAGTATTGAGAATACCGTACCCGTTAATAAACCATCACATGGAAGTGGTATGGGAATTAAAAATGTAAGACATAGACTGGATATTATTTATCCGGGCAAATATGAATTGAATATTGATGAGCAAACTGATTTTTACAAGGTTGATTTAAAATTGGAAGTATGAAAATAAAATGCCTCGTAATTGATGATGAACGTTTAGCCAGAGAGTACTTAAAAAATTACATCAGTAAGATTCCTGAACTTGAATTGCTAGGCGATTTTAATTCTCCGTTAAAAGCCACAGAATTGATTAAAAAGGGAGAGGTTGATTTGCTTTTCATTGATATTCAAATGCCAGACATTACAGGTATTGATTACGTAAGAAGCCTAACTAATAAACCTGAAGTTATTTTCACAACCGCATACCAGGAGTTTGCTTTAGAGGGCTTTAACCTAAGTGCCGTTGATTATTTATTAAAGCCTTTTTCTTTCGAACGTTTTTTTCAGGCAGTAAATAAAGTAATCGACAAGCTTGAGAACAAGCCAAGTTCAGTTGACAATCAGCTATCTCCAATTCAGACAGAAACTACCTATACCGAGACCTACCTGACTATTCGTGCTGACCGTAAACTTTACAAGATAAATTTCAACGACTTAAAATACATTGAAGGTCAAAAAGCCTACGTTACCTTTCACACCAATAAAAAAAGGATCACGGCACTAGCCTCTTTAAAAGAACTCGAAGAAGCATTGCCAAATAATCAATTTATCCGAATTCATAAGTCCTATATTGTTGCTATTCGGGGAATTCTCTCTCTTGAAGGCAATATTATTGAAGTAGATAATCTAAAACTCCCTGTAGGGAAAATCTACAAAGAAGCTGTTATGAAAATATTTGGTATTTAATTCCAATCACTAAAAAATAGTACTGATTTCTATGAGAAAAAAGAATCCCACCTATAACAGATGAGATTCTCTTCTTTGAAAAAACCGATTAGTGTACTTGCACTAATTCTATTTGCTATTTTATTTATTTCGTAACAATTTTGAAAACGGTTGACATCTGATCAGCTGGTTCTTTTACACCACTAAGCTTAAGACCATCTTTTGTTAGTTCCCAATTAATTTTCTCATTTGAGCCTAACATGGTAACTTTTTTAATAGAAATCTCAGATGGCAATACATCAGAACTGAATGATTTAAACAATAAATCAGATTCAACTTCAGGGGCACCTAAAACAAAAGCATAAATTGTTTTACCTTTTGTTGTGTACCTAATATCCTTGTTTGAGTATTTAAGCTTTAGAAACTTTTCATGATTGCTAAAGTCTCCTTCTGGTTCTTTGGTTGGACCTTCACCAAAAGTATACCAAGGACGAGTTTCGTAAATAGACTCACCATACTTTTTCAGCCACTCACCCATCTTCAACAAAACATTCTGCTGATCCTGTGGAATTGTTCCATTAGATTTTGGAGAAATATTCAACAATAACACACCATTCTTACTAACGATATCAATCAAAACATGCAATACATCTGCAGTAGGCTTTACTTTTAAGTTTTCAGTATAGCACCAGCTTCCTGTACTTACTGTTTCATCAGTCATCCATAGCTGCTCCTTGATGCGGTTCATTCTTGATTTTTCCAAATCATCAATACTGCAAGTCAATGGAAGGTCATCCTGTTTACGAATAATCACAACTTCCTTACCCCATTTCTGAGCTTCATTTAAATAATAGGCACAAAACTTCTGACGATAATCTTCAGGTATTTGCTCTAACCATGAATCAAACCAAATAATGTCTGGCTGGTATTTGTCAATTACTTCTTTCAGCTTTCCGAACCAAACTTCTTCATTCCATTGTTCCTCTGGAATATTTCCATACATGTATTTTAATTCAGGATCATCGCTTGTTGGAGGCATTCCTTCAAAAAATGGATAATGACTATCACCACCAGCCAGATTGTCTGGATTATTTGAATTACGTTGCAAATTACGAGCATGGTGAAAAGTAGTAATTAGCTTCATTCCTCTTTTCTTAATCGACTTGCTCATTTCGCCGGTAATATCCTTTTTAGGACCCTTATCCATCGAGTTCCAGGGAGTGATCTCGCTATCCCACATGGAGAATCCATCGTGATGCTCGGCAACTGGTCCGGCAAAACGAGCACCAGCCTTCTTGAAAAGTTCTGCCCATTCCTCAGCATCAAAGTTTTCAGCTTTAAACATCGGCACAAAGTCATGGTATCCAAACTCTGATGGATGCCCATATTTTTCAACATGATGCTTATAAACACCACCACCCTCCAAATGCATATGGCGTGGGTACCATTCATTATCAAAAGCAGGAACTGAATATACTCCCCAATGGAAATAAATACCGAATTTGCCATCTTTTAACCACTCGGCTTCTTCATTAAATTCAGCAAGAGATTCCCATGTTGGTTCATAAGGCTTTGCTGCTTCTTTTAATTTTTTCGGAGCCGTACAGCTACTTAAAAGTAAAAGGCAAATTATTGTGGTATAGGTTAATTGTTTATACATTTTCTCGTTTATATTATTGTTCAATTTGAATAAATTCTTCTTCTTTAAGATTAACGACAATGCAGTCATTTGCATAAGTTCGTTCTGGCAGATTGATCAGGATATTGGCAGGTTCATCATTTACCGTGAAAGGCCCCCAGTGCCAAACTCCTGGTTTAATTGTAATGGCAGTACCTTTAGGCACATAAAAAACACGCATTTTATCAAGTGGTAATGGATCTCCATTTGCAGTGGCCGGAGCTACCTGCAATAAAATATCGTTATCAAGTGGCAGTACTACTTCACCACATGATGAGTGATATTCAAGAATATCAATGATCATTGGCCTTTTTTCGACACGGCAACATGAGTAGCTAAAAGAAACATCGCCGCGCACATCTAATTGCAACTGATCTCTGAAAAATTCAACAGGAGGAGCTCCCAATTTCTCATCAGATGGATTAATTAGGTTTGCATATGTACCAAATGGCTTATATGCCTCAAGGCTAAGTTTTTCTATTTTTACAGTTTTCATTCGTTTTTCTTTTTGTGGTAATTGAAAAAAAAGGAAGCCCCTTGCGAACAAAAGGCAACCTTTTATAAACCTAAAACAAATAGAGACTACTTAATTTCCTCGTCAAATACGACAGCAACTTTACCACATTTACCCTGATCCATCAGATCATAAGCTTTATCAGCCTCTTCAAGAGTAAATCTGTGTGTTACTAAATCTTCCGGGTGAATTCCCCAACGTACAATTCTTTCAACCAATTCTTCCATTCTCCAGATATTGGTTACCCAAGATCCGTGGATTGAAATTTGGTCATGAATAATGTCTGGACTAGGATTGAACTCCACCGTTCCACCTTCACCAATCATTACATTTTTACCCCACTGACGGGTAGCACGAATTGCTAACTGACGCCCAAGAGTATGACCAGAACAGTCAACTGTTCGCTCATATCCTTTTCCGCCATCACTTTCAGCAATAACTTTCTCAAGTGTATCAGCTCCTGAAACAAAAACTGCATCAAGCAATCCAAGTTCCTTAGCGATATCACAACGTTCTTTTACAGTATCAACACCAACAAGTTTTGTCGCTCCCATTGCTTTTGCCAGCATCAAAGCAGCCAAACCAACAGGGCCTAAGCCTACAACCAACACCTGATCATTTCCACAAATGCCAATCTTTTCCAAGCCTTCGTAAACTGTTCCAAATCCACATGCCACCTGAGCACCGTCAGTGTATGTTAATTCATCTGGAAGCAATACACAATCCTTCTCATCAGCAAGAATATATGGAGCCATACCGCCATCGCGTTGCCATCCATAAGCTGCGCGACTTGGGCTTGTACAAGAAATCATGTAGCCACGGCGACAGTCATTACAAACGCCACAACCTGAAATGTGATACAATACAACACGATCACCTTCTTTAAAGCGTTTCATGTTGTCACCGCACTTAACGATTTGACCACATGGTTCGTGACCAGCAACTTTGTTTTGGTAAGCTTCAGGACCTTTCCCTAAATGCTCACGGTAGATCGCACGAATATCACTACCACAAATAGTAGATGATTTAGTTTTTACTAAAACTTGTCCCGGCCCAGGAGTTGGGATGTCAACTTCCTGCATTGATACAGTGCTGTTTCCTGGTAGGAAAGCTGCATTCATTTTTTCAGACATAACTATGTAATTTTAAAATTGATTTTAATATCTATTTACAGGTATCTATTTTATTGAACAATTTCTCCATCAAGATCCCAAAGATCTTCCCAGCCCTTAGCACCTTCCCAAAGGAATACCTGTCCCTTGATTAATCGTGAATTCTTATCTATATTTTTCAACTCCTCCATCTCTTCCTGAGTGATCGGATCTTTAGTTACACATTCCAAATTTCCAATATACTGAGGCTGTTTAACCGAGAATGGAATTGGAATCTGTCCTCTCTGTACCGCCCATTTAAGGCAAACAACTGCTGGGTGAACATTCAATCGTTTGGCTATTCTTTGGACAATTGGCTCTTCAATATCCACTGCATCATCAGCTGTTTTATCGCGTTCAGGACGCCTAGGTGAACCAATCGGGCTATAACCAATTGGTTGGATATCATTCTGAACACAGTAGTCAAACAACTCTGGCTGCTGAAAACATGGATGAAGCTCCATTTCATTTGCAACAGGTAATACTTTCATTAATGGAAGTACCTTTTCAAGCTTCGGGATGGTCATATTGGATGTACCAATATTTTTCACCAACCCTTTATTAACTAATGTTTCCATTTGCCTCCAGGTATCCATAAATTGTTCAATCGTGAAAGGTTTCGAATCCGGATTACGTGCATCTCCATCACAACCTGGTGCATGATAATTTGGGAATGGCCAGTGTACCAAATACAAATCAAAATAACCAGTCTGAAGATCTGCTAATGATTGGCTACATGATTTCTCTACTTCCTTATGCTGATTGTTCCAGACCTTACCGGTGATCCAAAGTTCTTCACGGGTAACCATACCTTCTGAAATTGCTTCATTAATTGCTTTTCCAATTTGCTTTTCATTCATATAAACCGAAGCACAATCAATATGACGATATCCTAAGCGAATTGCATCTTTCACCGCAGCAGCTACTTCTTCATGAGTGAAACGATCAGAACCGAATGTGCCTAATCCAACAACAGGGATTTCATCACCGCTTCTTAATTTTTTAGTTGGAACCAATTTGGGATCAACTCCCTTTACTTCTGTTGAGCTCATAATCTATTTAATTTCAATTTTTATCTTTTAGAAGTGAATCATCGCTTTCATCACTTTCGAATTATTATTCTATATTATTTCAGATGCACTTTAAAGCTACGGTAAGCAAATACTGCAATCACTATAAAACACACGAATGGTAATACAAATGATACATTCACTGCCGGATGTCCCAAAATAGTCTTCAAGTCAATCATAGCACCTTGAATTGGAGGCATTAAAGCTCCACCGACAATAGCCATAACCAAACCAGCAGCTCCTAATGTTGCATCATCGCCAATTCCTTCAAGAGCAATACCATAAATGGTTGGGAACATCAGTGACATAAATACTGAGACTCCCATTAAACAGTACAAACCAACCATACCGTCAATCACAATTGCGGCGGAAACCAGTATCATACCGCCAATTGCAAATATTAACAGAAGCTTTCTGGAGTTCACATATTTCATCATGAAAGTAGCAATGAAGCGACTACATAAAAATAAACCCATTGCAATAATATTGTACATCTGTGCTGTGGCTTTATCTATACCTAATTGTCCGGCATACTGAATAATAAATGTCCAACACATAATTTGGGCTGCAACATATGCAACTTGTGCAATAACACCCTCTCGATACAACTTGTTTTTTAGAAGTCGCCTAGCTGATTTTACAGGATGAATCTCATTGACATGCCCAGTATGTGGCATTTTTGTTACAAGAATAACAACAAACATTACAATCACTACCAGACCAAGAATCACATAAGGATTGCGAATTATCATTAAATCATTTGTTCTGATTGCAACTTTTGTTGCTTCATCCAGAGTTGGAAAAATTAACTCTCCCAACGCATTTCTTTTATCTGACTCTAAGGCTGCCAAAACAACTCGCGAAGCAACAAACATCCCTAATAATGATCCCATCGGATTAAAAGCTTGTGCCAGGTTTAATCGACGAGTTGAAGTTTCTTTTGCCCCCATTGAAAGAATAAACGGATTGGCAGTAGTTTCTAAAAATGCTAACCCAAAGGTTAATATGTATAGAGAAATTAGAAAAAAGCCAAACACTTGAAATTGAGCTGCTGGCCAAAAAAGCAGAGCTCCTGTAGCATAAAGTGCTAAGCCAATTAAAATTCCTCTCTTAAAATCATACTTTTGGACAAATAGTGCTGCTGGTATAGCCATCGTCGCATAGCCTCCATAAAAGGCAAACTGAACGAGCGCAGCTTTAGCAGTTGAAATTTCCATTACAGTTTTGAAGGCTGCAACCATGGGATTTGTAATATCGTTGGCAAATCCCCATAAGGCAAATAAACTTGTAATAATTATAAAAGGTACAAGATATCTCTTCTCAACAACTTTTGGTTTGTTCATAACATTACTATTTAATTGGTGTTACCCCTTTTTTTAGAATAATATTACCATACTTCGCTGTTTCCCCTGTCATGACAACAACAAAAGCTCCTCTGGCACGATCATAAAAATCAAATCGATCAACACGTTCAATTGGAGCTACATCTGGATTTGATTTGTGAACTGCCTCCAAATATGATTCTTCAACAGAAGGATCGAGTGTATCACCTTCAACAGCTGCCATCATCGCCAATGGATGATCAACGTATGAATCCAATTCATACAAAGGCAAAATAGCCTCAAGTAAATCCGGTATTCGCAAACCATCGGCACGAAGTACATTATTATTAAACGACTCACCCGGGAAATGGGCATCTGCCAAAATCAATTCATCTCCATGTCCCATTCGGGAAAGTACTTCTAGCAATTTTGGACTAATTAGTGGTGATATTCCTTTAAGCATAGTTAGTTATTTTATTGAGTTTAAAATTCATCATTCACACGTGTGTATTTTTTAGCAAATTTTTAACAGGAATCCCGTTCTACAATTTTTGATGACAGCATGATACTTTCATTGACATTCTCATCCCCGTTATTCATCTTTTCTACCAGTATTTTATAGGTCCATTTGGCAACTTCAGCATCAGGCTGAACGATAGCAGTAATCCTTGGTTTTATAACTTCCATTGAAGGGTTTTCCCCAAAACCGACAAGTCCAACATCACCCGGTATTTCTACTCCAATTTCATCCAGATATGAAATAATTCCTAACAACAAATTGTACGAATCACACAAGATTGCATCAGGTCTTTCTTCCTTAGAGAACAACTGTTTAGCGGCTTCTTTTCCATCATCAATTGCAAACCCTTTCTCTACTTTATAAATCTGATGGTAATCCAATTTATTCAAATTAACTGCATCAGAATAGCCTCGCTGTCTTTCTCGAAACACGTTTAATAATGAAGTACCTGTAACATGAACAATTCTTTTGTATCCTTTGCGGATCATCAGGTCAACAGCCTGCATAACTATTTCATAATTATTCACAATTACCTTCGGAACATCAATATCACATACACGATCGAAAAAAACCAAAGGAATCTTATATTTTGCCAATTCACTAAAATGCTCACCGTTTAATGTCTCCATCGATACGGAAGCAATCACCCCTGCCACATTATTTTGAATAATTGTATCAATAATGTCTTTTTCCTGATGATAGTTTTCATTGGATTGAAATATTGAAACAACATAACCATTCTCATTAGCAAGATTGGTAATCTGACTTATAATATTTGAAAAGAATTGGTGATTGATGTTAGGAACTATAATTGCAATTACATTACGGATGCTCCCCCTCAAATGAAGGGCACTCATATTCACTTGATAACCGTGATCCTTAGCATATTCGACAATCTTCTTCTTTGTCTCAGGTTTTACACGCTTATCATCCCTTAACGCGCGAGAAACTGTTGAATGATGAATCTTCAATTCTCTTGCAATGTCTTTTATAGTTACCCTTACTGTCAAAATATCTTATTGTATTAAAATCAAACTCTAAATACACACGTGTGCAAATGTATGGATTTTTTTCATCTCAGAAACAAGAAATAGGTATTTCTTCAACCAGATTGTAATTTTTATTCGGAATAGATAACAGAATAACAGTTTTGATTGCAAACAAAAGCGTGAAATATATAAACAAAAAAACTGCAGACTCACGAATGAATCTGCAGCATAGAAATAAATGTATTGATGCTATTTAATTTCTATAAAATATCTTAGTAAGAAAAAGCTTCTGGTTTCAACACTTCAAAATTTTCTTCACCTTGTTTCTTAAAATTGACAACAGGACCATTCCAAGACTGTGGCCATCCTCCAATAATGTTGTTCAGATAAATAATCTTTACTGGATGTTTTCCTTTTGCGAGAGCAACAGTTGTATTGTTTCGTGAGAAACGCTTTACTTCACCGTCATTATCAATCAATAATTGACCACCAATAAAAAACTGATCAACATTAGTTTGGAATTCGTAAATGCTATCATCTGTAATATCTACATATCCTGTTAGCACAAAAGCTGATGGATTCTTGTAGTCATTAAGCTTCTTAAATTTCGCCTCAGTAAGAACAAATTCATCCCAATCTTTTACAGATTGAATATCTTTTACTTTAATGAAAGTACCTTTCGCATACATTGCTTTCAAACCTTTACCTTTTGATTCTACTTCTACAGCAGCAATTGGGCTTTGCTTTTCTATAGTAATTGTTCTCACCTCACTCATTCTACCACTTGGAGATATTGATCGAATCTTTACAGTTGTATTTTCAGTAACAGTAAGTACAGAATCATATGCTTTTGAATCCTTAACAGGTTCACTTCCATCAAGCGTATAAACCATTTTTACAGGACGAGTAGATGTAAATTCCAAGATAGTAGTATCAGCAAAAACAACATTATTAACCGGCCCTTCTGGCATTGGTATATGGTAATTAATATCATGTCCGTCTAAGCGTACAAACTGTTGATCCATTCGCGCTTCAAAATCGCTATAATCTTTATTTGCTGTCTCAGTCCAGCCTACTTCAGCCAAGGCAATAATTCGCGGATAAATACGATGTTCAAATAAATCAGGCGTATACATGTATTCAGACCAAACATTCCCCTGAGTACCCAAAATATGTTTCTTTTTTGCTTCTTCAAGCTCAGCTGGAACAGGATCATATCCATAAGATTCTTCAAGCGTAGTGTAGCCGCCGATAGCAACCGGCTCAACCTTATAGCTCCCTTGATAATGATCCAGATAAACCCAGTTACCAGGTGTCATTACAACATCATGACCTTGCTTGGCAGCTTCAATTCCACCAGCTTCACCTCTCCATGACATAACAGATGCAGAAGGAGCAAGTCCACCCTCAAGGATTTCATCCCAACCAATCATTTTTTTACCATGCGCAATCAGAACTCCTTCAATGCGTTTAATAAAATAACTCTGCAATTCATGCTCATCTTCTAAGCCTTCTTTGCGCATTCTCTTTTGGCAATCAGCACATTCTTCCCATTTGTCTTTTGGACACTCATCACCTCCAATATGAAAATATTCATAAGGAAATAAGGCAACTACTTCCTTGATAACATTTTCCAAAAACTCAAAGGTATTCTCTTTACCAGCACAATAAACATCGGCCTCAACTCCCCATACATTGCGCACTTCAAATGGCCCACCAGTACACGAGATCTCAGGATAACCTTTTAATGCAGCCAATGAGTGACCTGGCAATTCTATTTCAGGAACAACATTAATAAATCGCTCTTTCGCATAAGCAACTACTTCTTTAATTTCTTCCTGCGTGTAAAAACCACCGTACTCATTACCTTCTCCTTCAGTTCGTATTGAACCCATTGAAGTTAATTTTGGATATTTTTTTATTTCAATACGCCATCCCTGATCCTCAGTCAGGTGCCAATGGAATGTATTCATTTTGAAAATGGCCATTACATCCAACTGCTTCTTAATAAATTCAACATCAACAAAATGACGACATACATCCAAATGCATTCCCCTCCAAACAAATCGTGGCTCATCCTTAATCTCAACAGATGGAATCAACCACTTCAAATCCTTAGCTTGAGTTGAACTTTCAATTTCGGGAGGTAGAAGTTGTAGAATAGACATTAATCCATAAAAAGCCCCTCTTACTGACTTAGCCTTTAAGTTTACCTGACTAGAAGAAACATTCAGGCTATAAGCCTCATCGCCCATTTCCAAATTTGAATCTACTTCAATAGCAATAAAATTCTTTTTTGGATTTTCATTTACTACAGCTAATTCAAAACCTGCAGCATGTGCGAAACGATGATTCATTAGATCAATCGCTGATTTCAATTCTTCATTTTGAGCAATTACAAATGAAGTTTTTGAATCTATCTCAAAGCTACCTTCCAGACGGGTTAGCTCATTGGGCTGCGGAACAATTGATGGCTCCATAACTTTTTGGTTATTACCAACATTACATGCAGCAAAAATAACTGCAATAATTAATACAGAAAAAATGTGTTTTAAGTTTGTCATATTACTATGGCTTAGTTTATTAATATCAGGTGTAAAATATAATATTAATGTATTGTGTGTTGCAAATATATTAATTTTGCGTGCACGAACACACATTCCTTTTGGAAATCTTTTATTTAAATTAAATAAAAACTACATTAGCAGCAAAAATTAACTAGGCCTACTCCTCTTTTTAGTTAGATCAAATAATTTAGAAACATATAACAATAGAGTATGACAATGATTACGAGCATATTAAAAACAGAAGTAGAAAAGATGCCTCTTCATTTATTCAAGAATAAAGAAGAAGGCTCAGCTTATGTTGCTAAAGAAATTGCATCCATTATCAGCGAGAAAAACAAACAAGGTGAAAGAACAGTTCTGGGACTAGCAACTGGTTCATCACCACTACTTGTGTATAAAGAGCTTATAAGAATGCATCAAGAAGATGGCCTTAGCTTTAAGAACGTAACCACCTTTAATTTAGACGAATACTCACCCATACAACCTGATGATACAAAAAGCTATCATCATTTCATGTACGAACACTTTTTTAAGCACATCGATATAAAAGAAGAAAATATCAATATCCCTGACGGAACATTAGCTCCCTATGAAGTGGCCGAACATTGTGCTGCATATGATAAAAAAATAGTAGAGATTGGAGGTATTGATGTTCAACTTTTAGGCATCGGCAGATCTGGTCATATTGGGTTTAATGAACCGGGCTCAACTGCTACCACAACAACAAGAATGGTTAAACTTGATGGACTAACCGTTGAAGATGCAGCTAATGATTTTGGCAAAGAAGAAGATGTTCCACTCCGTGCAATCACCATGGGTGTAAAAAATATACTTAACGCCAAAAAGATTTTCATGGTGGTTTGGGGTGATGGAAAAGCCAGCATCCTTCAGAAGGCAATTGAAGAACCTGCCAGCAGTGATGTTTCTGCATCATTCCTGCAAAATCACAATGATGTTCAGATTATAACAGATGAATTGGCAGCTTCTGAATTAAGCAGATTTAAAACACCATGGTTAACCGGAGCCTGTGAGTGGGATGATCTAATGAAAAAGAAAGCAGTGATATGGCTTTCACAAAAGGCGAAAAAGCCAATTCTTAAGCTAACAAATGCAGATTATAAAAAAGAAGGGCTGAATGAATTATTAAAAACTGAAAATTCAGCTTACAATTTAAATATTGAGGTTTATAATCAGATTCAAAAAACAATTACAGGATGGCCAGGAGGAAAGCCGGGATCAAAAGATGAAAACAGACCCGTTTGTTCTGGTAAATTTCCTAAAAAAGTAATTATTTTTAGTCCTCACCCTGATGATGATGTTATTTCAATGGGGGGAACATTACTAAGACTAGCTGAACAAGGACACGAAGTTCATGTAGCTTATCAAACCTCCGGGAATATTGCTGTTTTTGATGATGATGCACACCGCTTCCTTGATTTTGTAAAAGGTTTCTCTCAAAAATTCAATGTGGCTGAAGACCAAATCAATGAGCTGCACAAGGAAGTTACGGGCTACATTAAAACCAAAAAACAAGGAGAAGAAAATAGTCAAACTTTGAACATCAAAGGACTAATCAGACAGGGAGAAGCAAGCTCTGCTTGTCGCTTTAGTGGTGTAAAAGAAGAGAATATACACTTTCTCAATCTTCCTTTTTATGAAACGGGAAGCGTAAAGAAAAAGCCAATTGGAGAAGAAGATGTTAATATAATTGTAAATTTGTTAGAGGAAATAAAACCTGACGAGATTTTTGCTGCTGGTGACTTACAAGATCCACACGGAACTCATGCTGTTTGTTTAGAAGCAATTTTTGATGCTGTTGATCGTTTGAAAAACGAAAGTTGGATGGATGATTTCTACTTCTGGATGTACCGTGGAGCATGGCAGGAGTGGAATATTGAAGACATTGAAATGGCAGTGCCTATCAGTCCGGAAGAACTCATGAAAAAGCGAAAAGCAATTTTCAAACATCAATCGCAAAAAGACTCTCCGGTTTTCCCAGGAAAAGATCAACGTGAATTCTGGCAAAGGTCTGAAGCAAGAAATAGAGAAACAGCTAGACTCTATGATGAACTTGGACTAACAGAATACGAAGCTATTGAAGCTTTTAAGAGATATTTTATTAAATAAAAAACATGCTTTTAAAACCAATACAAATGAACGTACCTTATATTGAATTCCAGCCTGATAACACAGAGTCGGTATCCGATGCTATTGCTCAATTATCTTACAATAAGATCGATCAATTCCCTTGGGCAGTTCCGACAAACAAACCTGTTGTCAATTTTAAAATTGCTCACAATAATCACTTCATTTTACTTCACTACAATGTTGTTGAGAGTGAAATATTAGCACGGTATACAAAACACAATGATCCCGTATATACGGATAGTTGCGTTGAGTTCTTCATTTCTTTTGAAGGAGATGAAAACTACTACAATTTCGAACTAAACTGTTTGGGCACATGTCTTTCGGCCTGTGGTCCCAACAGAAATAAAAGGGAGTCTCTACCTATAAATTTAATCAACACCATTCGTACTCAAACAAAACTGGAAAGGAATGGTAGTGATCAATTCAATTGGGAATTGACTGTTTTAATCCCTCAGGAAGCATTTATTTATAAAAACTTAAATAGCTTATCCGGTAAAAAAGCAACCGCTAATTTCTACAAGTGTGGAGATGATCTTAAAGATCCACATTACATTAGCTGGAGCAATATCAGAACTCCTCAACCCGATTTTCATCAACCACCATTTTTTGGTGAATTAAATTTTTTATAACTCAGATTTTTTTGGAATATTTGACCGCGAATATGAAAGGTAAAGATTCGAATAGAACAACGGGCACACGCATCAAAGATATTGCTGAAAAAGCAGGAGTATCTACTGGTACGGTTGACCGTGTCCTTCATGATCGCGGTCGGGTATCCGAATTGGTTAAAGAGAAAGTTTTAAAGATTGCCAAAGAGCTTAATTATGAACCAAATCTACTGGCTCGGGCTCTGGTATCAAAACGTAATTACAGAATTGCAGCCCTTATTCCTGATTCTTCGTTGGATGGATATTGGGGAGGGCCACAGGAAGGAATTGAAAAAGCGGGGAACGAACTTAGACAATATGGTGTTACAGTCACCAAACACGTGTTTAATCAATTTGATGTAGATACATTTCGAAAAGAGGCAGAGGAAGTTTCCAACCAAGCTTATGATGGCATATTAACAGCTCCTGTTTTCTACAAAGAATCATTGGCGTTTTTGAATCGATGGAAAAGAGAAGGTATTCCTTTTAATTTATTCAACACACACATTCCTGATTATGAGCCTCTGGCTTACATTGGGCAAGATTCTTATCAAAGTGGTCTGCTTGCAGCTAAACTTCTTCATTATGGTTTTCAAGAACCTGCAACATTTGTGGTTGCCCATATTGATGAAGATGTACCAAATTCATCACACCTAATTAAAAAGGAACAAGGCTTTCTAGATTACTTTGATCAGCTTCCTGAGAATGAATACAAAATCATTCACGAAGAGCTTTCTCATGCCAATGATGATATCCACTTTGCTAAACAAATGGATAAGATAGTTTCCAGAAATCCAGAAATATCAGGCTTTTTTGTCACTACCTCAAAAGCATACACTATTGCATCTTACTTAAAATCGAAAAAACTAAAGGATTTACGTTTGGTTGGATATGATTTACTAAAAAAGAATTTAGATTTCTTGAATCAGGGTTGTATAGATTTTCTAATCAACCAAAATCCAATAGGACAAGGTTATTATGGCATCCAACTCCTCATCGATCATTTAATTTTCAAAAAAGACGTACCACCTATCAAGTATCTTCCACTGGATATAATAACACGTGAAAACCTTCACTATTATATAAATAGTGGAAACTAGCTTATTTCAAAATTGGCTTAAACAACTCTACCTTCTCAACAATACTTCTTTTTCATATTGCTGAATATCTGCAATAAAATCTTCAGCCACAGGAACACCTTGTTGCAAGCAATAGTAATCCCAAACAGCACCAAAAGGTTTTGTTTTTAGCTCTTCAAGCATTGCTAAT
The DNA here is from genome assembly GCA_965372405.1 of uncultured Sunxiuqinia sp. Taxonomy (GTDB): domain Bacteria; phylum Bacteroidota; class Bacteroidia; order Bacteroidales; family Prolixibacteraceae; genus Sunxiuqinia. The sequence continues at coordinate 28,363 of CBDVCE010000009.1, forward strand.
CTTTCAAAATTTTGACCAGTTTCTTCCAGTTCAACTAATTTTGCAGTAGGTTCTAGCAAAGCAATCATAAATGCTTTTTTCGTTGCGCGTGTCCCTATTACGTATGCACCTATACGATTAATTGATGCATCAAAGAAGTCAAGGCCAATCTTCACTCTATCTAAAAAATCATTACGAACAATTTCTGATGCAATAAGCTGCACATCATCATTCAAGGTCACAACATGGTCAGAATCCCAACGAATTGGACGGGTTACATGCAATAGTACTTCATCAATAAATTGCAGGCAAGCAGAAATTTTGTCACCTACTTGTTCAGTTGGATGAAAATGTCCATTATCCAAACAAATCATCTTATTACGGCTAATTGCGTATCCCAGATAAAAATCATGTGATCCAACAGTCATTGATTCGGCACCAATTCCAAACAACTTGCTCTCAACCGCATCCTTCATATGTTCTTTTGGATAATCAACCGCCATTGCTTCATCCAATGATTTCTTAAGAGTTTCACGCAAGCCATTTCGATCAATCGGAGTATCTTTCGATCCATCAGGAATCCAAGTATTATGTACACAAGGAGTTCCTAGTTGCTTACCAATTTCAGCTGATATTTCACGGCAACGCTTAAGGTGTTCCACCCAGAATTTGCGAACATCTTCATCTTTTGATGACAATGTATAACCAGAATCAGCCATTGGATGAGAAAAAAATGAAGCATTAAAATCCATTCCAATTCCTTTATCCTTGCACCAGTCGATCCAGCTCTGAAAGTGTTTTATTTCAATTTGATTCCGATCGATTTTTTCTCCTTTAAAATCTCCATAAATGGCGTGCAAGTTCAACCGCTGTTTCCCTGGGAGTAGTGAAAGTACTTTTTCAAGGTCAGCACGCATTTCGGTAATAGAAGTGGCCTTGCCTGGATAATTACCTGTAGCCTGTATTCCCCCTCCTGACAATTCCGCATCAGGAGTTTCAAAACCACCTACATCATCCGCTTGCCAGCAGTGCAGACTTATGACTATGTTTTCCATTTTACTTAAAACCACCTCGGTATCTACTCCTAAAGCAGCATATTGCTCTTTGGCAATCTCGTATGCCTTCTTTACTAACTCAATATTTCTCATTGTACAGTTTTATTCCATGTAAAAAACTTCTTCCAATTCTACTGAAACAGGTGAATTGTCAGGATTTGTTTTCATGACATCAGCCATAAAAGCCCACCATTTCTGAACAACATCTGTTTGTTCCAGATTCTGAGAACCACCATCACCACCCACTTTCTGAAAAGCGAACAGCGTATTGGTTTCTTCATCCAGAAAAATAGAATACTCGCTAACACCTGCATCTTTTAGTAACTTTCTCAGTTCCGGCCATATTTCATCGTGCCTCTTCTTGTATTCTTCTTTTTGACCTTCGTTGAGGTGCATTTTAAAAGCTAGGCGTTTCATTTTTTTATTTATTCTGATTTTATGAAAATCAATTTATAAGCCCCTGCAACTAGTTCAATTTCTTTTGAATCTGAACTGAGGACAACTGACTCACCATTAATTCCTGCAATATCTTTAAACTGGTATCCGTCAGGAATGAAAAAAGTAGAAGATGTGTTTGCAGGAATAGTGACTTCCATCTCAACCGTAGATTCGCTACGTTTCCAATTTGATATGATTTTTCCATGAATGCAATTATGACTGGTTTCAACAAATGAAACATCATCGATGAAAATCGGTTTCATAAAAAAGTGGTAAAAACCAGGACTCGCCGGATCAATCTGTATACCACCAAGACCTTTGAAGAACCATGTTGAGAAATCACCCAGAAAAATGTGATTTTGAGAACCTTCGCTCCCATCCCAATCTTCTCTCAATGCTGTACTACCCTCCTCTATCCAGAGCCCCCATGAAGGGAAATCTTTCTTATTGAGCATTTCATATACCAGATTATTATGACCGTACTCACGTAAAACATTCAGTACATATTTACTTCCCAGCAATCCAAAATCAGGATGATTATCTTTTTCATTGATACGGGCAACCAGATCATTCACCGTATTCTCAATCGCATTTTCAGGAGCCAATCCCTGAAAAATGGCACAACTCAGCGCTGTTTGAGTTTGCACTTTATAATGATTGGTTTCTGAATCAAAAAACTTCGCATTGAAAGCAGTCTTAACTTGCTCTGCAAGCTTAGCATATTTTGTCTGATCATCAGTCTTTCCAAGAATACCTGCCATTTTCGATAGAGTCACCGCATCGAAATAATAATAGCTTGTTGATGTAACTTCAACCGGAGTTTTAACCAGTGCAACCCAATCTCCCAATCCGATATGCTGAATCCCATTATCTGCTCTTGTTCCCAGATAATCAACATAAAGCTTTATTGCGTCGTAATTCTCTTGAATCACTGTAGTATCACCATAATATTCATATAAATGCCATGCAATCACCGGCAAAGCACTATCCCATGCTGGTCCATTTCCCCAATCATATCCCCAGCCAGAAGTTGGCACAATACCAGGTAATTCACCACTTTCACGTTGTTCGTCACGAATATCTTGCAACCATTTGCGATAGGCCATAATGCTATTGAAATTCCACAAACCTAACTCGCTTGAGATATGCGCATCACCCGTCCACCCATTTTTTTCCCGATGTGGACAATCCGTTGGAATACTGTGGAAATTACTTAAATACGAATTCATAGTAGCCTGATAAAGCTTATTGAAGAGTTCATTTGAACAACGGAACTCACCAACTTTTTCAGAATTGGTACTAAGGAAGAGACCCTCAATTTCAATCTGTGACAGATCAATCGCTGGCTCTGTTTTTACTTCAATATACTGATACCCGTGATAGGTAAAACGAGGAGTATATTCTTCCTGTTCTCCGCCTTTCAAATAATAAATATCAGTTTGAAAAGCTAACTCCCCTTTTGGAATTCTTGTGTGACGAGCAATAATCTCTGGGGCAACAGAATAGTCATCGTTCACCTGCTCTCCAAATAGCATGGTAACTTTCGTCCCATTTTTACCTTTAATTTTCAGGGTGGCAGTTCCTGCAAAATTCTCACCCATATCGAAAACATATCGACCTGAACTTATTGCGTGAGAAGCCACTGGTTTTATATTCCTAACTACTTTTATTGATGGTGAAACCTGCGCCGAAATTTTTCCTCCAGGTGAGTTCGTTTCTAAAGCTGGGCTCCAGTTAGAATCGTCGTAATTAGCCGATGCCCAATTCCCCAAATCCAAGCGTGCATCATAAATTTCACCTGCATATAGACTATTAAATCGCATTGGTCCTTCGCTCCATTTCCAGCTATCATCGGTTGATATAAATTCAACAGATCCATCATTATATTCAAGCCTAACATCCATAAGCAATCGAGGTGTTTTACGCCAAGGAGCTTTCTCAAAATACCAAACAGCTTTCGACTGGACATTATACCATCCATTTCCTAGAAGAACGCCAATTCCATTTTGCCCCTCAATCAAATTGCTTGTAATATCATAAGTGACATACAACACACGACGATCGAAACGGGTATAACCTGGCTCTAAAAAGCTATCTCCCATTTTTTTGTTATTCACATACAATTCGTGATATCCCAGTCCGGCAACATAAGCGGTCGCTCGTTTTAATCCGGCTTTTGTTTCAATATTCTTTCTAAAATATGGAGAAGGACGCGAAACAGTATCTTCCGTATTAGTAATCCATTTCCCTTTCCACTTTGATTCTTTCAGATAGGCTGTTTCGAACATGGTTGGATCAGCATATTCAGTAAGCTCGCCTTCCTGATCCCAAATCCTAACTGCCCAATAGTAACGCATTCCTGATTCCAAAGATGGCCCATTGTAAGTTACTTTATTCACATTTCCGATTTGCTTTCCACTATCCCAGACATCTGCTTTGCCTCTTTTCAAATTATCAACCGATGTGCTAACAAGCACCTGAAATGCAGTTTGTTTCGCCCCAATACGACTATCCTGCATTTGCCATAACATCAAAGGATTAGAATTATCAGTACCTATTGGTTTTACAGAATGATCTACCTTCAATTCAACAACTTTACAATCTTTATTTTCAGTCTTTTCACAGGAAAGGATACCTACAAATACAACAAGCAAAATAGCCAATTCACAGTAGTGATAAATATTGTTTTTCAGTTTCATCGTATTGAATAATTAATAGATAAATTTGATTTTAATAATTACATTGAATTACCAATACCCACTAGCACTACCGATAATAGAATTACGAATATCCCCACCGATATTGTCCATTTAGTTTTAGTAGCAACCCCATGCCATTCTTTTCTATAAATTCCCCACATATTCGCTGTTAAAATTATAGTTGACATATGTAGAATCCATGAACTTGCTCCGTTTCCCAACTTGCTTTCTCCCATTCCGTAGAAGAAAAACTGAAGAAACCAGGTCGTTCCGGCTAATGCAGAAAATAGTGTGTTTTTAATAATTGGCGTTGATTTATTGGTAAAATCTCCGTAAGATTTATTCTTGATACTCAGAATTGTAGTCCAAATAAAATTCGTAGTTAATCCTCCCCAAAGAATAACAACAAATGTTACATTGTTCTGAAACAAAGGATTAAAACCTGCCTTAACTGCGGCTTCTGCCAGTGGTTTTCCAGCCTCAATCCCAAAGTTGAAAAAAGAACTTAATATCCCAGATAAAACGGCAATAATCAACCCTTTTACCAGACTAAACTCAGCAACACTTGCCTTACTTTCCTCCTCTGAAAGTTCCCCTTCTTTCATAATTCCAGCCTTTCCACAAATTGCAATTCCTAAAATACAAATCAGTACTCCTAAAAGTACAAGCTGCCCTCCAGAAGTTGACATCATATCTGTAAATGATATCTTACCCGCCGTCGGATTAATATTATAATAGATTGAAGGAACAATTGCACCAAAAGCAGCACAAAATCCAAGCACCACTGAATTTCCAAGAGACATACCTAGATACCTGACTCCCAAACCATAAGACAAACCTCCAACACCCCACAGCAGTCCCATTAAAAAGGTGAAAAATAAAATCTGACTCGAACTTGATGCAATTATACTCGCAAACCCAGGCACAGTTAAAAAGGCTGCTATTGGTGGTACGATTAACCATGAAAAAAGTCCTCCCAAAATCCAGTAACTTTCCCAAGCCCATCCCTTAACTTTATTATATGGCATATAAAAACTCCCTGAGGCAAAACCTCCTATAGAGTGGTACAAAAGCCCTAATAATGCTTGCATATCAAATTTTTATTTAATTTTTCTTAATGTTTTTAATATTTTTGACCATCACATGATCTATTCACTACTGACAAAAATACATTATGAATCAGACCCAACCAATGCATAAATTGATAATTCATTTGCACATTTTGGACTAGAGATTATTGGCATAAAAAAAAGAAGGCTTACAAATCTGATAACTTGCGAGCCTTCTCAATTAACATTCAATATTTGATGTTATGGTTTTGCCTCTTCAATAATTCGTTTTACATAGCTATTGTTTGGGTAGTGCTCTAGTACTTTTTGGTAGTACTCAATTGCATGAGCCATATCATCTACTTCTTTATATATTTCAGCCAGTTGAAAAGCAGCAGAAGGAGAATCGGGGAACAACTTCGTATTCAATTCAAAAACTTTAATAGCATCTGTTTTATTTCCCGACCAGGATATTTGTTCTCCAAATTCATTTACCAGCTGTTCGTTTGCTGCAAATAAATATCGTAATGCAAGAATTCGCTTGATAGTTTGATCCAATTCATTATTATATAGAGCTTTTGCCAATAAAGACAGAACTGCTTTTTTTGTCTTTAATACTGGGATATCATGTAGTACTGTGGCAATATCATCGGACAATTTCTTTTTAGATAAATACCCCATTCCTGTATTCGATAAAATAATAATTGAGTTTCTATCATCAACAAAACGAGTAATCATAGAACTATATCCCTCAATTTGTCCATTGCACGAAACCGTATTAAATGTACTATCCTGTCCGGCAATCTTCAATCCTTCAACATCCCAACTATAGTGATTCTCAGGATCAAATAATTTCGCTTTGCTTTCCTCAGATAAAAGTTCATTGGTATATAAAGCCTGCTCCCATCTATAAAGGTCATCAACAGTTGAGAAAATATCACCCCCAGCTTTAAAAAGTGAAATATTAAAATCGGACTGATCTTGATAGCCACCTGATACCAACTTATAATCCTTAGCAATAACAAGCTTTTGTCCGCTCACTTTTGCTATACCAGAATTAGTCATCCCAAGTGGTTGAAAACAGTATTCTGTGAAAACCTCCTCACAGCTTTTACCTGTAACTTTCTCAATAATCTCACCTAACAAATAATACCCTGCATTTGAATAGAAATAACGAGATCCTGGCTCAAAAAGCAATTGCATATTGCGTATGACATCCAGAAATTCAACATCGCTCATATTTTTATTGAATTCACCAGTTGTCCATCCCTCAATCTGAAAGTAATTTGGCAAACCTGAGCTATGTCCAAGCAAATGATGAATTGTAATTTTTGAAGCTTTATCATCTGGAAACCCTGACAAATATTTACCTATTGAATCATTGAGTTGTAGCTTCCCTTCTTCTGCTAATTTCAATATTATAGTTGCAGTAATTGGTTTTGTTAATGATCCAAGCAAAAAAGGAGTATTAACATTATTCTCTGTCTCCAATTCTACATCTGATTTCCCGTAAGCTTTACTATAAATTATATTAGCATTTTCAACAACTAGTACAACTCCACTAAACAAATGACTCTTGGAATACGGCTTTACAACATCATCAATTTTGGCATTGAATATTTCAAATTCCTGAGCTATAGAAAACTGAGTATAAATAGATAGAAATAAGAGTAAGAATGTTTTCAATATTACTTTCATCATGCGAACTTTATTACATGTATTTAATTATTTTAGAGCTAAGGTCTGCAAATTTAACTATTGTTTTCAACAACTGTCTTTTTCTTTTGCACTTACAAAGCAACATTGCTCAATAACCTGCCACAATAATTCAATACAAAAATCTTTACAAATCCAATTACTATTAATGATTAAAGTCTATATCAAAATATTCAAACCCTCAAGCAACTGAACATATACATTAAAACCATTTTCTATTTCTGAAATCAATATGTATTCGTCAGCAGTATGTGAACGTGCACTATCGCCAGGCCCAATTTTTATAGACCGGAAAGGCATCACAGCTTGATCCGAGGTTGTGGGAGAGCCATAATAGGTCAAGCCCAATTCAACTCCACGCTTAACAATTGGATGTGAGATGTCTATACCAGAAGAATTTAAGCGAAAAGACCTCGGGTTAACCTCTGAATCGATCAACTCATTAACAATCTCAAAAGTTTGCTGATTAGAATAATGCTCATTTGTGCGAACATCAACAACAAAACTACACTGATCGGGTACTACATTGTGCTGATAACCAGCTTGTATTTGTGTAACTGACATTTTTACTTCTCCAAGAACTTCGGAAGTCTCTTCAAACTTAAACTGGCGTAATGTCTGAATATCTTCAACTGCCTTGTAAAGTGCACTTTCACCTTCATCTCTGGCGGCATGACCGGCTTTGCCATGAGCTGTACAATCCAACACCATTAATCCCTTCTCAGCAATAGCCATTTGCATTTGTGTTGGCTCTCCTACAATTGCCAAATCAACATCTCCAATTTCATCTATTAGTGAAGCCATCCCACCTTCTCCAGAAACCTCCTCCTCGGCAGAAGAAGCAAAAATCAAGTTATATGGAAACTCTTCCTTTTGATTTAAATGCACAAAAACAGCCAATAAAGTAACCAATGAGGCACCGGCATCGTTACTGCCAAGTCCAAAAAGTTGTTCGCCATTAAGCTCAGCAGCAAACGGATCTTTTTCCCAGTTTTTAACTGGTTTCACAGTATCAATATGCGAGTTCAGCAATATAACAGGTTTATCATCTTGCCATCTTCTATTTTTCGCCCAGGTATTGTTTCCCTTTTCAAAGAAAGATATTCCTTTAGCCATCAAAAAATCCCTTACCAATTTTGCAACTGGTTCTTCTTCGCGACTAAAAGAAGGCGTTTGTATCATTTGCCTCAAAAGTTCAATATATTCCTTCATGCTTCTGATTTAGATCAACAAATGTAATAATGTTTCAAAAAGAATCTGTTTCTATAATCTCGATTTCATTTACCTATTGAAAAATATCCCATCTTTTTTTGTGATTTCAGAAAAGCAAACTACATTTGTTCGCAAAATTACGAACAACTATATGGAGAGCTTTTCAATTTTTACCGAGGAACAAAAACAAGCTGCACGATTTGCTAAAGCAATGGGGCATCCGGTTCGTATGTATGTTCTGGAACTACTTACGAAACAATCATGCTGTTACAGTGGCGATTTATCTGATGTATTGCCTATTGCGAAGTCAACACTTTCTCAACATTTAAAAGAGTTAAAAGAAGCTGGTTTAATTCAGGGGGAAATTGAAGCGCCAAAAGTGAAGTATTGTATTAACCGAGAAAATTGGGAAAAAGCACAAAAAATATTTGATCAATTTCTGAATAGCTAAAAAAAATTAAATACACAGTTCGTGTTTTTGCGAACAATAGAAAAACCAATATGGAAATAAAAGTATTAGGATCTGGATGCCATAAATGCAAAATGCTTGAGAAAGTAACGCGCAAAGCTGTTGAAGAAGCAGGAATTGATGCTTCAGTAGTTAAAGTTGAAGACATGCTTGAGATTATGAAACTGGGTGTTTTAACCACTCCTGCCCTTGTTGTTGATGGCAATGTTCTTTTAAAAGGCAAAGTGCCTGGCGTTAAAGAAATGATTGAGTTACTCACCGCTTAAATCCAAAAAAATGAAAAAATTACTTGCAATCATCACTCTGATTTTAGTCGCTGGAATTTATACCTCCAATGCGCAATGCTGTAGTAAAAAGAAAAAATGCGATGTAGCTGGAAAGACAACTTGCTCTGAGCAAAAAGCGGACACTGAAGTTAAAGCTTATTATTTCCATGCTTCAAGAAGATGTGCAACCTGCCAGGCCGTTGAGTCGGTTACCCAGGAAGCACTAAAAGAAAATTATGGAGATAAAGTTTCTTTTCAATCGATAAATCGTGAAAAGCAAAAGGACAATCCGTTATTAAAAAAGTACAAAGTGAATGGGCAAACTTTATTGGTTGTGAAAGGTGATAAAGTTATAAACTTAACCACCGATGCATTTATGTATGCCCGCACCAGTCCTTCAATTTTTAAAAAGAAGATTAAGTCTACCATTGACCCACTGATGTAAAACAAATGGAATTTCTTCAGCAATTTTTAGAGAATTCGCAATTCCCGATCTTCTCTGCATTCATTCTGGGATTGATGACAGCAATAAGTCCATGCCCCATGGCAACCAATATTACAGCCATTGGTTTTATTGGGAAGGATTTAAAAAGCCAACGAAAAGTTTTTTACAATGGGATCGTTTACACGCTAGGAAGAGCTGTTAGTTATACTGCAATTGGGTTGCTATTCTTTTTTAGTGCTGAACAATTCGAGCTATCTGGCTTTTTTCAGGAATGGGGTGAAAAAATACTCGGCCCGTTACTCATTCTGATCGGGTTGTTTATGCTTGGTATTTTTCAATTCAGTATTCCAGGAATAGGTTCACTTTCTGAAAAGATGGAAAATAAACTCAGTAAGGGATTTTGGGGAGTTCTTTTACTTGGAATCATTTTTGCCTTAGCTTTTTGTCCATACAGCGGTGTGCTTTATTTTGGCATGCTTATCCCCATGACTATAAGTAGTGCAAAAGGCCTATACCTTCCAATAGTATATGCTTTGGCAACGGGGATTCCAGTCATCATATTTGCTTGGCTTATTGCTTTTGGAGTGGGTTCTGTTGGTAAGGTTTATAATCGCATGAAAAGCTTTGAGTTCTGGTTTCGAAAGATTGTTGCAGTGCTATTTATCGTAGTGGGTATTTATTATATGACATTCATTTTCATTTAAAAAATTTACAAATGATGTTCGTTTTTTTACGAACTAACTCAGAGAACATGAAAGAGAAAGTAATTGCAATGAATCAAAAAATGAATGGTTTGCTATTGCCAATCCTTCTTCTACCAGTTTGGATTCTTCTATACAAAAACCTGCAAAGAATAGCCGACATTTTGGTTAACATGATTCCTGGGCTGAAAACAGGAACTCATCTAACCGAATCGATTCGTTTTTTCATATTTGAAGTTCCAAAAGTGATGCTTTTGCTCGTGTTAATCATTTTTGTAGTCGGATTTGTTCGCAGCTATTTCACGGCTGAAAAAACCAGAAAAATGCTTGAAGGGAAAAGCTTATTTACGGGAAACGTAATGGCTTCATTTTTAGGAGTACTTACTCCATTTTGTTCATGTTCTGCAATTCCTCTTTTTTTAGGTTTTGTTGAAGCAGGTGTACCGCTGGGAGTAACTTTCTCATTTCTGATTGCAGCCCCAATGATTAATGAGGTTGCACTGGTTCTTTTAGCTGGTCTTTTTGGTTGGAAGGTTGCCCTAATATATGTAGGAACAGGTCTTGTAATTGCTATCTTATCTGGTTGGTTAATTGGGAAGCTAAAACTAGAAAAATACATTGCTGAATGGGTATTCTCGGTAAAATCAAACCAAGAAGAAACAGATGATCAAAAACTAACAATAAATGAACGAATCAAAGCCGGATATGATGTTGTAAGAGAGATTATTGGTAAAATATGGATCTATATTTTTCTCGGAATTGCTGTTGGCGCCGGAGCTCATGGTTACGTTCCTGAAGATTTTATGGGTGCATTACTTGGAAAGGGAAATTGGTATGGAGTTCCTCTTGCAATATTAATAGGTATACCCATGTATTCCAACGCAGCTGGTATAATTCCAATTGTAAGTGTTTTAATAGAAAAAGGTGTTTCTTTGGGAACAGCCCTTGCATTTATGATGTCGGTAATTGCACTTTCACTTCCTGAAATTATTATTTTGAAGAAGGTATTGAAATGGCAACTGATCCTCATTTTCATTGGAATAGTTGCTGTCGGAATTCTTACAGTAGGCTTCATTTTCAACTTTGTGATGTAAATAATGTTTTAAATTTCAATAAAAGTCAATTAATTAAAATCAATTATATGAAAGTATTAATCCTATGTACAGGAAATAGCTGTCGCAGCCAGATGGCACATGGTTTTTTAAAATCTTTTGATTCATCTATTCTGGTTGAATCGGCAGGTACAAAAGCTTCTGGCAAACTAAATGCAACTGCCGTAAAGGTGATGAATGAAATAGGAATAGACATCAGCAACAACACATCCGACTCAGTAAATAAATATTTGAACGAAGAATGGGATTATGTAATTACAGTTTGTGGTGGTGCCAACGAGAGCTGTCCAAGCTTTATTGGTAAAGTCAAAAACAGGCTGCACATTGGCTTTGATGATCCATCTCACGTTATTGGAACTGATGAATTTATTATGAGTGAATTCTATCGGGTAAGAGATGAGATAAAAGATACCTTTTATAGTTTTTACATTGAGAATATAAAAGATGCAAGCTAATAAACGCTTATCATTTTTAGATCGATATCTCACGTTTTGGATTTTGCTGGCCATGGCATTGGGAGTTCTAATTGGATACTCAAGTCCTAAAATCAGTGATTTCTGGAATAGTTTTCAGTCTGGCTCAACTAATATTCCTTTAGCAATAGGATTAATTCTGATGATGTATCCTCCCCTTGCAAAAGTAAAATATGAAGAACTCGGCAGTGTCTTTAAAAATGTAAAACTACTGAGCTTATCCTTAGTGCAAAACTGGCTGATTGGTCCTGTTTTAATGTTTGCATTGGCCATACTTTTTTTACAGGATTATCCTCATTACATGGCAGGGCTCATTCTAATTGGGCTTGCCCGGTGCATTGCCATGGTAATTGTTTGGAACGATCTTGCAGGTGGAAACCGAGAATATGCAGCTGGACTTGTTGCTTTTAATTCTATTTTCCAGATTTTATTCTTTTCGGTTTATGCATGGGTATTTCTGGGAATATTACCTGGTTTACTTGGCATGCAAAATTTCCAGATTGATATTACCATTGGTCAAATTGCTAAATCAGTTTTAATTTATCTGGGAATCCCATTTGCTGCTGGTTTTCTAACCCGTTATAGTTTAATCCGATTAAAAGGGGACGAATGGTATAAACAACGCTTCTTGCCAAAAATCAGTCCGATAACTTTATTCGCATTACTTTTTACCATTTTTGTGATGTTCTCATTAAAAGGCGAGTACATTGTAAAAATCCCAATGGATGTGATTCGGATTGCCATTCCACTTGTCATCTACTTTGTAATCATGTTTTTGATCTCATTTTTGATGGGGAAAAAATCTGGTGCAGATTATTCCAAAACAACAACGATCTCATTTACTGCTGCCTCAAATAATTTTGAGCTGGCTATAGCTGTTGCAATAGCAGTTTTTGGCATCAACTCAGGTGAAGCCTTTGCAGCCATAATTGGCCCACTAGTTGAAGTTCCGGTATTAATCTCTTTAGTTCATGTAGCTCTCTGGTTCAAAAAGAAATATTTTAAAAATGAAGATGAAGCTGGATTGCTTCAAGCGTAAACATTCTAAAAAGATACCAATCATTAAAACTAAAAGAATGTCCCCAACTCAGATAATTCAAAGATTCATTGAACTATTCAACAAAGCTGATGCTAGTGGATTAGCAGAACTGTATCATGGATGCAATTAATCACCAGGTTGCAAATGAACCAATAGTTGGTAAACAGGCCATCCAAAAAATGTTTGAAGATGAGTTTGCAGCCGCTAAAATGATGTGCATTGTAGAAAACACTTTTGAAGATGGAGAATGGGGAATTCTTGAATGGAAAGATCCATTGGGTTTGAGAGGTTGCGGTTTTTTTTATATCATTGATGGAAAAATAAAACTCCAACGGGGCTATTGTGACAAACTGTCCTTTATACGACAGCACAATCTTCCCTTTCCAACAGAATAAATTATGGATACAGAAGAGATCAAACAAAAAATAATTCATGAGATTTCAAAAACCGAAAAGCTCATTGAAGAATATCGTGAACTCACGAAACCGGTAGCTCCAGATGAAGCGATTGGGCGCATTTCACGCATGGATGCCATCAATAATAAAAGTGTTACTGAAGCGTCGTTGAGAAAAGCGGAGCAGAAGCTACAGAACTTGCAACGGGTTCATTCCCAATTGGGCACTAAAGATTTTGGATTGTGCCTATCGTGCAAAAAACCAATTCCTCTGGGAAGAATCATCATCCGACCTGAAAGTTTGTACTGCATTAATTGCGCCCGATAAGTTTTTTTACAAATGAAATATCATCAGACAAAAGAGTTGATTCTAAATCAGTTAATCGAACAACTTGACAACAAAATTGAATCAATTAAGAAGTACATTGATTCGGCAAAAGAATCTAGAGACAACGAAACCAAAAGTTCGGTTGGTGACAAATATGAAACCGGAAGGGCTATGGCTCAAATGGAGATGGAAAAAAATCAGGTTCAACTGAATAATATCTTAAATCAAAAAAACGAACTTCTCAAAATTGACAGCTCGAAAGAATTTAACCAAGCAGATTTTGGAGCAATAATAATTACCGATAGAGGCAACTACTTCCTTTCAATAGGCATTGGTAAGGTGGATATTAAGAACGAAAGTTGGTTCTGCATTTCAATTTCATCTCCAATTGGTAAATTTCTTCACAATAAGAAAAAAGGTGATTCTTTTCAATTTCAAGGAAGGGAGTTTGAAGTCAATGCGATCTACTAAAAAAAATAGGCTCATTCAATCGTATCTTACATAAGTTGAAATAATATTACTAAATTGTAGATCATTAAGATTTTTCAACTATTAGTTTTAAGCACCATGAAAGGACTCCAATTTAAGTTAATATCTGGCTTCATTCTCATTTCAATTATTTTCTTTCTGGCTGAATGTACAAGTGATAAACAAAAGAACAATGCCGACAAGAAGATTTCATTAGAGAACAAACGAGATTCAATAAAAAACGCGTCTAACTTTGTAATAACAGGAAGACTCGTCCCCCAAGATGGATCTATTGATAGCACCCTAATTGAATTATTTGATTTAGAAAACAACTCAAAAATTACAGAACTAAGAGATACTGCCAAATTTTCGGTCAATGTTAAGTTTGATAAAACATACCGTATTGATTTCTCTAAACCGGGATATTTTACGAAAAAGATTTTAATCAATACCCAAATCCCTGATAGTTTAGACTTCAACTATCCACCACTTTCATTCATTGTTAATTTATTTGAATACGATTCCATTAATAGTCAGGACTCTTCAATCATAGTTGGTAAAGTTTTCTACAATGCTGAGATTGACAATTTTGACACTGAGATATTTTTTAATTAACTAGCTAGTTTTGCGGTATCTCCAAATTGATAGTCCTAAAAAGACTAGGCCAATAACAATCAATGAAACGAACTCTTCAATTAAATCTGTAAAACCAGAGCCTTTCAAAACAACATTACGCATAATCCGCATAAAATAATATACCGGATTCGCCCGATTTAATGTTTGTGCCCAATCTGGCATGCTGTCAACAGGAGTAAATATTCCTCCCATTAAAATAAAAATGATCATAAAGAAGAAACTGACAAACATGACCTGTTGTTGGGTATCTGCCAATGTGGAGATAAACAATCCAAGTCCGAGCACGCCAACAAGATATAATGCTCCAAAACCAAAAAGCAATGGTAAACTACCTACAACTGGTAGGTTAAAAGCTAGCTTGGCAACTAATAATCCAAAAGCCAAATCAAACAAGGCTATTAGCAGAAATGGAACCAACTTGCCAATAATAAACTGATATTTCTTAATTGGAGTCACATTCAACTGTTCAATTGTACCAATCTCTTTTTCTCTCACCAGGTTCATTCCTGAAAGAAACATACCAATAAGCGTTACCAATAAAGCCAAAATTCCAGGAGCCATGTACCATTTATAATCTAATTCAGAATTAAACCAGTAGCTAATTTTAGCATTTATTCTTTGAGGTGAATTAAACTCCGCAAGGCCTTTCCATTCGGCAACAACCTGTTTGTTATATGATGAAAGGATTCCTTGCACATACGAAAAAATCAATTGAGCCTTATTGCCATCAATCGCATTTATTAAAAGTTGCAATCCCGCTTCATCATCCCGCATTAAACTGGATTCAAAGTTATTTGGGATGACCATAATCAGATCTGCATCGTCCTTTTTCAAACTATTCTCAGCCTCATTCAAATCAAAAGAAGAAGCATGAACCCTGAAAAATGGTGATCCTTCAAAACGTGAAACCAATTCTCTTGAGGTTGCAGACATATCTTTATCAACCAAGAAAATGTCAACATTTTTCAAATCATAAGTAGCTGCAAAAACCAAAATCAACATTTGCATCAGTGGCACCATAAAGATCATGGGTAACATGGTCTTATTTCGAAAGATCTGAATAAATTCTTTTTGTAATATGTATAGAATTGTTCTCATGGTTTTACTCTAATCTTGTTTTAAACTTTTTCACAGCCACCAGAATAAAGAAACCTGCCATTGCAATCAGAATCAATGTTTCTTTCCACACATATAACAAACCGGTTCCCTTTAACATGATGTTTTTAAGAATGACAATAAACCAACGTGGCGGCATAATGCTTGATAATACTTGTAAAGGGAAAGGCATATTTTCAACCGGAAAAATGAAACCGGATAATAAGATTGTTGGAAGCATCAGTGCAATTAACGAAATGAACATTGCAACCATTTGAGTTTTTGCAACCGTGGAGATCATAATTCCTAAACAAAGCGCCATCATTATAAATAGGATGGTTTCAGCCATTAAAAGAACTGTACTTCCCAGGATAGGAACTCCAAAAACCTGATTCCCAATAAGAATAATAATTACAGCATTAATAATTGACAAGCCCAAATACGGAGCAACTTTTCCTAAGATAATATGAACTGGTTTTAAAGGAGATACCAATAATATCTCCATTGTTCCAAGTTCTTTTTCCCTGGTAATTGAAATGGACGTCATCATGGCTGAAATAAGCATGAGTATCATCGCCATAATTCCTGGCACAAATAAATAAACTGATTTCATTTCCTCATTATAAAACATTCTTACTTCTGGTTTTATCTGCGTAGGCATTTCAATTTCACCCATTTTTTTGGTGATATAATCATTCATGATTGCTACGGTGTAGTTAGCAAGTAATTTGCCAAGATTTGGATCAGAAGCATCAGCAATAATCTGCACATTTGCCATTCCTTCTTTCACTAGCATTCTTTCAAAATTGGGCTCAAAAACGATTACCTCTTTCACCTTCCCCTTTTTAAAGATGGCTTCTATATCATTTGTGCTTTCCAGATAACGATCTAACACAAAGTAGCCTGATGATAACAGCTTAGCTGTAATCTCTTGCGTCGCATTGTCTTTCGACTGATCGTAAATTGCAATTTTGGCATCCTTAATGTCATTCTTAATTACTGTTCCAAACAACAACAATTGGGCAATGGGAATACCGAACAAAATCAGCATAGTTCGCTTATCCCTGAATATGTGGTAAAATTCTTTTTTTACAAATCCGAAAAATCGTTTCACTGCTTAGTTTTTAGTAGTAAGTAAAAAGTAGTAAGAATTATCATTTCAAACTTTTTTGAAGTCCACGAATCATCTTTTGAATCTCTATCAAGTTCTCTGATAGATTTAATAACTCATCCTCTGTGATATACCTTAACTCTTTGGAAAGTAACAGTTGTGTTTCTAATTCAAAAGATGAGCCAAGTGCAATAGAAAGGAAATACTCAAATTGTTTTGAAGATCCTCGACCTGCACCTTCTGCAATATTTGAAGGTATTGAAACAGATGCTCTTCGAATCTGTTGAGTCAAGCCATATTGTTCTTCTTTTGGAAAACCTTTAGTCTTTAAGTAAACATCCTTCACTAACATGAAAGACTTCTGCCAAACTTTCAAATCTTTAAAACTATTCATATAATCAAATTTTCTTACGACTTACTACTAGAAACTAGTTACTTCCTCTCGCCAACTTTAAAAACACTTCATCCATGCTTTGAGCATTAAATTGTTTCTTAAGATTTTCAGGAGTATCAAGCGCATCAATTCGACCATCAACCATAATTGAAATCCGGTCGCAATATTCAGCTTCATCCATATAGTGAGTTGTAACAAAAATGGTTTTCCCATCTGCTGCTGCTTCATAAATCAAGTCCCAAAACTGACGCCGGGTAATAGGGTCAACCCCACCTGTTGGTTCATCTAAAAATACAATCTGGGGGTCATGCAACATGGCGACAGAGAATGCCAGTTTCTGTCTCCAACCAAGAGGCAATGATGATATCAATTTATTCTTTACATCATCCATCTTAAGCTTATTCAACATATCAGTTTCTCGTTCTTTCCTCTTTACCCTCGACAAACCGTAAATACCACCATAA
This sequence comes from uncultured Sunxiuqinia sp., assembly GCA_965372405.1. Lineage (GTDB taxonomy): Bacteria > Bacteroidota > Bacteroidia > Bacteroidales > Prolixibacteraceae > Sunxiuqinia. Next base: position 45,906 of record CBDVCE010000009.1, read on the forward strand.
AACCTAATATTCTCAGAAACGGTCATATCTTCATACAATGAAAACTTCTGGCTCATATAGCCAATATTCCTTTTCACCTTTTCAGTTTGCTTGTAAACATCAAAGCCACCAACCGAAATTTCGCCCGATGTTGGACTAGACAGGCCGCAAAGAATCCGCATGGCTGTAGTTTTACCAGCTCCATTTGCTCCAAGGAAACCAAATATTTCTCCTTTGTATACATCGAATGTGAGGTTCTTATTGGCCTCGAAAGAGCCGAAAATTTTCATCAGATTCTTAACTTCGATTACTTTCTCTTTTTGTCTGGATTCTATCATTGACATGCTCTATTCAATTACTTCGTCTAATCTTATTACTAGTAAGCCGCTACTCAACTTCATTCATCAACTCCATAAAAACGTCTTCAATTCCGGGTTCTATATCGTAAACTTGAAGCTCTTCATGCTTTTTTGTCAGCAGAAATTTTTCCAGCTCAGTAGCTTCAATCTCATCATTTTTTGAAGTGTAATGCAAATACTGACCAAATGCATAAGCAGTATCTGTTTTCTCAAATGATCTTAAATCATTAATTAGCCGGTACATTTCTTTTGACCGGACTGCAAACAACTTTCGGGTATAATTTTCAACAATCTTTGCGGGAGTATCAATTTGCATGATTTGCCCCTTCTGGATCAAAGCCACCCGATCACACAAACTGGCCTCATCCATATATGGGGTTGAAACCAAAATTGTAATCCCCATCCCCTGAAGGTTCTTAAGCATCTCCCAAAATTCCTTGCGAGAAACGACATCAACTCCAGTTGTTGGTTCATCCAAAACCAAAATCTCAGGTTTATGAATCAATGCACATGACAAAGCCAGTTTTTGTTTCATCCCACCGGAAAGCCTCCCTGCCAGTCGGGTTCTAAATGGTTCTATCTGACTATAAATATCTTTGATTAAATCATAATTCTCTTTGATAGTTGTACCAAAAACAGTAGCAAAAAAACTTAAATTCTCTTCTACACTCAAATCCTGATAAAGAGAAAATTTCCCTGGCATATAACCGACTAGCTGCCTGATCTTTTTGTAGTCTTTCACAATATCAAAATCAGCCATCGATGCATTTCCAACATCCGGCAATAGCAAAGTCATTAAAATCCGCATCAGGCTTGTTTTTCCAGCACCATCCGGCCCAATCAAACCAAACAATTCCCCTTTCTTAACTTCAAAAGAAATATCCTTTAAAGCCTCAACCTTATCATATGATTTTGAAATACCCTTAACCTTAATCATGAAATCGAATTAAAAATTAACTTCCCCGGGCATGCCGATCTTCAAGCGTCCATCATTCTTAACACGTACTTTTACAGCATAAACCAGTTTCACACGTTCTTCCTTAGTTTGAATAATTTTGGGCGTAAACTCAGCTTCAGGAGAAATCCAGGAAATAATACCAGTCAATGATTGATTTTCAGATTCTGATTGATCAACCAAAACCTCAACCTGCTGTCCTATTTTCACATGAGGTAATTGGCTTCCACTAACGTAAATCCGTAAATCCAGTTCCGAAATATCTGCCAATTTTACAATCGCTTTTCCGGGAGCTACCAATTCTCCAATTTCAACATACTTCTCAAGCACAATACCTGCAATTGGACTTTCAATCTGGCAACGATTCAATTGATCTTTAACAATCTCTAACTGTGCATCGAACACGTTTAGTTCTTCATTAATTAAAACAAATTGAGTTTTTATACTTTTAAGTTGCTTTTCAATTACACTTACTTTTCCATCCACATCGTCTAATTGCTGCTGAGTTGCAGCCTTATCGGCAAACATGGACTTCACTCTTTTCTGGGTAATTTGAGCGTTCTTCAATTGCTCTTTCAAAACATCAACCTGCGCATTGATATTTACCTTATTGCTTTGCACCGCATTTTTCTGAGCATGTATCTTTTGAACCTGCAAAACCAACTGGGAAGTATCAACAATTCCCAAAATCTCTCCCATTTCAATATTCTGACCAAGTTCAGTTTCAAATTGAATTAATTTCCCAGCCATTTCAGAAGAAACGATGGTTTCATCAGTTTCAAAGTTTCCGTAAGCATCCGATTTTCCATCTCCTGAATTGCAAGATGCAAAAACGATAAAGGCCAATGCAAATAAATATATTGTCTTCATATTAGTCATTTTTAATTTCCAAGAATATGTTGATAATTGATTTTAGCTTCTTCCAACTGAATTTTATGTGTTTCAAAAGTGATCCGGGTAGCCATCTCGGCATTCAGATCCTGCAAATAATCGGCAATGGTAATTGCTCCGTTTTCAAGTTTTGAGGCAGATGATTTCGTAATACGTTCCTGAAGCTCAATAAGCTCACTGTCACTCAAAATTATTTCTTCAAGATTTCTTATTTTTCTGATTTCTTTATCCAAACCAATCTCAATAGATTGCTCAAAATGGTCTTGCCTGGTTTGAATTAATTCTTGCTGAAGCGAAATTGACTCTTTATTTCTCAAGGTTTTTTTCCAATCAAAAACATTCCAGCTAACTCCCACTCCGACCAAATAATATGCGTCAAACTTATTATTTAGCATGTTAAGACCTGGCTTTCCGTAACCAGCTTGTCCGAATCCAAAAACCTTTGGGTATCTCTTTCTACTTAGCAGCTCAGAATTTGCATGAAGCAAATTACCCTGACTCAGGAAGAGATCCATTTCCGGCCGAACAATTTGATCCGATTCAGCAAAATCTCGTTCAGGTAATTCCAAACTATTAAATGTATCAATTTCTTTACCTGTTATTATGGCCAAAGCTGAATGGACAGTCTCTCGAGAGCTTTTCAACTCAAGTTGTTGCTGCATTAGCCTTAATAATTCTGCATCAATTAAATACAGATCAGACTGCAAAACCATTCCATGCTTTACTCCAGACTCTAATAAATCTCCTCTTGCTTTGAGTGTCTCTTTTTTCCGATCCAATATATTCAGGTTCTCCTGAATAAAAAAACTGGTAAAGAAAAACTGAATTACTTGTTGATTTACTTTGAACAACTCAAACTCAACTGATTGCTGATCACCTTGCTCTTTTGATTTCTCAATCAATTCAACCGCTTTTGTTACACCTCCATCCCAAATATTTTGTCGAACATCCAAATACATTTTGTATTGATCTTTGCCTACTGATGGGATATTTACATTCGGCAAATCAATGCCAATACTCGTTACATCAGATTGATATGTAGCTTGTCCATTTATGCTCACATTTGGCAAATAATTGGTTTCAATATTTTGCAACTCCAATTCTGATATCTTTTTATAGATTTCCTTTTGTTTCAACACTGGATGATACTCCCTAGCCCATTGCCTACATTCTTCTAAAGTCACCGATTCCTGTGCTTTAAGATCTGACATTGCAAATACGCATAAAAGAAGGAACACCACCGTTTTCAAAATTTTCCTCATGGCATATAACATTGCGATTTCACTTCAAGTGAGCGAATAACAAACTCTTTGATGACTGCTTTTCGCTCTTTAAAAAATTTATCGGCAGCATTTTTATCATTATCAAAAGCAGCAAGCTCTATTATGGGTCTGGCTGCAAATGGAAACACACACATCCCAATTACATTTGCGATTAAATGCATAGGATTGATTGCAATTATTTCACCACGCTTGATGGCAACTTCAATTGCACCAAAAACTGGTTTTGGACTAAACCCATGCTTAATGATTAGCTTAATAAACAAAGAAGGATCTCTATTAACTTCTTTTAGAACAAAGCCAGGCAGATATGGATGCTTTAACAACACATCCAGATAGGTATCTAGAAATTGATCCAACTTAGTGAGAAAATGAACATCAGATGAAACGATACTTGTAATTTTAGGAAATGCCATTTTAATAATTTGCCCAAAGATGGCATCAAACAACTTTTCTTTGCTCCTAAAATAGTAATGAAGTAAAGCTTTATTTATGCCTGCCTCATCAGCTATTTCCTGCATGCGAGCCCCATCCATTCCTTTTTTCACAAAGACTGTACGAGCTGCATTAATAATTTTTTCTTCGGTATTTTCTTTTTTATCAATCATTTTAACTAATTGGTTAAATCGAATGGTCAAATCTATTGCATTAATTTTTACTGACCAAATGATTTAACTATTTATTTTAACCATCTGGTTAGTCTTGTGATTTAAACACCAATACTAACAACCAAAAAAAGCAACCTCAATAGGCTGCTCTCAATCAAATATCTCGAATCTATATATTACTCTTCGGAATCCTTATTTTTAGAAGATTGCTCCTTTTTTTTTAGATTCAAATCTATGTTCAGAATATTTCTCTAAATCACCTTATCACAAAATTGATCGGGACTGTATAACTAACACAAACTCTTTTGCCATCTTTTTCTCCCGGAATCCAGGGGAGCAAGGTTTTAACAACTCGTTTAGCTTCTTGATCCAATAAAGGATGTACAGCTCTTGCTATCCGTATATTACTTAACGATCCATCTACATCTACTATAAAACTTACATAAACCTTGCCCTGGATACCATTCCTCTGAGCAGTACTTGGATATAATATTCGATTTGCAATATCATGTCTTAGTTGTTGTTCTCCTCCACTATATCTGGGCATTTTATCAGCAGTCATTAAAACATTGTCTGCAGGTTTCTTTTTCTTTTGTGAAAAAACAACCGGAAACAAATAAGCAAACTCTACATTTTCAGAATCAGATACTGCTGGCATCCATGGAATATCCATTTTACCGCAAGCTTGCAATAAATCATTACTTACTTTAAGATCTCCTGCCTTTAGCAAATGTGGTTTAGTAATTTTACCGTTCACATCAATTGTTAATGACAGTAGAAACTCTCCAATCAAATCTTCCTCAGTTATATTCTGTGGAAATTCAATCTTTGCCAATAAATCTTTGTAAAACTGATTACCTCCTTTTGGGTATTGTGGAAGCTGATCTGCCAAATTTTTTGGAATTAGTTCAGTTTCCAGATCAGGAATATCAGGCTGTGCAATTGTTTTATACATAAAGTTCTTATAAAAATAGCTGGATTTTGATTTTCCATTTTTCGAGTAATACTTACACTCTCCATGATATATAAGAGGAAAGACAGATAAAACTTCACATTCACTTTGGCAAAATTTTTTCTCATATTCCCTGATCACAAAACCCGATTCTGTTGTATCAACAACTTCAATTTTATTTTTTGACCAAAGCATATCCCTGCGATAAATTTCAATTATATAGAAATTATTTTTCTTTCGGGTAGCGACTTTCGTTATAGGAATAGGCTTCCACTCATGCCCAAACTTCTGATATTGATTTATTTCTATTTTCTTTTTTGAAATATCAACACGCTCATTTTTTGAATTAGCTCCATGTTCATCTTGCAACAACATGCCATCTTTGGCGAAGTAAAAGATGTTATTGTTTTGAGAAACTGCACTAATTGAAACAAACATCAAAACAATCAAAAGAATCTTTCTCATATTCGAGCTTTTGGGAATTGTTGGAATTATAACTTACAATACGATAATAATGAAAATATGCTTGATATGCAATTATATAAAACAGTCATCTTAATTTTGAATTTGCTCAAACAACCACAAGTTATGCTTTCCCCAAATAATATTACATTTGCTAAACATCTAACTAAAACTAATACAACATGAAACGAATTCAATCACTATCGAAAATACTTCTGCTAATTATTCTTCCTTCAATTCTTCTTTCATTTGGAAAGAAAAAAGAAGAGAAAGGCTGGATTCCCCTTTTTAATGGGAAAGACATTAAAGACTGGACAATAAAAATCACAGGATCTGAACTTGGAGAAAATTATAAGAATACTTTTCGTGTTGAAGATGGATTATTAAAAGTTAGTTACGACGAATACGAAAAATTCAATGGAGAGTTTGGTCATCTTTTCTATAAGAATAACTACTCACATTATAAACTTCGGGTTGAATATCGATTTGTTGGCGACCAGGTAGAAGGTGGTCCCGGATGGGCGTTCCGCAACAGCGGCATCATGGTTCACGGACAAAGTGCTGAAAGCATGGAGAAAGACCAAGACTTCCCGACTTCTATTGAGGTGCAGCTTTTAGGAGGAAATGGAACCGACAAACGATCAACCATGAACCTATGCACTCCCGGAACCAATGTGGTGATGGATGGAAAACTTGAAACTCGTCATTGCATTGTTTCGGGATCAGAAACATACCATGGCGACCAATGGGTACAAGTTGAAGTTAAAGTTAGAGGAGACTCAATTATTAAGCATTTTGTAAACGGAGAATTGGTAATGCAGTATATGCAACCTCAACTTGATGAGCGTGATGGAACGTATCAGAAACTACTTCCAGAATCAGGATGTAAACTACTTCATGGTGGAAGCATCTCTCTTCAGGCTGAAAGTCACTCATGTGAATTTAGAAAGGTTGAGCTTTTAAACCTTGGGGATGACTGTCAATAAAGCAGATCTTTTCATTGCTCGCTGACTCTTTCGATTTGAATAATTCATGAGTAAAAGAGCAGAGGCAATTAATCCCATTCCCAAAATTGAAATCAAGTTGGGTGATTCATCAGGAAGAATCATCCAGCTTAATATTGCTCCTGAAACCGGTATAATAAATTTCCAGGTATTCAAAATTGAGACTTTAACTCCAGGGCGCTGAAGCAGTCCAAACCAGATAGAGATTGCCGCAGCAGACAAAAAGCTCAACCACCCCAGAGCCACAAAATATTCAGTGGAAACAGCTCGCAATCCATAACCTTCTATCGGAATAGAAATTAGAATCAGTCCTAACCCACCAAACAATAATGAAGATGAACTTAGCACAACAGGTGAAACTCCAGCCGAACGCTTAGCAATAATTACATTTGCAAAACCAGAGACCAGATTATTAACCAACAACAAACCAACTCCAATTAAACTAATCTGAACACCTAACGGTAATTTTCCAGACCCAAAACTAATAACCGACACACCTGCAATTCCAAATACGATGCTTAGTGTTTTTAACCAATCCATTTTATCATTGTGGAAACTAAAATGTGAAACCACAGAGATAAACAGCGGAGAAGAACCAATAATCATTGCTGCAACAGAAGCTGGCAATAAGTTAATACCAGAATAAAAAAGCATATATTGAATAACAGTCTGCAAACCGGAAATCAAAGCAATAAATCGCCAATTAGCCCGAACCTCTTTCCAATAATTTGAAAAGTTATTGAAATAGAGATACAGTATAATGCCCGCAATAAAAAAGCGGACTCCTGCAAACTGAAAAGGAGTATGATATCGCAAACCAATCTTTACTCCAACAAAAGCAGAAGACCACAGCAAACAAGCTACAATCGCCAGAAAGACGGTATTTGAAAAGAGATTCTTCATTTTGAATCGCAAAGGTGAAGCAAATTATCGGGGCAATCAAAAGAAAGCAGAAAGTAGAGAAAATATATCATATTGACTTAAGGTTTTATATGAATTGAATCATTCTAAAATATCCAACATTTTACTTATTTTTGCAACACACACAAGGAAGGACGATCAATCTATGTTTGAGAAGCAAATTTTACTTGAAGGAGTTGAACCACTGGAGTTCTATGGCGTGAATAACCACAAAATAGATCTGATCAAAACGTTCTTTCCGAAGCTAAAAATTGTCAGTCGTGGCAACCTGTTAATCATTCAGGGGAATGAAAAAGAAAGCGCCGCTTTTGAACAAAAATTTCAATTGCTTCTAGATCACTATCACCAATTTAACATTCTTCCTGAAGATACAATTCGTCAGGTTTTAAATAATGAACTGGAAGCTTTAAATGGCTCAACCGGAGGTAAAGATGTGCTACTTCATGGAAATAATGGGAAACCAATTCGGGCACGCACTCCTAACCAGAGACTCCTTGTTGAAGAATGTAAAAAATCGGATATGGTTTTTGCCATTGGCCCTGCAGGTACCGGAAAAACATACACTGCCATTGCGTTAGCTGTTCGAGCGTTGAAGAATCGGGAAATCAGACGTATAATTTTAAGCAGACCAGCTGTTGAAGCCGGAGAACGATTAGGCTTTCTTCCAGGTGATTTAAAAGAAAAAATCGATCCCTATTTACAACCACTTTATGATGCTTTACAAGACATGATTCCTGCAAAAAAACTGGAAGAATTCATGAAGGATGGCACCATACAAATTGCTCCATTGGCCTTTATGCGCGGACGTACACTTAGTGATGCCTTTGTAATTTTGGATGAAGCACAAAACACAACTCTCAACCAAATAAAAATGTTTTTGACCCGGATGGGATTGAATACAAAATTCATCATTACCGGTGACGAAACTCAGATTGATTTACCTTCAGTTAGTCAATCAGGCTTATTACAAGCAAAACGAATTTTATGGAATATCAAAGAAATTTCATTCGTCCAATTCAATTCAAAAGACATTGTAAGGCATCGTCTGGTTCGAAAAGTAGTGGACGCTTACGATAAATACAATCAGCAAAAACTAGCAGATAAAGAAGATTCAAAACAAAAAGATAAAAATACTGAAAAATGACAAAAGCATTAACTCGTACTGATTTCAATTTCCCAAAACAAAAAAGTGTTTACCATGGTAAAGTTCGCGATGTTTATAACATTGATGATGAATATTTGGTGATGATTGTTAGCGACCGTATTTCTGCATTTGATGTAGTTTTACCTGAAGGAATCCCATTTAAAGGGCAGGTGTTAAACCAGATTGCTGCAAAGTTTCTGGATGCAACAAGCGACATCGTTCCAAACTGGAAAATTGCGACTCCAGACCCTAATGTTACTATTGGACATTACTGTGAGCCATTCAAGGTTGAAATGGTTATTCGCGGCTACTTAACTGGCCATGCATGGCGTGAGTACCGCGATGGCAAACGCATGTTATGTGGTGTTCCAATGCCCGATGGAATGATTGAGAATCAGAAATTCGAAAAACCTATTCTAACTCCAACAACAAAAGCAGACTTTGGTCATGATGAAGATATTTCAAGAGAAGAAATTTTCTCACAAGGAATCGTAAGTCAGGATGAATATGAAATGCTTGAAGATTACACTCGTAAAATTTTCCAACGCGGAACTGAAATTGCTGCTGAGAAAGGATTAATACTTGTTGACACCAAATATGAATTCGGCAAGAAAGATGGTAAGATTTACCTGATTGACGAAATTCACACTCCAGATTCTAGCCGTTACTTTTATGCCAAAGGATATGAAGAGCGTCAGAAAAAAGGTGAAAAGCAAAAACAGCTTTCTAAAGAATTTGTGCGTCAGTGGTTAATCGAGAATGGATTTCAGGGAAAAGACGGACAACAGATTCCTGAAATGGATGAAGCTTTTGTTGTTTCAGTATCTGAGCGCTACATTGAGCTTTTTGAAAATATAACAGGTGATACTTTTGTGAAGTCTGACTTAAGCGACATTAATAAACGAATTGAAGAGAACGTCCAAAACTGGATGAAATAAAAGCTACATCTTAAAAACAGATAAAATCCCGGCTTTGCCGGGATTCTTTTAACCGATCAATATGAAATATTTGGCAATATTATTCTTCCTTTTTATTTGTGTCACATCTTTTGGGCAAGATCGAGAAAGCTCAACATTGGTGAAAATTGGTCAGCAAATCCCTTCGTTCTCGTTTAATGCTGAAAATGATGATTCACAATCAATTGAAAGCTTTAAAGGCAAAGTAGTAATGATCAACTTTTTTGCAACCTGGTGTGGCCCGTGTTTAAAAGAACTGCCATATGTGCAAACTGAAATCTTCGATAAATACAAGGATGATTCAAATTTCAAACTACTTATTTTTGGGAGAGAACACAGCCAGAATGAAGTTGAAAAATTCAAAAAACTAAAAGGGTATTCTTTCCCAATATATGGAGATCCAGGAAGAAAAATCTATTCAAAATTTGCCAGCAACTTTATTCCTCGAAATTTTGTAGTTGATAAAACTGGAAAGATAATTTATAGTTCCATTGGGTTTAACGACAAGGATTTTAGCGAACTTAAAAAGCTTATTGCACAGGAATTAAAGTAGCTAACTATTTTCAAGAACTGCCAACTCTTTAAAAGTATCGACGGCAGATCTCCTTAACTGTCTCTTAATCATCACATTTAATACACACATCCATTTTCTCTTTAACTGAAAAGAGTTTTCAATGGTAAGTTCTGTTTTATTCCCTTTTTTTCTAAAAATATAGAAAGTCAATACTTCTTTAAAAAACTTAAAGTCATTTAAGCGTTCAGCATAAATAATTTCTCCATTTTTCTCAATTCGCCCAACACTCTCAATATTCAATCGATTGTTACCTATTACACAGGTATGAAAATTACCGGATTTCACAAGATCCTCATCTTCGGGAGTCAGTATTTCCCTAACACGTTTACTCCAGCTTAATCTTTTTTCAAAATCGGTAACCATTTCATACAAATATGAAATATCCATATTGAATAGCTGACTCGATGAAACCTTTACGTTTCCCATATGGTTCGGCAGCACAATCTTCCGTTTCTGCTTTTCCAACATTTCTTCTAACGAAATGAATTCATATGCAATATCACCGTAATTTTCATAATTCGATGAAAGGGATTCGACCTTAACTCCCTCCTTTAGATTTACATTTTTGAATGATTCTTTTGTCCAGAGCAAATATTCCTTTTCTGAAACATCATTCTTAAGAAGCCTGTGAACCAAAATAACAGATTTCCCATGTAGTTTATTATGATTTTTTATTTTGATATGCTCAAGCTCTCCAACATGAACAACAAACTTCAAACTCAGATTTATTGCGGTACTACATGCGCCGCATCTGCAAATTCGCTCATATTCATACTGCTGAAGATATTGATGAAAGAGTGAAAAGGTTTTTTCAGATTGTCTGCAGATCTCCTCAAAGGCAGGAACTTCCTCAAACTTATAAAACAACACAGCATCTCCTTCAACTTCAGAAACCGATAGCTTCAGTTCATCCGAATCAATAATCAGTTCAAGTAAATCTGAGACAATATGACGACTGTGCTTAATTTCTGTGTCAGTAACAAAACTGGTAAAACCACTAATATCAGGAATAAACAAAAGCGAATTCTTCATTTTTTCAGGAATTGGTATAATTCTAACAATGAAATCAAAAGATGGTTGAAAGCTTTAAGCAGGTATGAAGAAGAAAAATTCAGATCCTTTGCCCTGTTTTGAACGAACCCCAATCTCACCTCCAAGATGCTTGACTATATTTTCTGAAATTGCAAGTCCCAGCCCGGTACCTCCATAGTTTTTCTTGGAATCGACATTTGATTGCACAAACCGATAAAAGATATTCTCCAGATCTTCAGCAGGAATTCCAATTCCTGTATCCTTAACACGGAAGTAAATTTTGTTTCTATACTTAGATACAGCAAGAGTAACAGAACCCCGTTGCGTAAATTTCATAGCGTTACCAATCAAATTATCAATCACTTGTTTCAATCTAAATTCATCAGTATTACACAAGTAATTAACAGGAAGTTTAATACTTACTTCAAAGCGAATTTGATTCTCTACTCTTTTTGAAACAACTTCTTTGTAATGTTTCTCAATTCCTTTAACAAATTTATCAAGACTAAACTTTTTCTTCTTAAAAGACATCTGTTCTGACTCAATCTTTGAAACATCAATAATGTCATTTATAAGCTCTAATAAATGCTCTCCATTATCAATTATAATCTGTGAAAATTCATCTTTATTCTCCTGCGATAATTCTGAGTCAGTCATTAAACTTGAGAAACCTAAAATTGCATTCATAGGCGTACGAATCTCATGACTCATATTTGCAAGAAATGCAGTTTTTAAACGATCTGATTCCGTTGCACGCTTTTGTTCTTTCACTAATTGCATATAGACTTTCTCACGCTCTACAATCATCTCGTTCGCAATAATCCCCATTTGCTTAAATTCCTCAAAATGAAGTTTCTTAACATCTATGGTTTCATATCTTCCTTTTCCTATTCTAAAGAAATTAGTAAAATGTAGAAAGTCGTCAGAATACCTGCTATTAAAGCGATAAACCAACCAGTATTCAAGGGCTAATATTGCAATAAAAATAAGAAAGATATGTAGCAAGTTTCTCAATAATGATTTCTTCATTCTAACCAACTGGGCATCCAAAACCACATCAATCTCATCAACATAAAAACCTGCACCGACCAACCAATTGCACGACTCAAATTTTTTCACGAAAGAAATCTTAGGTACTGCCTCGCCACCTTCAATCTTTTCCCATAAATAACTAAAATAGCCACCACCATCTAATGAATTAGCGGCTTCAAGCTGAAGTTCAAAAATGCTATTTTTTATTGAATCTGTCCCATCATGAAAATTAAAGTTTCCTTGATAAAGCTTTCCATCCAAAACTATTGGATCACCATCAGTCTCATTTAAAAAGATATAACCACCATGCCTAAACCTTACAGAACTAACTTTTTGTGCTATCTCTAACTTAAAATCCTCATAATAATCCTCCAAATATCCCTTATAACCAAAATACCAATTAAAGTGTCCAAACTTTTTCACAAAGGTGACTTTGTGGTTTGGAGTGCCATCAATAATCCAAGGAGAATCAACTTCATAGGAAATGCATTCCTCATTTTTCTTTTGCAAAGACTCAATTTCTTTCTTTACAACCAGATTGCCATTAATGTCTTTTAAGTTAAGAAGGTTTACTCCCTTATTTGATTCACGACCATGGTAATAAACTCCATATCCATCAAGAGTATTAATAAAGAACTTTGAATATTTCTCTTGGCTTTGCTGAGAAGATATCGCATGTATAATTAATTCTTTTAACTGACGGTTAGTCATTTTGCCTTTGTACTGATTGTACAATTTATCAGCAAGATTAAATACAGATAACACTTCTTTTTTGAACTGTTCCTTAATACGCAAATCAAACTGCTCTTTTTGGTCAGCAATGTAATCTACCTCATTCTGAATTAGTGCCCTAATAAAATATTTCTGTTCATTTAAATAATTCTCACGCTGCTCAGATCTGATTTTATAAAAAATGACCACCTCATTGATACTAAAGGTCACAGCAACGATCAAGGTCGTAATAAGGGTGAAGAAGATTACAATACGCCGAACATAATTAGAAACGTTATTGTATTTTGATTGGAATTTTAACCTATTGCTCATTTGCAGTAATTACTTTGATGCTTAAAAATAATACATTTAAGAAACCGAACTCATTTTTTACTACTTAATTATCAAAATATTTTTCAACCATTTATAATTGCAGAACATATGCCCAAACAATTATGAATTAAATTGCATGAAAAATTGTCAGTAATTTCTACACAGGCATTATTTCACAGACACTCCAACATACTTTAAAATCTGGATAAACGCTTACATACATCCCCAGCTCACTTATTGAGCCATATTTTAAAACACTTACTGTTAAAACTTGTTAAACATTACAAATGAATTAAAAATCGAAAAACACTGGCACTTTTTATGCGTTAGATTTGCACTATTCAAAATGAATTAAGTATAAATACGAATATTATGAAGAATTTGAAGAAAGTAAGCTTAACTGTTTTCGTAGCACTTGTAAGTGCATTTGTGGCTGTATGGGCATATACCAATTTTTTTGATAAACCTGAATATGTTACTATAGAACAGAGTCAGGCAATGAAATATGCAAATTTGCCTTCCGCTCCACAAGGAGATGCCCCCGACCTAACATTTGCTGCTGAACGTACAGTACATGGAGTGGTACATGTGAAAGTAAAAACTGAAGTTACCGCATCACACAATAATCCATTTTTTGAATGGTTTTATGGCGATCGCTATCAACAACAACAACAAGAACCAAGAATGAGAGAAGGTGCAGGTTCTGGAGTTATTCTTACTGAAGATGGATACATTGTAACCAACAACCATGTAATTGATAACTCAGACGAGATTGTAGTTGTTTTAAATGACAAACGGGAGTTTGAAGCAAAACTGATAGGAACCGACCCAACAACTGACATTGCCTTAATAAAAGTTGACGAAGAAGATTTACCGTACATTAAAATTGGAAATTCTGACGCTTTAAAACTTGGAGAGTGGGTGCTGGCAGTTGGAAATCCATTTAATCTAACATCAACAGTTACCGCAGGAATTGTAAGTGCCAAAAGTAGAAACATAGGCATTAACCGGGCCGATATGAGCATTGAAGCTTTTATACAAACTGATGCTGCCGTTAATCCAGGAAACAGTGGCGGTGCTCTTGTTAATATGAATGGAGAGCTGATTGGCATAAATACAGCGATTGCTTCAAGAACCGGATCTTATACCGGATATTCATTTGCCGTGCCTTCCTCAATTGTTCAAAAAGTAGTTGCAGATTTAAAAGAATTCGGACAAGTACAGCGTGCTTTGCTTGGGGTTAGAATTGGCGATGTTAATGCTCAAGTTGCGGAAGAATACAATCTTGATAAAATTGAAGGAGTTTTTATTGGAGGAGTAGGAGAAAACAGCGCTGCAAAAGAAGCAGGAATTGAACCGGAGGATGTTATAATAAGCATAGATGGAGTTATAGTAAACTCTACAGCAGAGCTTCAGGAACAAATTGGACAGAAGCGTCCGGGAGATAATGTAAAAGTTTTAGTAAAAAGAGACAATAAACCGAAACAATTTAACGTAACCCTCCGTAACATGCACGGAGATACAGAAATCATTACTGCCAACGATAATGAATATCTTGGCGCAATGTTTGAGAAAACAACAGAAGATCAGAAATATCGCCTACGTATAAGCCATGGAATTCAAATATCCAAATTGAATAAAGGAAAATTGAAAGAAGCTGGACTTAAGGAAGGTTTTATCGTCACCCACATTAATAAAGAAAAAGTGGATGAGCTTAACGACATGATGCGTGTTGTTAAAAATGCCAAAGGTGGTATTCTTATTGAGGGAATTTATCCAAATGGAGAGCTTTCATACTATGTTTTTGGTCTTGATAGGTAGCTAATGTTTTTTTAAAATTAACAATTATCTACCAAAAGCGTAACGAACAGCTTTTCTATTTGAATTATTGACTATTAAAGTCTATATTTGCACGGCTTTTTTTAAAGGGTTTATGAGACAATTAAAGATTACAAAATCGATTACCAACCGTGAGAGTGCGTCACTTGACAAGTACTTGCAAGAGATTGGAAAAGAAGAACTTATCACAGTTGAGGAAGAAGTTGAATTAGCACAGCGGATCAAAAAAGGCGATCAGGCTGCTTTGGAGAAATTGACCAGAGCAAACCTTCGTTTTGTTGTTTCTGTTGCTAAGCAGTACCAAAATCAAGGACTGAGTTTACCGGATTTAATTAATGAAGGAAATCTTGGTTTGATTAAAGCTGCTGAAAAATTCGACGAAACACGTGGGTTTAAATTTATTTCCTACGCAGTATGGTGGATTCGTCAATCCATCCTTCAAGCTTTGGCTGAACAATCGCGTATTGTTCGATTACCGCTTAACCAAGTTGGTTCTTTAAATAAGATCAACAAAGCGTTTTCGAAATTCGAACAAGAGCATGAACGAAAGCCATCACCTGAAGAACTTGCTGAGGCATTGGAATTACCAGCAGAAAAGGTTGCTGACACATTGCGTGTCTCAGGCCGCCATATTTCTGTTGATGCCCCATTTGTTGAAGGCGAAGACAACAGCCTCCTTGACGTTCTTGTAAACAATGACTCCCCAATTGCTGACCGCAGTTTGATGATGGAGTCACTTGCACGTGAAATCGAGCGAGCCCTTGCGACCCTTACGGAGAGAGAAAGTGACATCATTAGGATGTTCTTTGGAATTGGCTGCCAGGAGATGACCCTGGAAGAAATTGGAGAAAGATTCGGGCTGACCCGCGAAAGGGTACGGCAGATAAAAGAAAAAGCTATCCGCAGATTGCGGCACACATCTAGAAGTAAGTTGTTAAAAACTTACCTTGGCTAGAAAGATTTTTAACCGCCCCACGAGGCGGTTTTTTTATGCCTTATAAGTTTGTTGCATTTCTAAAACACCATTGCGGAATTCAGGGAAGGTTGTCCATATTTCTTAATTACAATCTTTTAATTCATCACATTCAATGCTGCAATCAAAACCTTTTTCAATTGCACATTTTCTTATGCTACATCTTTTCACATTTGGGCTTAATACCAAAAACATATTAAAATGAGCGATAAAAATCGTCTCTTTTTCCCTTCTTCTTTGTCAAAAAACAATTACGTAGCTATGGCTATGAAAGGATTTTTAGCCTCGAATAAGAAAAAAATAATTCAATTTCATAATCAATCATTTTAACATGCATTTGGTATAACTCTTTCCCATCAGTTTTACACCTATTACAAAATACAAGTTCCGGAGAATAACTAATTCCATATTTCTCCTCTAAACGCCAGGCTTTAAAAGCTTCTTTCTTTAGCGCTTCATCTTCTGACTTACCAGCCACAAACATTTTACAGTCTTCAGGGCATTTGTAGCCACAATAATTTAATTCTTTGGGATTCGGTTTTTCATCACCTGCAAAAGCAAATGCCCCGGCACCAGTTAACAACAAACAGCAAGCTGATCCTTTCTTTAGAAATTCCCGTCGTTTAATTGAGTTCATGGTTTTTGGTTTTTAGTGAGTGTATGCAATTTAATAAAGTGTGATTTCAGAAGCTAGTCAAAACATGATCAATTAAAACTTAATTCAACGAATGACTTATAATCAAGACAGTTCACAAAAAAAACACCCGTAAAAATTACGAGTGCTTCATGATATATTCTTTTAAGAGAATTAGCTCAAATCAATTATTTTATAAGGTCAACACTGCGACGAACAAATTTATCCAGCGCTTCCCCTTTAAGCATTCCATTTGCTAATAATGCAAGATCAACCATTTGTTTTGCAACCTTGTTATTCTTGCCATATTCTTCCAACTTCGATCGTTTATCTTGTTGCAAAGTAGCAATCTCTTTGTTTACATCCTCTAATTTTTCTTTTTCAGCTGCTGGAACTTCTTCCTCTTTCTTGCCTTCTTTCAATTTCTCCAGAGCTTCACGATCAGAATTCTTCGTATCCAATGATTCTTTAAACGATTTTAGTTCTTCACCAAGACTGCTGTCTTTATCTTCCAATACTTTTTTCACCAACTGATGGCCGGTATTAACAACCAAATTTAGACTTTCTGGCAAATCTCCATACATGTTCATACCACCACCTTGTAATTTTCCCATGTCTTTCATGCGACGCATAAATTCGTTTCTGGTAATTACAATTGGCTGTGAAGATTCTCCCATGTTTTTGAAATCAACCAGGTAGTTAATGCCATCTGAATCAGGACAAACAGATTGGAATACCGGACTCAATTCATCTTTATCTTCCCAGCTTAATTCCTCAACTACTTCGTCCTTTTGAATCAGATTTTCAACAATATCCGAATCAACACGTACAAAACGTTTGTCGGTATACTTCTGCTCAAATTTATTTAGCAATGGAGTGGTCAGAGCACCATCCATAATCAACACATCATACCCTTTATCTTTTGCTGTTTGAACAAAAGTGTATTGCTCATTCATATCATTGGTATATAAATAAACAAGGTTATTTTCTTTATTCGTCTGGTTCTCTTTAATTACGGTTTCATATTCCTCAAAAGTGAAATACTTGCCTTCTGAATTTTTGAACAAGAAGAAATTCATAGCACGCTCTGCAAATTTCTCATCGGTAAGCATTCCATATTCAATGAATATTTTCAGATCGTCCCACTTCTTTTCAAAATCTTCACGGTTTTCTTTAAATAAGTCATTAAGCCTATCCGCTACTTTTTTGGCAATATGATTACTAATTTTTTTCACATTTGAATCACTCTGTAAATAGGAACGGGAAACATTCAAAGGAATGTCAGGTGAATCAATTACACCATGCAATAAAGTCAGAAATTCAGGAACAATACCTTCAACAGAATCGGTAACAAAAACCTGGTTACTGTACAATTGAATCTTGTTCTTCTGGATTTCAATGGTATTTTTCAATTTCGGAAAATATAAAATACCTGTCAGGTTAAATGGATAATCAACATTCAAATGAATATTAAATAGCGGATCATCACCCATTGGATACAACTGACGATAAAAGCCTGAATAATCTTCATCTTTCAAATCAACTGGTTTTTTAGTCCAGGCAGGATCAACAACATTAATTTGATTGTCTTCTTCTTTCTCAATCTCTTTACCATCTTTCCATTCAGTTTGTTTTCCAAACACCACAGGAACTGGCAAAAATTTACAGTATTTATTCAGTATTTCAGAGATTCTTACTTTTTCCAGAAACTCTTCAGACTCTTCATTTATATACATGATGATGTCAGTACCAACAGCCTCACGTTCTGCATCTTCAACTGAATAATCAGGACTTCCATCACAGCTCCATTTAATAGCAGTTGAGTCTTCCTTGTACGATTTAGTAATGATTTCAACTTTCTGTGAAACCATGAAAGAAGAGTAAAATCCTAAACCAAAATGACCAATAATCGCATTGGCATCACTTTCATATTTCTCTAGAAATTCATTTGCGCCCGAAAAAGCAATCTGGTTAATAAACTTTTCAATCTCTTCGGTTGTCATCCCTAATCCATTGTCTGAAATAGTGATAGTTTTGTTTTCTTTATCAAGACTAACGTTGACTTTTGCATTCTCTACAGAAACAGTGGTATCACCCCTACTCGCTAATGTGCGCAACTTTTGTGTTGCATCTACTGCATTTGAAATAATCTCACGAAGAAAAATATCATGATCTGAATACAGGAATTTTTTAATGATTGGAAATAAATTGTCACTGGATACGCCAATTTTACCTTTTTGCATCTTTATTTTAATTTTTAGTTTAACATCAATTGTTGTGCTCTGCATTTATCAAAGCTTATGCCAATACCCTAAAGTGACTTTTTGTCACTTGATGAGAAATTGAATTCAGCCAAAAACTGCTTTTTGTGCACAAAAAAACGCCCTGTCATCAACAAGGCGTCATTTATATGAACTTTAAAATCAATTCTATTTTACAGCTTCGCTATAGATTGCATCAAGCAAGCTATTTGCTTCTTTGGTATCATTGCCCAACTCCCAGAACATTATTCCACCCAGATCATTGTCAATAGCAAACCTGGCCTTCAATTTTACAGATGCTGTATCATCATATGAAATAAATACACTGTCTGTCGCATTATACAAGTAAGGTGCTTTTGCGACAGGATCCCAATAACGTATAAAGCCGTTTTTGTTTTCATACTTGTCACGTATGTTTCGATAAGCTGCCCAACCGGTATGAACTCCCTTGTTGGGTTGGTACAAACCATTATTTTCAGGAGGAACGCCTTTCCATGCTCTACCATAAAAGGCTCCACCAATTACCAACTGCTCAGGTTTGACTCCCAATTTCAAACAATAATCAACAATATATTCTGCCGAACGTGGATTAAATTTAGTCCCTTGCTTTTTCCTTCGTTCTTCCATTTCGTTAATCATTTCCATCATTGCAGTCCCTTCAATATCGTCCATTGTCACCCACCCCAAATTGGTATGATGAGCTGTAACTGGAGAATTACCACCTATCAGATCGTAAGTCATAATATTCATATAATCCGCATACTTCATCACCTCCAAGGTTTCAATATAATCGTAATATCTTTCCCATCCTGCAGATGCAAAAGTAAGCACCAGCTTTTCCCCTGTTGCATCCATCGCTTCACGAAGTTCTTTCATCAATGCTGTAAAGTTTTTGGTATCCTGAGGTCCATAGGGATTCCCTGCACCACGCAAACCCGGATATTCCCAATCAATATCAACTCCATCCAGATTATACTCATTGATAAATTTAATGGTACTTTCCACGAATTTCTTGCGAGACTCAACAGTTTCTGCCATTCCGGAGAAACCTTCACAACCTCCCCAGCCCCCGCAGGCAATCATTACTTTTATATGCGGATGGTTTTTCTTTTGAGCAACAAGCTGATGCAGCTTTTCTGAACTACCTTCATTTTTAAATTTCATTTCGCCATCAAGCACTTCCGTGAATGAAAAGATTATATGCGTCAATTTACCCAAAGGAAGTTTTTCGGGTTGATATTCTTTTTCAGCCACATAATAGGCCATTATCACACCCTTAGGTTTAGCGATCTCCTCCTTTTTAGTTGGCTTGCATGAAAACAGGAAAAGAGCAACAAATAAGTAGGATAAGATTTTTTCAGTGGTCATAACACTTGTTTTTAGGTTCTTAGATAAAGATATTGTTTTTACGACAGGCACATTCATTTCAGAATAGATTATTTGTGAAAATTGTGACTTAAGTCTGCATTATTCTAAGTTTCTAAGCTAATTTTGCACAAGTTCAAAAATAGACAAATCATGAGTTTGCTTGAAAAACATTTCAAAAGCTTTAGGAAAAATACAATTGGAATTGATAAGAAGTTTGAAAGTCCCTTTGGGATGAAAAAGCAAATTTATGGAGACTGGATTGCAAGTGGGAGACTATATCGTCCAATCGAAAAACGAATTCAGGAAGAAATCGGATCATACATAGGAAACACACATTCCGAAACTAGTGAAACAGGTGCATTAATGACCAACGCCTATCAACTTTCACACCAAATAATTAAACAACATTGCAATGCAGACCCAAACGACATAATCATTACAGCCGGTTTTGGGATGACGACCGTTATAAATAAGTTTCAGCGAATTCTTGGCTTAAAGCTGTGCGGAAAAATATCAGGAAATACATGCATCAAAGAGCGCGAAAAGCCCGTGGTATTTATTTCGCACATGGAACACCACTCCAACCATACCAGCTGGTATGAAACGACTGCCGATGTGGTTATTGTTGAACCAGGAAAGGATTTACTGATCGATCCTGAAAACCTTCGCAAAAAGCTTGAAGAATATAAAGATCGCCCTTTTAAAATAGGCTCGTTTACTGCATGCTCCAATGTTACAGGCATTCGCACTCCATATTCTGAATTAGCCAAAGTAATGCACGAATTTGGAGGAGTCGTATTTATTGATTTTGCGGCTTCAGCACCTTATGATGAAATTAACATGCACCCTGAAGATCCAATGATGAAACTGGATGCAGTTATGTTTTCTCCACATAAATTCTTGGGTGGACCAGGTTCTTCCGGCGTTTTAATTTTTGACAAATCGATGTACCATAATTCTGTTCCTGATCATCCTGGTGGTGGTACTGTTGACTGGACGAACCCTTGGGGAAAGTATAAATATGTTGACAATATTGAAGCCAGAGAAGATGGTGGAACTCCCGGTTTTCTTCAATCAATAAAAACCGCTCTTTGCTTTCAGTTAAAAGACCAAATGGGAATTGACAAAATCAGAGAAAGAGAAGAAGAACTTCTGGAACTGGCTTTTGATGGGCTTGACAGTATTCCTGAGGTTAACATTCTTGCCAATAAACAACGCGACCGGCTTGGTGTAATTTCATTCTATATAAAGAACTTACATTACAACCTGGTAGTTCGCTTATTAAACGACAAGTATGGAATTCAAGTACGTGGCGGTTGTGCATGTGCCGGAACCTATGGCCATTTCCTTTTGGAAGTAAATGCCGACCAGTCAAATAAGATTACAGAACAAATCAATGAAGGAGACATGTCGGAAAAGCCAGGATGGATACGTTGGTCACTTCATCCAATAATGACAAACAAAGAGCTTAAGATTTTCATTGTTGCGCTGAAGGACATTGTCGCAAATATTGTTGATTACCAAAAGGATTACGAACCTGTTCCACGTACAAATACCTTTCGTCATAAAAATGAAAAAGACTACATGCAGGTCACTCGTCCCTGGTTTAAACTTTAAGGTTTAAAAACTTTCAAAAACTGGTCTTTATAAGTAGCACTAATGGGAAGCATAGTTTCACCAATGCTCACCTGATTACCTTCGATGTAATCAATTTTTGAGAGGGAAACCAAATAAGATTTATGGATGCGGCAAAATTGATCTTCAGGTAGTTTTTCCATAAATGCTGAAAGACGCTCATAGACTGTTAGCGAACGATCATTTGTATTTATTCGAATATAGTCACCCATGGCCTCTACAGATATAATCTGCTTATACTCCAAGCGATAAAGCTTTTTATCGGCTTTTACAAGAATAGATCCTTCGCCTGTTTTTTGCTGTCCCGCTTTTTCCAAAAAACGATTAACAGCTTTTAAAAATCGATCTTGTGGAACAGGTTTTAATAGATAATCAATTGCTTCCAATTCAAAACCCTCAACAGCAAATTCAGGATAAGCTGTAATAAATATAATTGCAGGAGGTTTACTTAAGCTCTTCACAAAATTCACCCCTGATAAACGGGGCATATTAATATCCAAAAAGATCAGGTCGATTTCATTACCCTGTAGAAATTCACGAGCATCAAATGCATTTGCAAACTGCCCTGCTAATTCAAATTCGGGACAGTCCTCCAAATAGTCTACAATCACTTCTCTTGAAAGCGGTTCATCATCAACAATTATACATTTAAATCTTCTCATGATAATTGAATATTCAGATTTACAACAAACTCACTTTCCGTAGATCTTACATTTAACTGGTGCTTTTCAGGATATAATAGTTCCAATCGTTTAATCACGTTTTTAATTCCAAACCCTTTATACTTTTCATTTTCAGTAACAGGATATTCGCCAGACGAGTTTGTAATCTCAAATGCAATTTCTTCGGCACTAACTTTCCATCGTATCTTTATAAACTTCACTTTACTTTCAGATTGAGGAGCATACTTAAAAGCATTTTCAATAAATGCCAAGAAAAGTAGTGGTGCAATTTTCTGATTGCCGATTTCTCCCTCTGTAACGACGTCCAGCTTCAGGTTTTTGTCGAGTCGTAATTGCTGAAGGTTAATGTACTTCTTTAAAAAATCGAGTTCATCTTTCAAACTTATCTCAGCTGTTTCAGCATCATAAATTACATACCGAAGTACATCTGATAATTTCACAATTGCCTCAGGTGTTAAATCCGATTTTTTTCTGGAGAGGCTATAAATACTATTTAAGCTATTGAATAAAAAATGAGGATTGATTTGAGAACGTAGTGCTTTCAATTCACTGGATGTCTTTTCACGTTCTGCCTCATTTAGTTTAAACCAACTTCGGGCTAACCTGATTAAAGTTGTAAGTACCAGATAAACCGAAAAGTAAAGCGATATATCCCAGAAGTCGTAATAAGCAATAAAGAAATACCCCTCCAGAATTATATCAATCCATTCTTCAAAAAGAATAAGATAAAAAAGAGCACCTGCCGAAATTGCTGCAGTAACTGATATTCCATAATATAAATACCTTTCCCGCTCCAAAAAAAGTGGTGCAAAAACATACAAATTCAAGTATGTTACCAAAACTATAGGAAGGTGAAATATTGCAGTATAAATGACATCAATTCTGGAGATTTCAGCCGAAACTTTTAGAATATTCATCAATACTAAAAAGGAGAAAGCCCAAAAGAGGGTGTGTTGTACAATCCTGCTGAGGGCTATTCTTTTTAATATGTTTTCAAAGACTTCTAACACCTATTGCTTGGTCAAATTAATAGTATAATCTTCTTCAAAAGCTTCTTCCGAATTTACATATTTTAATACGAATTTCTGCAACTCTTTGGGTTTTGCCGTTAATAACACCATTTCTTCAGTTTTTTCATGGTGAATGCGAATTTTATTCCGCTGAATCAGGCTCCCCAACCATTCAGGATTAAAATATTTAATGTTTGTCTGGTCGCCATTTAGCTCCAGTTTTGCAAAAACATGAACGGGGAATAAATACATATCAAAGAAACTATCAGGGCCATCTTCCAAGTGATCTTCCATGAAAAAGTCAATAAAATAATACTCTTCAAGCTTTACAATTCTTGCAGCAATTGATCGCTCGCTATAAGCAGTATCTTCTTGGGCTTTAATATTTAGGTAATAGGCGCTGCTGTCGTATTTCACAGTCCCTCCAAAAAACCATTTACTGGTTGTCTTATGCTCGAATTTCCAGATTGTGGAGTCCTGATCCATCCATTCTCCAAGAAGTAAATCATTTTCGAATAAATCATCTTCGGTATACAACGGATAAAAAGAATAAACGAAACAACCTGACAATGCAAAAACAAGAGCTGTCAGAAATAAAACGGATTTCATCTTTATGCGTTTCATAATTTTTGATTTTAAAGTTTGATTCAAAGCAAAAGAATTAAACGACATCGCCAAAATTTATTCGTTGACCTGAATGGTTTTCTCGTTGTGTTCCGAATTAACACGAATCAGTCATTGTCTTCCTATTCACTTTTCTAAATTTTACACTATACAACCGGAGAAAAAGAAAAATAGTTATTCCGATCGGCAGTTGCCGGATCGGAATCTGCTTTAAGATGGGCTTTCCTTCTTTTATGGAGATCCTGATCCGGCAGCTGCCGGACAGGATAACTTGCAGGATGACTTTATCAAAAATTTTCAAATTAACATTCAAGAATCATCCATTACCATCAGGAAATGGATGGGAACCGTTCGGGAATGACAGATTACCTATTGAGAATCAAACAACACCATCAGGAAATG
Source organism: uncultured Sunxiuqinia sp. (assembly GCA_965372405.1). Lineage (GTDB taxonomy): Bacteria > Bacteroidota > Bacteroidia > Bacteroidales > Prolixibacteraceae > Sunxiuqinia. The sequence goes on from CBDVCE010000009.1 coordinate 70,528, forward strand.
ACAAATCACCGGTACTCTTCCATTTCCGAATGGGACAGGAGCAAAACCTAGTGGTACAGGAGCATTTCCATATGGTGCAGAAGCAAATCCAGACGGTACAGAAGCAAAACCTGATGGTGCAGAGCCAAAACTAACGGTACAGAACCAAAACTTGGCGGTTCCCTAACAAAACCTGACGGTACTGAACTAAAATCTAGTGGTTCCCTCCCAAATCTGATGGTGACGGAACATTTCGGAGTGGTTACTTGTGTGGAGTATTTTTAGAAACTTTACGTTTTTTACCTCAACTTGGGTGTGTATGGTTTTGCTTCAGTTTCGCCACGCGCAACACGGAGAGCATTCATTGCCAGTGCTTCAAGCTCATCTTCACCCGGATAAACAAAAACTTCAGAAATAAATTCCGTCCTTTTTTTAATGTAATCAGTCAGGTATTTGTTGTAGGCAAGTCCTCCAGTTAGCAATATACCGTCGACTTTACCTTCATAAATCACAGCCATTTCACCAATCGCTTTTGAAACCTGATAACCAAGTGCATCCTGAATTAACTGTGCCTCCTCTTCTCCTTCATCTGCACGTTTCTCAACATCCATGGCACTATTAGTCCCGAGCAAAGCAACAAAACCTCCTTCACCAACAACCATACGCCTGATTTCCTCTCTGGATAGTTTCCCGTCAAAACACAAATCAATCACCTGCCCTATTGGTAAAGTCCCACTTCGTTCCGGACTAAAAGGACCTTCTCCATCCAATGCATTATTAACATCAACAACTCTTCCGTCTTTATGTGCTCCAACTGAAATTCCGCCACCAAGGTGAGCAACAATTAGGTTCAATTCCTCATACTTTGCTCCAGTTTTTTTTGCATGAATTCTCGCTATTGCCTTTTGGTTTAGTGCATGAAAAATTGAGCGTCTTTCAAATTTTGGATGCCCGGCAATTCGGGCAATCTCTTCAAGTTCATCCGTAACAACAGGGTCAGCAATGTATGCGTTTGCACCAGGAATTTGCAAAGCAATATAGTCGGCAATAAGTGGTCCCAGGTTACTGGCATGTTCCCCCAGTATTCCTTCACGAGCATGAGCAAGCATATTATTATCAACTTGATAAACACCAGATTCAAGCGGATAAGTTAATCCTCCCCTGCCAATAATGTGCTTGATGGAATCCACCTCAAAACCTTCTTCAACCAAAGCATCAATAATCATCCCTTTCCGGTAATCAAACTGATCTATTACATTTTGATAGCGTGATAATTCATTAATTGAATGACGTAAGGTTTTCGACAACTTACACTCTTCGTTGTAATAAACAGCAAATTTTGTTGAAGTAGAACCCGGATTAATCGCTAATATTCGATATTCAGTCATAGTTTACCTGGTCAAAAGTGAAGCCAATGCTATTGAATTCAACTTAGTCTGTGAGCTATCTCCACGCGATGAAAGAACAGCTGGCACTTTTGCTCCTACAACAACAGCAGCCTGTTCTGCATTGCAAAGTTTTGTATTGGTTTTATAGAAAACATTTCCTGCATCAATATTCGGAAACAAAAGGCAATCAGCATCTCCGGCAACTACCGAGTTGATCTTTTTAATTTTAGCCGACTCCCTGTCAATAGCAACATCTAACCCCATTGGACCATCTACATCAGCACCTTTTATTTGGCCTCGCTCAGCCATTTTTGCAATCAAAGCGGCATCGGCACAAGCTGGTATTGAAGGTACTATCTGTTCCGTTGGAGCAATTAAAGCCACTTTGGGCTGTTTTATTCCTAAGGTTTTTGCTGTTTGAATCAGGTAATTACATAAAACCACCTTTTGATTCAGATCGGGATAAGGAATAACCGCAACATCACTTACAATTAACAGCTTATGGTAATTCGGATTTTCAATAACCGCAACATGGCTCAAAACACCTTTAGGAGGCAGCAGACCAAATTCTTTATTTAGAATTGCCCGCATGAATTTATCGGAATTAATCAGTCCTTTCATTATAAAATCGGCTTTCCCTTCTGCAACCAATTTAACTGCAAAAAGAGCTGCTTCTTCTTCGGAATTGGAATGAATTATTGTAAATTTTTCAGGATTGATATTTAAATCACGACAGGTTTTTTCGATTTGAGACTGATCTCCAGTAAGCGTTGCTTCAATGAGACCCAATTCAACGGCTTCATGAGCCGCTTCAACACTGTGATGATCAATTGCATTGACCACAACCATTTTCTTAATTGGCTTCTGTTTTACGATCTTAAACAACTGGGATAATTGATCAATTTTCATTTGTTTACCTTTTTCGGTGAAAGTATCAATTGATAAAATGAAATTACATAACAAAAGTCAATCTAAAAAATGTTTTTAAACCGCTGTAAAACAAAACATCCAATGCTGGTTAACATCGGATGTTTTAAACAATAAATATGATATCGTTTTTTCTTAAATTCTTCTATAATAATTGAGGAAATTCTTACGAATTAACTCTATTTCTAACAATCTTCTCGGTATCAAGAGCAATCATTAACTCTTCATCAGTCGGAACAACCATAACTTTCACAGGTGAATCTTTTGTACTAATTACACCTTCACTACGGAATCCCATATTAATATCATCATCTACATGTATGCCTAAATATTCAAGTCCTCCAGCCATACCTTTTCTGGCTGAATCTTGATTTTCACCAACACCTCCTGTAAATATGAGGATGTCAATTCCACCCATTGCAGCAACATATGAACCGATATATTTTTTAACACGATAATTGTAAATATCAAGTGCCATTTTAGCTCTTTCATCACCATTGGCTATCGCATCTTCAATCTCTCTCATATCAGAAGATACACCTGAAAGGCCTAGCATCCCACTATGTTTGTTAAGAAGTGTATTTGCCGAACGCAAGCCAAGCTCCTCTTTTTCCATGATATAGGTTACAACACCTGCATCAAGATCACCCGAACGAGTTCCCATTACCAAGCCTTCTAACGGAGTGAATCCCATACTGGTATCAAAAGATTTTCCATTTTTAATAGCTGCAACAGAAGCACCACCACCTAAATGACATGATACAATCTTTTGAGTATTGACATCTCTTCCCAACAGCTCGCAAGCCCTTTTTGTTACATAACGATAACTTGTTCCATGGAAGCCATAACGACGTATGCCATACTTTTTATACAATACATAAGGAATTCCATACATGTAAGCCTGCTCATCCATCGTTTGATGGAATGCAGTATCAAAAACAGCCACCTGAGGAATGCCAGGAATAAGCTCTTCCATTGCGTTGATTCCTTTCAAATTCGGAGGATTATGCAATGGTGCGATATCAATACACTTTACAACTTCAGAAATAACATCATCAGTAATAAACTCACTATTATGAAAACGTTCACCACCATGAACAACGCGGTGACCAGCTGCATCAATCTCTTCTAAACTTTTCAGACAGCCATATTTCTCATTGGTAAGAATACCCAAAATATATTCAACACCACTTTTGTGATCTAAAATCTCACCCTCAAAAATAATCTGACGACCATCCTGATGTTTGTGCTTCAGGAATGAACCTTTCATTCCCAATTTTTCAATTCCACCTTTGGCAATAACCTCACGGTTTTCCATGGTGAAAAGTTGATATTTTATTGAACTGCTCCCACAGTTAAGTACAAGAACTTTCATTCTCTGTATATTTCTTTTAGATTATAATCTCAATTAACAATTCTCACCTGATCCCTGGACTTTATTTCCATTCTCATCGTACTGATAGAAACCTTTACCTGATTCTATACCCATTTGCTTGGCACGAACCAAACGTTTAATGTATTGAGAAGGTTTGTAGCGAATGTCCCCAAACTCTGCGTGGATATTATCCATCCAACGGACGATTTTGTCAAGCCCAATTTTATCAGCAATTTCAAATGGTCCTAAACGCATTCCATACCCAATTTTCATTGTCTGGTCAACATCCTCAACAATGGACACACCTTCCATTAATATGCCACAAGCTTCATTTAGCAATACAACAAAAATTCTCACACTTACCAATCCTGCAGACTCTTGAACAGGAACAATCTTACGATTGATCAGCTTTACAAATTTGCAGACTTTGTCATATGCATCATCAGATGTATATAGCCCTTTTACAACCTCAACTATTCTGGCTTCAGGAGAAGAAACAAAAAAGTGAAGACTAACGCATCGATCTTTGTGCTCTAACTCAGATGACAGTTCGGTTACAACAATAGTTGTTGAGTTGGTTGCAATTATACAATCGCGTTCAACAGACTCTTCAATCTTTTGAAAGATTGTCTTTCGTTCCTTTATCTTTCCACCGCGATCGATTGCACGTATCGCTTCAATAACAAAATCACAACCTGCAAGATCCTTATAATCAAGCGTACCTTTAATACGTGATAAGATTGCTCTTTTTTCGCCTTGGGTTAATCCCCAGTGCTCAATACGATGGTCAAGAATTTTGCCAATGTTACGGTAGGCTTCCCGGATTTTATCTTCACTAACTTCAATAAAAACGACCTCGATACCATAAAAACTGGCAACACGGGCAATATTTTGCCCAACCAGGCCGCATCCAACAATTCCAATTTTGGAAAAGAGAGTTCGCTCAGCATCTTTTTTGATTAAGCCAAACTTCTCAATAGGTTCATAAATAACTTCAGATGACATATATTTCTATTTACTCAAAAAGGGCAGCAGCCTGATTAGAGGTGATCGCTACCATATTAACAATATCGCTTACAGAACAACCTCTGGAGAGGTCGTTGATTGGTGCTGCCATTCCCTGCAGTATTGGGCCAACAGCTTCGGCTTGCGAAAGACGTTGAACCAGCTTATAACCAATATTTGCTGATTCCAAACCTGGAAAAACCAAAATATTTGCACGTCCGGCTACTTCGCTGTCTGGTGCTTTAAGCTTCGCTACTTCAGGAATTAATGCGGCATCCAATTGTAATTCGCCTTCTATTTTCAAGTCCGGATCAAGTTTCTTTGCAATTTCAGTTGCATTAACAACTTTATCTACCAATGCATGCTGAGCACTTCCTTTTGTTGAGAAACTCAACATGGCAACACGAGGTTCCATTCCAACAATTGCCTTTGCCGTTTTTGCAGTTGTAACTGCAATCTCAGCCAGTTGTTGTTCATCCGGATCAGGCATAACTGCACAATCAGCAAAAACCAAAATTCCATCGTGTCCAAAATGAGGATCATTCACAAACATGAGGAAAGCTCCAGAAACTACACTAACACCTGGCATCGTTTTAACAAACTGAAAAGCGGGTCGAAGTACATCTCCAGTAGCATTAATAGCCCCGGCTATTTCACCATCAGCATCACCACATTTAATCATTAACGGTGCAAAAACAAGAGGATCATCCAACATTACAAGAGCTTCTTCCTTGGTTAAACCCTTTGATTTTCGGATTTCTACCATCTCATTTGCATAAGCGTTCCGTCTTTCGTCCGTCTTTGGATCAATTAAAACAGCTCCTTTAATATTAACACCACATTCCTCTGCCGCTTTCACAATCTCAACAGGATTTCCCAACAGAATAATCCTGGCAATATTTTCATTTAAAATGATCTCTGTAGCCCTTAAAGTTCTGGGCTCAGAACCTTCAGGAAGAACGATGCGCTTTTGAAAACTCCGTGCATCTTGAATTACACGTTCAAGTAATTTCATATATGTATAGCGAATAATTTATTAACGCTTTGAAAACAAAAACCACATATACCTTTAGCTTAGTATAAACAAAAACCTTTAAATTGATCAGGATTTGAATTGTGATTAATATGTTTCATCAAACTAATTTAGATTTCTAACATTTTGTTAGAAGATTCTAAGCGCAAAAATACGGAAAAATAAAGAGTGTTCTACTTTAAAAATGAGAATTATTTTTGAACATTGACAAAAATCACATCACAGCCCTGAAAGAACTTACAAGTATTGAAACTGACATGAAAGATTCAATCATTTTTTGCAAATGAATTGATACATTTGTTATCCAGACTAGTTAACAGGCACGACCAATGAAAAATAATGATCTCTTTTATCCTCTCAAGCAAAAATTAGAAGGCGATGTCTTTACAAGCAATGTGCAGCGTATTATATATGCTACAGATGCTTCCTCGTACCGGGAAATTCCACAAGCTGTATGCAAACCCAAGAATAAAAAGGATATTGTTTCAATTATTCGATTTGCCAGAGAGAATAATACATCAGTTATACCAAGAGCCGCTGGCACGTCACTTGCAGGCCAGGTTGTTGGGCCGGGCATTGTGGTTGATATATCAAAATACATGACACGTATTCTTGAATTCAACCCTAAAGAAAAATGGATATGGATTGAACCGGGAGTTAACCTTTCAGAACTTAATAAATACCTTGCTCCACATGAGATCCAGTACGGACCTGAAACATCAACAGCAAACCGCTGTTGTGTTGGTGGAATGGTTGGAAATAATTCCTGCGGACTACATTCATTAATTTATGGGAGTGCTCGTGAACACATTTTAGAAGCTGAATGTATTTTGGCTGATGGATCAGAAGTAACTTTTAAAGATCTTAGTACAGATGAGTTTATTGCAAAATGTAATGGCAACCCAGACTTGCTTGAAACACAGATTTACCAAAACTTAAACAAAACACTTTCTGATCCGAAAAATCAGGAAGAAATTCGGAGTAATTTTCCTAAACCTGAAATAACCCGAAGAAACAATGGCTATGCAATTGACATCTTGCTTGAAACCGATCCATTTACTCAAAACGGAGAAAAGATAAACATTTGCAAATTGCTTGCCGGAAGTGAAGGCACTTTGGTCTTTATGACAAAAATTAAGCTTAATCTAATCCCCCTCCCACCAAAATTTAAAGGATTAGTTTGTGCACATTTCGATAAGCTTGAGGAGTCTTACAAAGGAAACCTGATCGCACTGAAGTACAAGCCGGGCGCAATTGAATTGATGGACGACATCATTATGAATTGCACCAAAGAAAATATTGAACAGCGCAAAAATCGTTTTTTCATTGAAGGCGATCCAAAGGCGATGTTGATGATTGAATTTGCAAGAGATTCTGAAGAAGAGATCCGAGATATTGCCAAGAACCTTGAAACTGACTTTAATGAGGCGGGATTGGGTTATCATTTCCCATTGGTTCTTGGAGACGACAACATCAAAAAGGTTTGGGCTCTTAGAACCGCCGGGCTTGGACTGCTTTCTAATATCCCAGGAGATAAGCGGAGCACTACTGTAATTGAAGATACTGCAATAGCTCCCATCGATTTGCCAACATATATGGCCGATTTTGATGTCATTCTTGAAAAATATGGATTGAGCTGTGTGAAATATGCCCACATTGCAACCGGAGAAATCCATTTGCGACCCTTGTTAAATCTGAAAAGCAATGAAGATGTAGAGCTATACTATACCATTGCGAAAGAAATTGCAGCATTGGTAAAAAAGTACAGAGGCTCATTGAGTGGTGAGCATGGCGATGGACGATTGCGTGGTGAATTTATTCCTTTCATGCTGGGAGACCATAATTATCAACTTATTAAAGAACTGAAGCGAACATGGGATCCTCAGAACATTCTAAATCCCGGAAAAATTATTGATACTCCACCGATTACTGAAAACCTACGCTTCCTGGTTGGGGAAACAAAAAAAATTGATACCACATTCGACTTCTCTAATCAGGCTGGCTTATTACGAGCCATCGAAAAATGTAATGGTTCAGGCGATTGTCGTAAAAGTTCCGTTATTGGTGGTACAATGTGCCCTACATATATGGCCACTAAAGATGAAGATAAATCCACCCGGGGGCGTGCAAATATTCTAAGGGAATTTCTGACCCACTCCAATAAAGAAAATCCATTTGATCACGAAGAAATTTATCAGGTTCTGGATTTATGTATTTCCTGCAAAGCCTGCAAGGCCGAGTGTCCATCAAATGTGGATATGGCAAAGTTCAAAGCCGAATTCCTTCAACACTATCATGATATTCATGGCATTCCATTCCGTTCCAGACTAATTGCCTACTTGCCTCGATTAAACAAAATAGGGAAAGCTTTCCGACCAATAACTAATTTCGCAACAGGAACTTCAGCATTCAAAAAAACGATTGGTTTTGCCGTTGAACGAAAAGTCCCGAAGCTATCTCGTTTAACGCTGCGTCAGTGGTACAAAAAAACAATTGAATTACCGGAGCAGCCGAAAGGAAAGGTTTTTCTTTTTGCTGATGAATTTACGAACTATAATGAAAGCGATATTGGTATAAAAGCCATCCTATTACTGAATAAATTGGGTTATGAGGTCACTATTCCAAAGCATAAAGAAAGTGGCCGAACATTTTTATCAAAAGGACTTGTAAAAACTTCAAAAAAGATAGCAAATGAAAATGTTCTTCGGCTCGAAAAGTTGATTTCTGAAGAAACACCACTCATCGGAATTGAGCCATCAGCAATTTTAGCTTTTAGAGATGAATACCCGGAATTGGTTGACTCTAATTTAAAAGAAAAAGCAGAAAAACTGGCTTTAAATGCATTGATGTTTGATGAGTTTATAGATCAGGAACTTGAAAAGGGTAATATTAAAACTGATCAATTTAAGGAAACCAGCCATCACATCAAACTACATGGACATTGCCAGCAAAAAGCAATTGCCTCAACTGCTCCAACAAAAAATATGTTAGAGATTCCTAAAAACTATTCTGTTGAAGAAATCCCAAGTGGATGCTGCGGCATGGCCGGATCATTTGGTTACGAAAAAGAGCATTATGAATTAAGTCAAAAAATTGGAGAACTGGTTCTTTTCCCTGCTGTCCGTAAAGCACGATCTGAAATGCTAATTTCAGCTCCAGGAACTTCTTGTCGTCATCAGATTGAGGAAGGCACAGGACGAAAAGTGTATCATCCAATTGAAATTTTATTTGAAGCTCTGAAGTAATCTTAATAAGTTACTTTTAAAGATTATGACTTTCATGTAGTTTGTGTAAACTAAAGATTTTATACTTTTGTTAATACACCGGAAACCTAAAACAAACAACATGAAAAAGATAGCCTTCTACCTATTTTTAGCACTAATAATTAGTTCCTGCATCTCAAAAAAATCTTCAATCTCCGATCCGTGGATTATCAATGCGCCCGCTGGTGACCGTTTTGTTACCAAAAACCCAACTGGTGAAACAATTATCCCAAACGGACGGATTGTTGCTCCTGTCGGGAAAAGTATTGTTGTTGCGCCTCATCCTTTTGGATTAACCTTAAGTCCAGATGGAAATACAGCGATTACTGCAAACTCAGGAACCAGTCCACTTGCAATTACAATTATCCGAAATATTCTTTCTGAAAATCCTGAAGTACAGCAGATACCTCCTGGTTCCTCAACAGATAAGGGAGTTTTGGCCTCAGTTTTCATGGGACTGGCAGTTTCAAACGATAACAGCAAAGTATACGTTGCTGGTGGACAAGAAAACAAGATCTTCATTTTTGATATAGCAACAGGTGATAAAGAAGGATTTATTGATTGTTCTTTTGTATCGGAAAAACTTGATTACAGCCATGGCTACATTGGCGATCTGGTTTTATCAGCTGATGGAAAACAACTTTTCGCAGTGGATCAGATTGGTTTTAGAATGCTAATTATTGACACTGAAACGCAAAAAATAATTCATAATGTCCCAGTTGGAAGATATCCTTTTGGAATTTGTTTATCGCCAGATGAAACAAAAGCTTATGTTGCCAATGTTGGAATGTTTGAATACAATATGTTTTCAGGAATAACCAAAGAAAACGTTAATGAAAAGGCTCAGAAATTCCCGGCTTTTGCCTATGGTTCAAAAGAAATGAAGGAAGGGATTCATAACGATAGTTTGAATATTCCGGGTTTAGGAGACTTAAATTCCCCTGAAGGATTCTCTGTCTTCACAATCAGTCTCAATGCTAACGACTCACCGAAAGTAATTGCCAAAACAAAAACAGGCAGCCTTGTTGGTGCAAAAGTTGAAGATATTCCTGCCGTGGGAGGAGCCAGCCCAAATTCACTGGTTGCAACTAACAAATATGTTTTTGTGAGTAATGGAACTAACGACAATATTTCTGTTATTTCAATCGAAAAAGATACTGTAGTTAATACCATCTATTTAAAACCTGATGAACGTGTAAAGCAATTTCGAGGGGTTATTCCATTCGGATTGGCATTATCTCCAGACACGAAAAGGCTTTATGTTGCAGAATCAGGAATCAATGCGGTAGCTGTTATCAATACAGAAACATTTGATGTACTTGGGCACATTCCGACGGGTTGGTTTCCATCAAAAGTAAAAGTAAGTAAGGATGGTAAGAAGTTAATTGTTAGTAATGCAAAAGGATTTGGAAGTGGCCCAAATGGAGGCTCAGATTTTGAGAAAGGTTCCGAAGGAAGCTACATTGGGTCATTAATGAAAGGAACTGTACAAATTTTAGATATTCCTGCGGATGAAGAATTAGAAAACTACACCAAACAGGTTATCGCTAATAACTTTCATTTCAGAAAAGCTTCATCCGAAGAATTTGAATGGCGTAAGAATAATCCGGTTCCTCTATACCCGGGTGAAAAAGAAAGCCCGATTAAACACATAGTTTTCATTTCAAAAGAAAACAGAACTTACGATGAGGTTTTTGGTCAGGTTGAAAAAGGCAAAGGAGCTCCTGAACTTGCAAGATACGGTAGCAATGCCAGCTTTAGCAATCACAAAATGACAGCAAAAGTTGAAAATGTGGATGTGATGGTAAATCACTTGAAAATCGCAAACGATTTTGCAATATCGGATAATTTTTATGTGGATTCGGATGTGTCGGCTGATGGGCATCGGTGGCTAACCAACACCTACCCGAACGAGTGGGTTGAAACTTGTACTGCTGCGAGCTATGGTGGTAACCGATCATTTGAGTTTGACTCGAAAGCTCCTGGTGTTTATGGCATGAATGGGGCTGCCGGAGCAATTTACCCTGAAGATTACAATGAGGCTGGCTCGATGTGGGATCATTTGGAGCGAAACAATATTAACTTCTTCAACTTTGGGTTCAGCATTATGTTTGAGCCTGGCATTTATGATTCCAAATTCAAAAACGAAGGGATCAGGCACTACATTAATTATCCACTTCCAAAACCCATTTGGGATCGCACATCAAAAAAATACCCCACTTACAACATGGCCATTCCTGATCAGTTTCGTATTGACCAGTTCCAAAAAGAGTTCGATGAAAAATGGATGAATGGAAAGGACAGCATGCCATCATTTATGACTGTCATTATCCCCAATGATCATGGAGCAGGAGACCGTCCTGAAGCTGGCTATCCATTCAGGGAAAGTTACATGGCAGATAATGATCTGGCGGTTGGACGAATTGTTGAATATTTGTCAAGAACACCATACTGGAAAAATATGCTCATTGTAATTACTGAAGATGATGCTCAAAATGGAGTTGATCATGTTGATGCGCACCGCAGTGTTTTAATGCTCGTTTCTCCTTGGGTAAAACGAAATCATGTAAGCCATGTGCACTACAGTTTCGGAAGTATTTTCAAAACATTCTGGAATATTCTTGAGATGCCTTATTTAAATCAATACGACGCTGGAGCAACAGATCTGGCTGAATTCTTTACATCGACACCAGACAATTCTCCTTACACCGCTGTTCCTATTGATTCACGCATATTTGATCCTCAGAAAGCACTCGATCCTTTTGATGAAAATTTTGATTGGAAAGCACTTGAGGAATCGCCCGTTATGGATAATATGGAAGACATGATTAAAGACAGTAAAGAAAAAGACGAATACCGTCTTGAGAATCGAGAAAAAGAAAACTAATCGTTACTACACAAATTTCATTGTATCACAAACATGTTAAAATTACTCTTATCAATTGCATTGACAGCAATCTCTGTGACTCATATTTTTTCTCAGGAATTAAAAGGTATCGTTCTAAATGCATCAAATAATCAAGCAATTCCGAATGCAAATATTTTAGTTTTAAACACTCCAAATGGAACATCAACTAATGAAGACGGGCTTTTTGTTTTAAAACTCAATGATCGTAATGAAGCCAAAATTCGTGTATCATGTATTGGATTCAAAAGTATTGAACTTGCTCTAAGCAAAAATGATTCATCCCCTTTTGAGATAAAACTTTATCCTACGTTAATTAAGCTGCAAAACGACATTGTTGTTACAGCATCACGAAACGAATTAATCTCATTCAAATCACCAGATGCCGTGTCCGTTTTTTCAAAAGAAGACATCAAAAATAATGCTCCCCGTTCCACGGCTGAGGCACTAATGGGAACAACAGGAGTATGGATGCAAAAAACAAACCACGGCGGGGGATCCCCTTTTATACGCGGATTAACCGGAAATCAAACCTTAATTCTGATTGATGGAATTCGTTTAAATAATTCAGCATTTCGGTACGGCCCCAATCAATACTTTAATACCATTGATTTGTTTTCCGTTGACCATATTGAAGTTGTTCGGGGAAAAGGCTCTGTTCTGTACGGGAGTGATGCTTTAGGAGGAGTTATAAATGTAATTTCAAAATCATCTGATTTTATTCCAAATGGTAAACAACTAAATGGTACAATAAATGGAAAACTAATGAGTCAGGGCATGGAACAATCTACTTCAGCCCAGTTAGCTTTTCAAACAAATAAGTTTTCAATTACAGGAACCACAAGCTTCAAAAACTTTGGCGACTTATATGCTGGTGGTGATTTAGGGAAAGAATCTCCATCGGGATATGATGAATCAGGAGTAAGTATAAAAGCAAAATATAAAATCTCTGACAACTGGCTGCTTACATCAGCGTTTCAAAAACAAAAACAAAATGATGTTCCCCGATTCGATCAGGTAGCACAACGAGGGTATAAAAAGTACAGTTTTGATCCACAAATCCATTGGCTCGCTTATGCGAAAGCTGAACATTTTAGTGAAAATCCATTATTTAGAAGGTTGAAGATTACAGTTTCAAGACAACTATCAGACGAGACACGAATTACTCAAAAGAATGATTCACCTACCATTAAAAACGAACATGATGTAGTAAAAACCTACAATTTCACTGCTGAATTGTATTCTACAATATCTTCAAATTGGAGTACAGTTTCAGGAATTGAATTCTATCATGATAAAATAAATTCTTCAAAAATTGAACTCAATACTGAAACCAATAGTGAGCAAGAAAAAAGAGGCTTATATCCCAATGGATCAAAATCATCGAACCTAGCTATCTTCACCAATCACAGCTATGATTTAGGCAAGATAAACTTTAATTTAGGAGGGCGTTTTAACACATTTGCATTAAATATTTTCGACAAACAATTTGGAGATGTTGAATTAAAACCAAGTTCGCTAGTAGGCAACTTTTCATTTCAATACTCACTAAATAATACAAGCAAGCTTATTCTTTCTACAAATTCAGCATTTCGTGCTCCAAACATAAATGATGTAAGCAGCTTCGGTTTATTCGATTATGGTATTGAAATTCCATCCAGTAATCTCAAACCTGAGAAATCGTTAACAATTGAGGCAGGTTTAAAAAAGAGAACTGATAAATTTTCAATTAGCCTATTTGCTTTTAACAGCTGGCTAAATGACCAAATTGCAAGAGTTGAAGCGGAACTAAATGGGGAAACGTATATTGAAGGGGAGCGTATTTACAAGAAGATGAACACAGCAGAATCAGCAATTAGAGGCCTTGAATTTGAATCAGGATTTCAACTTTCACCTGCTCTTTCACTTATAAATAATATGACATGGCTTTATGGTGAAGACCTAACAAAAAATGTCCCTATGAGACGTATTCCACCCCTTAACGGAAAACTAGCTTTGCAATACAACAAATCCAATCTTTTTGGAGAAATGGAATTCCTATTTGCATCAAAACAAGACAGACTTTCTGGAGGCGATATTGATGATCATCGTATTCCTAATGGAGGAACACCTGGTTGGAAGAGATTGAATATGAAGTTTGGCTATCAATGGAAGAAACTCTCCCTTAATTCAGGGGTTCAAAATATTTTCAATGAAGCCTACCGCTATCATGGATCAGGCATTGATGGCTATGGCAGATCGGTATGGGTATCAATCCTGTATCATTTCAATCTTAATTTATAATAAATAATAAGCACCAAAAAACGACAGGCCAAAATAACCTGTCGTCTAAAACCTTATCTTAAAAACAATAATAAGAGTTCTTTTAATTCAATTATAAAAGACCTTCTCCATATTCCCAACCTTTGCGGGCAGGCTCTTTAATGTATGCATCCAATTCAGGACGACCTACAGCTTTCATATTTTTAGCATCGTACTTGATTGTACCACCAAAACGTTGTGCCAATACGCCAACAAGTCCCATTTCGGTTAAGTCTGCACCATAATCGAAATTTGAACCTGGTAATGTATCATTCTTAATAGCAGCAACCCATTCCTGTACAGGTTTTTCTTCCTCTACTCTTGGAATAGTTTGAGCTGGCATATTCTTCTGGAATTCTACCCATTCTTCTTCAGGAACAAGTAATCTTGGATTGTTTGGACGACCACCATGGTAAAGAGTTTTCTTAGAACCAATCATAATCATACCATCACCCGGCATTTCATCAATTCCATACTCCTTTTTAAGTTCTGGTTTACCCATACCTTCAATCCATTTCATTGTGACAGGTGGCTTATTACCACGTGCCCCGAATTGCCAGGTAATAGTTGATTCTGGCGCACACAAGCTATGATCTGGCACAACTGGATTTGGGATAACTGCATCAACGGTATGAGGCATTCCAAGATCTAAAGACCAGAAAGGTGCATCTAAACTATGACAACACCAGTCAGCCATACCACCACTACCGAAATCGTAAAATCCTCTCCATGATTTAGGTGCATAAGCCGAATTGAATGGACGGACAGCAGCTGGACCTTGCCATAAATCCCAATCTAAAGTTTCAGGTACTTCATGTTCAGGGAATGGAAAACCTTCTGGCTTTGTAAAATAACCACCTGGTTTATAACCAACGGGGCCACCCCATCGAATAACTTCTTTAACATCTCCAAGAACTCCGGCATCATACCATTCTTTTACCAATCGAATACCATTGGTTGTATGTCCCTGATTTGCCATTTGAGAAACGATACCGTAATGTTTGGCTGCTTTTTTCATTGTGCGACACTGCCAAATATTGTGTACAAGAGGTTTTTCAACCAAAACGTGTTTCCCAAGTTCCATAGCAGCCATAGCAGCCGCAAAGTGAGTATGATCTGGAGTAGCGATGATCACTGCATCAATTTCTTTATGCATCTCATCAAACATCACCCTGAAATCCTTGTATTTTTTAGCATCCGGACATTTTTTAAAACCATCAGCTGCTCTTTTTTGATCAACATCACACATGGCCACAATGCTACTCTGAGGCACATTACTCCAACTGGCATGACCACGACCACCAACTCCAATAACTGCAAAATTTAGTCGGTTGCTTGGAGCTCCACAGCTAATCATATTTGGTATAAACAATGCTCCTGCAGCTGCAGCAGAAGTTGTTTTCATGAATGATCTTCTTGATAGATTTTTCATCACTTTTATTCTTAATTTAATTTTGTCTTTCCAGGAAGGGTAGCAAATATTAATTACACTACCCTTATATTTTAGATTAAAGAATCACTATTACAGCAAGCCTTCTCCGTACTCCCAACCTTTGCGTACTGGTTCCTTAATGTAGCTATCCAATTCCGGACGTCCAACTGCCTTCATGTTCTTAGCATCATACTTAATTGTACCACCAAAACGCTGAGCAAGAACACCTACTTGAAAAGCCTCCATCATTGTGGCAGAATTATCAAAGTTAGATACAGGAAGCGTATCATTTTTAATTGCGGCAACCCATTCCTGTACAGGTTTGTCTTCCTCTACTCTTGGAATAGTTTGAGCTGGCATATTCTTCTGGAATTCTACCCATTCTTCTTCTGGAACTAATAATCTTGCATCGTTTGGACGACCACCAGTGATCAATGTTTTTTTGTCGCCAATTATGATCATACCACCTCCAGGAAGTTCATCTATTCCCCATTCTGGGCGTACTGCTGGCTTCTCAAAACCTTCATACCATTTCATAGTTACTGGAGCTTTATTGCCTCTTGCAGCAAATTCCCAAGTAACAACAGATTCAGTAGCCACAAAGCTATGATCAGGAACCATATCTTTAATTTCTCCAGAAACAGTATGAGGCAAACCTAAATCCAATGCCCAATGTGGTGCATTAAGAGTATGGCAACACCAGTCTCCTAGCTTACCATTTCCATAATCGTAAAATCCTCTCCATGTTCTTGGAGCATATAGATTGTTGAATGGGCGTTCGGCTGTTGGTCCTTGCCATAAATCCCAATCAAGTCCTTTAGGAACTTCATGAACCTGAGGTGGAAATGATTCAGGTTTTCCAAAGTATCCATCATGCTCAAAATCAATTTTTCCCTGCCATGCAATTACTTCTTTTACTTCTCCAAGCACGCCTGCTTCAAACCATTCTTTTACATTACGAATCCCGTTAGTAGTTTGTCCCTGGTTGGCCATTTGTGATACAACACCGTAATGTTTAGCAGCTGCCTTCAAAGTACGACATTGCCAAATATTGTGTGCCAATGGTTTTTCAACCAAAACATGTTTTCCCAATTCCATTGCAGCCATTGCAGCAGGAAAGTGAGTATGATCAGGAGTAGCAATGATTACAGCATCTATTTCTTTGTGCATCTCATCAAACATCTTCCTGAAGTCCTTATACCTTTTGGCATTAGGAACATTTTCAAATCCTCCTTTAGCTTGTCTGTCGTCAACGTCGCACATTGCAACAATACTACTTTGTGGTACATTGCTCCAACTTGCATGCCCTCTTCCACCAACACCAATAACGGCTATATTTAATCTTCCGCTAGGTGCTCCACAACTAATCATGTTAGGAATAAATACAACTCCTGCAGCTGCGGCAGAGGCTGTTTTCATAAATGATCTTCTTGATAAATTTTTCATTTCTATTAAATTTTATGATTTAGGTAGTTCTATTCTGATAATAAACTGGATTGCAATCCTTTTAGGTCATCGGTTCCAATTAGGTCAACCCCAGCTGTTCTTAATTCATTCCATACATTTTCCCGTTCAACACCTGACCGATCAGGAGTTGCCCAAAATCGTAACATATAGCCATTCTTTTTTGCTTTACTTACGATATCTGATAGTTTCTGTTTTTCAAGCTGAGGCATTTCCCCATTTCCTTTCCACTTAAAATGATTATTCCAGTTATCACTTACCAAAGGCATAAGTAATGAAGAAAGTCCTGAATCTAAATCGGGAATACGTCCATCATATCCAGCATATCTTAGTTCCTGATTCTTCATATATTCCAAAGGTCTATTGCCCGATACAATTACAGAAATAGCTTTGGTATATTTTTCCCCAGATTTATAGCTTGTAATAATTTCGCTATAGTCTTCAAGAATTTCATGAAGTAGTTTATAAGTCCTTAGTCCATCATCCTTAATATCGAAGAATAATATTACTTCGGAACCATCACCATAAACAGATCCATTATTTTCTTCTACCAGTTTTTTTAGCGGATTCAGGTATAAATTTCTTAGCGTATTACCTGGGGCTATTTTATGAAAATCGTGAGCAACAAAAAGTGAATCTCCAATCGAGAAACCATCTGCTTCAATGCTTTTGAATTTACAATCCAGTGCATCGAATAAAGGTCTTGTATGTCCATAGTCATTATGAGCATGTGCAGATAATATGTTCTGAACTCCCCATGAATAATTTGGTTTATCACCCATTTCAAAGGTCAATGTTCCACCGGCTGCAATTTCCTGATGTGTAATCCAATATCGATTAAGGTCTTTCCCGTTTAGGGTTGCTGATTGAATGTATTTATTATCTGCCATCCTGTTGTTCGCAATGATGGTGAACTGATTTCCATTTTCGAGTTTAATAGTAGATTCACCAAACTGAGGGCTTCCAATTGAATACACAGGACTTCCAGGAGTAACCGGATAAATACCCATACAAGAGAAAACAACAAAGGCAGACATTCCACCTCCATCTTCATCACCAGGCACGCCCATCAAATCGTTTCTAAACCATTGATCTAACAAAACACTAACTCGCTTCTGAGTTTTCCATGGCTGTCCGGCATAATTGTATAAATAAGGAATATGTAGCGAAGGCTCATTGGCCATTGAAAATTGACCAACATTACCTGTATGATCAGGAAGTTTAGCATAGAATTGATATTTACTCATACCAAGAGATTTGGTAAACATCGTATTCAAATTATTGATGAATTTTTCATTTCCACCCATTAAGTCAATCAGATCCGAGATATTATGCTGAACATCCCAACGGTAAACCCAACCATTATTCTCACCATAATATTCACGAGCCCCCATTCCTCCTGGAAAATCATAATCAAACGGCTCAATAAATTTTCCATCACTATCTTTTGGATGAAAAAACCCAGTTTCTTTATTGTAAAGATTTCGGTAGTTAAATGATCTTTGCTTAAAGTATTCAGCGTCCTGTTTTAGACCTAATTCACCAGCAATCTGAGACAAGCACCATTCGTCATATGAGGTTCCTAATGTTACAGCAACTGGTTGGCGGTTTTCAAAACTGTGAACTTCAGGAATGGTTTCTTTTTCTCCTACTTTCAATGCCGGTATGTAGCCGTTTTCTTTATAAAAATCATCCAGTTTCCCTGCTGCCATTCCCGACCATGGGGCTAATGTTTTTTCAGTTATTGCACCTTTACATGCTTTATAAGCTTTTTCCAAATCAAATCCACGAAGACCTTTTGAATAGGCATCAATTATTGAAGCTACACCATGATTGGAATTCATTCGACGGCTATCACCTGTAATCTCAGGGAATGTTGGCATCCAGAAATTATCCATCTGCTCAGCCATTTGTACGAATGAGTTAAGGATGTCATTCTCCTTTTCAGATTCTATTAAAACATTTAGTGGATGATGCGCACGATAGGAGTCCCAGATCCAGTCATCGGTATAAAATGGTCTACCATTGTCTTTATGTACGGTTCCATCAAAAGCACTGTAATATCGTCCACCTTCTGAGATACAAACAGGACGCTCAAATGAACGATATAGTGATGTATAGAATACAGATAGCTTATCATCAGTTCCACCATTCACCTTTAGTTTACCAAGAATTTTATTCCAAACTTGCCGAGCTTCAGCATGAATCAGTTTCATATCTTTCCCGGCAACTTCACGCTCCATATTTTGCTTGGCCTGATCTGCGTCAATAAATGAAATCCCGTATTGCAGACTTATAGATTTAGTACCCTTAGGGTATTTCAAAACAATACAGGCATTTCTGCCTTCAGCATCAGTTTTCTTTACAAGCTTACTTCCGTCAAGAACAGAAACACTTTCAGGTAAAACTTCAGGAGATAAATAGATATAAACACGGGTATTGTTTTCTACTGACTGGTATCCAGATACAGCTTTGCCGTCCCATTTTAAGGATCCTTTTTTTGAATTCAGAATCAAATAAGTATCATCGTCCTTTTCAAAGTCAATCTCATACATGGCCGATTGATGCGACAAACCATAGCTTACCTCTGTTTGCTGATCATCTAAATAAACGGAATATGAATAAGGAGTCAGTTTCTCGTTATCGTAACTGCTGAATATTACCGGACGAATATCCTTTTCTTCTCCCTGAAAAGGGCTCAAATTGAATGCAGAACTTCCTCGGTGACTGGTAACAATCAGCGGCAATCCCTTAAGAAGGTCTCCTGTAAAATCAGGACGTTCAGGATATACTCTCAGTAAACTATTTGGCAAATGAATAGTTGGGAAGGTAGGAACAAGCAAATGGCTAATATTCCCCATATAAGGATTTACATGATCTATCGGCTCTTTGCTACCCGACTGAGCTTGAAGCTGATTTAATGAAAAGCAAAAAAGAAAGATCAGTAATGTAAATCGTCTGGTTTTTAGTTGGTAATTCTTCATGATAATATTTAAATATTAATTGTGCGGCAAATATGACACAGCACATTCATCTATATTGCACCTCCACTCATAAACCCGCTGAATAGGAACAAATAAGCTGATGCAATTGGCAAAGCTTTTAATAAATATTGATATTGATTTTTCCTGAAAAGAAGCTTCATAGTCGCTTAGTTGGTGCATAAAAAATCTGTTCTGTTCTGGTTTGTCAAAATTAGATAAAAATATACTTCTAAGCAATTCTTTAATAGTTGTATTTTATGGAAAGTCTAATTTATTATCACTTTCTTTGTTTTTTCCATGCAAAACAGTGAATTATATATCTTGAAACAACTCCAGGAAGGAGATGAACAGGCTTATATTAGTTTATTTAAAGACTACTACACAAATCTGTGTGCCTATTCACGTCGTTATGTTGGAAGAAAAGATATTGCTGAAGAAGTTGTTTCCGATACATTCTTTAAGCTATGGCAAAACAGACAGAAACTTGAAATTAATACCTCAATAAAAGCTTACCTTTTTCAGGCTGTTGCCAATAACTCACTTTATTATCTCCGTCAATTAAAAGCTACCGATAAAGTCACTGAATATTTTAGTAAAGAGAACAGTTCGCAGATAGGATTTTACGAGACTTCTGAAGCAATGACTGAGAAAAGCTTACTGATGGAAGAACTAACTACTCGAATAGAAGAAGCCATTGAGCAATTGCCACCTCAACAACAAAAGGCGTTTAAACTCAAACGTATTGATGGCAAAAAGAACAAAGAAATAGCTGAGGAAATGGGCTTGGCGATTAAGACTGTTGAAATGCACCTTTCAAAAGCAATGCTATCCCTTCGTGAAAACTTAAAAGATTATCTCCCGGCTTTTTTGCTTTATATGTTTTTAAGGTAATATCTTTAAGTTCAAACATGAGTCTATCAGATCCTTAGTCCATAAGCGTTCCAAGAGAAAAAACATTCAACAATTTGTTCCTACGATACAGATCCTGGATTTTCACTGCGCTCCGTCCGGGATGACGAGCATCTTTTGGATCAGCTCGAAAAGTAGGTGGAGTAAAGAATAGTCAAACGTATAAATAAAATACGTTTACTAAGACATTCAGAACCATCCTGCATATTCAATTGTCTTTTTTGTCTTACAACCAGACGGGTTGTTACTTTTTCCCTGCAGTTGGAAAAAGTAACCAAAAAGAACCGCCGCTGACTTGAAAATTGCTAAAAATGAGCTGCATTTCACTAAATAAACTCCGTCATCGCGAACAAAGTGAAGCGATCTTTTTCAAACCAAGATGAGATTGCTTTGTTCCCGAAAAGTCGGGACAGGCTGTACCTCCTCGCAATGACGGCTATGATAGACGTTAATGCGATATATTTAACGCTCCATTCATTTTCTTAACGCATTTTCAAGAAGGCGGATCGAAATATGAAAGGCTTGATTTATACCAAAACCATATCAAAATGAGCGATAAAAATCGTCTCTTTTTCCCTTCTTCTTTGTCAAAAAACAATTACGTAGCTATGGCTATGAAAGGATTTTTAGCCTCGAATAAGAAAAAAATAATTCAATTTTATAATCAATCATTTTAACATGCATTTGGTATTACTACTCATTTGATTGTAGATACATCACTCCAGAGGAGTGAAAGCTTAGTAATCCAGGGTGAAGTGAAACGAAACCCTGGGGTAGGATGCACCACCATCATTCAGGCGCAACTGCATGATAAAATGAAATGAGATCGTTGCATGCGCCGCATGGATAAAGATTAAAAGTGGATAAAATCCGCAAGGGCTATGACTAGATGTAGAAGCTTAAATCCGCACAGAAATCCATCCTAAATAAAATCAAAAATCGATTAATCCACCGGAAATTCCATGTGATGCCATCTTTTGAGAAGTTGACAAGTAACAAACAAAAAAATCAAAACTGATACAGGGTTTTTCAGAAACTTGCATCATACAGTTAAAAGATGTCAATGTATGCTAGAAAATCAAATACATATTAAGATCATTCGGATTTTCACTGATGAAGCTACAATTCAAGAACGGGAGGCTGTTCAAGAGTGGCTAAGACAATCCGATAACAATAAAAAACTCTACAAAGATCTTCAGGAAATCTGGCTTACTACAGGTGCAAAAAACAATGCCGACCAATATGAAGTTGATAAGGCAATCCAACAATTTAAAAATCAAATTTCAAGACCAACAATCCGTTTTGACTTCAGAAACTTATTAAAGTATGCTGCCATTTTAGTATTGATTATTGCTCTGCCGGTTATGTATTTTATTGGATCAAGATCAACTCAGGAGAATACCTTCACTACTATTTCCTGTGCCTATGGTGACAAATCAGAAGTTACCTTACCCGATGGCTCTGTTGTCTGGCTAAATTCAGGAAGTACATTAAGTTTCAATAATAATTTCAAAAACAAATTGCGATCAGTTGAGTTGGAAGGTGAAGCCTATTTTTCAGTAACAAAAGATTAGGTATAGGCGTTTAAGTCGCGACTGTTAAATGTGGATTTTTATCATATTTTACCATCCTTTTTAATAACAAGTTAAAGATTGTATCC
>CBDVCE010000010.1:0-90572 GCA_965372405.1 uncultured Sunxiuqinia sp.
TTCAAACTTTCCTCTATACCCCGAGGCAGAGCCTCGAGGAATTCTCTTGATTAACCACTACACTATTGAAGGTGGCTATAACTGGAATGCAATATGGGGAATAACTACCCTATTTTCGATAGTTCTTCTGGTATTATTCAGTATACTATTTAAAAAAGAAGAAGCAACCAGTTAAATTTGAGAACAAATATCTATCAAAGTATTAAAATAAAGAAAGGGGCTTTTAGCCCCTTTCCTGCGTCTATCAAAAATTCTATTCTAGATATTAATCAAGGGTGTTCAGGCATAAGTGCGTTTCGAGAAGCAATTGAAATTTGGCCTTCCAGGATTTTGAGTAGAAAAACAAGGGAGAAAATAAGTGGTGGTACTGGTAAGCAATCCTTGTTTAAGGAGCAATGCGACGAGTTTGGATTGTGTGGCATTTTTGATCCGTAGTTTTCTTTCAAAAGGATGGTCAGCCTTGACTTTTTTTGAATTCTTTTTTGTGTCAAGACAAAAAAGAATTTGGGGTTTGGGGCAACGCCCATTAAAGATAATTATAACTTGCCCCGAGGCCTCGGGGTTTCTTTGTTTCTTTTCATTTAAGAAAAAGAAATGAAATATATTTAGATTGAAACACCATTTCGTAAAATAAAGAAAGGGGCTTTTGAGCCCCTTTCTTGCGTCTATTAAAAAATCTTATTTCAAATATTGATCAAGGAACGTTAGCACCTGACCATAACCTTTAATTTCATTCTCTTTCTTTACAAAGCCATGACCTTCATCAGGGAATAAAACGTATTCAACAGGAATACCATTGGCTTTAACCGCCTCAACAACTTCATCTGATTCAACCTGAAGTACACGTGGATCATTAGCTCCCTGAAGCACCATTAGAGGTTTAGTTACTTTATCAGCATGAAATACAGGTGAGATATCGTACAAACGAACCGAATCAGCAGTTGTTGGATCGCCCAATTCTGCATAGAGTGCTTTTCTAAACGACTCCCAATAAGGTGGAATCGATTTTAAAGTCCGCAACCAATTAGTCACACCGAAAATATTCACACCTACATCAAATTCTTCAGGAGTAAAGCATAGAGCCGCCATAACCATATAGCCACCATAAGAGCCTCCAATAATCCCAATTCTAGTTTCATCAACCCATCCAGTTTCCTGCATGTAATTCTTGGCATAAATACAGTCTTGCAAGTCAACATCACCGTGTTTTAGATTATCCATTTTAAAGAACGATTTACCATAGCCACTTGATCCTCGATTATTAACTGCAATAATTGCATAACCATGGTTTACCAAATATTGAATCAATGAAAAATAGCTTACACGTGATTGCCCACCAGGACCACCATGAACCCATACCAAAGCCGGAACTTTTTCACCAACAGCTTGGTGAGGCTTATAAAGAATTGCTGGAATATCTAGTCCATCAAACGATTTATAGCGAATAACTTCGCCAGCAACCAAATCGTCCTCAATAATTTCTGGATTAAGCGTATTTGTTAATTTCTTCAATTCCTTTCCAACCAAATCATACACATAAATATTATTGGGAGATGTGGAAGAACCGACTGACATTTTAACAAGCTTCTCACTTTTAGAAACAGAAACAGATTTGATATCACCTCCTTCAAAATCAGGCATTACAACAGCTTCGCCAGTAGAAAGATTAAACACATAAACTTTTGTTGTAGCATCTTCATTTACACCAATAATCCGATATTTTGAATTGTAAGATTCGTAGGCGTACCAAACATCCCATTCTGCATTCCATACTTTTTCATTATCACCTGACGCAAGATTATAACGAGAGAAGTAGGTAAACTCACCGCCTTCATCAGTTAGAAAATACAAGTATTCATTATTCAAATCAAAAAACTGAGGACCAAACCCAGCATCACCTTCATGTGCTGAAATATGCTTGGTCTCTTTGGTTTCCCTGTTATACAAATACATCTCATCATTCGAAGTTGTAATGGTTTGAACCAAGGCAACAAACTGCTTATTTTTAGAGATTGAACCAATACTGTAGCCATTTTCGTTTTGATAGATTATAGCTGGCTCCATACTTGCAATGTCCATTTCATATAAATCAAAATAGCGCTCATCCCTTTTATTAGAAGTAAAGAAAAAAGACTTTTGATCTCTTGCCCATCCATAAAAAATTGATTTTGCACCTTCCCAAGCAGTGATGTCCGTTACAATTCCAGCTGTATCCTGCATAAATATGTGATCAATTTCATTCCCATTATTATCGCTTGAAAACAAAAAGCGTTCATCATTAGGGAAGTATCCAATAGCAAAAACAGAACGATCTTCAAAATTAGTGACCTGCTTGGGTTCAGAGCCATCTATAGGATATTCATAGATGTTGTAAATCCCGCTCTCATTACTCGTTAACAAGAGTTTTGATTCATCAGGAGAAAAACTACCACCACCAATACTGGTATTTTTGTAGAACTGTTCAATGGTGTAGCTTTTAATTTCACGGGGAGTTTCTTTTTTAGGGGCACAACCGGCCAAGACAGCCAAAACAAGGAGAAAAGCAATGTTCTTCATAATGATTGATTTATTGTTTTCAGATTAGACGATATATTGTAGAACAAATTACAAAAAATGCAGATTAAAATAACAATAAAATTGCTTCTGAATATCAATCAATGAAACTTCAATAAAAAACATCCCAAAACAAAACCAGCACAACAACACACTAGTCTTCAATATTGTTTCAATAATGAACATGTTAAAAAATAGGTATGATTTCTCTGACAATAAGCCTTAAATTGCATTTGCGAAACACAAAACAAAAAAAATTATGAAAGCATTAACCGGAACTGTAGCTAAAATTATTTATGCAATTCCAATGATTCTTTTTGGAGCTTTTCATTTTATGATGGCTGAATCCATGACTGGAATGGTTCCTTCATTTATTCCCGGAGGCGTTTTCTGGGTTTACCTTACCGGAGTGGCTTTAATGGCAGCAGGCGTAGCAATTGTGATTAACAAAATGGCTCGTTTAGCGGCATTACTGTTAGCAGTACTCCTACTTCTTTTTGTATTAACCATTCATTTACCGGGAGCAATTGCCGGAGAGCAAATGGCCATGCCTTCGATGCTTAAAGACGTTGCCCTAATGGCTGGTGCCCTTTTAATTGCAGGAAGTAGTAAATAGAAAAAATTAGGGGCAGAACCGTTACGGCCTGCCCCACTATCTTTTAAAGTATTATTGAGTATTTATAGAAAACTATCTTACATCAGCAGCACAACGAAAGCCAGTATTAAAAAGTGATGTTTCGTGTGAATTGAATGATCTGCCCGAAACAGTATTACTACCTTCTCCCAGCTGATCAAAAAAGAAAGAACCTCCCCTGATTACTTTCACATTTTCATCTTTTCTAAATGGAGTCTCATTCCCCGGATACAACTGATAAGTATCCTGACACCAGTTCCATACATTCCCACCCATATCAGTTACTCCAGCCGCATTTTCGCCAAAAGCACCAACCGGAGAAGTGTACATATATCCATCTTCATTAGTATTGTTGGTAACATCAGTCCCTTGCCAAACATTGGCTCCAAACTTTCCATTAACCATTAATTCATCACCCCAACTAAAACGAGTCGATTCATTATTTCCACTTCTGGCGGCGGCTTCCCATTCTACTTCTTTGGGCAACCTTTTTCCAGCCCAGCTTGCATAAGCCACTGCATCATTCCAACTTATATGAGTTACAGGATGATTATCTATCGCCTTTTCACCCTCTCTTCCAAAAGGGAATTCCCACGCAACACCTTTTTTCAGTTCCCATTGATTTGTATTGAAGTTGAACACGCCAGAGTCTCCAAATTTTTCGGCCTCAGTTGCAAATCCTGTTGCTTGAACAAACTCTCTAAACTGCTTAACTGTTACCGGTGATTTATCAATGTAAAAGGCTTTTAGTTCTATTTCATGTAGTGGTTTTTCATTTGGTTGTCCATCATTATTTCCAATCGCATATTTCCCAGCAGCAAAATGTACCATATCAGAAAAATCAGTTGTTTTTGAAGCCTTAGCAACTTTCTCACTCTCAACTTTTTGTTCTTTCTGAATAGGTTCTTCTTTTATCGTAGATTTTTTTGAGCTAGAATTACAAGAGAATAAAAAGATAGAAATTAGAAATAAAGAAATGTGAATAATTTTAGTCATTGGGTTGTTTTTATATTTTACGGCTTAAAATTGTTGATTTTTTAGATGGTTTCAAAGTTTGAAATAATTTTCGTCAAGCGCATATTTTAAATTAAAAGACTTTGCTTTTTATTAAATTTGTGCGTCCTGCATTAATAATGCACATAACCGAACTGATTAATCAATAAATATGAAGAAATACAATTGGGCCATTCTTGGATGTGGAAAGATTGCAAAAAAATTTAGTACCGATCTAAAATTACTTCCAAATGCCAACCTCTACGCTGCAGCATCTCGAAATATTAAAAAATCAAAAGAATTTGCAAGCGAATTAGGGTACGAAAAGACATTTGGAAGTTATGAGGAAATGCTACAAGATCCGAAAGTTGATGTGGTTTATGTAGCAACACCTCATTCATTTCATCACAAGCATGTTTTACTTTGCCTAAATCATAAAAAGGCTGTTTTATGCGAAAAGGCATTCGCAATAAACAGCAAAGAAGCTTCTGAAATGATTCAGACTGCAAAAAAGCAAAAAACCTTTTTAATGGAGGCTTTTTGGACTCGATTTCAGCCTAGCTTTTTAAAGTCAATGGAGATATTACAATCAGGTGAATTGGGTAAACTAAAAATGTTACGCTCAGATTTTGCATTTAATGGTCCCAAAGACATGACAAACAGATTGTACAACCTTGATTTAGGTGGTGGTTCATTACTTGACATAGGAATCTATCCGGTTTTTGCTTCACTTTTTGCTTTTGGAAAGCCATCTGACATAAAAACACTTACTAATTTCAGTCCGACAGGTTCCGAAGAAACGATCACCATTAATATGAAATATCCAGATGGAGAGATTGCCACTCTTTCTTCAAGTTTTTCATGTTTCTCGGCCGTACAAACCGAGTTCTGGTGTGAAAATGGATATTTAAGACTCAATAAGCGTTGGCACGAAAAATCATTGATTACTATTTGGAAAAAGGGAGATGAGAATGAATCACATATACCCGTAACTGAAAGAATAGGAAATGGCTATGATTTGGAAGCAGCACATGTAATGGAATGTCTGGATGCAGGATTGTCAGAAAGTCCAATGATGCCCTTATCATTTACTCTTGACATGATGGAAGTTCTGGATGCAATTCGAGAAGATGCAGGGATTAAATATCCAAATCATGATTAATTAAGCTCCCCAACACTTTGTTAAAAGTTTGTTAATGACAGTATTTAACACAACTATTTAAAAAATAATGCGTTTTTTTACGAAGAAACTGTAATATTTCAAGTTGAAATGCGTCATATTAAAAGTCATTCATTATCAAGCACAGAATACAGTTTACTGTTTTATCAATTAAGTTCGCAGATGAAAATGTATCGTTGATCGATTAAATTAATAACGAACTGTATTTTTGTTTACATTTATTGAAAATTTATACGCTAATACCATGAAAGCGATTATTCTTACTTCATCAATATTTTATTTGTTAGGATTAAAACTAACTACTCAGGTTGAATTGAATCAGAAATCATTGAATGACAGTGTGAAAATTAATATTCAGAAAGAGCTGGTTTTGCCTGAAGAAGATATTGAAAAACTACCAAAAATAAATATCGAAAGCAAAGAAACACCTGCAAATTGTGGGTCTGACAAAGACACAGCCCCTTGGATTCCAATTAAGGATAATCTTGAATTTGAATAATATTTACAATTTATATAAAAATTTAAACAGCACTAGTTGCTGTTTTTTTATGCCTAATTGTTACTCATAAAAAGCTTCAACTCCCGGATAGTGAAATTTTTTCTTCGCAATTTCTTGTGGAAAAATATAATATTTGACTTCAGCCTCGGCACATAGCTCATTATCAGCATTAAATAATTGCCCTAGAATAACTGCAAATCGTTTATTTTGCTCTATAACTTTTCCTTTAATCGTTAACTTTCCCTGATTGGTATGAACAGGCTTTTTATATTTCACATTTAGATTGGCTGTTACACCAGCTGTTTCACATTTTGTATAAACTACCCAAGCTGCAATTTCATCAAGCAGGGTTGCCTGAATACCACCATGTAGAATATTCTCCCAGCCCATGAATTCGGGAGTTGGTTCCCACTCGGTAACCAAGCCTTCACCATCATCCCAAAATTCCAATTTAAACCCAATTGGATTATGTGGAGAACAGCCTATGCATTGGTATCGTTCAGGATTATCATTTCGGTGTACATTAAGAATTCGTTTCATCGAATTATAATATTGAAAGTTTTTAGCAAAAAAAACCGGTAAGAGCTATACTTACCGGCTATATCTTCAAGAATCTTATTTAATTGTTTCCAAGAATCAATGGCATTCCATCTTTTCCACTTCCAATTATTACCACCTTAGAGTTTGGAGATTCTGAAAGTTTAATTGTAGCTTCTATACCTCTCATTTTTAAAAGAGCCGTTGTTAAACTACTATTGATAATCTTATTAGCAACAGCCTCTCCATCGGCAGCAATTCTTTTTCTTTCTGCCTCACTTTTTTCTTTGTCCAATCTAAACTGATATGCTAAAGCCTCCTGCTCTTGCTGCAATTTATTTTCAATCGCCGTTTTAATTTTCTCTGGAAGATTGATAGATCGAATCAATAAAGCCTGCATCTGAATATTATTCTCCTTCAAAATAATCGATGTTTCTTGAATAATAGCATCTTCAACTTCTTTTCTTTTTGTTGAATATATTTCCTCGGCAGTATAGCGTCCAGCAACCTGTCTTACTGATGAACGAACCTCTGGCACTACTAGCTGACCAATATAATTCGTACCAAACACTTCATGCAAGAAACCAATTTTATTATATGCGGGATTAAAACGAACAGAAACATCTATATTCACTGACAATCCACTCTTATCCAAAACATCCATTGTTTCTTCACGTTGCTGCTCTTTTACATCGTAAACATAGAGTTCATTCCAGGGAGAAATAATATGAAACCCAGGTTGGAAAATATTTTCCTTATCCAGACCTGTTGTAAACTTGCGGAAAATTATACCACGTTCACCTGGCTGAAGGGTTACAAACATGCTGCTTCCAAAAAATAAAATAATAACAAACACAGCACCAGCGATAATCAAATATGATTTTTTAAAGTTCTGATCCATTTTTTTGTAGATTTTAAGTGATTTATTGGTAAAAATAAAGGTTTTTCTGAGCAAACAACACATCTTATGAACAAAATTCAGATTTATATTGTAAAAAAATAAATTGCACCTCTATGGTAAGCGAATATGCTTCGTTGTCCTGTACTTATTCGGACTAGCACCAAAGTATTTTGAAAAAGTTCGAGTAAAATAGGCTGAATCATCATATCCAAGTTCGTGTGCCACTGCCTTTATAGGCATTCTTGAATTTGATAATAAACGAATTGCTTCATTCATTCTTAGCTGTAAAATGTAGTTATTGGGAGTAGTCCCAAATACATTTTTAAACAGAGAGTGAAAATAATTATCTGATAAAAAGCACATTGAGGCCAGCTCTTTTAAAGAAGTTCCTTTTTTGAAATTCTCATTAATGTGCTCTATTGCTGGCATAAGTCTTACCTCAGTATCTTCTTTATCAAATATCTTTGGATTAAATTTTTCAGCAAAAACGCTGATAATTGTAGTTAATAGTGATTGAATTTTCAGGTATAAAGTAAAATAATCCCCAGGATGCTTTTCTTTAAAAGGTTGAATAAGACTAAAAAAACGATCAAAAGAATTAAACACATCTCTAAGTATAAATATTTCATCTGCATTGAGTTTAACCACCACAGGTAATTTGCTTAAAATCTGCTTTAGAAAAACCGAATCACTTATAAAATGTAACCAATTCACGCTGAAGGAATCAGGACAGCGTTGAATGTCAATTTTAAATCCATTAATGAAATAGTATTCCCCTTTAAATAGTTCATATTGTTTATTTTCTGAAACAATAATTGCTTCGCCATCAACAATATGATATAACTTAAAGCATTGATCGATACTCGTCGCTTTTTTATTCCAATTCAATCCGCCATCAAAGCTTCCGCCACCAAGTAGTGTATTATTAATATTCAGCATTACAGAATAATAAGATTATGCAATTTCTTTCAAATATAGTCCATTTTATTTCAATTCTAAAAACATCAACTTTGAGATCAAGAAAGCTGTAATACAATCACTTAATAGAATCAATCTAAATAAGAAAACTAAGAACATGATATTCTTATAATTAGAATATCCAAAAACCAAAACCTATCTTTATTTAAAAACCAAAAAACAATGAGATCATCATCTTATCCAATATTTCTAATTTTCATACTATTTTTCATGTGGGGTTTTATTTGGAATCTGTTTAATGTTTTAGCAACATTCTTTCAGGAAACATTCCAATTATCAAACATTGAGACGTCACTTGGAACCTCCTTATCATTTCTAGCCTTCTTTCTGATGTCGTATCCGGCAAAAATCATAATCAATAAAGTAGGAACTAAATCTGCGATTTCAATTGGCTCAATAATCACCGGAATTGGCTTACTTGTATTTATTCCTGCTTCTTTCACAAAAAGCTATCCTGTATTTCTACTGGGATTATTTGTTTTATTTTCTGGAGTTACCATTTTGCAAACCGTTTGCAATCCCTATATCGGAGTTTTGGGTAGCATGAAAAATCGTGAAGCACGAATTAACTTTGCTCAGGGAATTGGTGCTATTGGTGCAGCTATAACTACCCCTTTAGCTGGTTGGTTTATATTGAATCTTTTTGAAGAAAATATTTTTGGTGGAATCCGCCTCTTTTACACAATAACTGCCTGTGTATTTTTTCTTCTAGCAGTTTTCATACACACTGCCAGCATGCCTGAGAATCCAACAGAAGTTGAAAGCTCAAAAGATGAAACTTTTGACAAAAGAGGGGCTTTCCAATATCCACATTTTGTTGTCGGCGCTATTATCATGTTTGTATATATGGGAGCTGAAGCCATTCTTTACCAACTAATGACACCATATTTTAAAGAAATTGGTGGGATTGAAAATGCTGAAGCTGTAAAACTATCTGCTATTATTTTTTATGGATTAATGATAGGAAGGTTGCTTGGTGCCTGGATTATGACCAAGCTGAAACCAGCTACCATCTTAGGATCATTTGCACTCATAGCTGCTCTCCTTGTAACAGCATCAATGATTTGGGGAGGTAAAACAGGAATTTATGCTATAACTGCAATCGGTTTTTTCATCTCCATAAATTTTGCCTCAATTTTTGCATTGGCTACTACAAACCTGGGGAAATACACGAATCAGGCCTCATCATTTCTGATTATGGGAATTTCCGGAGGATTTTTTATTCCATTGCTTTTTGGAGTTGTTGCGGATAACTTTAGTCTTCGTATTTCTCTAATTGTAGTTATAATCCCATTGCTTTTCACTTCACTATATGGATTCTTTTTCAAAAGACTACTAACTAAATAATACGTAACAAAATCTTTAAATACAAACATGATACACGACCCAAGCCACATAATGCCACCTGAAACTGCAGAAGATATTGTTCTTGAACAATTTGAAATTGACATACTTAAAAGGTTGGCTGAAGAGTGGGCACATATTTCAAATTTACCGATTCACAAGGAAAAAGCACAGCTTTGGCAAAAACTGAATGACCTCAAATCTGAACGCCCCATGCTGTGGATAAATGAAATACCCTGGCATGAAATAAACTATAACAACGAGCTAAGCTTACAATGCAAAAACAAATGGGCAAAATCACAGGAAGATTTGATGCGGAAAACCATTTACCAATGGAAACACATGCCTGGAGATATGATTATAAATCCATGGCTAGATTGTCCACTTTCAATTCACAGCACTGATTTTGGTATTATTGAAGACGTCGATTTGGCGGTAACCGATTCAACCAACGACGTGGTTTCACGTCATTTCAACATCCAAATTCGTAGCATAGATGATCTGGAAAAGATTCAAATGCCTGTCATTACTCACAACAAGAAGGCAACTGAAAACAGATTCCAAATAATGAAAGAAATTTTCGGCGATATAATCCCCGTAAAAAAGCAAGGTCAAACTCACATTTGGTATACTCCATGGGATTATCTCATTCGTTGGTGGGGTGTACAGGAAGCCATGATGGATTTAATTATGCGCCCGGAAATGGTTCATGCTTTTTACGAAAAGATGGTACAGGCATGGATGGCTGAGCTTGATCAGTTTGTAAATCAAAACTTACTATCTCTAGACAATAACAATACGCGAATTGGTTCAGGTGGGTATGGCCACTCCGAAGAAATGCCTGGCGATAACTTTGATCCTGATTGGGTAAAACCACAAAACATGTGGGGTTGTTCAAATGCACAAATATTTTCAGATGTTTCACCTGAGATGCATTGGGAATTTGCCATCGAGCATGATCTAAAATGGCTAGAGCGTTGGAATATGACTTATTACGGCTGCTGCGAACCACTTGCGGGGAAAGCTCATCTTTTAAAGAAAATCCCAAATCTCCGTAAAGTATCATGTAGCCCATGGAATAACACAAAAGAAGCCATTAATGAACTTGGCAATGATTACGTTATTAGCCGCAAACCAAGCCCTGCCATTTTTGCTACAAGAAGCTTTGATTCAAATCAAGCCAGAAAAGAAATCAGGGAATTCCTAGTACAAACTGAAGGCAATTGTCATGTTGAGATGATCATGAAAGATATTTCAACTGTAAAATATGATCCTCAACGCTTATGGGATTGGGAATCAATTTGCATGGAAGAACTTATGAATTATTCAACCAAATAAACCAACAATCATGAATAACAGAACAACTCTACTGCTGATTATAGTCTTATTGATTTCAGCATGTGGTATAAATAAGACTGCCGACTTCACAAAAAAAATCGATAATTCAGTTCGAGCTCAACAAGTAAAGGACATGAAATGGGCCATGTTTATATGCTGGTCATTTAGTACGTTTTATGGCAGCGAGTGGACACCGACCCTTGACAAGGACGCTACTTACTTTAAAGCCACAGGCTGCGATACTGACCAGTGGTGTAAAACGGCAAAAGATGCAGGCATGGGTTATATTTTATTTCTTTCGAAACACCATGATGGATTTTGTTTGTGGGATACAAAAACTACGGACAAAAAAGTGACCAATAGCCAATTAGAAATAGATGTACTTGCCAAGCTCCGTAAATCGTGTGATAAATACGGGATTAAACTGGCACTTTATTTTTCTGAGGGTGACTGGAACTGGCCGGGTGCTGCTGATGGTAAAGGTTGGGGAGCTGGAATAAGTATAAATCCGGAAATGAAAAAAGCTCAACTAAAGGAGCTTTTAACAAATTACGGTCCTATCGAATTTTGGTGGATGGATCACGCGGCTGGAGATGGAGGATTAAGCCATAAAGAAACAGTTGACTGGATACATCAATTTCAACCCAACAGTTTTGTGGGATTTAACCATGGAGAACCTGCAGGTAGGTTATCATTAAGGGAAATGGGAAAACCAGGATCAATTGGAGATGCAAGCACAACAAAATACAATAAAGATGCAGAGGCAAACTACAAAGGATATCTGGCAGCTGAATTTACATACCCAATTTTGCCTCCACATGAAGGAGGTGCCATGTGGTTTTACTCATTACCAAAACATGATAATCTTTGTAAACCTGCAGAAGATCTCTATAATGACTATCAGGGTGCTGTGAAGTTTGGAAATATATTCTCTATAGATGTGGGTCCAAATTATGAAGGCAAACTAAGGGATATAGATGTGAAAACATTGATGGAAGTTGGTGAAATGATAAAAGCAACAAAATAAACATAAGAACTACAAAAAGAGGAAATGAAATCAATTATTGTCTTTTTCACTTTTATCTTCATTCTTACTGGATGCTATTCACAAAAAAAAAGTGACATTACCATGACAGATTCTAAAGTCATTAGAAAAGGATCAGTTATAAAAGTTAAGCCAGAGAAACTGGATCTTTATAAAGAACTACATGCCAATCCATGGGAAGGGGTTAATGAAAAACTCAAAGAATGCAATATCCAAAATTACTCTATTTTTTACCGTGATGGTTATTTATTCAGCTATCTTGAATATACAGGTGACAATTGGGAAAGAGACATGGAAAAGCTAAAAGCGGACTCCACCATTCAGGCATGGTGGAAATTGACAGATCCATGTCAGGAACCTGTCCCTTTTGCTAAAGATGGTGAATGGTGGGCTGGCATGGAAGAAGTTTATCATTTGGATTAAAAACATAGTAAATGAAAAAAATCGCAAATACATTACTAATTCCTAGTTGATTATTTAGATTTGAGCATTATCTTCATCCAAGGTATCAAGTTTTTAAAATTTAATACAACGAACCAACTATAACCTTAAACTAAACTACATGAAAAACCATGTAATTCTTCTACTATTATCATTAATTGTATTCTCTTCGAATGCAATTGATTTTGAATCTTCAAGAACCTACAATAAACTCGAAAATGATCTTAATATAAATCTTACAAAACCAGATATAGATATATCTACTTGGTATTGCATTGGACCATTCAAAAGTGAAGAATTTGGAAATATTGATAGAACATTAAATTATAAATTTCAACCCGAGCAAGATTATTTCAAGTCACTAAAAGCAAGAAACTCAGAAATTTCACCGATAGATTTAGACAGCATCTATTCAATGAAACCATTTCCTGGCTATCTAGATTTAGAAAGAAACTGGACTAAAAAAGACAATTGGACTGATGGGTTTTATAATCTACTGCCACGAGGCCCTGCACCTTCGCGAAACGAAGCCGTATATATGTATCGGGCCATTCGATCTGAAAAAGATCAAAAGATTACGATTTACACACGAATGCAAGATTTCTATAAAATTTGGTTAAACAGTACTTTGGTCAAACGATTCAATCATCTGACTCAGAACACCAGATACAATTATCCAGTAAAAATGGAACTCAACCTTAAAGCCGGAATAAATCACGTATTAATAAAAAATGTTAGCAGGTGGGCTGAACATGACTTTTCTTTCGGTATAGAAGGTATACACCAAATAAATGATAACTATTATATTGACGTAAACAGGATAAGCATTGAAAATGCAAAAGATGCGGAGGACTATATCCGTCGATTTAAGTTTTCTGCAACCCCAATTCCAATGCATTCCCCTGCTAAATACACATTGGATGATGAATTAAAGAGATTTGATGCAACTTTAGGCGCAAAACAATACATTAAAAAGATTAAACGAATTACAAATAGAATCATCCGAGCTACTGCGAAAAATTAATAAGAAAAAATACAAGGATTCAGAAGTCGTTAATCATGCCAAAAAACTTTATGGATTTTTAGGAGCAGAAATAAAAAACCTACCTCCTATTCTTTTTATCAGAAAACCACTTCATTACCAGAATGCCATTGCACCTTATGATACTGATGGATCAAGTCCTTCTGAAATATGTATATACAACCCGTCAATTCCTGAATCAGAACCAAAAATAATATTTGTTCAGCCTGAAATGCGAATTCATAGCATGAATCTTTCTTTTGATGCGAAAACAATATACTTCTCTGCAAAATATGGAAATAAAGATCAAAATTGGCAGATCTTTAAAGTCGGAATTGATGGAAAGGGATTGACACAATTGACACATAGTGAAAGTAAGAACATTTCACCATGCGAGTTACCAAATGGAAGGATAGCTTTTATTTCTACTCAAAAAAGAACTTTTGTAGAGTGTCAGGCCCGAGGTGCTGGTTTACTTTACACCATGGCATCAGATGGTTCCGATATTCGTATCATTTCATCAAATATTGATAGTGACCATACTCCTCAAGTTACAAATGAAGGTAAAATTCTATTTACACGCTGGGACTATGGAATCGAGAAAAATGTATTTGCCCGCCATGGATTATGGACAGTAAATCCTGATGGTACAAAGTTGCAATTGGTTTATGGCAATACAATTGAAGATCCAGGTGGATTGTGGGCTGCACAAGCAGTTCCAAATCGTCAGGAGTTTGTATGTGTATTCGGCCCTCACCATACTCACCAGGCAGGAATGATAGGACTGCTTTGGAAAGGCAAAGGACCTGAAGAACCTCGTGGAAAGGGATATCGCTGGATAACCCGGGAATATCCCATTTACGGTGATCGAACATACGCAGACGGTTATCAAAATCCATTTCCGCTGAATGAAAAACAGTTCATCGCTTCATACGGTGGCGATAAACATCGCTCGAATGATACCACCAAAAGTCAATATGAAACATATACACCTCTTAGAATAATTTATCTTGACGCATTTGGGAATGAACGTATCATCTACAAGGCAAATAATGGATTATCATGCTACAACACAATTTTGCTTCAAACAAGACAAAAGCCACCAATTATTCCGGATCAAATTCCTCCTTATAATTTAGTAGATATTGACCCGGAACAAATGAACCGTTCAGATTATGGGAATGATCTAACTGCAACAATGATGGTTCAGGATGTATATCAAGGTATTTCAAAATATGTCAAACCTGGAGAAGCAAAGTATATAGCAATCATGGAGCAGATTCAAAAAAGCCGAAAGATGGCTAGCGGCGAAGCATGGGGACATACACCAATAATTGGGAGAGGAACTGTACATGCCAGACGACTAATTGGATTGGTGCCTATTGAAAAAGATGGCTCTGCTTCATTTGAGGTTCCTGCTTTACGCAGCATTTCATTAAATGTATTAAATAAAGAAGGTAAAACCCTTATGAAAATGGGCTCAGACATGCATGTGATGCCCGGTGAACATTTAAGCTGTATTGGATGTCATGAGGTCCGTGAAAATGGATATGGTAATGCTCCTTTAAATCAACACTCTTCTTTAGCATTTAAGAAAGAACCATTAACTCCTAAGAAGCAAGATTGGGGAACCCAGGGACTCATAGATTATGTCTCAGTTGTTCAACCAGTCTGGGATAAACATTGTATAAAATGTCATAGCGGTCCAACACCCAAAGGAAACGTCAATATGACTGGCGACAAAACACGCTTTTTCAATCAGAGTTACGACCAGCTAATTGACCGCGATATTGTTGATCACTTATCAGTATTTTCACTTGATCATGACGAAGGAACACCAAACACAACTGGCGCCATGGTAAGTACTATTGATAAGTACATGAGTAAAAAACACTGTCAATCTGAAATAAGCTGGAAAGAACGATTTGCTGTTTATTGCTGGATTGATGCTAATGTGCCTTATTATGCAACATATGATTATAATCTTCTAGAAACAAATGTGAGAGGAATAGGAGCACGAGATGGATGGGAGTCAAAAAGCAACACGACCACTTGGGCAAATGGAGATTTACAGGAGATGTTTGACCGTAGATGTGCTTCATGTCATGAACGAGAAGTACTAAACCAATCATGGTTACAACCAATGCGAATGAAGGTTTATAGTGACCAATGGGGAGATAAAGCCTTAACATCTCATGGATTTGGAAGTAATAAATGGAAACTGGTAAACAAACTTGGTCCTGAGTATCGGATAAACTTAACCAATCCATCTCACAGTCTATTCCTACAAGCTCCTCTTGCAAAATCCGATGGAGGTATTGGCTTATGTCAAAATGAAGATAGTTCTGCTGTATTTCAAAGTAAAACCGATCCAGATTATAAAAAATCACTAAAGGCAATCGCAACCGGAAAAGAAAGGCTTTACAAATACCCTAGGATAGATATGATTGGGAAAAACGGTTTTATGAATTCATCCTTATTCTGCATTTCTCCAAACAACAATCAAGATGAAGTCTCACAAAACTTTATTATTACTAGTCATAAACCAGATGCAATTTCAATAATAAACGATGAAGGCTTATTACAGTGGCAATATAGAGATATTGATCATCCACAGGATATTGATATAACTGAAGATGGAAGGATATTTTGCAGCCAGAAAACAGGGGCAAAAATGATCACCATAGGTTATGAAGAACAATGGAAATATAATGCACCAGATGGCACAGAAAACCCGGTTGCTCAAGTTCTGGGAAATAGCAGATTCTTAGTTGGTAATGAAGGGTCAGGCAAATTGTACGAAATTAACTCTGAAGGCAAAATACTTAAAGGAATTCAACTTTCTACTGAAGACAAAAGCTCTCATGGACAGTTTAGATTTTGCAATAAAACCAAAGAAGGCACCTATCTCACACCACTAACGAATGATGGAAAAGTAAAAGAATTTGATGAAAGAGGAAAGGTTCTTTTCGATTTTGGAGATTTCAATGCACCGGTATCAGCCATACGTCTAAATAATGGAAATACGCTTATTGGTTCATTTCGAAAACTTGATGAATTTGACAAGAATGGAAATTTGATTAGAAGTTTGAACCCAGTAACACAAGGAAATCTTTCAGGCGATTATGAAGGTGGACATGTTACTGGCTTAGTTGAATTAGAAGATGGTAATATTGCTTTTGCTTTTTACCACAATGTGAAAGATTGGCCAGATATATTTGTAGTTAATCGTAATAATAAAATTATCAACAGTATTGTATTGAAAAATATTGACAAAGTAGCATCTATTAAAGCTATATCTAACTAATCAAAAAACTTGATTTAAGGCTGTTCAAAATTAACACACTGTATATCATCAACTTGAACTTCAATATCATTTTGCACTAAGAATAGATTTCTTCTTGAACAGAATTCACATATCGATTAGCAAACGGGCTGATTCATAAATCAAATGAATTTGTGATGTTTAAATTTTTATATAGATTTGAAACGTCAGAAAACAAAGCACTTTTATGATCGAGCGTTCTGAGCTAATCATCAATCCAGATGGAAGTATCTTTCATCTTCATTTAAAACCAGAGCACATTGCTGAAAATGTGATCCTGGTAGGAGACCCTAACCGCGTAGAATTAGTATCCAGTTTTTTCTCAAACATCGAATTCAAAACAAGCAATCGTGAATTTGTATCTGCTACGGGAACTTATAACGGTAATAGAATTACAGTCGTATCAACAGGAATAGGCACAGACAACATTGATATTGTTGTGACTGAGCTAGATGCTCTGGTTAATGTTGATTTTAAAACCAGAGAAATAAAAGAAGAAAAAACAAGCCTGAAAATAGTACGAATTGGCACATCAGGCGGATTGCAAGAGGATTTAGCCATTAACTCATTTGTAGTTTCAGAAAAGGCAATTGGTTTTGATGGTCTACTGAATTTCTACGCCAATCGAAATAAAGTTTCAGATTTGGCTTTTGAAGCAGCATTCAAAACACACACCCAATGGAATGAACGTTTAAGCTCCCCCTATGTAATTGATTGTTCCAAATCATTAAAGGCAAAATTTTCGAATGGAGGATTCACTCCCGGAGTAACAATTTCGGCTCCTGGATTTTATGGCCCACAAGGCCGTGTTGTTCGATTAGATGTTGCTGACGCGA
Organism: uncultured Sunxiuqinia sp.; assembly: GCA_965372405.1. GTDB lineage: Bacteria > Bacteroidota > Bacteroidia > Bacteroidales > Prolixibacteraceae > Sunxiuqinia. The sequence continues at coordinate 17,626 of CBDVCE010000010.1, forward strand.
ATCTTAACAGTAAAATTGAAAAATTTAGATTCAATAATCATAGAATCACCAACTATGAGATGGAGTGTTCCGCTATTTACGGACTTTCTGCTCTACTTGGACATGAGGCACTAACCGTGTGCCTAATTATTGCAAATCGCATGAAAAAAGAAGCCAATGAAAGCTATAAACCTTATATGCGCGAATTGGTGAAAACGGTTTTGGATAAGTTGACTGAATAATTGAAGATGGGCTATGGAAAATGAAAGATTACATGCACTAATTGCTTTACTAGACGATCCTGATCGTACAGTTTTTGAATTGGTTGAGAAAGAGATTTTAGCTGAAGATACTGTTATCATCGACCAACTTGAGCAAATATGGGAAACAAGCTTGGATGAACTTATTCAGAATAGAATTGAAAATCTGATTCAGCAAATACAGTTTAACGACACTCACAAAAAAATAAAAAATTGGTCAACTGAAAGTGAAGTTGACCTTTTCGAAGGTTTTTTCCTCCTTTCTCGCTATCAGTACCCCGACTTAAAGCTTAAAAGCATTAAAAACAAAATGCGAAAGATAAGCAGTGATGTCTGGCTTGAAATTAGCAACAAACTTACTTCGTTGGAGAAAATAACAGTTCTGAACCATATCTTCTACGATGTAAATAAATTCGCCATCAACTTAAAAAACATTTTAACTCCCCAAAACTGCTATTTTAATCAGGTTCTCGAAACTAAAAAAGGGAACACGGTATCAATCGCCATTTTATATGCTTTAGTAGCTAGGGAACTTGGCTTTCCAATTCACTTTATAGACTTTCCTAAAAATCCATTATTGGCTTACATTGATGGTGATGTAGCAAGAAAAGCTCATGGAGATCATTATCAATCTGATATTCTTTTTTATATCAACCCGTCCAACAAAGGCGCCATTATTGGAAGAAAGGATCTTGAACGCTTTGTTAAAAGAAATGATCAGGTTGAGCAAGATTCCATGTATGAACCTTGTGAAGATAAAGTCATTATTAAGAAGCTATTGGAAAGCTTAATCGAAAGCTATGAATCTTTAGGTTACCAAAACAAGGTTGAAGATTTAAGCCGCATAGCCAGTATGTTATAAAAAAAGGGAAGCCATAGCCTCCCTTTCAAATATCTTAATCGAATTATTATTCCCACTCAATAGTTGCAGGTGGTTTTGAACTGATATCGTACACCACCCTATTAATACCTCGAACTTTATTGATAATTTCGTTTGACATTTTTGCCAGGAACTCATAAGGCAAATGCACCCAGTCTGCAGTCATTCCATCAGTAGACATTACTGCACGAAGGGCAACCACATTTTCATAAGTACGCTCATCTCCCATCACTCCAACCGACTGAACCGGAAGTAGCATCACGCCAGCTTGCCAAACATCGTCATATAATTTCCATTCTTTTAGTCCATTAATAAAGATTGAATCAGCCTCTTGAAGAACACGCACTTTTTCCGGTGTAACATCACTTAAAATACGAATTCCTAATCCTGGGCCAGGGAAAGGATGGCGCCCAAGAAGCTCTTGCTTAATATTCATCGCTTTACCAACCCGGCGAACCTCATCTTTAAAAAGAAGATTCAATGGTTCAACCACTTTTAGGTTCATTTTTTCAGGTAAACCACCCACATTGTGGTGTGACTTAATGGTTGCTGAAGGTCCATTCACCGAAATAGATTCAATTACGTCAGGATAAATTGTTCCCTGAGCCAACCATTTCACATTTTGTATCTTCTGAGCTTCTTCATCAAAAACTTCAATAAAGTCGCGGCCAATTATTTTGCGCTTTGCTTCTGGCTCAGTTATTCCTTTTAAATCGTTCCAGAATTTCTCCTTCGCATTTACGCCAATCACATTCAAGCCCATATCTTTGTATGAATCCAGTACATCTTCAAATTCATCTTTCCTCAACAAGCCATTATCAACAAAAATACAAGTCAGATTCTTCCCAATTGCCTTGTGCAGCAGTACTCCAGCAACCGATGAATCAACACCTCCTGATAACCCAAGAACAACTTTATCATCACCCAATTTTTCTTTTAATTGAGCAACTGTTGTATCAACAAAGGAAGCTGGTGTCCAATCCTGTTTGCATCCACAAACATCGATTGCAAAATTTTCAAGCAGCTGTGTTCCCTCAGTCGTATGATAAACTTCTGGGTGAAATTGAATAGCATAAGTTGATTCACCTTCAATTTTATAAGCTGCATTCTTTACATCAGCTGTTGATGCAATGATTTTGTAGGTCTCAGGCATACGCTCAATGGTATCGCCATGCGACATCCACACTTGAGTATTTAAACTGATATTCTTAAAAAGCTCATTGCTTTGATCAATATAACCAAGATTTGCACGGCCATATTCGCGACTATTTGAAGGAAGTACTTCTCCTCCAAAATTATGCGCCAAATATTGCGCACCATAACAAATGCCCAATAAAGGCAAATGCCCTTTAATCTTCGAAAGATCAGGATTAGGAGCGTTCTCGTCGCGCACTGAAAATGGGCTTCCACTAAGGATTACCCCTTTTACTGTTTCGTCAATCTCAGGAAAATGATTGTAAGGATGAATCTCACAATAAATGTTCAACTCGCGTACTCTTCGGCCAATCAACTGTGAATATTGTGAACCGAAATCAAGGATTAATATCTTCTCTTGCATGAATCTGTTTTTTGATGGCGCAAAGATATATAAAAAATAGTAGTGAAATTCTTGTTTAAGCTAGCTTGACACGTTAGTAAGAAAAAAATAATAGCCACTGAAAAATCAGCAGCTATTATTTCAATACAGTATGGTATATCTTATAATTCCCTCAACCAAATATTTCGATAACTTGTCGGATTACCATGATCCTGAAGTTGGATTGGACCAGGCCCATGAGGTTCAACGGCATATTCTGGAATACCAACATAAACTGTTGGACCACGCACTTCTACATTGTTTTGCACTAAAACTCCATTCTGAATAACTGTCACTCTGGGCTTTGTAAAATACGAACCATCATCATTAAAACGTGGTGCGGTATAAATAATCTCATAAGTTTGCCAAACACCAGGTTCTTTACAAACATTTACAAGTGGAGGATGCTGCTTATATACACTTCCAGCTTGACCATTTTTATAAGTACGGTTATTGTAATTATCTAAAATCTGAATTTCATAAATACCTTGAAGGAAAATCCCACTATTCCCACGCCCCTGGCTTTCACCAATCACTTCGGCAGGTGTTCTCCACTCAATATGCAACTGAAAATCTTTAAAATTACGTTTTGTTTGGATGATACCAGTTCCTTTTTTTACAGTGGCAACTCCATTTTTAAAGGCCCACTCAGGTTCTTGACCATCTTTGTTCACCCATTCGTAACCAAAAGGTTTTTCTTTTCCTAAAAGAACAATAGCATCGGATGGAGCATCAGCAGGAGTTTCACCAGGAGTTACAATTGCAACTTCAGGATCCCATTCTTCAGTCATGCCAGGTACCATTTTAGGTTCTTCTTCCTGAGCAAATGAAACAAAACAAATAAATACAAAAATTAGGCTTAGTAAATTTTTCATGGTTGGTTTAATTTATATTTAACGACTATAGATCCAATTCATTCATTATTGAATCTATTTTTTCTTCAGCAGTTTTTTCAACTTTATCAAAATCAGCACGAGTCTTCAGCTCACCAGCAACTTCAAAATAGAATTTGATTTTAGGCTCTGTTCCAGATGGACGTACTGAGATTTTTGTTCCGTCTTCAGTAAAAAACTGAAGTACATTCGATGTAATTTTTTGATTGATCTTTTTTTCTTCGCCAGTAAGCAAATGTTTCTCTGTTAAATCAGCATAGTCTTTAATGATAGCCAACTTGCTTCCACCCAATGTTCTTGGTGGATCATTCCTGAAGTTGACCATCATTTGCTGAATTTCATCGGCTCCTGTTTTTCCCTGGCGAACGATGTATTTCATTTTTTCTTTTGAATAGCCGTACTCCAAATAAATATCCTGAAGTAATTCATAAAGTGATTTTCCCTGGTCTTTTGCCCAGGCAACAATCTCAGCCATTAAAGCACATGCTGAAACTGCATCTTTATCACGTACAAAATCGGCAGGCATAAAACCAAAACTTTCTTCACCTCCACCAATGTATTTCTTCACTCCTTCATAATCGCGAATTACTTCAGCAATGTATTTAAATCCAGTAAACACATCAAAATATTCAATTCCATTTCTTTTCGCTATCTCGGCAATTTTCTCAGTCGAAACAATAGTTTTCACAATAAACTCATTGCCTTTCAAACTATTGCTTTCTTTCATTCGAGTAACGATATAGTAAATGAAAACAAGCGCCGTTTGATTACCATTAATAATCACAAACTCACCCTTATTATTTTTACAAGCAACACCTAAGCGATCAGCATCCGGATCAGATGCCATTACTACATCAGCATCCACTTCAGCACCTTTTTTCATGGCCATCTCCATTGCTGCAGTTTCTTCCGGGTTAGGAGAAACAACTGTCGGGAAATTGCCACTCACCACATCTTGCTCAGGCACATTTATCACGTTCTCAAATCCAAATGCACGAATAGCAGCAGGAATCAACTTAACTCCTGTTCCGTGTATTGGTGTATAAACTATTTTTAGGTCTTTATGCTTTTGTACAATCTCAGGAGCCAAGGAAACTGTTTTCACCATTTCCAAAAATTTCTGATCCGCTTCTTCTCCAATTATTTCAACCAAATCTTTATTTCCTTCAAAGCGTATATCTTCCGCTTTTACTTTCTTCACTTCTTCAATAATATTGACATCGTGTGGTCCAACAATCTGGGAACCATCTTCCCAATAAGCTTTATAGCCATTGTATTCTTTGGGATTATGAGAAGCGGTTAAAATTATACCACTTTGGCATTCCATTTCTCGAATAATAAATGAAAGTTCAGGGGTTGGCCTTAAGTCTTCAAACAAATAAACCTTAATGTCATTGGCAGCAAAAATATCAGCACTTTTTTCAGAATAAAGACGACTGTTATTTCTACAATCATATCCAATTACTACCTTAATCTCATCCAAATGAGCAAACTCTTTTTTCAGATAATTACTTAACCCTTGAGTTGCAGCACCAACGGTATAGATATTCATTCGATTACACCCAGCACCCATGATACCACGAAGTCCACCAGTACCAAATTCAAGATCTCTGTAAAATGAATCAATCAATTCTGTTTTATCTTCACTATCAAGCATACGCTGAACTTCAGAACGAGTTTGTTCGTCATAAACATCTGTTAGCCAGGTTTTGGCTTTTTCAATTACGCTATTTAAAGTATCTTGATTTGTTGTCATTTCTATTTTTTTAAATGATTTAACGCTTCTATACATCGGGCAAGGCCATCTTGCCAATGTGGAATTTGGATGCCAAAAATACGCTTAATTTTGGATTTGTTCAGGACACTATAATATGGACGCTTTGCAGGTGTTGGATAATCTACAGATTCAATTGGAATCACTTCGCAATCTGAGCCCTGAATCTCAAAAATTGATCTTGCAAAATCATACCAACTACACACACCTTCATTTGAATAATGGTAGATTCCGGGTTTCCAATCAACAAAACCATTTTCTGTTTTTGAAATTATCATTAAGATTGCCCGGGCTAAATCGTTGGCATAAGTAGGAGTCCCAATTTGATCAAATACAACATTCAATTTATCCCGCTCCTCACTAAGTCTCAAAATGGTCTTCATGAAATTCTTACCGAATGATGAATACAACCAGGATGTACGTATTATTAGTGCCGAAGCATGCTCCTTTACCAATCCAATTTCTCCATTCAGTTTTGTTTTACCGTAAACCGATTCCGGATTTACCAGATCCGACTCTACATAAGGGGTATGGGAAGTCCCATCAAAAACATAATCTGTGGAGATATGAATTACTTTACAGTTATATTTTTCTGCAATATTTCCTAAAAAAGAGGGTGCCTTTGTATTTAGCAATTCAGCAAACGACATGTCCTTCTCAGCAATATCAACAGCAGTATAGGCAGCACAATTAATCACGTAATCTGGCTCATTTTTCCTAATATAGGATTCAATATCCTTCCACTTGGCAATATCAAGGTCATTTATATCAGTCATTAAATACTGAAACTCAGTAAACTCTTCAGCAAGTTGTCTGAATTCGGAACCCAATTGCCCATCCGCACCGGTAACTAATACTTTTATCATAACTCAAAATTGATTTCGGCATCTTCAAAACACGGATTCTCAAGATCCTTGCCCGAAACGATTATTTCATCTTTTTTCAATTTCCAATCGATATTTAAAACCGGGTCACTATATAAAATACCGCGTTCTGCATTTTGTTGATAGTAACCGTCACATTTATATGAAAAAATTGCCGTATCACTCAAAACAGAAAAGCCATGAGCAAAACCACAAGGAATATAAAATTGCTTTTTATTTTCACCACTTAGCTCTACACCAAATGATTGACCAAATGTTGGAGAGTTCTTCCTCAAATCAACTGCCACATCATATACAATACCATCAATCACTCTTACCAGCTTTGCTTGTGCGTATGGCACTAGCTGGTAATGCAACCCTCTAACAACACCTTTTGATGATTTTGATTCATTATCCTGAACAAAACCTGCATCAAAACCATGTTCCTTAAAAAACTCTTCCCGAAATGTCTCCAGAAAATAACCTCTTTCATCATTAAACACGCGAGGTTCAAGCACAACTAATCCTTCAATTGGGGCTTTTGTAATTTTCATTCTATAATATTTCAGATTAAAATGATGAAATCTGCTTATTCGCTAATTTATATAAGTACTCTCCATACTGGTTTTTCATCAGTGGCTTAGCCAATTCTAATAATTGATCTTTGTTGATGTAACCCTTTTTAAATGCAATCTCTTCTAAACATGAAATTTTCAATCCCTGACGCTGCTCAATGGTGGCAATAAAGTTTGAAGCTTGCAACAGACTATCATGAGTACCTGTATCCAACCAGGCAAAACCACGTCCTAGTAATTTAACATGCAATCTTCCTTCATCCAAATAAAGCTTATTCAAATCAGTTATTTCCAACTCCCCACGCTTAGATGGCTTTAGATTTTTAGCTTTTTGAATAACATCATTCGAATAAAAATACAATCCGGTTACGGCATAATTCGACTTTGGTTCATCAGGTTTTTCTTCCAACGAAAGCACTTTCCCTTCTCCATCAAATTCCACAACACCGTAACGCTCAGGATCATTCACATAATACCCAAAAACCACAGCTCCATCTTCAACCTTACTAACTTCATTTAAAATAGCTGTAAAATTATATCCATAAAAGATATTATCACCCAAAATCATACAAACTGAATCATCTCCAATAAATTCGTCTCCAATTATGAAAGCCTGCGCTAATCCATCTGGCGAAGGTTGTTCGGCATACTGTAGTTTTATACCTAACTGACTACCATCTCCAAGCAATTTCTCATAAACCGGAAGATCCTCCGGAGTAGAAATAATTAGGATTTCCTGTATTCCAGCAAGCATTAAAACAGAAAGCGGATAATAAATCATCGGCTTATCATATACGGGAATTATTTGTTTTGAAATAGCCTTTGTAATTGGGTACAAACGCGTTCCAGATCCTCCAGCAAGGACAATACCTTTCATATTTGTTTATTTAGTTTCTTTCAATAATTGATCAAAGTAAGCAATTGTTTTAGTCAAGCCTTCTTCAAGTTCAATAACGGGCTGCCAGCCATTTAATTTTTCTTTGGCCAAAGAAATTTCTGGCTGACGTTGCAATGGATCATCTTGTGGAAGTGCTTGATGAATAATCTTTGATTTTGAACCGATTATTCTAATAATATTTTCAGCTAATTCAAGAATGGCAAACTCTCCAGGATTTCCAATATTAATTGGCCCTGTAATATCATCTCCAGTGGCCATCATTCTTATCATTCCCTCAACCAAATCATCAATATATTGAAAGGCTCGTGTCTGTTTTCCATCACCAAAAATTGTAATATCATCACCATTTAATGCCTGCACAATAAAATTTGAAACCACTCTCCCATCATTAGGTTCCATACGGGGACCATACGTATTAAAAATTCGAATTATCTTAATACGGACATTATTCTGGGTATGATAATTTACAAACAAAGATTCGGCACAGCGCTTACCTTCATCATAGCATGAACGTACTCCAATAGGATTCACATTCCCCCAGTAATCTTCCGTTTGCGGATGAATATGCGGATCACCATAAACTTCACTTGTGGAAGCTTGCAAAATTTTGGCTTTTACCCGTTTCGCTAAACCAAGCATATTAATTGCCCCCATTACTGAGGTTTTTATAGTTTTAATCGCATTAAACTGATAATGAACCGGAGACGCAGGACAAGCCAGATTATAAATTTCATCTACTTCAATATAAAAAGGCATAGTAACATCATGACGCACTAACTCAAAATATGGATTTGACAGAAGATGAATTATTTTTCCTTTTGACCCTGTGAAGAAATTATCAAGGCAAATAACTTCATTGCCTTCATTTAAAAGACGTTCACACAAATGTGATCCAATAAATCCGGCACCTCCTGTAACTAAAATACGTTTCATTTTGTTTTTTTTGATGTTCGAAATGAATGATATCAAAAGTATAAAAAATTCGTTTTCTGTAAGTCTTATCTATTTCACAAAACTAAAGTCTTTTCCTGCATGTTTAACTATTATAAGCGCAAAATAAAAATGATTTCACATTTTCCCTCTAAACAGCTGACAATAAACACCAAAAAACCATTGAAAATCTTTGATTTATAGGATTATAATCCTAATTTTGCCGCGCATTTAATAAATATATAAAGTCTAACTTATTAATTAATTGAATTTTAAATGGTAGAACAAAAGAAAGAGACTCCTGAAGTAAAGGAAGAGCTCGAACAAAAAGAAGTTGTACAAGAAGCACAAGCAAAAGAAGAAGCTCCTGCTCCTGTAGCAGAGGTAAAAGAAGATGCTCCTGCAAAAGAAGAAGCAGAAAAAAAACCAGCCGCGAAAAAAGCTCCAGCAAAAGCAAAAGAAGAAGTTCCTGTTGCTGAGCTTAAGGAAAAAGTTCCTGCCCTTGAAGAAGTTGTAGCTGAAGACAAACCAGCTGCGAAAGAAACTAAAAAAGCTGCACCAGTTGCTGACGCAGACGAATTTGACTGGGATGCACTTGAAAAAGACGATGAAGGTTTTGCTGGTGATAAGCAAAACGAACTTGAAGAACTTTATAACAGCACACTAAACACAGTTTCTGAAAAAGAGGTTTTAGAAGGCACTGTTATTCTAATGAATAAACGTGAAGTTGTTGTTGACATCGGTTACAAATCTGATGGTATTGTAAGCTTAAACGAATTCCGCTATAACCCTGACTTAAAAGTTGGCGATTCTGTTGAAGTCTACGTTGAAAGCCTTGAAGACAAAAAAGGCCAAATGATTTTGTCTCACAAAAAAGCTCGTGCGGTACGCTCTTGGGATCGTGTTAATGAAGCTTTGGCAAAAGACGAAATCATTAAAGGGTTTATCAAATGCCGCACAAAAGGTGGTATGATCGTTGACGTATTTGGTATTGAAGCATTCTTGCCAGGTTCTCAAATTGATGTTAAACCAATCCGCGATTACGATATGTACGTGGGTAAAACGATGGAATTCAAAGTTGTTAAAATTAACCAGGAATTCCGTAACGTTGTTGTTTCTCACAAAGCTCTTATCGAAGCTGAACTTGAACTACAAAAGAAAGAGATTATCTCTAAATTGGAGAAAGGACAAGTACTTGAAGGTACTGTTAAGAATATTACTTCATACGGTGTATTTATCGATCTTGGTGGTGTTGACGGATTGATTCACATTACTGACCTAAGCTGGGGACGTATCTCACATCCAAATGAAATCGTTGAATTGGATCAGAAACTGAACGTTGTTATCCTTGACTTTGATGATGACAAAAAACGTATCGCTCTTGGTCTGAAACAACTGACTCCTCACCCATGGGACAACCTGAGCGCAGAGCTTAAAGTTAGCGACACTGTAAAAGGTAAAGTGGTTGTTATGGCTGACTACGGTGCATTCGTTGAAATTGCAGCTGGAGTAGAAGGTCTTATCCACGTTTCAGAAATGAGCTGGTCACAACATCTACGTAGCGCACAAGACTTCTTGAAAGTTGGTGACGAAGTAGATGCTCAAATTTTAACTCTTGATCGTGACGAGCGCAAAATGTCTCTAGGTCTCAAGCAATTGAAACAAGATCCATGGGGAGAAATCGACACTAAATTTGGTGTTGGAACTAAGCACACAGCTAACGTTCGCAACTTCACTAACTTCGGTGTATTTGTTGAAATCGTAGAAGGCGTTGACGGATTAATCCATATCTCAGACTTGAGCTGGACTAAGAAAATCAAGCATCCATCTGAATTCACTGCAATTGCTGCAGAGATTGAAGTTGTTGTACTTGACATCGACAAAGACAACCGTCGTCTAAGTCTTGGACACAAACAATTGGAAGAAAATCCATGGGATGTATTTGAAACGATCTTCTCAGTTGATTCAATCCATGAAGGAACAGTTGTTGAGTTATTCGACAAAGGTGCGACAATTGCACTTCCTTACGGTGTTGAAGGTTTTGCAACTCCACGTCACCTTGTAAAAGAAGACGGATCACCAGCGAGCCTTGAAGAAAAACTGAACTTCAAAGTAATTGAGTTCTCTAAAGCTGCTAAGCGAATTATTCTTTCTCATTCTCGTGTATTCGAAGATGAAAAGAGAACAACAGAATCTGCAGCTAAAAAGACTCAGGCTAAGCAAAATAAGAGAGCTGTAAAAGCTGTAAAAGACAATCTGGAAAAAACAACACTTGGAGATATCAGCGAATTAGCCGCATTGAAATCTCAGATGGAAGCTGAAGAAAATAAAGAAAAATAGATTGAAGCTATTCAATTCCATCAAAATTTCGTAATTTTCGTACTATGGAATTCGAGGTTATTAAAAAAGGAAATCATTCAGTAGTAAAAGTACTGAATAAGAAATTGGACACAACCAACGCTCCAGAGCTAAAATCACAGCTCAAGGTGTTGATTAACGAAGATGAAAAAAACATCATCATTGATTTAAGTCAATGCTCTTATGTTGATTCATCAGGATTGAGTTCAATTTTAGTAGCAAACCGCCTTTGCGAAGATGCTATAGGTACTTTTATCCTTTGTGGTCTTCAACCAGATGTTGAACATCTCATCCACATTTCGATGCTTCATACAGTATTGATTATTACCAAAGATATTGGTGAAGCAGAGAAACTACTGGTAGAGAAAAGTAAACTTTAGAAATGCATTTGCCATTTCAATTGACTGTTTTAGGAAGTAGCTCAGCAATGCCAACTTCCTCAAGATATCCAACCGCTCAAGTACTCAATGTACTTGGGCGGTTTTTTTTGATTGATTGCGGGGAAGGTACCCAGCATCAAATCCGAAAGCATAAAGTTGGTTTTGGGAAGCTTAATCATATCCTCATTTCACATTTGCATGGTGATCATTTTTTTGGATTGATAGGCTACATCTCTACACAAATTTTATTGGGCAGAACAAATGACCTGCATATATACGCGCATTCAGAATTACAGCGCTATATTCAGTTTCAACTTGATTTTTTGGGATTAAAAGATTTAGGCTACCGACTGGTTTTTCATCCTTTAAATTTCAGAAAAACACAATTGATTTATGAAGACGAAAAAGTCACAATTACTTCATTTCCACTAAAACACAGGATCGCTTGTTGTGGATTTCATTTTCAGGAAAAAGAAAGAGAAGCCAATATTATAAAGGGGCAAATAAATAAATACGGCATCCCCATCCGTGAAATGAAAAACATTAAAAATGGAGCTGACTTTACTACTGAAAATGGGACATTGATTAAAAATAAGCTACTTATTTCTCCTCCTCCAAAAGCTCGTTCATTTGCTTTTTGTTCAGACACGGCTTACTCTGAGCGATTTTTGGAAACAATTAAAGATGTTGATTTGCTTTATCATGAAGCGACATTTGCTGAAGCAGATAAAAAACTAGCTGCAGAAACCTTTCATTCAACCGGAAAAGAAGCTGCCCAGATTGCAAAACTGGCAAACGCAAAAAAATTACTGGTTGGCCATTTCTCAGCCCGATATAAAAAAGTCGAGATCATTTTGGAAGAAGCCCGTGAGATCTTCACCGAAACTTATGCTGCCGAAGATGGAGACACTTACACTATTGATATTGAATAAAGCTTAGAAACTGTTTAAATTTTATCCTTTGGTATCTTCTTGCGCCTTAAGCCCTCATGCTTCGTTAAAATCTCCTTAAATAGCGGTGCTATTCGCGTCAATTTTGCCTTGCCTGAGAACTTAATCCATTAAAAACCTATCTCAAAAACAAAACTTAAACAGTTTCTTACTCTTCATCCAAAAAGAATTCCTTATTAAAATTCACAAGGTGAAGTTCTTTTACCGGACGTGTAAAAGCCGTATACAACCACCGAAGATATTCAACATTCAACATCTCTTCGGTTAAGTACCCCTGATCCAGAAACACCGCATCCCACTGACCACCCTGCGCTTTATGACAGGTAACTGCATAGGCAAATTTCACTTGCAATGCATTAAAGTGTGGATTCTCTTTAATCTTTTCCCAACGTTTCTTTTTACTCCGAATATCTGCGTAGTCTTCTGCAACTGACTGATAAAGCTTTTGATTTTCTTCGTAACTCAATGAAGCCGTTTCAATTGCCAGCGTATCTAAAAATATTTTACAATCAATCTCCAGATCATCGTAATCAATAAATTTCAGACAAACATTGGCAAACCTAAAACCATAAATTTCTTCATAATCATAAATAGTTTGGATTCTTACGATTTCTCCATTGGCAATAAAATCAACTTTCTCATCCTCTCCTAGCCAGAAGTAGTTATTCTTTACGACCATCAGCAAGTCGCCTTGAGTAATTTCCGCCTCTTTATATAATATTGTTGAACGAATTCCCTGATTAAATTTATTAGCACGTTTATTTGATCGCGTAACGACCATGGTCTGCTCCTCCCCATAACGATCATAACAATTCCCAATTTTCTCTATTAAATCGGCACCACTCAATCTTTTCAAATCATCAAAGCCTTCTAAGTCAATTGGGAAATATGCAGGCTCAGAATAATTATCAGAAACCATTTCCCGAATTTGAGTGGCATTATAAAGAATTCCTGAGTCATGTTGCTGACGAACCACATCTGTCAACTCATGCTCTTTAACATCCAAACCATATAGCTCCAATTCCGATGCATCTAAAGCCGGGCTTATATCCATTCCTACAGGAGGTAGCTGTGCTGTATCTCCTACCAGAATAATTTTGCAATTATGCCCACCATAAACATATTCATATAAATCATCCAGCAAACGACCTGTTCCAAAAACAGAGCCATCAGGAGCACTATTTGAAATCATAGAAGCTTCATCGACAATAAAAAACGCATTTTTATGGAGATTTTTATCAAGAACAAATTTTCCAGTTCCATCAGATGAAGATTTTTGTCGATATATTTTTTTGTGAACGGTATAAGCATTTCGACCTGTATAAGACGTAAGTACCTTGGCCGCTCTCCCTGTTGGAGCAAGTAATACAGACTGAAACTTAAACTTTTTGAGAGTCTTCACAAAAGCGTCTACCATACTGGTTTTGCCTGTTCCGGCATAACCTTTCAATAAAAAAATGGCATCATTTGTGTTAAGTGTAACAAAATCAGCTAATTTTTCAGCTAAAGCTTCTTGACCACTCGTTGGAGAGAAATCTAGATTTGCAATGATTTGCTGATGAAGGTGTTTTTTTAACATTGATGCTAAATTAAAACTATTCCAAAGATTGTAATCTAATTTTTTTTTTAAATTTGCATGCAAACAAAAACTAATCTTAAAAAAACAAATATGAAGACAGTAATTCAGATCGCACTCATAATTCTTGCTGTTGTATTTGCATTTTTGATCTATAAAAGTGTTGAAAGGCCTATTGAATTCGGGAAAGCGAAAGATGCAAGATACGATGCAACCGTTGAACGCTTAAAAGAAATCAGGAAAGCTCAAATCGCTTACAGAAATGTTAATGGTAAATTTACCGGTAGCTGGGATACACTAATCTCTTTCGTGAAAAATGATTCACTTCCACTAGTCAAAAAACTTGGTATGCTTACCGACAGTATGATTGATGCTGGCTTGAATGAAGCTCAAGCACTCAAAAAAGGATTGATCATTCGTGATACAATTCGCATTAGTGTTTTAGATACGTTATTTGGGAAAGAGTATGCAGTTAATCAACTCAAAATGATTCCAGTTACAGATACTGTTGCTGAATTCCATTTAGGGGCGACTATTATAACTACTGGCTCTGGAATTAAGGTTCCTGTATTTGAAGCAAAAGCACATAACAATACGGTTCTTATAAACCTGGATCGTCAATTGGTTATTAATCTAAATGACCAAAGACGTACAAATGACAAATACCCAGGTCTTAAAGTTGGATCATTATCTGAAGCCATCAACAACGCAGGTAACTGGGAGTAATTATTTCTATGCAAAAGTTATCACTTGTTGACGAAACTTTCGATTTAAATTTTACATCAGAATATCATCTGTCCATCCAGTTTAGTCTGGATGGACTTTCTTTTTGTATACTCGACGGTATTCAAAAGAAATACATTTACCTTGCTCACCACCCCATTATTTCAGGAGATTCACCCTTACTGGTAAAACACATTAGAGATTATTATACAGATAATGAGAAGCTGAATAAAAAGTTTAAATCAACACATATTATTTTCTCATCTCCAAAGGCCACATTCGTTCCACCTTCATATTTTCAAGAAAATATGAAGCAGCCAGTTATTGACTTAAACTTTGGAAAAACGAAAGGTGAAACGGTTTTAAACAATTGTATTTCCACTTTTAATAGTGAATTTACTTTTGCACTTTCAGGCAAGCTTCATGATTTCATTAAAGAGAAACATCCAGAAACTGAAATAAAACATGAATGCACTCCATTTATTTGGAATGCGAACAACAGTGTTCATGCGGACAATTTCATGGCCGTACTGATTAGGAAAGATTTTATCTGGCTAATTTATGCTGAGAAAAACCAAATCAAATTCATCAACTCTTTTCATTACCAAACTGATGAAGACATTCTTTATTTTATAATGAATGTTGTTTCATCAATGAAAATTAATACTGAGAGTACACCAATTTTCATGGAAGGAATGGTTAGTAAAAAAACGGCAATATACCATCGTGTTCGTCAGTACATTAAGCATGTACAACTTTCCGGAGCCCATTCTGATTATCATTACAGCTATTTATTCAATCAGATTCCTGATGCTCGTTTCGTAACCCTTTTAAATTTGCAAGCATGCGCATTATAGGTGGAAAACACAAAGGCAGACAGTTTAATCCAGGCAAGACATTCAAAGCCCGACCAACTACTGATATGGCTAAGGAAAGCCTGTTTAATATTCTTCAAAACCGGATTGACTTTGAATCCATTTCTGTACTTGATTTATTTGCAGGTACAGGAAGTATTTCATTTGAATTTGCATCAAGAGGCTGTACGGATGTCTCGTCTGTAGAATTGAACTATAATCATTTTCGTTTTATTAAAGACACAATTGAAAAACTAAATGAAAAAGGCATTAATCCGATAAAGGGAAATGTTTTTCAATATGTGAAGAAAGTTGTTAGACAGTTTGATTTGGTATTTGCTGATCCGCCTTATGACCACCCCAAATTTTCAGAAATCCCCGAATTAATTCTTTCTGGAAATATTATTAAACCAGGTGGAACCTTCATTTTGGAACACTCGAAGGAGTTCGATTTTACAAACATAAAGGGTTTCTCAGAATTACGAAAATACGGTAGTGTACACTTTTCTATTTTTGAAATAGGAGGCTCTTGATTGCTGCTAATTTAAAATTTAGTTTTTTACTTTACACAAACTCCAATTCTTCATTTCACTCATCCGAATGAAGAGCTCCTCCTCCGTTTTTTGGAAATGACAAACAACCAACTACATTTTTCAACTCGGAACACGTAACCTGTAACACGCAGGAGCAGATAGCTTCGTCGCTATGACGTTTCTCACTCTCTCATATTCTTCTCTACCCAAAGTCTTCCCTGCCATGTATTTTTCTTTTCGAGTAATTTCTCAAGTTTAGCAACAAATTCAAAATTTTTGAGTCCCCATCTTGGAGCTATTAACATATCTGCAGGAGATTGACTAACAAATCGTTCAACAATAATTGAAGGGTTCAACTGCTCTAAATATTCAACCACAACATCCAAATATCCTTCGACTGAAAACAATTTAAATTCTTCTGGATTATTTTCAAAATCAGATGCCATCCTTGTTCCTTTATGAATTTGCAGTTGATGCAATTTCAGATTCTCAACCGGAAGTTTTGAGATTATTCTTGCCTGATTAAGAATTTCGGCGTTACTCTCACCTGGCAAACCCAATATTAAATGGGCACAATTATGAATTCCTCGTTTTGCTGTTTCTTCAATAGCCCATATCGACTCTTCAAACTGATGCCCTCTGTTAATTCGTTTCAGAGTCGAGTTATTTACAGACTCAACGCCAAACTCAACCATCACATAATATTTCTGAGATAATTCCTTCAGGTAATCAAGAATCTCTTCGCTTAAACAGTCAGGACGAGTGCCGATAACCAAACCAATAACTTTCGGATTATCCAATGCTTCTTCATAGCGTTCTTTTATAATCGCAAGAGACTCATAAGTATTTGAGTAGGCCTGAAAATAAGCAAGAAACCTCATGGTTTTGTATTTCTTTGCAAAGAAATCTATTCCGTTCTGAATTTGCTCACCAATACTTTGTTCAAGCCTGCAATAGTCAGGATTAAAGGTTTTATTATTGCAATAAGAACATCCATTTAATGCTTTTGTACCATCACGATTTGGACAAGTAAAACCTGCATCAATAGATACCTTTTGCACCCTTCCCTGAAACTTATTCTTAAAATAAGTTGAGAAATCGTTATACCTCTTCTTATGTCCCCATGGAAAATGCTGTTCGCTCATTGCTTTTAAATATGCCACAAAACTAATCTTTTAGCTGCCTGATAAGGAAAAAACACCGCTAGATTGTTAACAATTGTTGAAAACTTTCGGTTAGGTAGGCGTATTTATTCATCATATGATATATCCTATTTTTCTAACTTTATACAAACACAAATCCATAATTTATGCTTAAACCTGGAGATATTGATTTTATCCGTAAGAGAGGCAGTGACCCAGCAGTTGTTGAAGAACAAATCAATAATTATAAAGAAGGCTTTCCATTTTTAGAAATTATACATGCAGCTACTATTGGGAAAGGGGTAATTAAGTTGAACGATGAGAAGGTTGCAAAATATATTGATATTTTCAATTCAGGGATAGAAAAAGGCACAAAGCTTTTAAAGTTTGTTCCAGCCTCAGGAGCTGCAAGCCGTATGTTTAAAGCTTTATTTTCTGCTAAAGAGCAACTTGAAGCAGGCACTGCTGAAGAAGAAGTTCTAATAGAGAAAGACATCAAGCAGTTTAAAAATGATTTAGAGAAGTATGCATTTCATTCACAATTGGAAAAGCTAACAGGTAAAAAATCGTCAGAACTGAACTTGCTCGATATTTTGGATTTTGTTTTAACAGATAAAGGGTTCAATTACGGCAGTCTCCCAAAAGGCTTATTGTTATTTCATCGATATGACAAAGAAACTCGAACTTCCTTTGAAGAACACTGTGTTGAAGGTGCAAATTATGCCAGAGATAATACCTCAAATGTTCAAATTCATTTTACAGTTTCTCCCGAACATCAGGAAGCATTTGAAAGCCACCTCGATGAAATAAAGCAAAAGTATGAGACTGATTTTGGGGTTAGCTATTCCATTGAATTCAGCCAGCAAAAACCATCAACGGATACCATTGCTGCGACAATGGACAACCAACCTTTTAGAAATAATGATGGCACACCATTATTCAGGCCTGGTGGTCATGGCGCTTTGCTAGAAAACCTAAATGATCTTGATGCTGACATCATATTCATCAAAAATATTGACAATGTTGTCCCTGATTATTTAAAGCAAGAAACAATAAACTACAAGAAAGCATTAGCTGGTTTATTACTTCACTATCAGCATAAAATATTTGAATATCAACAGATTCTAGATACGCATCATTATTACGCCCTTGACAGTGCATTTTTTGCAGAAGCAGCTAACTTTCTGGAGAATATCCTAAATATTAAACCGCCAAATAATCAATATTACACAGAAAAGGAAGATTTATATCATTACTTGAAATCTAAGTTCAACCGACCTGTTCGAGTATGCGGAATGGTTAAAAACGAAGGAGAACCGGGCGGAGGTCCTTTTTGGTCAAAGAACAGTGATGGATCTGTTTCGCTTCAAGTAGTTGAAAGTTCGCAAATTGACATGAATAATGTTGAACAAAAAGAACTGGTGAATGATGCGACACACTTCAACCCGGTAGATTTAATTTGTGCCGTAAAAAATTACAAAGGTGAAAAATTTGATCTTTTAAAATTCAGAGACCCAAAAACGGGTTTTATATCGTATAAATCAAAAGACGGGAAAGAGCTGAAAGCCCAGGAATTACCGGGCTTATGGAATGGTGCTATGGCAGATTGGAACACCTTATTTGTTGAAGTACCAATTGTAACGTTTAATCCGGTTAAGACGGTGAATGATCTATTAAGAAAAGAGCACCAGCCAGAATAAACTGTTTTAAGAAAAGTATTGTTATTTTTGCACTTGCAATTGATTTTCTATGAACGAGGACGCAGGGGATTTTCACGAAGGTGATGACATAATTGAAGCAGTAAGTCGCTTTAAAAAGATGATGGCCAATAGCCAATTTCAATATTTTGATGTATTTGAAATTGAAGGAATTGGTGATTTCTTTATGGACGAAGGGAAAATAAAGCTTGCTCAGGAAGCTATTAATTTTGGTCTGAAGATGCATTCTTCAGCAATATCTCTAAAAATAAAAAAAGCTCAGCTTTTATTGATTGATGGTAAAGAAGAAGAAGCTCTTGAACTCATTAAATTTGTTGAGAAAATCGAGGATAGTAATCCTGATGTTTACCTCATTAAAGGATCTGCCTTAATCATGCTAGGCAAAGATGAAGAAGCCATTGAGGCCTATGAAAAATCGGTCTTCCACAATTACGATGAACAAGACGATTTACTTTATAATATTGGAATTACTCTGGGTCAGGCAGGTCATACTGAGAAAGCCATTGAGTTTTTAACTCGTGCCTACGATATAAACCCAAAGAATGAATTGGTTCTTTACGAATTGGCTTACTATTTCGAAAAAGATCTTCAGGCAGACAAGACGATTAGCTTCTATAATCAATACTTAGATATTGATCCATTTAATGCATCAGTATGGTACAATTTAGGTATCACATACAATCGGATTGGGGAATACAAAAAAGCTGTTGAAGCCTATGACTTTTCCATTGCGTTAAATGATAGTTTTGAGCAATCACTTTTCAACAAAGCTAATGCATTAACCAATGATGATCAGTATGAAGAAGCAATTGGTTGTTATGAAGAATATCTGAAGCTTGACAAAGATAACGACGATGCTTATTGCTATTTAGGTGAGTGTCTCATGAATTTAGACAGGAATAATGAAGCCTTGGTTAATTACCAGAAAGCAATTCGCCTAAATAAAAAGAATGCAGGTGCCTGGTACGGTTCTGGATTGATTATGTGGATGGAAGGGCAATTGGATGAAGGACAAACATTCTTAAAAAAAGCATTAAAGCTGGATGAAGAGAATGCTGATTTCTGGATGATTTACGGAAAGATTAATGAAGAACTTGAACGATTTGAACAAGCTGAATCAGCCTTTGAAATGGCGACAACTCTTGAACCAAAAAACGCTGAAAGCTGGGTTTATTATGCTGAAATGCAATACGAACAAGGCAAACTAAACGAAGCCATAAAAATATTAAAACAAGCATATAAGTATATTCCTGATGATTCCGGTATTAACTATCGATTAACAGCTTACCTGCTTGAGAACAAAGATGAAGTTTCCGCTACTGGCTATTTTGAGAAAGCTCTTAAAGCTGACTTTAACAGCCACCGGGATCTTTTTAATTATTACCCTGAAGCAAATCAAAATGAATCGATTAACAAATTGATTAAGCAATATCAATCAACGAAATTATAAGAAATGAAATAAGCATTTGATTAATCTTCAAAACTGAAGATAGTCAATGTAAGTTTCATGAATTACGATAAAAAACAAACAACTTTAACGAATGAATTTTAACTTACCTTTTATTCCTGAACGCCCTGAAAAACCAAGACAATCCGGCCTAACAATGGTTATGGACAAAGGTCTTAGTTCGCAGGAAGCTGAAAACCTATGTGATGTAGCAGCATCTTATGTTGACATTGTAAAGCTTGGTTTTGGAACTGGTCTTTTAACACCAAATACATTAGATAAAATAAAAATATATCAAAGTGCAGGAATCACTGTTTACTTTGGAGGAACCATGTTCGAAGCATTTATTGCGCGTGATATGTTTGACGAATATCGAAAATTCATAAGTGAGAGCGGCGTTGATACTGTAGAAGTATCTGATGGAGTTTTACCTATGAATCATGATAAAAAGTGTGAATATGTGCATACCCTATCAAAAGATTTCACGGTTTTTTCTGAAGTTGGCACCAAATTAAAAGGAAAAGAGATCAGCAATAAAGAATGGGTTTCCTGGATGAAGGCAGAACTGGAAGCGGGCGCATGGAAAGTAATTGCTGAAGCACGGGAAAGTGGCAACATTGGAATTTACCAGGAAGATGGCTCTGCAAACAGTCAGCTTGTACTCGATATTCGTAAACAGATTGACGCAGACAAAATACTTTGGGAAGCACCACTAAAAAGCCAGCAGGTTTGGTTTATTAAATTACTGGGTTCAAATGTAAATCTGGGTAATATTTGCAGCAGTGAAGTCATTGCTCTTGAAACCTTGCGTTTAGGTCTTCGAGGAGATACCTTACTCAGCTTTCTACCTTAGACGTATTTTCATTAAAAGGAAACCATAAATTTAACAAACGGGATAATGTCTAAATTTTCAAGGACTTAACTATTAATTTAGAATTAAATATCTATCCTTATTTAGATTCAATAAAAATATTTAGCCATTTTCTTTTGATTTCTAAATCTTGTATCTATTTTTGAATCGAATTAAAAGACAAAAACATCCACTTAATGAAGATTAATACTTCTGACAATAAAATGATGAATGTTGCATGTACCATGATGATGTGTATGTGTGGAAATCGTTTTGTGCAGAAGGAAAGATGAATATGAAATAATATTTAATCAAGATAAACTAAAAGCCCTTCTGCATATGCAGAAGGGCTTTTTTTATGGCTAATAATAAATTCCTGATATGAGAGAAAAACAATATAGAAGCATCGCTAAAACAGTTTCATGGAGAACTTTAGGAACAATTGATACTGTATTGATTGCCTGGTTTGTAATTGGGAAACTTGAGTTTGCTATTACCATTGGTGGAGTTGAATTATTTACCAAAATGATTTTATACTATTTCCATGAACGTACATGGAATAAGTTAAAGTTTGGAAAGATCGATGACTCAGACATTGAATATCAAATCTAAAAAAGATGAAGAAAAATTTTCTACCCATAGCACTCAATATTGCCGATGAGAAGATCTTAATCATTGGAGGCGGTCAATCGGCCTGGAACAAGATTCAGATTCTTCAACGACATGATGCAAAACTGGAAGTGATTGCAAAGGATGTTTGTAACGAAATAAAAGAAAGCGGAATTCCATATCAGGAAAAAGCATATGAGAAATCGGACATGAATGGCTACCTCATATTATACTCATGCACCAACAATCCGGAATTAAATAAGCAAATAGCCAAAGATGGCAAAGAAGCTGGAGTGCTTGTAAACATTCATGATCACCCGGAACTTTGCCAGTTTGTTTCACCGGCAATCTATCAGCATGAAAATATAAAAGTTGCAGTAAGTTCAAATGCAACAGATGTATTCTCATCAATAAAAATTAGAAATGAAATACAAGAATATTTAGAAAGCAGAACCCAAAAAATAGAAGAGAAATGAGTTTCAAATTGACCCCCTTAAATGAGAATCAACTCAAAGCCCTTTCGCAGCTAAGTCAAGGACTTGAGAAAGAACAGCTGATTTGGTTGAATGGTTATTTCCAGGGACTTTCCACAACGAATCAGAATGGCAGTACAGAGCTAGTTGAAGAAACGAAAGAATTTTCTTCGGTAGATAAAGTTCCATTGACCATTCTATATGGCTCCCACACCGGACGCTGTGAAGGTTTAGCAAAGAAGCTTTGTGAGCTAGCCTCAACTGCTGGTATTGACTGCAAAATTAATCCAATGGACGACTACAAAACCAAGCAGTTGAAAGATGAAAAGAACCTCTTAGTTATTGTGAGCACACATGGCGAAGGAGAACCACCGGAGATGGCTGAGGATTTCTATGAATTTATAATGGGTAAGAGAATTCCGAAGCTTACTGGTTTAAATTATTCTGTTCTTGCTTTGGGTGATAAAAGTTACAAGCTGTTCTGCCAAACGGGGATCGAAATTAATAATGCACTGAAAAATGCTGGCGCCTCTGAAATACATCCAATTGTTACTTGTGATGTAGATTTTGAGGATGATGCTGCAACATGGACGGAAGCTGTTGTAAATGAATTGGCAAAAAAAGCTCCTGACCAAACACAAGTTTCAGCCAATACAAGTCTGACTCAGGAAACGAAGACGTATTCAAAAAAGAATCCTTTTAAAGCTGCGGTTCTTGATAAGACTCGAATAACTGGTCGCGATTCAGACAAGGAAGTATATCATCTTGAAATTTCTTTGGAAGACTCAGGAATTACATACGAACCAGGCGATGCATTGGGAATAATTACTGAGAATCCACCGCAACTGATTGAGCAAATCATTGAAAAACTGGGGGTAGATAAATCGGAACTGGTAGAAACAAAAGAAGGACAAGTAAGCTTTGAAGAAGCTTTAAAGCATCATTTTGAAATTAGCTTATTGACTCGTGACATTATTCAGAAATACGCTGATAAATCACAAAATGAACAGGTACAGAACATTCTGGAAGATGACCAACTATTGGATCAATATTTATATGGCCACGATGTATTGGATTTGATATCCGAATTTCCACATCCATATAATGCGGCATCATTCACCGAATTATTGAGACCCCTACCCGCTCGGTTGTACTCCATCTCATCCAGCCAAACTGCTGTTGAAGATGAAGTGCACATTACCGTTTCAAGGGTGAAATACAAAAACAAAGGAAGAGAGCGTTTTGGTGCTTGCTCAAGCCTTCTTGCAGACCGGATTGAGATTGATGATGAACTACTGATCTACATTGAGAAGAATCCAAATTTCAGGCTTCCTCTAAATGGAAATCCAATTATCATGGTTGGTGCTGGTACCGGAATTGCTCCCTATCGGGCATTTTTGCAAGAAAGAGAAACCAACAATCAAAAAGGTGACAGTTGGTTATTCTTCGGTGACCGTCGTTTCAATTCAGACTTTCTTTATCAGCTTGAGTGGCAAAAGCTATTGAAAAAAGGATATCTCAATAAAATTGATCTGGCTTTTTCACGTGATCAAAAAGAAAAGGTTTACGTACAACATAAACTAAAGGAAAATCAGGAAGAGCTGTATAGATGGCTTGAGAATGGTGCGAACTTTTACCTCTGTGGCGATATGAAATACATGGCAAAAGATGTGCAGCAAACTTTGCTCGAAATCATTCAGACACAAGGCGGACTAACACCCGAAAAAGCAAAAGAGTACTTTAAGAAATTGAAGAAAGAAAAACGTTTCCAGACGGATGTTTACTAGGTTTTCCCATTAAGGAAAGTCATCCTGTCCCGAATGCTCGGGATCAGGATCTCCGTCGGCTAACAGATCCAGAAACAAGTTCGGGATGACAATTTCAATTTAAATAAGAATAAAAAGATGAGCGAAACTATAGATTGGACAACACTTTCAGAAGTTGAAAAACTTAAATATGACAGCAACTATTTACGCGGAACATTGGTAGAAAGTCTGGCATACCCGGTAACAGGAGCCATTGCTGAAGGAGATACCCAAATGTCAAAATTTCATGGCATTTACCAGCAGCACGACCGGGATCTGGAAAAAGAGCGCAAACGCCAAAAGCTCGAACCAGCCTTTTCTTTCCTAATTCGCGTAAGGCTTCCCGGAGGAATTGCCACATCACAACAATGGCTACAAATGAATAGAATAGCCGATGAGCACGCTAATGGTACATTGAAACTGACCACACGCCAGGCATTTCAATTACATGGGGTTATTAAAAAGAAACTGAAGCCAAGTATTCAGGGAATTAATGATGCCCTCATGGATACCATTGCTGCTTGTGGTGATGTAAACAGGAATGTGATGTCGCACGCTAATCCTGCTGAATCGGACTTGCATGCAGAAGTATACCAGCTGGCAAAAGACATTTCAGCACATCTTACTCCTCAAACTTCGGCTTACCATGAAATTTGGCTTGACAAGAAACTCATTGCGGATTCAAAAGAGGACTTTGAACCCATATACGGAGATCGTTATCTCCCACGTAAATTTAAAATATCAGTAGCCATTCCCCCTTACAATGACACCGATATCTTTTCACAGGATTTGGGCTTTATTGCCATTGAAGAAAAAGGGAAACTGATTGGCTACAATATAAGTGTTGGTGGCGGACTTGGTTCGACTTTTGGTGTTCCTGAAACCTATCCACGCATAGGGAATGTAATTGGTTTTTGTACACCTGATCAGGCCGTTGATGTAGCTGAAAAAGTTGTTCTTGTTCAGAAAGACAATGGAGACCGGCAAAACCGCAAGCATGCCCGCTTAAAATATACGATTGACACCCATGGCTTAGATTGGTTTAAAAGCGAGTTAAACAAGTATTTGGGATATAATCTAAAGCCAGTAAAAACTTACCAATTTACCCGGAATGGTGACCGCTATGGATGGAAAAAAGGAACAGATGGCAAGTGGAGTTTGAATCTCTTTGTGGAAGGTGGACGTATAAAAAATACAGATCAACTTCAACTGAAGACAGCTTTAATAGAATTAGCGGAACAAGTACCTGATGCCCAGTTTATTTTAACTGGAAACCAGAATTTGATCATTGCGAATACATCAGAAAAAAACAAAGTGGCTTCCATTCTGAAAAAATACAAGGTATGGCCACTCAATCTTTCTGGATTAAGACAAAATTCAATCGCCTGTGTAGCATTAAACACTTGCGCATTGGCACATGCTGAAGCTGAACGCTATTTACCGGATTTGATTACAAAGATTGAATCGATACTTGATGAATACGGTTTATTTAAAGAAGAGATTGTGATTAGAATGACCGGATGCCCCAACGGTTGCGGACGACCCTATTTAGCCGAGATTGCTTTTATAGGCAAATCATCGGGGCACTACAATCTATATTTGGGTGGAAATTTTAACGGATCACGCCTGAATACGCTGTATAAAGAAACGCTCTCTGAAGAAGAAATTCTGAATGAATTACGGCCAATTATTGCCGATTTTGCTGAGAACAGAAACTCCCAAGAAGGATTTGGCGACTTTGTAATCAGAAAAGGATACGTGAAAGAAATTAGAGAAGGAAAAGAGTTTAAACATTGAATTATGGAATTACCCTCAATTTTTATAGGAAGAAAATTAAGCCTGATAACCCGCAAGTGGCTGGAGAGTGAACAAATCCGTTTTATCGAACAACCACTCATCCGTATTAATTATAAAAGACCGGAGTTGGCCTTTTTCAAATCGTTTGGCGACGAACCAAAAAGGTGGGTAGTCACCAGCTCATATGCTGCCTATTGGGTGCTCCGGTTTGCTGATAAAATTGGGCTTCATAAAAACGATAAGGTATACTGTTTATCGGAAAGGCAACAAAGCATTTTGAAAGAATGTAATGTTCAGGCCATTCGACCTGATTCTCCCAGTGCCAGCAGTTTGGCTGAGTTGTTGGTTCAGGAAGATGAAGGACTTCAAGTGATTTATCTAAGAGGTAACAAGTCGTTGAATCACTTGCCAGAGCAACTCACTGCGAATAATATCGATTGGCAGGCCGTTGAGGTTTATCAAAACACATCCATTGAAATATTTCTGAATGAAGTGTTTGATGGCTACCTGTTTTTTAGTCCGAGTGGCATAGAGAGCTACAAGCAAGCCGGGAATTTTCCCGAGCCAAAAGCAGACATTGTAGCCATTGGAAATACAACAGCGCAAGCCGCCTGGAAAGAGTTTCCGAATAAAGTATTAGTTTCGCCTGAACAGGAAGAACTTTCGTTTGTGAAATACGCCATTCAGCGAATAAAAGATAAGCTGAATGAACCAGAGACAAATCGAAAGGTTATTAGAGAATAGACAAGATACTAGAACCAAGAGCAAAGAGACTAGAGTTATGAAGCTAGAGACAAGAATGAATGTCTAAAACAATTTCCATATTAGGTTGCGGATGGCTGGGGCTTCCATTTGGAAGACATTTGCTAACCAAAGGGTTTCGTGTAAAAGGATCGCTTACTTCAAAGGATCGCTCTGGAGATTTAGCACGGGCGGGAATTGAACCCTACCAGCTTGTTTTGCAAACACAGAAGGCGATTGTTAGCGATGAGCATTTTTTTGAAACTGACGTGCTTGTAATTGCTATTCCTCCGGCAAGAGATAAAACCATTGAAACCATTTTTACTGCACAGATCAGGCAGCTCGTCCCCTATATTACGAAGCATCAAATTGCCAGGGTGCTGTTTATCTCATCTACCTCGGTTTATAATGAAAATGACCAGCGTGTGAAAGAAGAGGATGCTTTAATTCCTAACAAACCCAGCGGAAGAGCTTTATTGATTGTCGAAAACTTATTGCAGGAAAATCCGGCTTTTAAAACCACCGTAATTCGTTTTGGTGGCTTAATAGGAAAAGACCGAAACCCTGCCCGCTTTCTACTGCGAAAAAAAGAAACACTAAGTGGAATGAAACCGGTGAATCTAATCCATCAGGATGATTGCATTTCCATTCTGACCCAGATAATAAGAGATGATGTTTGGGGTGAAACATTTAACGCCAGCTGCCCGGAACATCCCACACGAAAAGCTTTTTACACCAAAGCCTCCGAAGTTTCAGGACTGCCCTGCCCTGCAATGAATGAAACAGCCGCTTCCTATAAACTTGTTGATAGCAATAAACTGATTCAGAAAATTAAGTACAGTTTTAAGTACAAAAACCCCCTCGATTATTTATCTCAATTAGATATTGAAAGTCAGGTGAACTAAACAAGGAGTTCATTTTTTCATGTCCATTACCGAGGTAATAAGGACTATTCCATAGAGGATATCGATGATTACCTAGGTAACCATAGACGTTCCCTAAGTAATAAGGCTTCGTACCAAGGTAATGGTCTTTCGGGAATAGGTAATAGTGTTTGTTACCTCGGTAATAAGGACTATTCCATAGAGGATGTCTATGATTACCGAGGTAACCATAGACGTTCCCTAACGGATAAGGCTTCGTACCATGGTAATGGAGTTTATTACCATGGTAATAGGCCTTCGTACCTTGGTAATGATCTCCATTACCAAGGTAATAATGATTATTACCCATGTTTTTAATTCAGAAGAACAGGCTACAACGCCCAGCTGGAGCTTGCTGCAGACATAATTGATCGTATTTAATCGTATTATCAGTGAGTCGTTTATAAATTCTTATTTCACTCATTTGTTCATAAATAGTAAAAGTCAATAAACTATATTAGGTAAATTATTCATAATTTGGGTGGAATTAAAAAAACATAAAAAATCCGGCTGATGAATTATTACAAACTAAACATAATAGGTGTGCAATATATGCCGATATGGGTGTATAACAACACCTTTTTGATTGCTATAGAAGAAATAACAACAATAGATGATCCTAATTAGTTAGCGGTTATACTAAAAAATCAAGAATCTGGAGAAAGAAATACGATTAACAATGAGGTTTACAAGAAATTAAGAAAACTATATTTAAAAAATCCACATCAAAAATAAGAAATAGTGAATTCATTTTATCAAACAATATTTATCTCTTTTTTAGGAGCAATGTTAGCTCTTTCTGGCGCATATCTCATGTACAAAAAGCAGACTAACAGCAAGATAAAAAACATCAAATCAATTTTAGTAATTGAGTTGGAAGATATCCATTGTAATATTGAAAAAAACCTAGTACAACTCAATAGTGAAAATAAAAATGGCAGTATCCAGTTAATGGTTAATAAAGTATATTATACGCCAAGTAATTACGATGCTCTACGCCCTGAATTATCATTATTGAATGAGACACAAATTAGCAATATAATTAAACTATACCGAAAAATTAAGGAGCTTGAAGAAGTCAGGGATTATCTTGTTAAAATCAAAGAGGAAGACATAAATCTTACAGACATTGAGATAAAGAATGAGCTAACACCAAAAGAAGGTATCATTAAAAAGAAAATGGATATTTATGCCAACTATTTTTTGAATTTAGACCTTCTTTTAGAGCAAATTGAAGAAGCTAAAGAAAGCATAAAATAATTCTCTAACACTTTAATATCATAACAATGAAGAATAAAGTACTAATTAGCGAAACTATAAAAAGTGTAATATATATTGGAAATAAAACGTATCATAACTTTTTAGACTCATTTAATTTTTCTCAGAAAAGTTATAATTCTCTAACTAATTTAGAATGTGAAATATTTGCATTACAATGTTTTAATCTTTTATATGGAGGTGATATAGGAATATTTACGCGTAGAAAATTAAACAAAAAATGCTATGAAAGTTGGATTCATAGGTATGATAAGGAAATTAAAAATGAAAATCTCGCTAAAGCGTTGGAGTATCGCTTAAAAGAAAGTTATTTGCATATTTTTAAAAAAGCGAAAAATGAAAATAGAGGAACTGAATATTTGGTTCAAGATTTACATCAATATCTTATTCGAATTTTAAGAAATACTGAAAATCTAAACTCCATTGAATTTGAATGTCCACCTATACCAGTAGATGCACTTTTGAGATTAAAATTTATAGAATTAGAAATGGGCAATTTTAAGGTTGCGGCGACAATTTCCCAAATATTTCATGATGGGATGAGTGATAGTTTGGAAGGCGCTTTAAAAATAATTGACCAATACGCAAAAAGTACAAACCGCTAATCGAGTAGCCCGTCCCACCAGCAAACGCTGATAGGATGAGGCTCTCACACCACCGTACGTACGGGTCTCGTATACGGCGGTTCGCTAAGTCATAGGAAACAAAACCGTGTTTGGTTTTATCTGATTGTAGAGTTCCAATAAAGAAACATACCCACGTTGCTTCAACCTTTCAACCGTAATTGTAGTACCTAGAATTGGGCTTTGAGCAATACGCCAAGATCCCATTCGTGACCGACTCCATGCGTAGGCTTGTCCTTGGTCAACTCCCAAACGAATCAGGTTTTTCCGTTTCCGTTCAGGCTTTTTCCAGTGGTGCCATATACAATAACGAAGTCTGTTTCGTAACCACCCATCCAGTTCAATAAGTTTGTTTTGAATGCTTGCCATACGGAAAGCATTCACCCAGCCTCGCTGAGCCTCGTTGAGCTTTTCGATACGCTCGTCAAAACTCATTGGCGTGGTTTTACGGGTGATGGTTTTTAGCTTTTGCTTTAAGCTTTTCCAACTCTTTTCCGAAACTACCAGTTGATACTTGCCACGTTCACCTTTCTTGTAAGTTGGCACAAAGCCAAAACCCAAACAGGTAAAGTGTACGGGTCGGCGGATGCCGCTTTTCTCCCGATTAATAGTCAGCTTTAGCTTCTTTTTCAGAAACTTAAAAATAGCGTTGCCAACCTTTCGGGCTGTTGTTTTAGTTTTTAGATAAATGAGATAAAAGCTTGGCTAAAAAGCCTTGCGCGCTATTTTTTCTTCAAATACAGGCTTATTCCAGAAGTTTTTAGCTAAAAATTCTTTAATTGCTAAATTAACATCACAAAATATTTAGTAAATTTAGTGTTCAGATTAAGCCTCTAATGATAAACAGCAAAACAATATAAACCATAAAACAGGGTTAATGCGCAAACTCCCGTTATATGCAATGATTAGTGCTTACCTCAATAAAAAGTTGCAATCAATAGACATAAAACTACTACCAGAGTAGCAATATCTGCCACAATCAATAAGAAATAGCTTCTATAGTAGCATTTATGGTGTGAATTTCTTATCTTAGTATTCTAAATTAAGAGTAGTTATGGGAGAATATGGAGATCAAAAATCACCTAAAGAAATAATGATTCTTTTATCAAAAAACATGATAGCCTTAAGGAAAGAAGAGAAGATGTCTCAGAAGGAATTGTCGGAAAGATCTGGAGTAGCTTACGCTAGTATTCGGAAATTCGAGTCGACAGGTATTATTTCTCTTGAATCACTGCTAAAGATCTGTGAAACTCTCAAGCATCTGACAGACTTTGAATCAATATTGCTCCCAAGCGATATGAAACGAAAAAAGGATTTATTTAATTATTGATTATGGCGACAACTAAACTCGACGTATATATACAATTTTCTGAACAAGAAGAACGCATAGGCCAGCTCATATTAGATGATCGGAGTATCTTATTTAAATATAGTGATGCTTATTTAGAAGCTGGAGAAAACCTCTCACCGAATCAATTAATATTTGACGATAATCCTCAAACTACTAAAAAGAACCCTTTCAATGGTCTCTTTGGCGTGTTTGCTGACTCTTTGCCAGATGCTTGGGGATACGTGCTAATCAAGAAACGCCTCAGTGCTGATCGGATTGCCATTGAATCTCTCAATGCGTTGGATCATTTGACATTTGCTGGGAAGAATAGTATGGGAGCACTACAGTACAGGCCGAGTGTCGAGTTAGAGCAGGAGGTTATAGAAATTAATCTGGATAAACTAAACAATAATATTTCTGAAGTACTCAGCGGCGAGAGCAGTGTCGTAATTGATGATATGTTCGGAAGAGAAGGTAGTCCTGGTGGAGCACGACCAAAAATTTATGCAGGATATAATCCGAAGACAGATTCTCTCATCAGTGGCATCGCTAATCTTCCGGATGGATATGAACACTGGATTATCAAATTTGCAGCAGATGTAGATTCGAAAGATATTGCCAATATTGAGCTGGCCTATTATAAAATGGCCTTAGATTCAGGGATTGAAATGTCTGAGTGTAGAGTGTTTAACAGTGACGCTGGGAACTGCTATTTTGGAACCAAACGATTTGACCGTGTTGGGAATGATAAGCTTCATATGATCTCAGCTGCAGGACTTCTTCATGATGACTATGAGCACAGTACCCTTGACTATGGAAATTTAATCTTCCAGGCAAAGAAGCTAACAAATAACGCACAAGCTGCTGAACAAATGTTTCGTAGAACTGTTTTCAATGTTCTTTCACATAACCGTGATGACCATTCTAAAAACTTTGCGTTCCTAATGGATGCTGAAGGGGTATGGTCACTTGCACCAGCATATGACTTGACATTCTCCTCATCTTCTCAGGGATATCATAGTACAGCTTGCGCTAAAAACTATGTAGATCCGGGAAGAAAAGAATTACTGGAATTGGCGAATGCATTATCGATCAACAAAGCAAAGGTAACCATAGATAAGATAAAGGGCATCATCTATCGTTGGAGAACATATGCTGAATTGTCTGAAGTTTCCGAAGCCTCAATAAAAACAATAGAGACTAGTCTGAAGACCATTCGCTCAAGATTTTAGATTATATCCAGCTTTCGTAAATGACTTTTTTTAAGAAGAAATCAAAATTCAATTTCGCACACAAATCACAATGAATTAGGTTTCTGGGGAGTTCCTAAAAAAGAGTATTATCAGTACAAAATGAAAATCATACAATTAAGAAAAATTATATTTAAGAAAATAAAATAGCATATAACAATACAACTTTGTGTAGATCTAATTTCAACAAA
Organism: uncultured Sunxiuqinia sp.; assembly: GCA_965372405.1. Taxonomy (GTDB): domain Bacteria; phylum Bacteroidota; class Bacteroidia; order Bacteroidales; family Prolixibacteraceae; genus Sunxiuqinia. The sequence goes on from CBDVCE010000010.1 coordinate 49,805, forward strand.
CTCTATATTAAAAATAAAAAATAATTAAAATGAAGAAAACAACAATTCTATTATTTGTCATATGCCTAGTAACAATGAACCTTCTTGCTCAAAAGAAACAAAGTGATATAAAGTCACAATTGGTAATTTTAGAGTCACCTACATCTTTTGAAAATATGCTGGAATCTTTCAAAGGCAAAATTATATACATTGATATTATGGCATCTTTTTGTAAGCCATGTATTTCCGAACTAAAAAAAACAGTAGAATTAGAATCATATTATAATAAAAACAATATTGAGAGACTGTTTATATCTCTTGATAACCCCAAAGACATATCTCAATGTATTCAAATTCTAGAGCATAATAATGTTAAAGGATATTTTACATCACTTCATTCAGAAAAGGACAAAGAGAGTAGTTTTGGTAGTGAAATCCTGAAGTTATTCTTTACCGACAAAGATGGAAATGTAAATTTATCTATCCCCAAATATGCTATTGTGAATAAGAAAGGAGAGCTTGTTGTTAAAGATGCTGCGAAACCAAGTAATGCTACTGATTTAAAAAAGCAATTAGAAGAATGGAAATAAAAAGCAGTGCCTAAGAACTGAGCTAAAAAACGAAGTGTTATATCTAATGCGGGTTTCAGCGGTTTTTTGGGCTGCGGCTCGTTGTTGCAACACCGCCAATTCGTCTTTGATGATTGACGGAAAATTTGAAATTATGAATAAACGAATTGGCTCGGTGCGTAATTGAACGAGAAGTGCTTTAAAATCCGCATTACGCATAACCAAAACATTAGCCTTTATTATCAAAATAAATGTTGATCAATTAACTTATCTTTAGGGAAATCAATAAACCAATGATAAAATTCTTTAGAAAAATTAGACAAAGACTACTCACTGAAAACAAATTCAGTAAATACTTATTGTATGCATTTGGAGAGGTAATTCTTGTAGTAATTGGAATACTAATTGCACTACAGATTAATAATTGGAATGCAGAACAAAAAATAGAAAAAGAAGAAATAGTTATATTAAATAATCTTTTAGAAAGTCTACATTCAGCCAAGGGCCAATCTGATATTGAGATTTTTAAAGAAAACCAACTGAGGGAATCACTACTAGTTGCCTTAGGAAAAAATTCAAACAAAAGTAAGCTTGATATAAATACTATTTCTGACTCATTGTTTTATGACATATTATGGAATTCAAATCCAAACCTACCAGTTCTAAATTCTTATTCAGATATAAAAAATACTGGTAAAATAAGTATCATAAAAAATCGTAACATACGTGAGAATTTTACCAATTTAGAATTATCACTTACTGGATTAACTAATTTGGTAAAAGATCGCTTAACACTACAACAAATGCGCATCGATGACATTATTGTTAATGATGTGAATTTCGTTAGACTGTTAAAATCATTGGAACCGAGTATCAATATTGATAATGAATTACAAAACAACTATAACTTAATTTTAAATAATCAAAAAACAAGAAACCTACTGGCGCTTAAATTAAGTCTCACCTATTCTGTGATTAAGCATAGACAAGAACTTGGAGACGAGATAGATAATTTAATACAACTTATAGATGTCGAATTAAAGAGAGAACAATAAAGAAAGGCTAATACCGTGTATAATTAATTGCTACGAAATTTCTCAAGCGGAGATTCATATGAATTAATTATCTTCCTGCAATGGCGGAAAACACATCGCACTTTTAACCGCAAAAAATCAGACACAAACCGTTGCCAGTCATTGCTAAAATCCCACTGATAGAAGAATATTAAGGACAAAAGAATATGCAGATAAACCAATATATATACTCCTTTAGTTATGACAATACTGAAAGTGAGTTATGCAAGCTCGAATCGAGATATATTTTTAATAAAGAAGAAAAGAATAAACTGCTTTTTTCCGATATAAAAGCAGAACCTTCAAGTAGTGCTTTCATAAAAACAAGACTTGATATTATTACATTTTCTGAAGATTATTCTACGCTAATAAATGAAATTAAAAAAGAAAGTATATGCATTGAAGGTTTCAAGGTTGAATATTTAGTTTTTGATGGTGATACAACTGAGTATGCTGAGAGGCTTAAAAAGTTAAAAGATATAGGCTACAGCATTGAAGGCAATCCTGATTATTATAGCCCAACAATAACTTATGCTTTATGCTATTACGAGGGTATTTGGTATTTTGGTATTTTGATTAAAAATAATCTCGCATGGTATAAACACAAGCAAAAACCATGCTCATACAGTAACTCAATAAGTATAAATATTGCCAAAGCTCTTGTAAATATTGCAGCAAAGGCAAACAAAGAGAAAAAGCTACTAGATGCATGTTGTGGTGTTGGAACAATAATGTTAGAAGCCTGTTTTGCAGGGTATAGCATTGAGGGTTGCGACATTAACTGGAAGTTATGTAAGGATGCACGAGTAAATCTTGCTCACTTCAACTATACTGCAAATGTATATCGTTCCGATATAAAAGACATTAGCAAAAGGTATGATGCTGCCATTATTGACCTGCCATACAATTTATTAAGCTGTGCAACTGAAAATGATATCTTACACATTATTGAGTCGACAGCAGAAATTACAGATCGACTTGTTATTGTATCTATCTCAGATATTACAAACTTAATCAGCAACACAGGATTCAGAATATCAGATTATTGCAGCGTTAGTAAAAGAGGAAAAACAAATTTCGCTAGAAAAATATGGGTTTGTGAAAAGAATGGATAGGTAGTGGGAAGAAAGCTCCTAATAGAAATTATAAATTTGGTTGAACGACTTGGTTTTAGAAAAGAAGCTCATTTTAAGCAAAGCCCGGTACTTTTAGCAATACTACTAAATATGCGATTTGAAGGTTTAGGTTAAAACATTAAATTTGTATTTAATCATACCGTTTGCTCAATACATACCGGATAGAAAAGTGCTTCAAATTCACTTTCATCTCATAAACAAGCCGTTGGACAATTAATAATCCATCTTAACAACAAAACATGATTCAAACAAATAAATATATTTTAGTATTGGCAATCGCTCTAAGTTCTTTACTCACTAATGCTCAAACTAAAATAATTGCTCATCGGGGTTTTTCTAATATTGCACCTGAAAACACACTAATTGCTTTTCAAAAGGCAATAGATTGTAAGGCTGATTATTTAGAGTTGGATGTTCATAAAACCAAGGATGATACAATTGTTGTTATCCACGATTCTTCCGTTGACAGAACCAGTTCAAATGACATGAAGGGCATAATTTCTGAATTGAATTATAGTGACTTAGCTAATATTAAAGTTGGATACAGTACTAAATTTGGTGATAAATACGAAAATGAAAGGATTCCAACTTTAAGAGAAGCTCTTGAATTGGCTAAGGGTAAAATTAAGGTCTGCATTGAAATAAAGGTTTATGGGGCAGAGAAAGAGATTCTGGAAATTGTGAACGACCTTGAAATAAATGATGATGTAATATTATTTTCTTTTTATTACCCTGTATTGGCCAGGATAAGACAACTCGACAAGAACATTCCTACACTTTATTTGAAAGGCACTGCAGATAAAATGACCATAGATTATGCAAAGGCTATAGAATCTAATGCAATTGGTGTAGGAAGCGGAACTGATGTTACTAAAGAGTATCTCGATTTTGCTCATAGTAATGGCATAGAAGTGTGGAAATGGACGGTAAATGATGAAGATGAAATGCAACAACTAATTGAGATTGGATTAGATGGATTAATTACAAATTTTCCAGACAAAGCCATTCTGAAACTAAGCACTACCAAAAATTAATCATATTCAAAAACAGTTCATTTACACCATGCGCATTCAGCATTGAAGCACATTGGATGAAGAGATATACTATAAATACAGCCACGTCAGGAGGCCATTCTACAACAAAGAAAAAACAATTATTCCGACTTAAAAATGCACCATATTTTGGCAGAATAGACTTTATTGAAAAAATAAAACAAACCCAATCCTAAAATGATTTGTACACTTTGCGGTTCGGCACTTATAAATAAAAAGGATGAGTATTATTATGATTGTGACATTTGTAGAGCAATTGTAAAAGATGAGAAATATTACTTAACAGCTGACGAAGAAAAAGCAAGATATGAAACTCACAACAATGATGTAAATGACATTAGGTATCAAAACTTCACATTGCCAATTACGAATTACGTAATAGAGAAATTCTTGCCAGAGCACAAAGGATTAGATTTTGGAAGCGGTACCGGCCCCGTTATTTCAAGTATGCTAATGGAGAAAGGATATGACATTGTTCAATACGATCCATTCTTTGCTCGTAATCAAAACATATTTAATAAAAAATATAACTATATCGCTATCTGTGAGGTATTTGAACATTTCCATAAGCCCAAAATAGAAATTGATAGACTTACATCGTTATTAAAAGCTAATGGGATGTTGCTTATTATGACATGGTTATATAATAACCAGATTGATTTCAAGATGTGGAATTATCGAAACGACGATACACATGTTTTTATATATAGAAAAGAAACGATCGAATATATTGCGACTGAAAAGAAACTTGAAATAGATATTTTAACAGACAGATTCATAGTGCTAAGAAAAACTGGCTGCAATAATTAGTGCTTTATGCGGTAGGTACGATTGGATTAACACTGTTAGCGCGGACTACAATCCATGTTACAAAAACTAGATTCCAGCAACTGAGGACAGATCCTGGATCATCACTTCGTTTGTCCGGGATGACGAGCATTAAATCTAGAAGCAAGAGATCAACATCCAGGGACAAAAATTGAGTAATAAGACAGAGATCCCGATCCGGCAGCTGCCGGACGGGATGACGATTATATTCTAGACCAATCCAGAGAATCCCATAAAGGCCATAGCAAGGATTCCGGCAACGATTAAGGCAATTGGTGTTCCTTTTAATCCTTTCGGCACACTCACCATATCAAGGTGCTCACGAAGGCCTGCAAACAGAACCAGCGCCAATCCAAAACCAATGGCATTGGCAATGGCATAAACCACACCTTCCATCAAGGTAAATTCCTTTTGAATAGTTAGGATAGCTACACCCAAAATTGCACAGTTTGTAGTTATCAGTGGTAAGAAAACACCCAAAGCCTGATATAAGGCAGGGCTTACTTTCTTCAAGATGATTTCAACCAACTGAACCAGCGAAGCAATAACCAAAATAAAGAAGATGGTTTGCAAAAACTGTAGTCCGTATGGATTCAGGATATATAGCTGAATAAGGTAAGTAACGATGGTTGCGATCACCATAACAAAGGTTACAGCACCCGTCATACCCACAGCAGTAGAAATCTTTTTAGAAACACCCAGAAATGGGCAAATTCCTAAAAACTGGTTCAACACAATGTTGTTGACAAATATGGCGGCGATTATAATTACAATATATTCCATGGTGAATCTCCTAAGCTTTATTCAATTTATTAATAAGGGCAATTAAATAACCCAATACAATAAACGCTCCTGGCGCAAGTACAAAAAGCAACATTCCATAATCTTCAGGGAAAACGGTAATACCAAAAAGTTTACCAGCTCCAAGAAACTCGCGTGCTGCTCCAAGTAAGGTTAAAGCAAATGAGAAACCAAGTCCCATTCCTAATCCATCAATTAAAGAGGATAGCAGGTTGTTTTTTGAAGAGAAAGCCTCTGCACGCCCCAATACCAAACAGTTTACCACAATAAGTGGAATAAATAGTCCGAGGCTTTTAAACAGCGAAGGCAAATAAGCTTGCATGGTTAACTCAACCACGGTAACAAAAGCTGCGATAATCACAATAAAACTAGGGATACGAACCTTGCTTGGAATCTGACTTTTAATCAGGGAGATTACCAGATTCGACATCACCAGTACAAAGGCTGTTGCCAATCCCATTCCCAATCCGTTAATTGCTGACGAAGTCACACCCAATGTTGGGCACATTCCCAGCAGCAATACAAAAACCGGGTTTTCCTTTATAAATCCTTTAGTAAAATTTGTCCATTGATTCATGATTGGCCTCCTTTCTTGCTCGATGCAGTATTTGTTACATCAACCTGTTGTTCTTCAAGCTGATTTTCTTTATAGGTATTTACAGCTCTTTTAATGGCTTCTAAAAATGCTCGTGAAGTAATTGTTGATGCCGTAATCGCATCCACCTCACCACCATCTTTACTCACTTCAAATTTTGTAGTAGCCGGGTTTTTACCAATAATGCTTTGCGATGGTTTTTCTTCATTCTTAAACCACACATTCATCTTCGATCCCAATCCCGGAGTTTCTTTATGCTCCAGCACTTCGTAACCCGATATATTTCCATCAGCCGAAATACCAGTCATAATGGTTATTAATCCGCTAAAGCCATTCTTTGTGTATGTTTTTGCTGCTACGCCAACCAACTTTTCACTGGCATCAAAAGCTGGGAAAAATTCAAGACTGTCAGCACCATCAGCAGGAAGCGCTTTCCATGATTCACCCAAGTGATCAAAAGGTGGCAATACGCTTTTAATCGCTTTTTCCTGTGCTTTCTTTTTGGCTAGTGCAATATCGTCTTTCGTCAAGTCATGCACAAACCCTAAAACAGCCGCCGCAATAAGTGCTACCAGCGTGAGGGTAAGTGTCATGTTCAAAAATGTAGATTCTTTTTGTGCCATTACTGAATCCCTCCAAATCGTTTAGGTTTGATATATGCGTTGAATAGTGGGGTGAAACCATTCATAATCAATATTGCAAATGAGATACCTTCCGGGTACGATCCAAAATTTCGAATCAACACCGTAATCACTCCAATTCCGACAGCGTAAAAGAACTGCCCTTTATGAGTCATTGGTGAAGTCACCATATCCGTAGCCATATAAATAGCTCCTAGCATTGCTCCACCAGCTAGTAAATGAAATACAGGCTCAATGTACTTATCCGGATTCATTAGCCAAAGCCCTCCCTGAAAAACAAAGATGGTTCCTAATACAAACACCGGAATGTGCCAGGTAATTACTTTCTTCCAAAGCATGTAACCAAATCCCAGCAACAAGAAGATCGCAGATATTTCACCAAGCGAGCCCGACATGTTTCCATAAAGCAAATCCATGCCTGCTGGCAAATTAGGCATCAATTCCGAAATGGGAGTTCCATTTTTCACCCCTTCTTTTAAAATGGCAAGTGGCGTTGCAGTTGTTGTTGCATCAACCACGTGGCGCGTTACAGGCCAAATCGTCATATCAACCGGAAAGGAGATCAGCAAAAACACACGACCAACCAAAGCCGGGTTAAATGGGTTATTCCCAAGCCCACCAAAAGAAAGTTTACCAACTCCAATGGCAACTAAAGCTCCTACAATAATCATCCATGTTGGAAGCGATGACGGAACATTAAAAGCAAGCAGAATTCCAGTTAAGGCAGCTGAGCCATCTGTAATTTGCGGAGTTTGTTTAGAGATGAACTTCTGAATAATGTACTCAAAAGCAATACATGCTGCAACGGCAATAAAAGTTACCCGAACAGCTTCCAGACCAAACATAAATACCGACCAGGCCAATGCTGGAACGAGGGCAAAAAGCACCCGATACATAATCTTATTCACCGAATCGCTAGTGTGCACATGCGGCGAAGGGGATATCGTTAGTAGTTTATTCATTTGTATAGAATTCTTTTATTTTTTTCTTGAACGCATGATTTGACCAACCTTACCTTTGCCCAAACGGATATAATCCAGCAATGGGCGATCGGCAGGACATGTATAACTGCATGAACCACATTCAATGCAATCCATGATATAATGCTCTTCTGCTTTTTCCCAAACCTGGTTATCAGAAACAGTCATTAAATAGTAAGGCTCCAGTCCCATTGGGCAAACAGTTACACATCGCGAACAGCGAATGCAGTTTTGCATCACTTCACGCTTGGATTCTTTCTCCTGCATAATTAAAACGCCAGAAGTCCCTTTTGTTACCGGAACATCAAGCGAAGAAACAGCTTTCCCCATCATTGGCCCACCACTAATTACCTTACCTGTATCTTCAGGTAAACCACCTGCAGCTTCAATCAGCTCATTAATTGATGTACCCACACGAACCAAAAAGTTTGAAGGTTTTTCAACCGACTTCCCTGTAAGTGTCACTACGCGTTCTACCAATGGTTTATTTTTCTGAACAGCTTCATAAACCGCCAGCGCCGTACCTACATTGCTAACCACAGCTCCTACCGAAATTGGTAATGCACCTGAAGGAACTTCACGTCCTGTTACTGCTTTTATTAATTGCTTTTCACCACCCTGCGGATATTTCACTTTAAGTGGAACAACCTCAATAGATAAATCTTCATTAGTAAGTTTTCGAAGATGCTCAATCGCATCCTTCTTATTGTTTTCAATACCGATATATGCTTGCTTAACAGCCAGTGCAGCCATCAGAATTCGGATTCCTACAAGTGTTTCGTCAGCCTTTTCCATCATCACCCGATGATCGGAAGTTAGATACGGCTCACATTCTACCCCATTAATGATTAACATTTCAGGTTTCATCCCTTGTGGAGGAATTAGCTTCACGTGTGTTGGGAAGGTTGCCCCACCCAAACCAACAATACCTGCATCGTTAATTTTATTAATGATTTTTTTACTATCCTTCTCAAATTCAGTTTTTAATTCTGAACTTAAATCAATGCCTTCTTCCCATTCATCACCTTCAACGGCAATAAAAACCCCTTGCTTGGGATAGCCAGAGCTGTCAGCAGCCAAATCAACTTTGGTTACTTTTCCTGAAACTGAGGAATGAATATTTGCGGAAACAAACCCACCTGATTTGGCAATGAGTTGTCCTGCTTTTACTTGATCGCCTTTTTTAACCAGGGCTTGAGCTGGTGCTCCAATATGTTGGGCTACGGGGATAAACACATTTGCAGGTAATGCTAAAGTTTCGATTGCTTTATCAGCCGAGAACTTATTTTCTGCTGGGTGAACCCCTCCGAGTTTAAACGTTTTTAACACGATTGGCCTCCTTATTTATTAGCTGAGTTATCAGATTCATTTGGTTTAGCTTCTTTCTCTGTAGAAACCACCGGTTTTACTTCCGTAGGTTTTGGTGGCAAGTCAGTTTTTACTTTCCGTGGTGGAAAATTCAACTCAATAATTGCATTGGTTGGACATACAACCACACACTTGCGACAAAGCTTACATTTATCCGAATCAATAAATGCCAGGTTATTATTCATGGTAATGGCTTCAAACGGACAAACCTTGAAACATTTGCTGCAACCAATACAGGCCACCGAACAAGATTTTCGCGCAACACCACCTTTATCTTCATTTCTACAAGACACAAAAATCTTGCGATCTTTCTTTGCTTTCTTCCGAAGCTCTATCAAATCCTTCGGACAAGCCTCAACACACGCACCACAAGCGACACATTTATCGTCAACCACTTCAGGCAAACCAGTTTCCGGGTTCATATGAATGGCATCGAAGTCACAAGCAGCAACACAATCGCCATGTCCCAAACAACCATACTGGCAACCAGTATCACCACTATATAATGATGAAGCTACCGCACATGAAGAAGCACCGTCAAACTGGTTAGTTTTAGGACGATGCTCACAAGTTCCGTTACAACGAACAACGGCTACACGTGGATCCTGAACCACTGCATCAAGTCCCAATACACCAGCGACATCTGCCATGCAATCGTTTCCACCAACAGGGCAAAAAAGATCGGAAAGCTCATTTTCTTTTACACAAGCCTCGGCAAAAGCCCGGCAACCTGCGTAACCACATCCACCGCAATTTGCACCGGGCAGTGTAGTTTCAACCTCATCGATCCGTGGATCTTCATATACTTTAAATTTCTGAGCAACAAAATAGAGAATTACTGCAGCTGCAGTTCCAATTGCACTCAAAGTAATCATCGTGTAAACAATGGTCATACTCATGATTAAACAGCCTTAATTTCAAATTCAAAATTACCTTTAAGCTTATCTCGGAATAAATAAATGATGAAGTAGTAAGGAATGGTTATGCCCAAAGCCAACAGCCCGCTTAATCCTTCGTTACCTGTAATCGTAATCGAAATGATCAAGACAATCATGAGCAATATAAAAGGAAACAGGTAGCCATAGAACAACGCCTTGAAACCCTGAGATGTCTTTCCAACAACGTCAACCTGCTGGCCAACACGGAAATCACCCTCAAAATGATGAATTTCAATATCTTTGTCTTCCATATCTGCTACTGTACAAGCCCCTTTGGCATGGCAAGAGGCACATGCAGATTCGTTAATAATGCCTACTATTATCCTTTTATCTGAAAGCTCTTTAATAATTCCTTTGTGTGAAATTTCTCCCTGCATCTTTTCCTAAAAAAGCTTTATAATTCTGCAAAACTAAATATGTTTTACTAACTGGATTCTATGTATAAATCATTTATATAGCATCTTAGCTTATTTATATTCGATTTAAATAAAGGTAAAATTATTACCCTCTGTAAACACTATCAATCAAGACGGTACAGGCAAACATGACTTATGTCATTGTTTTTGGATCATTCTTCAAAATATGAATTGTGTAAAAATTCGAACAAACTGATCATATATTTCAATGAAAAAACAATCTATGGGGCATTTCTGTTAAATGATGTGAAAAAATGCTGAGAAGTATAATGAATAAAATAAAAGTAGCGTTAGTGAGCAATAGCAAAATGTTTAAATAGTTTTTGCTAATTTAGTTTCATTATTTAAAAATATACGCATGTCAATTATTGATGAAGCCAGGGCTGAAGTAGAACAAATACTAAATGAAGTTGATCGTGAAGTATTTAAATACCACAATCTGGATCATACCCTGGAAGTAGCAAATGCTGCAGAAGAGATTTTGTCCGAAATGGATTTCAGTGAAGAAGAAAAAGAGATTGTTATGGTTTCGGCCTGGTTCCATGATGCAGGTTACTCCAAAAACTATTTCAACCACGAAGCAGACAGCAAGAAACTAGCAAAGGAGTTCCTCAAAAAACAAGGATGGGATAAAGGGAAGATAAAGCAGGTTGAAGAATGTATTGAGGCAACTCGATTTCCACACAAACCAAAAGACAAGCTATCGGAGGTTCTTTGCGATGCAGACATGTCACATTTGAGAGATAGCGATTATTTCAAAAAAAGCGACAACTTACGTCAAGAATTGTCGATTATTAATAAGGTAAACGTAAAGAAGAGTTTTTTCTGTGAAAGAACATTAGCATTTATGGGTGATCAGCACTATTATACAGATTACGCCAAACAGAACTTTGAACCCGGTAAAAAGAAAAATTGGATTCTTATGCAAGAACAAGTCAAAGAAAAAAAAGACAAGAACAAGGCACTGATTGAAAAGCAACAGAATAAAATCCTAAAGCTGGAAGAGAAGCTTGCTAAAAAAAGTACGCCCGACCGAGGCGTAGAATCCATGTTTCGGATGACAGCCCGCAACCAAATCAACCTAAGTTCAATTGCAGACAATAAGGCCAACATTTTGATTACAGTTAATACAATAATAATATCAGTCCTGGCCTCATTCGTTCAACAAATTACAGCACGAACTCCAGAGATGTTAATTCCAATGCTAATTATTCTTAGCACCTCTCTATTAACCATTATTTTTGCTATTCTTTCAACTCGTCCCAAACTATCTGCAGGTACTTTCACCAAAGAAGATATTGAGAAAAAAAGGGTCAACCTGATGTTTTTTGGAAATTTCTATGGAATGAAATATGAAGAGTATGAATGGGCTGTAAAAGAAATGATGAAAGATTATGATGACCTATATGGTAATATGATTAAAGACCAATTTAGTTTAGGAGTTGTGCTTGCTTCAAAATACAACCGCATCCGCACAGCTTACAATATATTCATGTTTGGTTTAATCATTTTTGTAATTAGTATTATTCTTGTTCAACTGATAAATTTCTAATGAATGAAGCAGTTTCTATTAATTCTTTTTGCAAGTCTGATTTCTCAAACTCAGCTCCTTGCTGATGAAGGACAGGTATTTTACCTGATTGGAGAAGTAGAAAAAACAGAGCATTCAGACCTCTACTTCAAAGAATTAAAAAAGAAACTACTAGAAGAAAAGGCCACATTAGTTTTTCTAGGGAACTACTCTGGAATGATTGAATATAACCTTGAGACTGATGAGCTGAATTATCAAAGCCAAATCCCCGATTTTTTCCTTGATTTTATTGAGGAACAAAAAATTGAGACATACATGCTCCCAGGAAATCAGGAATGGGAGAATGGAAAACGCACTGGACAGGATGTTGTTAACGAAATTGAAAAGGTTTATAAGAAACGACTTAAAAAGCACGTAAAGTTTATTCCTGACGATGCTCAACCCGGTCCAATTGTAAAAGAACTGAACGAAAATACAATCCTTATTTTTGTAAACACCCAGTTTTGGCTTCAGCAAGAAGTTGATATCTCAAGAATCAGTCACGATTTTGATGATGTTGGAAATCATTCAGAACTACAAAAGACGGCTTTCATTTATCTTTCCGATCTACTTAAAAAATACAGCGATAAAAACATTATCATGTTTGGCCATCACCCAGCTGTCAATAATGGTTTTCATGGAGGACATTTTGGAGTGAAAGAACATCTTTTTCCATTGGCAGGAGATGGATCATTTTACTTACCACTCCCTGGGTTCTTATATTATGGTCCGCGAAAATGGCTTGGTGCTCCCCAGGATCTCAACCATCCTGAATACAAACAAATGGCTGATGGAATCAAACAACTTGCAGCCTATCTTCCAAATCTGCTTTATATATCAGGGCATGAAAATAACTTCCAGTTTAATAAACTTGGTATGGGAAAACAGCTAATTGTTGGATCAGTGGCTAAACCATACAAGAACAAGCAGCTTGAAGTTACTGAAGCTGGAATTACACGAATGGAGCTAAAAGATGGGAATCAGGCCATCATTGAATTTCTAAGTTTGAAAAATCAAAAGCTGGAGACAATTGCTAGTAAAGAGTTCAATTTTAAACTGAATCCACTCTTAAAACTGTTTAATCAGAAAAAGAAAATCACTGACAGCACAATTAAAGCGATTCCGAGCAAGCAATACGAACAAAGTAAATTCATTCGTTCCATTATGGGTGAGAATTACCGGGAAGTTTGGGCTACTGAAAGTGAATTCCCAGTTTTTGATATTAGCAAAGAAAAAGGTGGACTAAAAATCTTGAAACGTGGTGGTGGTCAGCAAACCCAGTCATATCGGCTACAAAACAAAGACAAAAAACAATATGTACTTCGTTCGGTTGAAAAGAATGCTTCAGGTGCTTTGCCCGCAAGTTTAAAAGGAACAATTGCCGTAAGCGCGATACAAGATGCCATTTCAGCCTCTCACCCTTACGGAGCAGTTGTTGTTCCCAAACTGGCTGAAGCTGCAGGAATCTATCATACCAATCCACAAATTGTTTTTGTTCCAAATGATCCGGCTCTGGGCATATACCAACTTGAAATGAAGAATAAGCTCTTTTTGTATGAAGAGCGTCCTGCAAAAAACCGTGATGATATTGCCAGCTTTGGATATTCAAAAGATATTATTTCAACGCCCGATGTTCTTGAGACGATTATTCAGGATGATGATGCCGAAATTGATCAGAAATTTGTACTTCGTTCCCGCTTGTTCGATATGTGGATTGCCGATTGGGACAGACACGACGACCAATGGCGTTGGGCAAGTTTTGAAAAGGATGATAAAACAATCTTCCGTCCAATACCTCGCGACCGGGACAATGCATTCTTTAATTCGGATGGCTCATTGTTTAAAATTGCAGAACTAACATGGGTTCAGCCAAAATTTCAGGGATTCAAACCAAATACTCGCAACATTGAAGGGTTCAACTATAACGGGCGATACTTTGATCGCACTTTCATGAATAAGCTGACACTTAAAGATTGGCAAGAAATTGCTGCTGATCTGCAAAATAAGCTTACCGATGAATTAATTGATCAAACAGTTGATTCTTCCCTGCCTAAAAAAGTGAATGAACTATCTGGTGATCGAATTAAGAAGGTACTAAAACAACGAAGGGAGAATTTGGCTGATTTTGCTGAAGACTACCATCGTTTTATTAGCAAAAATGTAGATATTACTGGTACAGAAGATGAGGATCTATTTAAAATATGGCGCTATAATGATTCGACACATGTAGATGTATTTTCAGTATCTGAGAAGAAAGAACGAATTAAGAATCACCTTTACAGCAGAACCTTTGACAACAATAATACTAAAGAAATCAGGCTTTATGGTTTAGATGATGAAGACCAGTTTGAAATCGCAGGAGAAGCTAATGAAGGTATTAAATTACGATTGATTGGAGGAAAGGGAAAAGACAAATACACTGATGAGTCGAAAATTCGTGGAGCAAGCAAAAAGACTATAATTTATGATCGGTTTGGCAAAAACAAAATCACTAAAAGCTCAGAAACCGGACTTCGCTTGCGAAACAGCAAAGAAGTTTATGAGTATAACCGAAAGCAATTTAAATACAATACGACCATGCCCCTACTCGCCTTTGGTTATAATGTTGATGATGGCGTTCTATTAGGCGGTGGCTTTTTAAATCAGCGATATCATTTCCGGGACTCAACTATGCATATGTTTATCGGCAAGAAATCTTTTCAGACTTCTGCTTTTCAAGCCAAATATAAAATGTACACCACATCTATTTGGCGAAACTTTGATTTCTTTCTGGATGCCGAAGTAAGTATGCCATTTACTACCGATAATTTCTTTGGCTATGGAAATGAAACGGAGAACTTTCTGGAACACAAAAAGGACTATCGCATCAGGTACCGTATCATTGATATTGCTCCTTCCCTGGCCTGGTTGCACACCAAAAATTTATCGTTGAAAACTGGAGTTCGTTTTATTCATACCGATCTTGAATTAACCGACGATCATAAGCTCTTCCCAATAAACAGTAGCACATTCCCTCCTGAAGTTCCAACTGATTTGTTTGACAAGCATCAATATGTTTCAGCATTCCTTGCTTTTGAATACAAAAATATGACTAACAAATTATTTCCTTCAAGAGGAATAAGCTTTAACACGGAGATTTCCCGATTTAACAGTCTGAATGAATTTGAAAATTTCACTCAAGCTGAAGGTCATTTTGCGACCTATTTAAGTTTTCGAAAAGACCCAAGAATGGTTATAGCCCTAAGGGCAGGAGGATTAAAAAACTTTGGCGATTATCCGCTTTACGAAGCTGCACGTTTGGGAAGAAAAACCAACCTTAGAGGTTTCCGATCCAGTCGTTTTGCAGGTGATGCAATGGCTTATCAGAATACCGACTTGCGTTTAAAAATAAAAAATGTGAACTCTTATATATTTAGTGGAAGTCTTGGACTTATTGCTTTTCATGATATCGGTCGCGTTTGGTTTGATGGACAAGATTCTAACAAATGGCATCAGGGATATGGAGCCGGCGTTTGGTTTTCGCCATTCAACTTTACAAATTTGAGCATGCTTTATGAACTTTCAGAAGAAGAAAATCTAGTAACAATCAATTTTAACTTTTTATTTTGAAAAGACTTTTAATCAAACTCAGGCTATTACTCCTTATATTATTCTGCCCTATCCTTTGTTTTTCACAAAATGGTGAGATTGAAACCATTTTAAAACAAGCTTACCAAAAGCATGCTAATGAAAAAACAACGGATCATTTTAGCCTTCATTTTCTGAATGATTCATCAACTTATCTTTCAAACGTAGGAGGGCTAAAACAAATCATGATCATTCGCCATCAAAAGGTAGATATTGAAAAGCAATTATTTTACAATTATAAAAAGCTGGAAGAATATAAATCAGACTATGACTTTGAAGATATTCATCCGGTACAATCCAAATCAATCTTAAATACTTTTGGCATAGATACTGTTTACACAAGTTCACTGCATCGATCTAAAGCCACTGCATTATTACTGCTGGGAGACGATTTTGTCTACCAATCCAAATCGTTCTTCAATGAACTAAAACCAGGCACAGTAAACATTCCACTTTTGTATTTGCCAAAACCTTTATGGAATGGTTTAAACCGTGTATTCTGGATGTTTGGTTCAAAACCAAAAGCAAGCTCTGAAAACAGGGGAATGGCTCAGCGAAGAGTAAATCGTGCTGCCAGCTTTCTCGATCAAAAGGCCGCAGAAAAAGGAAAAGTATTACTGGTTGCCCATGGCTACATGAACCACTTACTTCGCAAACGCTTAAAAAATATGGGTTGGATGTTAATTGAACACACGGGTCATGAAAATCTGGGCGGAAGTTTACTGGTAAAGATTGAGGGTGAGAATGGAAGAAGATGAGACTAAAACCTGATTTTTGGTTCTTGGTTCTAACTAATTATACTCCAATTAAATTCCGTATTTTTCATTCTTGAAAGATGATAAAACAACAACTTATTTTGATCTTTTTCCAATCGTGGATCATCATCCAGTATATCATTTGCAACATCACGCGCTATTCGTAAAATCTCACCATCCTTACCAAGACTCGCAATTTTCAAATCAACTCCTAAGCCACTCTGTTGTGTGCCTTCAATATCTCCTGGCCCTCGTAGCTGAAGATCTACTTCAGCTATCTCAAATCCATCATTGGTTCGCACCATGGTCTCCAACCGCTTCCGGCTTTCATTGCTTATTTTATAAGAAGACATGAGCAAACAAAATGATTGTTCAGCACCGCGTCCTACCCGCCCTCTTAATTGGTGTAATTGGGACAGACCGAACCGTTCAGCACTTTCAATCACCATTACTGAAGCATTAGGAACATCCACTCCAACTTCAATCACAGTTGTCGCAACCATTATCTGAGTTTTTCCTTCTTTAAAAAGTTGCATTTCAGCTTCTTTTTCGGCAGGCTTCATTCGGCCATGAACCATACTAATTTTATAACGTGGAAAAACCTCTTTCATCAATTCATAACCATCTTCAAGGTTTTTCAAATCCAACTTTTCAGACTCACTTATCAATGGATAAACCATATAAACCTGTCGACCGACATCGACCTGCTTTCTGATAAACTCATAAACCTGCTTACGCCTGTTCTCAAAGTAATGACGTGTGTCAATTGGTTTTCTACCTGGTGGTAATTCATCAATTATCGAAACGTCCAGATCTCCATATAAGGTCATCGCCAGGGTACGGGGAATTGGCGTGGCTGTCATCACCAGAACATGCGGAGGTACACTTGCGTTTTTCTTCCAAAGCTTGGCTCGCTGAGCGACACCAAAACGATGCTGCTCATCAATGATAACCAAACCCAGTTTATTAAAGTTAACTGTATCTTCAAGCAGAGCATGCGTTCCAACTAACAACTGGAGCTCACCATTCACCAACTGCTCATGAATAATCTTTCGCTCTTTTACGTTTGTTGAACCTGTTAGCAAAGCCATATTCACACCAAGCCCCTCCAACATTTTCTGGATTGTATTAAAATGCTGAATAGCCAGTATCTCAGTGGGTGCCATTATGCTTGCCTGGTATCCATTGTCAAATGCGATAAGTGCAACCATTAAAGCAACCAATGTTTTACCACTTCCTACATCTCCTTGCAGTAAACGATTCATTTGCTTACCAGAGCCAAGATCTTTCCGGATTTCCTTGATCACCTTTTTCTGTGCACCCGTTAACTCAAAGGGTAAGTTATTTTCGTAAAATTTATTAAAATTGAATCCAACCTGAGAGAATACAAAGCCTCTGAACACATCATGTCGTTTATGCTTTAAACTCAATATTTTAAGTTGAATGTAAAACAACTCTTCAAACTTCAATCTGAAAGTCGCATTCTGCAACAAACGGGTATTCTCTGGAAAATGAATTTGCCTTAGTGCATCACTAAGTGTCATTAACTTAAGTGGTTCTTTTACATGAGCAGGAAGACTCTCATATATTTTACCTTTTATTGAACTTGCAAGCTTAAACTGTATTTTATTAATGGCACTGGTATTCAGGAAGCGCTTCTTCAGAACTTCAGTTGTATTGTAAAAAGCCTGTAAAATACCAGTCTTAAATTGCTCACTTTGTGCATCTTCCATTTCTGGATGGATGATGTTTATTCGACCACTAAACACGGATGGTTTCCCAAAGGCAACATAAGTTTGTCCAGGCTTTAAATTTTCCCGAATGTATTTCACACCTTTAAACCACACCAAATCCATTGAACCCGTTTCATCATAAAAAACAGCATTTAACCGCTGTTTTCTTTTCTCTCCCAACACTTCAAACGACTTGATTTTACCCTTAACCTGAATGTAAGCCTGATTGGCATTTACCTCTGAAATACGATGAAACTTAGTTCTATCAACATATTTGTAGGGGAAATAGTACAGCAAATCCCTGAATGAAAAAATGCGCAACTCTTTTTGAAGAAGCTCCGCACGCTTGGGGCCAACCCCCGGCAAATAGGTTATTTCCTGATCGAGATATTCGGGCATAAAACAAAGATAGAAATTCTATGGAAAGTTAGAAGAATATGGCTGGAAGTTGAGTAAGCAAAGACTGGTTATTCCAAAATAAACCAAATCACACAACCGAATATTCGAAACTCTTCAAATCCCTGATAAAAATCAACAAAAAGATCAAAATAGAGATGCTATTTTGCAAACAAAAAATACGGCTATGGCATTTCTACAAAAGGAAAAGATTTTCAGCCTTAAATGGTTTAAAGAATACAGTTTCATTATTATCGGAG
Organism: uncultured Sunxiuqinia sp.; assembly: GCA_965372405.1. Taxonomy (GTDB): domain Bacteria; phylum Bacteroidota; class Bacteroidia; order Bacteroidales; family Prolixibacteraceae; genus Sunxiuqinia. The sequence continues at coordinate 68,522 of CBDVCE010000010.1, forward strand.
CTTTTATTCTTGCTGTTGGATTTGTGTATTTTATTTCTCCGCACAGAATTGTTCCGGGTGGCGTTTATGGTATTGCTATTGTTGTGCATTACATTAGCAAAGGCATGTTTTCTTTTTGGCCTGATGGTATACCAATCGGCTTGTTTGGTCTTATCCTAAATATTCCACTCACCATCGCAGGAATTAAAATCCTGGGGCCTCGCTTCGGAGTAAAAACGGTAGTTGGCTTTGTTCTCACATCAGTTTTTATGGACTTAATCACGTACCTGCGAGTGGATGGTGAAGCACCACTTGTTCAGGATGTATTGCTTTCCTGCGTGTTTGGAGGTGTATTGATTGGTTTTGGGCTCGGTCTTATTTTTAAATCCAGAGCAACTTCTGGTGGCTCAGATATCATAGCCATGATTATCGCTAAATACACCGGAATGCAATTGGGACAACTCATGATTTATGTAGACTCTGCAATTGTATTACTTAGCCTTGTTGCATTCCGCGACTGGCAAATACCGCTTTATTCCTGGCTAGTTATATACATCACTGGCAAAGTGATTGACCTTACAATGGAAGGTGGAAATTACAACAAAGCACTTTTAATTATTTCAGATAAGCACGAAGAGATTAAGCAAAAGATTCTGGTTGATTTTGAGCGTGGAGGTACATACCTAAATGGGAATGGCATGTTTACCGGCAAAGAAAAAAAAGTAATCTACACCGTTATTAGCAGACGCGAAGTACCCATTTTGGAACAGTACATTAGCCAAATTGACCCTGATGCATTCATAACAATTATGGATGCCCGTGAAATACTTGGCGAAGGGTTTCATTCGTTAAAAACAAAAGTAGAAGTTTAATAACCGAAAACGGAGAACGGTCAACCGACAGACTTCTGATTTAAATCAGTTAAAAAAATACTATCAGATAACTGATTTCATGCTTGTTTTTCATAAATTTGGTAACTGAGTAATATATCTCAAAGCCAAGAATACCATGAAGCAAAGCCTGTTTTTTTTATTCTTCTTTTTCATTATTGGAAATCATATCCAAGCTCAAAAAGTGGGTTTGGTATTAAGCGGAGGTGGAGCAAAAGGGCTCGCACACATCGGAGTAATTAGAGCATTAGAAGAAAACAACATTCCAATTGATTATATTGCTGGAACCTCAATGGGTGCAATCATTGGAGGTCTCTATGCTGCTGGCTATTCAACCGATCAGATGGAGGCACTTTTTAAGTCTGATCAGTTTGAATTCTGGTCAACTGGAAAAATACAGGAAGAATACCGTTACTTTTTCAGAAAGCTTGAAGAAGATCCATCATGGCTAAAGCTTGACCTGCAACGAAAAGAAGACAAGTTGAAAATTCTTCCTCCAACCAATATTATTCCAGAGGAGCAAATGGACTTTGCTTTTATGGAAATGTTTGCCTCAACCAATGCTGTATGCAATTATGATTTCGACCAGCTTTTTGTTCCATTCCTATGTATTGCAACTGATTTATATAACAACAAAGAAATTGAATTAAGAAGTGGTGATCTAGGAGAAGCAATCCGTGGATCAATGACTTTTCCATTATATTTTAAGCCAATTTTTATTGACAGCACACTCGTTTTTGATGGGGGAATTGTCAATAATTTTCCTGCACGAAATATGATTGAAAGGTTTCAACCAGACATTCTCATTGGTCACAAAGTTGCAAACAATGCCCGTCGACCAGATGAAGATGATGTAATGGCTCAGCTGGAAAATATGATCATGCGCAAAACAGACTACGAAATTCCAGATGAAAAAGGGATTCTCCTTGAAACCAAATTTACAGATATCGATCTGCTTGATTTTGACAAAATTGATATGATTAATCTGGCTGGATATGAAACATCAATGGCTTTGATTGATAGTATTAAGTCGAGAATACCTCGTGAAGCAAAAAAAGAAAACGTACAAAACAGGAGGGACTCATTCAATGGTAAAAAACCAGAACTTCTTTTTCAAAACATACAAGTTGAGGGAGTTACAGATGCAATGCAACGCAAGTACATTATTCAGAGCGTAAAACACCGATACAATGTCATTAACCTGGGCGAATTGAAAAAAGAATATTTTAAGCTGGTTGCTGACCCACAAATTGAGGCTATACGTCCTATATCTCTTTATAACCCCGAATCCAGTTTCTTTGACCTTCATCTAAAGGTAAAACAAAACAAACCTCTGGAATTTAAATTTGGGGGTAATGTATCCACTAAACCCATCAATCAAGGTTTCCTTAGCATGGACTATCTGTTCTTTAACCACAGAGCATATACTTTAAGTTCAAATATCTATTTTGGCCGCTTTTACAGCTCTATAAAAGTTGGTGGGCGCATTGATTTCCCAACGAAATTGCCTTTTTATCTATCAGGTTATTTAACTTTTAACCGATGGGATTATTTCTCAAGCTCCAATGAATTCTTTTTTGAAGACGTTCGTTCTCCATTCATTATTCAGGAGGAAACTAACTTTAGAACGGAGCTGGGTTTTCCACTTTGGACAAGAGGTAAACTTAAATTTGGTGCAAGCTACTCATCAGCAAATGATGAATATTATTTAACTGAATCTGTTTTGAAATCAGATGTGCCAGATGAAACAAAATTTGATGCATTTACCGGGCAAGTTAGTCTTGAAAAAAACTCACTAAATCACAAACAATTCTCAACTGAAGGAATAGCCTCTGGCATATCATTTACCTATGTTAATGGCACTGAAAAGAATGATCCTGGAACGACTTCGCAGTCTAGTGCTAACTTTGAAAAGAGTCATCATTTCTACATTCTAAAAGGAAACTACGATAAATATTTTCGCCTTGGCAAAAAAGTTACACTAGGCTTAATGGCAGAAAGTGTATACAGCAATAAGAAGGTTTTTAATAATTATCAATCTACTGTTTTATCATCACCCGCTTTCACTCCCACTCCTTACAGCCAGACACTTTTTCTTAATAAATTTAGAGCAACTAAATACGTAGCCTCAGGATTAAAGTCAATCATCAAACTCAACAACCAACTTCACTTAAGGTTGGAAGGCTATGGATTTGTTCCAATTCGAAATATAAACCTATCTGATAATTTTAAAGCCGAATACGGAGCTAAAACCTATAAGGATCTCAACTTCATGGGATTAGGAGGGTTAGTATATCATTCAGCACTTGGCCCTGTTAGTCTGACACTAAACTATTTTGAAAAAGAGGACACTAAACTTTATGTAGTTTTTAGTTTCGGCTATGTGCTCTTCAATAAAAAAGGGTATTAATATTACCGTTGATGATCTACCATATTGCTTGGTAGCTCAAACGAAATTTCAACTACACCTTTAAATTCACCATTTTCCATCCAAGGTGTTTGATAAATTTGCTTTCTCTTACCAGCTTTTTCGGTTGTATATGCATGATGAATTGGTTTCTCCAGCATTTTAAGAAGTAGCTTCCTGGCAGGCTCAGGATGACAATCAATCAAACTTTTACCAATTAAATCATCACCTCCATATTTTATAAATTGTTTTTTAGAGATTTCATTCATATAAACAACAATCCCTTTTCGGTCACAGACAGTAACCGCACCATTAAACTCATCCGTCCAATTCATTTCTATGATTTTTTCTGATAAAAGCGTACCCAGTCTATCGTAAATTGATGTGGTAGTTTATTGGTATCTTTCAAGACAAGAGAAGCTAAATTAATGTGTAATGATCCTTCAGGAACATTCAGCTTTGTTTCATAAATTTCTTTACCGTTTATTTTCCAACTCACCTTTTCTTTTTCCCATTCTAATCGGAAAATATAAAACTTATTGGATGTAAGTCCATTCAGGGAAGATTGCTCTTGGCTTGCTTCATTTCCATTCATCAGTCCTACTCGATTCACCGAACCTGTTTCAAGTAAGTTAATTCTGCCTTTTTGCTTCTCACTTCCAAGATAAAATACATCAACAAGTTCTTTTTGAGGAGCATATTTTATCTTAGCCTCTAGTATTCCATATTCAGCTTTAAACTGCTCGCCTGTTGACAATAAACCGGAACTATATTTCAATTCTTCTTCATTAAAACCCATCGAGAAATTCCAAACAAGAGATGCCGTTCTTTCTTTATTTACAATAACCTGCAGGTTTCCATGATCCATTTTAATATTCTTCCCATCAGTAAATCCATGCAAATCTCCAGCTTGTGAAAAATTACGGCCAACAGTACTTTCAGCCCAAGGCGAAAGAGTTTGCCATTTGCTCTTATCAAGTTTATGATCCTTAAAACGATCTTCAAATACGATATTCCAATTTTTATAGAAATCGAGCAAATCAGTATTTACGTAGCTTAAGTATTTTACCAAATGAGGTCTTTTAATCATTTCATCATACAGCTGCTCTTTTTGGTATTCATCAGTCTTTTCCCACTTCTTCGCATCTTCCAGATAAACTTTACGCTCAAAAAATTCATCAGATCCAACAGTCTTCCTCAAATCCTCATACTTTTTCTTTATCTCAGATTGATCAAGATTTTTATAATTCAAATAGGCTGATGATTTTGGATACCTATTATTAAAACGAATATCATCTGAACTTCTCAGTTTTTTAAAATCATTATATTTCTCAAAGGCTTCAGTCTTTTCAAATTTCTTTTTGTCTTGAAGATATGCAACTCGAATTTTGAATTCTTCAGCACTAACTTCAGCAGATAATTTCTCATGCTTTAACGGCAAATCACTTTTAAAGATTTCTAAATAATTCCGATAAGCTTTGCTCTTTTTTAATTTCTCATTTCGAATAAAACCTGAATCTGATTTTAATTTCTTCAGTACTTTTTTTTCTTCAGCTTCCAATTTGCCAGAATCCTTTTTTTTCTGAAGTTCAGAAACTCTTTGCAAAAGTTCAGACTCTTCAAATTTCTTCAAAGCATCCAAATCGCTTCCGTTTTTAATCGCAAAAAAATCTTTTAGTTTCCTATTCTTTTCGAGCTTTTGAAACTCCTTCACTTTAGCCGCTTCCAAAGAGTTCTTATAAACTTCTTTGCTGTACTTATCTTTTTCAGTTTTATAGGTTCCATCTTCAACAAAAGCTTTCAACTCGATGTATTTTTCCAGTTTTTCGCTTTCCTGAAAAGCATTATATTTCTTAAGCTCTGACGAACCAGATGTTAGGTAATATTTTACAAGTTTCCGGGTTTTATGAAGCTTATTGTATTCTTTCAATTGAGCTTCTTCAGGACTACCCTTAAATTGAAGTTTTTGTAACTCACTTTTAGTTTTTAAAAATTGCTCAGACGTTACAAATTTTTCGAGCTCCAGGAAGCTTTTAAGCTCATCAGACCCTTGAACGGAGACAAACTCATGAAAATCTTTTTCTAGTTGTTCTTGTTCAGCTTCATATTTATCGGTATTTTTTATTCCACCAAAAGCGCTGAGAAAAAACATTTTAACTGACATGACAATTTATTTTAGGATTCGGCTATTAAAATTTAAAAATAACAATAAAAAATATACTTCTTCACTTTTTTCAAGTTCTCCAATAAAAAGATTAATTTCATCACCAAATTATACGTTTATAAAGGCAGCAATATGATTGGGAAAAAATTTATCGTCAAACTAATTCTGACGTTCAGTTTAATTTTTTCAGGAACTGTTTATTCACAAAATTTTTTTAATACTGATTATGACCCAGAGAAAAGCTATATACTGATTGCTCATCCAACAGTCCAAAACATTGAAACGATCAATTACCTAATTGACAATCAAATCTGGTTTGTAGGAGAAACAGAGTTTATTGGAATCTATTTTTATTCAGAGAACTACGACTACAATCAAACAATCCGCCACATTCGCGATAACGAACTTGAAAACTTTCACCTACAGCGACTTACAGGTACATTCTTCAAGGATAGTCTTTTTAAAGAAAATGATTTCTCTGCAAACTTTAGTGTTATGTTCGAGCAGTCAAAAGGATTAATTCTATTTGGAGGACCTGACATTCAACCTGAAATATATGGCGAAGAAAATTTGCACGCTAAGATAGAAGACCCTGATCGTCATTTGTTAGAGTGTTCTTTTGTTTTTCATTTACTGGGAGGTAGGCAAAATCCAGATTTTGTTCCCTTACTTGAAAAAAATCCGCGCTATTTCATAGTTGGTTTCTGCCTGGGTATGCAAACCATGAATGTTGCAACTGGCGGAACTATGGTACAAGATATCCCTGCTGAAATATATAATCTTTCTGACACAACAGCCATTGTTGAAATGAACAGAGACAATCTTCATCGCAACTATTGGCAGGAAATATTTGATAGCAAACAATTGATGACTGTAAATTTTCATCCTTTAAAATTGGATAATGATGATTTCTTCAAAAAGGAGGTAAAATGGAAACAACCCATATCCCCACCAGTTCTTAGCGCTCATCATCAAGCTATTGAAAATTTAAGTGACGTCTGGGATGTTACTGCATGGTCTACCGATGGGAAAGTTATTGAAGCGATGCGCCATACCAAATACCCCAATGTCTTTGGCTTTCAGTTTCATCCTGAAGCACCTGCGCTATACGAAAATATGGATTCACTTCGATTTTCTCCCAGCGACCCTTTACGATCATACCATCAGCGTATTGGTAAAAATGGGGTGAAGTTTCATAAAAACATTTGGAAGCGAATTACTAAAACACTTGATTAGATCTAATTCTCCTGACAATATTCACCATCTCTGCGATTGACACATTAAGAAACGGTCAATCTCAATCAATGTACACCTTTGTTTACTGAAAAAGTTCTATTTTTGCAGCTCAAATTTTGACTATGGGCTTTTTAGAAGAGATTAAACGCAGACGTACTTTTGGAATTGTTAGTCACCCGGATGCCGGAAAAACTACACTAACAGAAAAGCTTCTTTTATTTGGTGGTGCAATCCGTGTTGCCGGTGCTGTTAAAAGCAATAAAATTAAGAAGGGTGCGACTTCCGACTTCATGGAAATTGAAAGACAAAGGGGTATCTCCGTTGCTACTTCAGTAATGGGATTTGAATACAGGGATTTCAAGATTAATATTCTGGACACCCCAGGTCATCAGGACTTTCAGGAAGATACGTTTCGTACACTAACAGCTGTAGACAGTGTTATTATTGTAATTGATGCTGCAAAAGGAGTTGAGCCACAGACAGAGAAGTTGATGAATGTTTGCCGAATGCGTAAAACCCCGGTGATTGTTTTTATTAATAAGCTTGACCGTCCGTCACTAGATTCGTTTGAATTACTTGATGAAATTGAAAAACAACTTAAAATTAAAACAATCCCCTTAAGCTGGCCTATTAATGATGGCCCTGATTTTAAAGGGGTGTATAATATATATAACCGTAATCTACGTTTATTTGATGCCAATGTTCAGGAAATTGAGAATGGCATTGCTTTCAACGACATCAACAATCCAGAATTAGAAACCTATATTGGCGAAGACGCCAACACGCTTAGGGAAGAATTGGAATTGGTTGAAGGTGTTTATCCTGAATTTGAAGTTGATGAATACCTAAAAGGTGAATTGGCTCCGGTTTTCTTTGGAAGTGCACTTTATAATTTCGGAGTTCAGGAACTGTTGGATGCATTTGTAGAAATTGCTCCTACTCCACGACCGAGTTTCACAGAGGAACGTGAAATCAATCCTGAAGAAGACGCATTTACTGGATTTGTATTTAAAATACATGCGAATATTGATCCAAACCACCGCAGCAGGATTGCTTTTGTAAAAGTTTGCTCAGGTACTTTTAAACGAAATAAGATTTACAAACACATCCGTTCCGGAAAATCAATTCGGATTTCCAGTCCAACGGCATTTATGGCTTCTCAAAGGGAAGTAATTGAAGAAGCTTTCCCCGGTGATATCGTTGGTGTCCCAGATACTGGAAACTTCATTATTGGAGATACCTTAACAGACGGAGAAGAGGTGCATTTCAAGGGACTGCCAAGCTTTTCTCCTGAAATGTTCCGTTATATTGAAAATGCTGATCCAATGAAATCAAAGCAATTGGCGAAGGGCGTTGACCAACTCATGGAAGAAGGTGTTGCTCAGCTATTCACCAGCCAGTTTAATGGTCGTAAAATCATCGGGACTGTAGGACAACTTCAGTTTGAAGTTATTCAATACCGCCTGGAACATGAATACAATGCCAAATGTCGATTCGAAAATATGTCGATGCATAAAGCCTGCTGGATTGAATGTGATGATCCAAAGGTTCTTACCGAATTTAAAAAACGTAAACATCAAAGAATGGCTATCGACAAACGTGGACGTGATGTTTTCATGGCTGATTCAGGATTTATTTTACAAATGGCACAGGATGAATTTAAGGACATCAAATTCCATTTCACTTCTGAGTTTTAGTTTCAACAGTAAGATTTAGTATGAGAGAGCTTTTAATAAATACAATAGTATAATAGAGCCTTTGTCATCCTGTTCCACTAGCAATCAAAATTGTTTCAGTATCTTAGTCAGAACTAGCTACCAATAAGAAACAGATTCCGAAACAAGTTCGGAATGACGAGATTAATAATATGCAGCATTAATTTTAAGCATCTATATATTATTTCCAATTTTTATTCAATATAAAACCACGCAAATGGATTTTTTAAACAGCAATTTTTATCAAGGTGATATATTCAGTTACATACTTCTCCCCTTATTGATTTTTGTTGCACGTATTAGTGATGTAACTTTTGGTACACTCCGAATAGTCATGGTCTCAAAAGGGCAAAAGCTGATTGCCCCACTTCTTGGATTTTTCGAAGTAATTATCTGGCTGGTTACAATGAGTAAGATTATACAAAACATTGACAACTGGGTGGCCTACGTTGCCTATGGAGCTGGTTTTGCTGTAGGAAACTACATTGGATTAATTATTGAAGAAAAGCTTGCCGTTGGTATTGTGAAGCTACAAATTATTACACGAAAAAGTGCGGATAACCTAATAGCAAAGTTAAAAGCCGGGGGTTATGGAATTACCTACCACGAAGCACAAGGAGCAAATGAGAATGTTGCCGTAATCTATTCCATTATTAAGCGGAATGAAATTCAAAAAGTAATTGATATTATTGCCACTTACAATCCCAATGCGTTCTATTCAATTGAAGACGTAAAATTCATCAACAAAGGCTTATCTCTTTTTACTTCAAATAAGAGTCGTTGGCGAAAAGGGAAATAGGTATCCTAAGAATCAAGAGGAATGATTTAAGAATTGCCGAACAAGAATCAGGAGCGAAATCTCTATGTTAAGATAAGATTTAAGTTTTGACAGATTGACTAAAAATCAGCCCAAATAATATCAAATCTTAAATAAAATTGTGATCTTTGTCATGCTTTAATACTTCGCATGATTAAACAAAACATTCTAAAAAACCATTTATTGTATGTTTAAGATTCAAACCTTAAATAAGATCGATCCGGAAGGATTGAATAATTTTCCATTAGATCAATACGAAATTGCCAATGAGTGCAGTGCTCCTGATGCAATAATTGTTCGTAGCCAAAAAATGCATGACATGGAGCTTCCATCAAGTCTTCAGGCTATTGCTAGGGCTGGTGCAGGAGTAAACAACATTCCTGTTGAGAAATGCACAGATGAAGGCATTGTAGTTTTTAACACTCCCGGAGCTAATGCTCATGGTGTAAAAGAGCTGACCATCGCTGGTTTATTGCTTTCTTCGCGTGACATTTCCGGTTCAATTGAATGGGCAAAAACCCTGATTGGGAAAGGCGACGAAGTTCCTTCATTAGTTGAAAAAGGAAAGAAAAACTTTGGGGGACAGGAAATTCGTGGTAAAACACTCGCAGTAATTGGACTTGGAGCGATTGGAGTTTTAGTATCAAACGCTGCTCAGGCACTGGGGATGAATGTTCTGGGATATGATCCGTTTATCTCCGTTAAACACGCATGGAAACTAAGCCGTAATGTAAAACAAGCGGAAAGTATTGAATCACTACTTTCAAATGCGGACTATGTTACTTTGCAAATTCCATTAAATGCAGATACTAAGGACTACATTAACAAGAGCAAATTCGAAATGATGAAAGATGGTGTACGTCTTATGAATTTTGCTCGCGGTGGTTTGGTAAACAATACTGATTTAAAAGAAGCTATTGAATCTGGGAAAATTGCAAAATATGTAACTGACTTCCCCGATGAAGAGGTTTTAAAAATGGAAGGTGTAATCTCAATTCCTCACCTGGGTGCTTCAACTGGAGAATCTGAAACAAATTGCGCTATCATGGCAGTGGATCAGGTTCGTGAATACCTTGAAAATGGTAACATCATTAACTCTATAAACTTCCCTCAGGCAGAAATGGAACGTAATGGAGGAGTTCGAATTGTTATTGCGAATAGAAACGTACCAAACATGGTTAGTCAGATTTCAGCAATGATGGCATCTGAAGGTATGAACATTTCGAACATGTTAAATCGTAACAGAGCAGACATTGCCTATAATATTATTGACATCGACCGTAAAGAAACAGATCCTTCAATAGCAGATAAGCTTAAGTCTATAGAAGGGGTTATTATGGTTAGGGTTATTCAATAAAAAATATATTGAAAAGAATTTGAAAGACCAGTGTTAGCAGAATGTTTAGCACTGGTCTTTTTCATTCAGGTTATTACAGGATACATTGTCCGCAAATAGTTATATTTTTGCAGGCAATAAAGACAAAAAACAGATAAATAATTTTTCACAAAATAGTAGATCATGAATAATAACTTGGTAACCAAAGCTGCAGATAATATTAGAATACTTTCAGCATCAATGGTTGAAAAAGCAAAATCCGGTCATCCGGGTGGAGCAATGGGTGGAGCTGATTTTATCAGCATTTTATACTCTGAATTTTTAAACTATGACCCAACGGATATGGGCTGGATAAACCGCGACAGGTTCTTCCTTGACCCAGGTCATATGTCACCAATGCTTTACGCAACACTTTCACTTGCTGGAAAATACAGCATGGAAGATTTGAAAAACTTCAGACAGTGGGGAAGCGTAACTCCAGGACACCCTGAAGTTGATGTTGAGCGTGGGGTTGAAAATACTTCAGGTCCTCTTGGACAAGGTCATGCGATGGCTGTTGGTGCTGCTATTTCGGAACGTTTTCTTGTTGAACGTTTTGGCGAGTGGATGGCTCACAAAACATATACTTTCATTTCTGATGGAGGTGTTCAGGAAGAGATTTCTCAAGGCGCAGGCCGTATTGCAGGTTTCCTTGGATTGAGCAACCTGATCATGTTCTATGATTCAAATGACATTCAGCTTTCAACAGGAACAGATGAAGTAACAAATGAAGATACTGCTAAGAAATACGAAGCATGGAACTGGAATGTGATTACCGTTAATGGTGATGACGTTACAGAAATTCGCTCAGCTTTAAAAGCAGCAAATGAAGAAATTGAAAAGCCAACCCTTATTATTGGTAAAACAATTATGGGTAAAGGAGCAGTAACCGAAGATGGAAGCAACTTTGAGCGTCAGTGTTCAACTCACGGACAACCATTGGGTGCTGCTGGTGCTTCATTTGCAAAAACAGTTGAAAACCTTGGAGGATCGGCTGATGAGCCTTTTGCAATTTTCCCCGAAGTAGCTGAACTTTTTGAAGAGCGTGCTGATGAACTTGTAAAAGCTGCTGCTACCAATAAAGCTAAGCAAGCTGAATGGACTGCCGCAAATCCTGAATTGGCTGCAAAACTGAAAGCATTCTACTCTAACGAAGTTCCTGCTATCGACTATAGCAAAATTGAGCAAAAAGCTGGTATTGCAACGCGTGGTGCTTCGGCTGCTGTTCTTTCTGTTTATGCAAACGAGGTTGAAAACATGGTGATTTCTTCTGCAGACCTTTCGAACTCGGACAAAACTGATGGATTCCTTAAAAATACAACTGCATTCAAAAAAGGAGACTTCAGCGGTCAGTTCTTACAAGCTGGTGTTTGTGAGCTAACGATGGCCTGCATAATGAATGGTATGGCATTGCACGGTGGTATTATTCCAGCTTGCGGTACATTCTTCGTATTTAGTGATTATATGAAACCAGCTGCTCGTCTTGCAGCACTACAAGAACTTCCGGTAAAATACATTTGGACACACGATGCATTTCGTGTAGGTGAAGATGGCCCAACACACCAGCCAGTTGAGCAGGAAGCACAAATTAGGTTATTGGAAAAATTGCAGAACCACAGCCATAAAAATTCAATGTTAGTTCTTCGTCCGGCCGATGGTAACGAAACTACTGTTGCATGGAAAATGGCCTTGGAAAATGTTGATACTCCAACAGCACTAATTTTATCCCGACAGGGAATAAAAGATGTTACCACATACGAAACTGCTCAAGGAGCAACCAAGGGGGCTTACGTTCTTCAAGATAGTGAAGGCACTCCTGACATAATTTTATTAGCAAGTGGTTCGGAAGTTAGTACATTGGTTGAAGGTGCTGAATTATTAGCGAAAGATGGAATAAAGAGCCGTGTGGTTTCAGTTCCTTCTGAAGGATTATTCCGCAGCCAGACTGCCGAATATCAGCAAGAAGTACTTCCAGCGGGTGTGCCTAAATTTGGCTTAACAGCTGGCTTGCCTGTAACCCTTGAAGGCTTAGTTGGTGCTGATGGAAAAGTATTTGGTCTTGAATCGTTTGGGTTCTCAGCTCCAGCAGGAGTGTTGGACAAAAAACTTGGCTATACTGGTGAGAATGTATACAACCAGGTAAAAGAGATTTTAGTTACTGCATAAGTAGTAATTTATGATATACCAAGAAGGCAGCACGTTTCGTGTTGCCTTTTTTTTATTTAATCCCATTTCGGATTAAATTGTAAAGTAGTTGGAGTGAAATATGGTTTAGCAAACTTTCCTTTTTTCACAAATGAATAAGTTCTCGCTTTGCTGCGACCAACTTTTTTCTATAGCCAAAAAAGTTGGCAAAAAGCCCACCGCTGACCTGAAAATTGCTAAAATCCGGTGAACTTCGCTAAAAGAAAAGAACTCCCCCTCCTTTGTCGGGCTCAAACAGCTTTTCTTTCTAAACGCTACATTCCCCAAATTTATTAACGCATTTTCATGAAGGCGGCCGTGGGGGCTACCAAACCTTGTAATTTTGGTTGAAGTAATAGAATGCGACTACACTCCCCAGGTAACTTTCTACCTTGTGCTCTTTTTTATACTTATCACTTAGAGTATATCTATCATCCTCCAGGTAACCATAGACGTTCCCTAACGGATAGGCTTTCGTACCTTGGTAATGGTCTTTCGGGAGTAGGTAATTATGTTTGTTACCAAGGTAATAAGGACTATTACATAGAGGATGTCTATGATTACCGAGGTAACCATAGACGTTCCCTAACGGATAAGGCTTCGTACCAAGGTAACGGTGTTCATTACCAGTGTACCAGGCCTTCGTACCTAGGTAATGGTCTCCATTACCCAGGTAATAATGATTATTACCAATGTTTTTAATTCAACAGAATAGGCTACAATGCCCAGCCGTAGCTTGTTTTAGACTTAATTGTTCGTATTTAATCGCATTACCAGCAAATCGTTTACAAATTCTGATTCTTTTCATTTGTTCATAAATAATAAACGTCATAAAACTATATTAAGTAAATTATTCATAATTTGGATGTGAATTTAATAAGAAGCATTAAAATTCCCACATACAGTTAATATAACATGTATAATGGGATTTTTTTTCCTACATATTACGAATATATATACAACACAAAAGGTAACAAAGCACATACGTTACCGTTCATTGTAAATGCCGACGCACATTTAGCACATTTGTTTTTTTGCCGACACACAAAGCCAACCCGAAAAAAACCAAAAGAGCTAAACTTTGCCAAACGCACGAAAAGAAATATATTTGCTGAAAATTAAATATTAATGTTAGAAATTAAAAACATATACAAATCATTCGGAGAACAAAAAGTTCTTCAAGGATTAGATATGTTTATTGAGCAAGGAAAAATCTACACTATGATTGGTGGAAATGGAACAGGGAAAACTACTTTATTCAATTTAATTACTGGATTCATTCAACCAGATAATGGTGAAATTTGGCTTGACAATAAAAGACTTGACAAGCATTCTCCTGTTGCAATTAACGCAAAAGGAATTACAAGGACATTTCAAGATTTAAGAATAATCAACCAACTGACAGTAAAAGAAAATATATTACTATCATTCAAAAATAATCCGGGAGAAAACATAATTAACTCATTTTTACCTTCCATAATTTTTAAAAAACAATATGCAGAATCCATAGTAAAAACAGAACAAATACTTAAAAAAGTTCACTTGAAAGGAGTTGAGTACAATCTTGCAAGTGAAATATCCTATGGACAGCAAAAATTATTAACTATTGGTTGTTGCCTGGCTAATAATGCACAACTATTATTACTGGATGAACCTGTTGCAGGAATTGACAAAGACAACTACAATCGAATTTATAATTTGATTCTGCAACTCAAAGAAGACGGACGAACTATTTTACAGATAGAACACAACCATAACTTCATTGAAAGCCTAAGTGATGGAATCTGGTTTTTAAATGATGGAAAAGCATTTCCCTTTGAAAATTATAAAAGCTTTATTAACAACCCTATTGTAAAAGAAACTTATCTTAACTAATGTTAGAAGTAAAAAACATATCGTCTGGTTATGACAAAAAGCAAGTGCTTTACGATGTCTCTTTTCATGTTAATGCAGGAGAAGTCGTCTTACTTACAGGCGGAAACGGCTCGGGGAAATCCACTTTATTAAAGTGCATTTATAATTTATTGCCATGTTGGACTGGTGTAATATTCTTTGAAGATAAAAAAATTAGTGGTACAAATCCATCTGATTTAATTAGAAAAGGGATAGTTTACATTCCGCAAAAGGATTTTTGTTTTGAAAACTTAACAGTAGATGAAAATCTTAGAATTGCAGGTAATATTTATTCTAAAACTGAATTGGATAATCGGATTGAGCAAGTTTACGAACAAACAAGTTTAAGTAAATACAAAAAACGTAAACCATTTAATTTGAGTGGTGGAGAAAAAAAATTACTTGCTTTTGGAATGGGTTTAATTCATAAACCTAAATTGATTTTATTTGATGAACCCTTGGCTGGCGTTGATAAAAAATCAACATATTATCTCTTACAACTTTTTAAAGAAGTCATCATTAACAATAATCTTTGCGTAATACTGGTTGAACATAAAGATGCTGCAAGAGAGCTTTACAGTAGAAAAATAACAATGGAATTAGGAACAATTAAAAATAATTTGCGATGAAAAAAACATTTTTATTTCTTATCACACTAATATTTCTTCTGGGATGTAGCCAAAGTAAAAAAGAAGAAATTAAAATTGGTGCAATTCTTCCACTAACTGGACCAGTTGCGGCTTTTGGACAGTGGGCAAAAAACGGAATTGATTTAGGATTGGAAGAATATAACAGAGCCTATCCTGAATTAAATAATATTATTGTGATTTATGAGGATAGTAAGTTTGATGCCAAAACTGGCTTGTCTGCATACAATAAGCTTAAGACAAATGATAATGTTGATGCTGTTATTGTTGCAATGAGCAAGGTCGCTATTCCAATTTTAGAGCAACCAAACAGAGATATTCCAGTTCTTTTACAAGATGTAACTTTCCCTAATATTACAGAACGTTACGATAATGTGATTCGGCATTTTATACAAAGTGACAGGGAGGCTAAAGTTCTTTCGGATTTTGCTATTGAAGATTTGAAGTTAAAAACATGTGGAATTCTTTATGTAAATGATGAGGCAGGTATTGGTGCAAAAGATGCCTTCTCCGAATTATTTACTAAAAATGGTAAGATTCTAATTACAGAAAGCTTTGAAGCAAATACAAAGGATGTTAAAACACAGGTCACAAAAATTATTAACGCAAAACCTGAATGCATCTTCCTTTTTGGAAATGGTCCTTCTTGGGCACTTGCAATAAGGACAGTAAGAGAACTAAACTATCAGGGAGAAATATTGACAAATGCTGCACTTTATATCCCAAACTTCAGAGAGATTGCTGGAGAGTCTGTTGAAGGAGTATATTTTACTTATCCATATATTGATACAACTGAAGTCTCAAGCAAAAAGTTTGTTGATGCTTATATAGAAAAGTATGGAGAGTTTCCACCAATTGAAGCTGCTTACGGATATGATTTATTTAAAATTTTATCTTCTGTTGCGTTAGTGGAGTCAAAGAATTTATCTTTTGTAGATAAACTGTCAAAAGTTAAAGAACTTGAAGGAGCTTTTGGGAAACTAACAATTCCGATTAATGGAGATATTGTCACAAAAGTTGCTTTAGCACAATATAATAATGGGATAAAAAATATAACAATAATCAAATAACAAATTTACCTTTTGTCATGAGAAAAATTATTAAATGGATTAGTATTAATCCGTATTGGTGCTTCTTGATTACAATAATTTCGTTTGTTGTAGTTTTTATTATAATTCAAGATTTCGATTTATTAGATTTGGAAAAGAATGAAAATGGAGAAATTATTAGTCATAATTTGATAAAATATACATTTTTAAAAATACGCAACACTAATTTTCAAGTTTTTTTGGGTATATTCTTATCATTCTTAGGAGCACTGATTACTGT
Source organism: uncultured Sunxiuqinia sp. (assembly GCA_965372405.1). GTDB lineage: Bacteria > Bacteroidota > Bacteroidia > Bacteroidales > Prolixibacteraceae > Sunxiuqinia. The sequence goes on from CBDVCE010000010.1 coordinate 85,158, forward strand.
AATAGTTTACAGAAAAGTCGATAAAAATTCAATCAGTACAATTGAAGATTTACTAGATCTTTTCGCTAGTATTCTAAAAAGAGCAAAAAAGGGAGATAAAATTCTGATTATAGCACCAACAATATTTCTTGGAGGTTCATTAGAGAACAGTAAAGTGCAAAGAACATTTTTAAAAAGGTTTTTAAATAAACTAAAAAACAGAAACAAAAAAGATACTAAAATCCAAAAAAGATTTATTTCTGAATTCATCAAAAAATTAAAATTGAATGGTGAGTCAAAAGAAATTAAAATTAAAATAGCAGCCCTTGGTTTTAATTTTGACTTAGTGGATAAATATAATGATCTTGAAAATGATTCAAGTAAAGTACATCACTTTGAAAATGAAAATTGTTTTAAAGATCATTTGCTAATTGATTTTCATAATAAAATAATCAAAGAAAAAGAAATTAAGGACAAATTAGAATATATAAACTCCTTGTTTAAATTCATGTCAAATATCAATGATGCTGAAAATGTAGAATATGTTAATATGCCTGATTTTGGCGAAAGTAATATTTTAGCAGTAATAAAAATAGGAAATAATGGAGGAGACCCCTTAGCTCTTATATCGACTTGGGATATGTTTGAACCAAAACCAAGCGGTAGAATTATTGACGAATCAGGAGCAATTGATACCTTGTATGAAATGTTTGATTCCTATGTTACTAAAAAATCAGAAGAATTTAATTTGTTAAAAAACAATTACAAAAAAAAATTGGATGGCGCACAAAAATAGTTTTATTCCTTTATTCATAAATTTCCAAATTACAAGAAAATGTAATTTAAATTGTATGCATTGTGGGTTTAATGCTGGAGAAGAGAGAATTAGAGAATTAACATTAGATGAAATTATTGAGGTTGTCAATGAACTATATTATTTAAATTGTAAGAAAATTCAGATTACTGGTGGTGAGCCATTGTTAAGAGAAGATGTGTTTGATATTATAAACTATACAAGTTCATTAGGAATTGACACTCAAATTTTGTCAAATGGTTTTTATATAACAGAAGAAGTTGTTACAAAACTTAAAAACTCAGGTATATCTGGTGTGGGCATTAGTTTAGATGGTTTAAAAAAATCACATGATACATTCAGGCGTTTTGATGGAGCTTTTGAAAAAGTAATTGATGCATTAAAACTTCTTATTAAAAATAATATTAGAACTAATGTTTTAACAACCGTAAACAAACTATCATTGCATGAACTTGATGAATTATATACATTATTGCACGGACTAAAAATTAATAATTGGATTATACAAACTACTGCCCGTGTTGGTCGAATGCAACAATTCAATGAATTTGCCCTTGACCCAAAAGATTCTTTGATACTTGAAAAATTTATCTATAAAAAACAAAACCTAAATGGGATTAATATAATACCGGGTGATTCGATTGGTTATTATTCTGAATTCGAAAATAAAATCAGAAATGGCAAATCGTTTACAGGTTGTTATGCCGGAATTTACCAAATGGGTATATTAAGCGATGGTAGTGTTGTCGGTTGTTTGGCAATGCCCCATACTAAAGAGTTTATTGAAGGGAATATTAGAGAAAAATCCCTTTCAAGTATTTGGTTTGATGAAAATAGTTTTAGTTATAACCGAAAGTTTAAACCAGAACTTTTAGAAGGCTATTGTAAAGTTTGTAAACATGGTAATATTTGCAAGGCAGGTTGTAAAGCTAATGCTTATGGTGCTACTGGCAATCTTTTCAATAATCCATACTGTACTTATAAAGAAAATAATAATAATAAATGAAATAATATTATGAAACAAAGTTTGAATACTAAACTAAGTAAAGAAAGAGTAAAAGCCATCTTAACAAAAAGACTTTTAGAAGAATCATTTTATGGTGTTTTAGGAACACATCCCAATGCAACAAATGATGATATAGAAAATGGTTTTCAGGAAAAAGTAGAGAAAGTAACTTCTAATACAGAACTTTCAAAGTTATTAAAAGCGTATTCAACGCTTTCAAGTAGTTATAGGACTTTATATGACGATTACTTAAAAAAATACAGAGATGGGATTGAAAGAGCAGCAGAAATATCTTCTGAAAAAGAAATTTCAATTGATGACTTTGCTTTGCAAAATAAAACAAAAGATAAAAGTATTTTACCGGAAGGCGTATTTATGCAACCATGGGCAACTTCGTTGTAAATACCTTTAAGCCTATTATATGCAAATATTAATAAACATAATTTTATCTGGAGCAATATATTTATTAGTTGCTTTATCGTTTATGCTTATCTATTATTCTGCAAAGTTTTTAAATATTTCACATGCTATTATTTTAACAATAAGCGCTTACATTAGTTTTACATTTCAGCAATTAGGCATTTCATTATTTCTTGTTATTCCTTTAGCAATTATCATTTCAATATTAATAGGAATGAGCTTGGAAATAATTGTTTTTCGGAGTCTACGCAAAAACAATAATCATGCTTTTGTATTATTAATTGCTTCCCTAGGTTTATATATCATTCTTCAAAATATAATTTCTTTAATATGGGGTGATGAAACAAAATCCATTCGTACCGGAGTAGTTAAAGCTGGAAATGAAATAATGGGTGCATATATCACAGACATTCAAATAATTATAATTGCTTCTTGTATCCTACTTTTTATTAGTGTAATAGTTTTATTGAATAGTACAAGTTTTGGCAGACAAATTCGAGCTGTTTCTTCAAATGAAGAACTTGCAAATATTTTCGGAATTAATTCAAACAAAGTTATTTTATGGGCATTTGGTATAGGTTCTGGATTAGCAGCTATTGTAGGCATATTGGTTGCATTTGATACCGACATTACACCAACTATGGGTTTTAACCTTTTAATTTATGGTATTGTTGTTATGATAATCGGAGGAATTGGTAGTACTTGGGGCTTAGTCGCAGGAGCATTTCTTTTAGCTACTGCACAACATCTGGGGGCTTATTACATTGATAGCAAATGGATGGATGCTATTGCTTACTTCATCCTTATTCTGTTCTTAATCTGGAAACCTCTTGGTTTTAGTGGTAAACGACTTAAAAAGATTGAAATTTAATGGAATACATTCTGCATATATTAATTATGATTTTGTTATATGTAATGCTTAGTCAAAGCCTTACTTTAACAGCAGGATATTCTGGTTTAATCTCATTGGCTCATGCCGGATTTTTTGGGATTGGTGCTTATACATCTGCAATACTTTCTGTTAATTATGGTTTTCCGTTCCTTGCAACTCTACCAATAGCAATGCTAATTACTGGAATACTTGCAGTTTTTGTTTCAATTATTGCACTACGAACCGTAGATGACTATTTTATAATTATTACTCTCGGAATTCAGGTTGTAGCCTTTTCCATTATGAATAACTGGATGGATTTAACCAATGGTCCGCTTGGAATTCCCGGTATTCCTGCAATTTCAATTTTTGGATTTGAGTTCTCCAGCAAAATATCATTTCTTGTTTTAACCTTAATCTTAACTGCTTTAACTTTTTGCGTTCTCAGAAATATTACCAAATCACCATTTGGACGGATTCTTATTGCATTAAGCGAAGATGAAATATTTACCAAAAGTCTGGGTAAAAAAGTATATCAGGCAAAGGTTGCCAGTTTTACCATAGGTGCTATGTTTGCTGCAATATCTGGAGTTTTATATGCTCATTACATTAGTTACATAGACCCAACAAGTTTCACAGTAGATGAATCCATTTTCATCTTATCAATTGTAATTATTGGAGGAATGAGAAATCTTTGGGGCGCAGCAATTGCAGCAGCAGTTTTAGTAATATTACCAGAAGCATTAAGATTTGTAGGAATGCCAAGCAACATCGCAGCAAACATGAGACAAATAATATACGGACTTGCATTAGTAATTATGATGTTTAAATACAGTAAAGGATTTGTATCTAAAACCTATGTCGGACAGGAAAATAAATAATCCCAACCCGAAGGTCAAGCACATTTGCAATTCGCACGTGCCAACGCTCAGATCAAAAATTGCAAAAGAGCTTGCCCTGCCAACGCAAGGAAAAAGAAACAACGAAACGGTAACACGTGCTCATAAATAATTGCCGAGTTAGTAGTGAATTCAATGTTTGTAGCTCGCATCAATTTCGGTGTAACTTGAAAGGATAACACTACGCAATCGGCAACTATTCATAGCACCATCCGTTATGCCTAATTAAAGTAAAGAAAAATGGGAGTATCAATTAGACCAGATTCATGGCTTTTTTCTTGGATTAAAGATAAACAAGAAAGGAAACTTCGGATTGCTGATTATCTTGATGAAATTGCAACTGAAGCAACAAACTTAGCTAATATTTGGGAGCAAGTTGTGAATAGTCTTGAATCCAAAGGTTCAACGAGTGTCCAAGAACATGAAGTTTGGAATCAGTTATTAAATTATCCCAAAAGAGCGAGAAACATTAATGGCATGCAGTTCTCTAGATTAGATGAATTTTATAAAGGTGCATCATCTGTTATGGGAAGAAATCATAAAGAAGAATTGGATTATGTTGTTTTTAAAATTGGGAATATCCTAAAACAAAGAAAACTTACTAGAAAATTAGTTGAAGATGAATTTAATAAGTTTAAAACAGCTCAGTTTTTTAGTGATAACCAGTTTATTAGTGAAAACTTCACATTAACCGATTCGATTGAAATTATGATTAAAGAAGCTAGTGCGCTTCATACTTCAGCAAAAGAATTTAGAGCCAAAATATAATACCTAAAGAAAATGAAAAAAAAGAAAAACATTTTTGATTCAATTTTCCCTAAAGTAACTTCCATATTAGCAACCTTAGCAATGGTTATTGCCATTTCAATGCAGTTAACAAATTTCAATGGAAGTAATCAAAAGGATTTTAGAGAAAGAAGTCAAAATACAGAAATCCTTGCTGATTCATTGTCCATAATTATGGCTGAGCAATTATTAATAAAGGAGCAAATCCAAGAATTAACGAAAGATAGTTTACCCAATAATGCATTGTTTAATAATAAAATTAGTGCTCTTAATCTAAGAATATCCAAAATAGAAGAACAGACAAAAGGACTAAGAGAAGCCATTAATCCATTAAATCCTGAAGAAGTACTGACAATCGCAAGATTAAATGATGGATTAAAAAATATTGAAACTAAACAAAAGTCGTTGTCCATTGATATAGAGGGAAAATTTGAATCATTCAAAACTTCAGTAATTAGAGAACTTGATGCATCCTCAAAATCTATTAACTGGCTATTCCTTGTATTGATTCCTTTGGTAATGAATTTATTATATTCAATGTGGCAAGAAAGGAAAAAGAAAAATGAGAGCAAAGAATAACTAGGCATAATCGAGTAGGTGGATGACAGCCAACTGACTGCCATTGCACCTCTCACACCAC
>CBDVCE010000011.1:0-88156 GCA_965372405.1 uncultured Sunxiuqinia sp.
CTACGGTTGATTTTTCCATAATAGTTTAACCAGCCCCGTATCTTTGGATTTAACAGTGTTGCCAAATCCTGAATAGTGCGCTGTGTTTTGTTATGAAAATTCAGGGGTCACCCAAAACCAGCTTGCGACTTACTAACTGTTCGAAGCGTTACCCCCGCGCATAAGAGCCTGTCCCGAGAATCGGGAGACTTACACCCTCTGGAATTAATTCAATGTACACTTATGTTTAATTTCCCAAAAAGTTGTATTTTAAACATTTTTATACAGCTTCCGGGTAAGTGCACAGAGTGATGCTCATGCTGGGCACACACAAAGTGTCATATGTAATGCGGGTTTCAGCGGTTTTTGGGGCTGCGGCTCGTTGTTGCAACACCGCCAATTCGTCTTTGACGATTGACGGAAAATTTGAAATTATGAATAAACGAATTGGCTCCGTGCGTAATTGAAAGTTCATCACTTTTAATCCCGCACTCCACTTACATAAACGTTAGCAACAAGGTAAATAAAAAAAGAGGCTGATAAATCAGACATCTTAGCCTTTACAAACAGCCTCTTTTGATTATTCTTACCGATAAAATTTTAATATTGAAATTTTAATAAATATGCTCTTACTATTGTTGCAATACAAGTTGTTCTTTCTCAATTAGTCTTAAAGTATAGTTTAATACAGTATCCGTATTATTTAAAATATTATCAATATTCGGAATTACATAGTGGTCAGGAATAATACCATGCTTGTTTGTTAAGGTGCTTGCCGGAGTTTTACATATTTGTCTTGCAACACGTAATAAAAGCTTTGTATTTTCCAATATAATAAATTTATCATAGGCATTACAAGTGTATGTAGCTCCTGTTTCATCTCCAATAAATATTCCGAGGTTATTTTCTTTAACCAATGAGCAAAAATGACCTGTGGTTGAAGTACATAAACCATTAGTTAATATATATGGCTTGTTTTTGAATGCATTTGGATTTGGTTGAATGGTCTTTTTCAATTTCCGATACCCTTTAACATCTTCATGAAAATAAGTGTATGGTTTGTTTGCTATATACTGAAGAAGGTATGAACCACACACAGGTTCTCCCCCACCATTTTTTCTTAAATCAATGATTAAATTCTGAATTTCATTTTCATTAATTTGAAGAAAACAGTCGTCGATAAATGATTTAAATCGTTCTTTATCATACACAAAATGGCGGATTGTAATTATCGCCGTATTATTTTCCAAATCTGTATCGAAACAAAGTTGATTCTCACAATCATCTAAGTATGTCTTTGCAAATTGCATGTTTTCGGCCTGCTTTAATTTTATTTCTTCTATGTTGCCGTTTTGTTTTACTGTTACAGTATAAGAAGCCGGAATATTAAAAAGCAATGAGCAATACCAGGAGAAAACAATATTTGTACTTTCATGTTTCATACTTTCGTTAAAACCATCTGATGATAAATGTTGAAATATCTCTTTTTGCATCTTTTCTACCCCAAGTCCGTTAATTGTCAGGATTTCAGTTCCCGCAGCCAGCTTATCGAAATTATTTTTGGCATCAATAACATATAATCTGGATCCAACATATTTAACATTCATAGGAAAAAGCAAGGCGTTTGGTATTACACCGAATTCGGTAGAAAACCACATATCTGTATGCCCACAATTAATAGCCGCGACCACAGACTTACATATCCACAGAAACCCTCCGATTGTTGTTGTGTCAGTGATTTTATTGTATTGAATATTAATCAGGCTTTTAAAAGAATCTTCGCTAATAAAAGCATAGGGTTGAGGATGTTTTTTCAGCACTAGCTCAACCATTTTATTAAAATCTTGCTGATAATCTTTTAAAGCAAGCGTTTTATCGAGATTTTTTGTAGTATCATTTTCATCATTACGCGCCTTGACACATGATTCTTGAAAAAGACATAAGAAAATAAAAGCGGTTAAAAGTAGAATTATATATTTTTTCATTTGTTTCAATTTTATATGTGTTGGAATAGAAAATTGGGAATCCTGATTACGATCAGACCACACACTTTGCAGTTCCAAAATCTTCTTAATCATAGTCAAGCTTGACTTTTATAATTAATATGAATCCTGGTTGTTTTCTGTTTAAAAGTTGCAACTACGCAGAGCTTGTCGTTCAGCTTAAGATTGGATGGCTCAATCAAAAGTGATCGGGATTATCTAAGATTAACCTAATCGTTAGCTACATCTGGTCTCTTTTAGATTTTAAAAAGTTTAGCTTTCAATGCATATTAATTATTTGTCTTTTTCTCAATAATTAAACTTGCCACAAACCATAAAACTAATGAGAATAGATAAATAAGTATCCCATAAATGGTGCAAACCATAGTAACTTTTATTGCTCCAAATATCAATGCAGGCTTAACCTCATTTCCTTTTAGAAATACTTCTTCAATTACCGAGAACATGGTATATATTCCGGTCATCTGACCATAAATCCCGGTTACCAAGGCAAATAATCCCATTGATTTTCCATATCCAATTTTGCGTAACAGTTTTTCCTTGTTTGGTTGTTTAGAACTATAAGCAAGAACAAAATGATAAATGATCCATGCAGTCGTAATAATTAATAATATTGTTAGAATTCCCATAAACGTAGGGCCTCCCATAAAAAATAAATCTTTCATAGTAATATTTTTTGTGATTAATACTTCTGCCAAATTATATGAGATAACGAAATCTATCAAGGTCGAATCCAGTTCTTAATAGGTTGTTTGCCGACTCTAACTTGTAATTTTGATTTCTTTGCTAAATTTAGCTAGAAATAATAAAAACGCATGATTAAGAAATCAGAAAACATTAATTATCATATCGGATATTGGATTTTAGTAATACTCATTTTAACTGTGGCATTTGGATTTTCATGGGGAAACAATTCTGCCGCATTTTTCTTTGTTTGCATGCTTCTGCCAATTGTTTTAGGCACCTCCTATTTTTTTAACTATGTACTTGTACCTAAATTTTACCTTACTAAAAGGTATAAGCGGTTTGCATTTTATACCTTTTGTACGACTGTTGTGTCGGTATACCTCGAAATGATGGTTTTACTTTTTTCGTATGTATACCTGGTAAATCTTAACTATGGGAGTTTAAGCCCAAATGCTGCTGGGTTTGTTCTTTTGGTTGTAGTAATGTATTTACTGGTATTTATAGGGTCGTTTTTCTTAATGATGAGTCAAATACGGGAAAACCAAAGAACTATACAAAAGCTTGTTTTAGAAAATGAAAAAATGAAAAAATCGTTTCTTGAAATTATGTCCAACAGGAAAATGATAAAAATACCATACGACGAAATACTTTATATTGAGAGCTTATCGGATTATATCAAGGTAATTACCATTAACACAGAAATTGTAAGCAAGGAAAAAATAGGTCGACTAGCCGATAGATTACCCGATATTTTTTTAAGAATTCACCGTTCATTTATAATAAATACTGAAAGAATTAAAGAGCGTTCTTTCGATGAGGTTTTAGTTGATGATGTTAGACTAAATATTGGCAGAAGCTATAGGAAAGAGGTTAAAGAATTGTTGAATAGTAATACGTCAAATTAAATAACAACTACCGCCAATCGAGTACCCGCCCCACTAGCAATCACTAGCAGTGAGAGGCTTTCACACCACTCCCGAAACATCGGGATACAAGTCTCGTACTGTGCGATTCGCTAAGTCATAGAAAACAAAACCGTACTTGGTTTTATTTGATAGTAGAGCTCCAGTAAAGAAACATAGCCTCATTGTAACCCTTGCACTTTGTTGCTATATTGTAAATCGGTTCAAAAGAAATAACTATATAAGAAATCGAATATGAAGCTTTTACTATTCATTTTTTGCCTGGCATGCCTTTTTATAAGCTGCACCGACAACAATAAAGAAACGCTAAAAGTAAATGCAGAGTCTGTATCTGCAAAAGTAGATGGCAACATCCTTTCAGGGGCATCGGTGTTGAATGATCTTGACCGATTTGTATGGGGTGGCAGTGTGGTTAAAAGTGAAGACAATAAATACCACATGCTATATGCCACCTGGGAATGTGGAGATTCCATTCCTAAATTTACGGACTCATGGGTATTGCTTTCCAAGATAGCCTATGCTGTTTCTGATTATCCTGACAGGGATTTTAAATTTCAGAAAATTGTTTTACAAGGAAGAGCACTTGATGGAGATTCAACAGCCTGGGATGCACAGATGGTTCATAATCCACATGTTAAAAAATTCAATAATAAATACTATTTGTATTACGGTGGTGGAACAGATCCGGGCATTCAGCCAAAAGGATCAAAAGGAGAAAATGTAAATAAACGTAACCGGGTTCAACAGAGCCAGTGTATTGGTGTCATTGAATTTAACAGCTTTGATGATTTAATGAAAGGCAACTTTAAACGATTAGATACGCCAATTTTAACAGCCCGAACAAGGGTGAAGCCAGACAACATTGTTAATCCTTCACCTGAAGGAACAGAACCGAAACCGGATAATATTATTGTGGTTAACCCTTCAGTTGTTCAACGTCCCTCCGATGGGAAATACCTGTTATACTATAAAGGAAATTTCTATAATCCGGGCTGGAGAGGTGTTCATGGTGTAGCAATTGGCGACTCTCCAACTGGGCCATTTACAACTACAGATCATTTTGTATTTGATATCCGTAACGAAGATGGCACCATTGCCAGTGGTGAGGATCCTTATGTGTGGTATCACAATTCACATGAAAAATTCTATGTGGTGTTTAAGGATTTCTCAGGTAAAGTAACCGAGGGAAAACCAGGCTTGGCCATACTGGAATCTCATGATGGTATTAAGTGGACAAAACCCAAGAATTCTTTCTTCATGAAAAAGGAGGTTATTCTGGATACCGGAGATACAATAAAAGTGAGTAATCTTGAACGTCCGCAATTATTAATCGACCAGGATGGGAATCCTACGGTTTTATATTCGGCTTGCTCTTTAGGAGGCGTAGGAAATAAAACTGATGGAAGCACTTTTAATGTGCATATTCCGTTAAAGACAAAATAGAATTTGCCATTGAAAAAAACTTAAGTTCGCTTCCCCAATGGAATCACCTTAATATCAACTGTTAAGGAATGTAAATACATAAACTAATCGTTTCAATTTGTTGTTGATTTATAGTGTTATTCTCTCTTATTCATTCACTTAAAATCACTACATCATGGAAAAAATATTGATTACAGGTTGCAGCTCAGGCTTTGGTTTCAACTCGGCCAAATACTTAGCTGAAAGAGGTCACCATGTGTTTGCAACTATGCGAAACATTTTTGGAAAGAATGAACAGGCAGCCATAGATTTAGAAGACTTTGCAAAGTCAAACGGCTTTAAGCTTGAGGTTCTTGAAATGGATGTCACCTCAGACGATAGCGTAAATTTTGCTGCTGCACAACTTCCGGCTATCGATGTACTTATTAACAATGCAGGAATGGGATGGGGCGGCCCTGTTGAGTCCTTCTCTTCGAATGAAGTACTTGCTCAACTGGATTTAAATATTGTTGGAACGCTTCGTGTTGCCAGAGCAGTGCTGCCAGGTATGCGAGCCCAAAAATCTGGTCTTATTATTCAAACAAGTTCCATTGCCGGACGATGTGCCTTCCCTGGATTTGGAATTTACCATGCCAGCAAGTGGGGATTGGAAGGCGTAAGTGAAGCGCTTCGTTATGAACTTGCTCCATTGGGCATTGATGTGTGCATTGTTGAACCGGGCCCATTCGATACAAATTTCTTTGGCAACATTGTTAATCCGGCAGACTCTGAAATTGCAAATGATTACAAACATGTTGGTGAATTCTTTGATGGTTTTGGGCAACAGGTTATGAGTTTATTTGAAGATGAGAATGCCCCTACTGACTCGAAGATTATTGTAAAAATCTATTCTGATCTAATTGATTTGCCAGCAGGACAACGCCCCTTACGAACTATTGGCGGAATAGATTTTGGACTTCAGGAGCTTAATGATGCCGTTGAGCCTATCCGTAAAGCTGGTCTTGAATCAATGGGAATTGCTGAAATGGATGGAGCAATCGTTAAGAAACAACTGCATAAAGATTAGATAATTTTAATTCATCCAATTAATATTAACCCGGAAAAGCTTTTGCTCTTTCGGGTTTTTTTAACTCATCTTCAATCATTTTCATTTTACTTATTGTAATTCTTCTGTTTACATCCCAATTATTGATTTTGTTGACCTTCAGATATTTCTGCAACTAAAAAGAAATCGAAGAAAGCATAAACAATAAAAACTAATCAATTGTTTTGATATTTAATCAAACAAAAAACATAATCATCATACTGATTTTCGCTAATTCAAATCGTTATTCATTGAATAAATAGAAATACACAATACAATAAGTAAGCTATAACTACTTACAAACGAATAAACACTAACATACATACCATTAATACTGAACTACTAAAAATCAATTTCATGGATAACCAAGAAAAACCAATTATTGATGATGAGAATGGCTGTTTAAAAACCGAGAAAACTAAAGTCTGGAAATTTGTTCATCATAAAGATTACGAATACAAAAGCAATTTATTGAACCGAACTTGTGATTTTAACTGGCTAAGCATTTCTGCGGATGGCACTATTACCGTTAAGGGTTCACATAAAAATGGCTATACCTGGGATGGTTGCACTCCTAAGAAGAATTTCGCACATATTACATGGGGAAATTTTGATGGTCAACTTTACCGTTTTAAAAAGGGTGATTATAAACCTTATGCCTATTACGCATCCATGATCCACGATGTTTTATATCAATACAAACGCTGTGTCCCGGTTACCCGAAAGGAAACTGATAAAATATTTCATGAGATGCTGAAGGATGCAGGCTTTATGTGGGCGGGTGTTTTTTATATTGGAGTTCGTGCGCTTGGATGGATATATAGCGGATGGAAATACAAAACGACGGAAGAAATTGAAAAAGAAACGACTGAACTTCTCGATACTAATGAATAGTAGGATTAAAAAAAATAGTGTACTTTAAACACCATAATTTAACTGAAAACACCAATGAGAATTACACTAACAATCCTTATTTCATTTATAAGCTTTTTAGCTATCTCACAAAACCCAAATGCTCAAATAGCTGCCGGAGCATATTCTCAAAATTTATTTAGCGAAGAAATGAACCCCGAAGTTTCTTGCTACCGGATACCTGCAATTATAACAGCTACCAATGGCGATTTAATTGCAGCCATTGACGAGCGAGTACCTTCATGTGGTGACCTTAAATGGAGCAAAGACATTAACATCGTTATTCGCCGAAGCTCAGACAATGGAAACACCTGGTCTGACATTGAAACAATTATTGATTTCACATTTGGGCAATCGGCATCCGATCCATCAATGATTCTTGACGAAACTACTGGTGAGATCTTCTTATTCTATAACTACATGGATTTAGATAAGGAGAAAGATGTGTTTTACCTGCATGTCGTAAAAAGTATGGATAATGGAGAAACATGGAGTACACCTGTTGATATTACTTCACAGATTGCCAAAGAAGAGTGGCATGGTGATTTTAAGTTTATTACATCTGGAAGGGGAATACAGACCCGCTCAGGCAAATTGGTACATACACTGGTGAACTTAGAAAAAGGGCTTCATCTTTTTGGTAGTGATGACCATGGTAAAAGCTGGTATTTAATTGACACACCAATTCAGCCAGCCAATGAATCAAAAATCATAGAACTGAATGATGGCAAATGGATGATTAACAGCCGTGTGAACGGACAAAAACTAAGGTATATCCATACTTCAGGCAATGAAGGTATAAGCTGGGATTCGAAACCCGACACCACATTAATTGATCCGAATTGTAATGCCAGCATTATCAGATATACTTCGGTTAAAGATGGTTTCAAGAAAAACAGGCTTCTATTTTCAAATGCAAAAAAGATTGATGGTCGTGAAAACATGACCGTACGGATTAGCTATGATGAAGGCAAAAGCTGGTCGGATGGCAAAACTATTTATACAGGTGGCTCAGCCTATTCATCAATGAGCATTTTGAAGAATGGTGACATTGGCTTATTCTTTGAAAAAGACGACTATAAAGAAAATTCATTCGTCCGGTTTTCATTGGAATGGCTAACTGAGGGTAAGGATAAATACAAAAAAGCAAATAAAAGAAGAAAGAAATAAGCCGAGCAGAATTGGATGTTCTGGCTTCTAAGACTATCGATTATAGAGCCTTGTGATATCTTTCAAATATCTGACATGTGCATCCTTTAAATCGTGCCATTTAAATCGCCATTCCCAATTATCAGATGGTGTTCCGGGAATGTTCATCCGGGCTTTCGAATCAAGTCCCATTAAATCCTGTAACGGTATAATTGCCGTATCTGCTACCGATGACCATGCCTGTTCAATCATCTTCTTTGGCAAATACCTCCGTCTTATTCCAAAATACTTTTTTAAATTCCTTCGTTCCTTTCGGGTGAGCGATTTTGCCCACCCCAAGGTTGTATCATTATCGTGCGTGCCGGTATAAACCACAAAGTTTTTATTGTAATTGTGTGGAAGGTTTACATTCGTTTCATCCGATGCATAAGCAAATTGCAAAACCTTCATCCCCGGCAACTGAAAGTCATCTCTTAACTTTTCAACCTCAGGAGTAATCAGCCCTAAATCTTCAGCAATAACTGGCAAATCACCGATCTGTGCTTTTAATAAACTTAAAAGTTCATGCCCCTTTGCTGGTAACCACTCTCCTATTATAGCTGTTTTCTCAGTAGCCGGAACCGACCAAAAAGATTCCAATCCACGGAAATGGTCAAAACGAATCAGGTCAAACATATTCAGATTAAAATGAGTTCGGGCAATCCACCAATCAAAGTTTCTTTCCTGAACACGATCCCAATCATACACGGGACATCCCCATAGCTGACCAGTCTTGCTAAAATAATCAGGAGGAACGCCTCCTACCTGAGTTGGCTGTCCCTCTTCATCAAGCACAAACAAATTCTGATTTGCCCATACATCCGAGCTATCCAATGAAACATACAATGGCAAGTCACCAATAAAAGACACACCATTATCATTGGCGTATTTTTTTAGTGCAAACCACTGGCGAAAGAATACAAACTGCACAAACCGCTGAAAATAAATCTCGCTAGCAAATTCGTGCTGAGCAGCTTCAATTTCGGTTTCGTTTCTCTTTTTATAGATATCTTCCCATTCATTCCAAACCAATTCTTCATTCCGTTGTTTCAAAGCTCGGAACAATGCATAATCATTAAGCCACCAGGAATTCTCACCTAAAAACGTATAATATTCTTCTTTGAAATCTTCAAAGCTTTCCTGAAATACAATAAAGGCTTTTCGAAGCAGAATGCACTTAACTTCATCTACCAAGTCATATTCCACCTTATTGGGTGCCAAAACCTTTAATCCATTTAAATCTTTACCAAACAACAGCCCATCCTCAACAAGCATATCAAGGCTTATAAGCAAAGCGCTTCCTGCAAATGCCGAATATGCCTGATACGGAGAATTACCATATCCAGTAGGCCCAACCGGAAGTATTTGCCAATGCTTTTGCCCGCTTTCCTTTAAAAAGTCAACAAACTGATAAGCCTCCTTCCCCATTGTACCAATGCCTTGCTTATTCGGAAGTGAACTGATATGAAGTAATATTCCGCTGCTTCGTTTCATTAAGCTTTAAATTTATTTCTGAAGTTTGATAAGTGTGTTGCTGTTTCACGAACCAAGCGTTGAACTTCTAAGCCGTGAGCTAAATCTGGAACAAACGAAGCATTCTCCGGTTCAGCTAAAAATAGGAAATGAGCATGAATCATTGATCGCAACCAACCCGAAGGCACGTGCCCTGATGGAAAGCTGGTGTAAGGCTGAAAATCGCTGCCAGCATATACTTTTACCCAATTGCCCTCTTCTTCCAGAAAATACTCAAAATAGTCTTGCTGATGAGTGTGATAACGAATTGCTCCCTTCTCAGCATAAATCTCAAAACCTGCAGCATCTCCAGTCCCGGAACTAACCCGGCTGGCATTCAGCTGACCAACAGCTCCAGTGTTCTTTTCAATGATTGAAAGACTGGAAAACAAATCAGAACCAGCATCTACATCATCGTATCCACCGCCCTGAACAGCCGAAGTTATCTCAAGCTTATTTCCCAGAAAAGCAATTAACAAGCTAATTGCATGTGATCCTAAATCAGCCATGGCACCCCCATCTGGAGCAGGAGTTAAGCGTGTTAATCTTTTATCACGATAAGTTTTATTCAAATAATCACCATGCAAATGATGAAAAGTAAAATGAATCGGCTTTCCGAAATCGGTTTGTTTCCAAAAATTCAACGCTTTAATAACTGCCGAAGCTTGTAACAACTGAAAGCCAATCTGTATTTTCTTTGAAGAACCTACTAATTTTGCCAATTCCTGCTCTTCTTCGATGGAGGAACAAACAGGCTTTTCCAGATAAATCTTTTGCACATTTGGCATCTCAAAGGCTAGCTTCAATTGTTCAGCATGCACCTTATTGGGACCCAAAATAAAAACAACATCCAATTCCTTATTCTGAAAGAACTCTTCGGGAGATTCTGCTTTATCAAAACCATGATCGGCAGCAAATCGCTGTCTGCTTTCAAGACTTTGAGAAGCTACCGATGAAAAATTGATCTTTGGTACATCTGAATAATAAAATGGTAGAGCCTGCAATGAATAAGCATGTGCCTTAGCAATTCCACCAGCTCCTAAAAAGCCTATATTTAGTTTCTTCATGCGTTTAGATTTCAAAATGAATCTCAAAAATAAACCTTTTCTTTTTAGATATACCCGGATTATGTATTAGAAGTTTGTTATGAGCATTGAAAATACAATAAAACAAAGACTTACTGATACGAGGCATAGCACCGCTATGGTGAGTTGAAGAAATTCAGTACAACGTTTTGTTTTGGAGTAGTTTCAGTGCGTAATAGAATTTTCAATGTATATTTCGGGTTAAACCTTTTCCAGTGCAAAATCATAGCTGAGAAGGATGTCATCTTTTGAAAAGATGACATCCTTGCAAGTTTTGCCTCTCCCTAAATTTGAGTGAATCTCTTACTGCCCGACATCAACAAGAAATATTACCTTTGCAGCAATATAAAAACTGAAACGATGGCTGCAATTGGCTTATTAAACGAATTAGAGGTAGTAAAAGAAGTAGATTTTGGTATTTATCTGGATGGTGCTGATCATGGTGAGATCCTGATGCCAAAACGATATGTTCCTGAAGGATGCAAGGTTGGTGATCGGTTGGAGGTTTTTATATACCTCGATTCTGAAGATCGGATTATTGCAACCAGTGAACAGCCATTTGGCATGGTTGGTGAATTTGCCAAACTAAAAGTGGTTTCAGTTACAGGTGTTGGTGCTTTTGTGGATTGGGGCTTACCCAAAGACCTGTTGGTTCCTTTTCGTGAGCAACAGCAAGACATGGAGGAAGGTAAATCGTATTTAGTATACATTTATTTAGATGATGAAAGTCAACGAATTGCAGGAACCACCAAGCTTGACAAGTGCGTGGATAATATTCCGATTGACTATGAAGAAGGTGAAGAGGTAGACTTGATTATTGCCGGACAAACAGACTTGGGTTATAAAGCAATTATTGATAACAGCCATTGGGGAATGCTTTACAAGAATGAGGTGTTCAAGGAATTAACAACCGGGCAGAAACTTAAAGGTTTCATAAAAAACATTCGTGAAGACGAAAAGATTGACCTTTCTCTGGAGAAGGCTGGCTATGAAAAAATTGATCCTATTTCTGAAAGCATCTTAAATAAGCTTGCTGCCAATGACGGATTTCTACCTTTAAATGATAAATCAGATCCGGAAACAATTCGCAACACCTTTCAGATTAGTAAAAAGAACTTTAAAAAAGCCATTGGTACATTGTACAAACACCGTATCATCTCTATTGATGAAGAAGGTATAAAAATGTTATAGAAGAATCTTCTCTAAACATTCTAAACAAAATTCAAAGCCTTTTTAATTGACTTCCTAAACATGAAGCTTTGTATTGCTGAAAAACCAAGTGTAGCTAAAGAAATTGCTCAAATAATTGGAGCGAATAGCCGAAGAGATGGTTATTTTGAAGGAAATGGCTATCAGGTAAGCTGGACATTTGGGCACCTTTGCACACTTAAAGAACCCAACGATTATACCGACCGCTGGAAATACTGGACCCTTCGGGAACTGCCAATGATTCCTCCCCGATTTGGAATTAAGGTTATTGAGAATGAAGGGATAAAGAAGCAATTCAATATTTTACGAAGCTTAATTGAAAAAGCAGACGAGATAATAAACTGCGGTGATGCCGGACAAGAAGGAGAATTGATTCAACGATGGGTACTCGCCAAAGCAAAAAATAAAGCCCCAATCAAACGTCTATGGATTTCTTCATTAACAGAAGAAGCCATTCGGGACGGATTCAATAAACTATTACCGGGCAATGATTTTGACCACTTGTATGAAGCAGGAAGTGCGCGTGCAATTGGCGATTGGCTGCTCGGCATGAACGGCACCCGTTTATATACCCTTAAATATGGGCAAAACAAGCAGGTTCTTTCTATTGGAAGGGTTCAAACCCCTACTCTGGCTATTATTGTAGAGCGACAAAAAGAAATTGAAAGCTTTAAGTCTGAACCATTCTGGGAAATTAAAACGCTATATAAGGATGCTGTCTTCTCTGCCACCAGCGGACGTTTTAAAAAGCCTGAAGATGCCAAACAGGTACTTCAGGAGATTAGCAACCAGGATTTATACATTGGTAAAATTCAAACCAAGAAAAGCAATGAACACCCTCCGCGTTTGTTTGATTTAACCTCTTTGCAGGTAGATTGTAACCGGAAGTTTAATTTGAGTGCCGATGAAACGCTTCGTATCATTCAATCGCTTTATGAAAAGAAAGTGACCACCTATCCGCGTGTTGATACCACTTTCCTGTCGGATGATATTTACAAGAAAGTACCCTCTATCCTGAAGAATATGAAAGGATATGAGAACTATACACAGCCCATTTTTGCAGAAAGTAAACTTCGCAAATCAAAGAAAGTATTCGATAATAAAAAGATTACTGATCACCATGCCATCATTCCAACAGGTGTGAATCGTATTGACCTGAACGATAACGAACGAAAGGTATTCAATTTAGTAGCTAAGCGTTTTATCGCAGCTTTTTATCCCGATTGTGAAATCTCAAACACCAACGTTGAAGCCACCATTGATAAACACAAATTTAAAGCTACCGGAAAGCAAATATTAAAACCAGGCTGGCGAGTAGTTTTTCAGAATGATAGCACCACCAGTGAAGATCGAATTCTACCCGCATTTACTGAAGGTGAACATGGGACTCACAAGCCAGACTTGCAGGAAAAACAAACCCAGCCGCCAAACTATTATACCGAAGCCACCTTGTTACGAGCCATGGAAACGGCTGGCAAACAAATGGATGATGATGAGCTTCGGGAGCTAATGAAAGAAAATGGGATTGGCCGACCATCAACACGAGCAAACATTATTGAGACCCTTTTCCGCAGAAGATATATTCGGAAAGAACGTAAACGTTTAGTAGCCACTCCAACCGGAGTTGACTTGATTGATAGCATTGAGAACGATTTGCTAAAGTCGGCCGAGTTAACCGGACAATGGGAACGAAAACTGCGACAAATTGAGTCGGGAGAACTGCCAATTGCACTTTTTATGGAAGAGCTAAAAAGCATGGTTAAAGAAGTAATTATGCAGGTTAAGAACTCTCCCAAAAAGCAAATCACCATTATTGAAGAGGAAAAGCCAAAGAAGAAAGAATCGGCAAAAATACCTCAGGAACTGATTTGCCCTGTATGCAAAAAAGGGAAACTAATTAAAGGAAAATCAGCATGGGGATGCGCCGATTGGAAGAATGGATGTAAGTTCATAGTCTCCTTCAAACAGTTCGATAAAAAGCTAACCGACAATCAATTCAGTTCACTAATAAACAAACAAAAAACACTGCTAATAAAGGGTTTCACCTACGAAACATTGAAGGTAAACGGTCATTTAATTCTTTCAGAGAATAAGGAAATTCATCTGCACACACAGATTAAAGATGAACCAAACTGCCCCAAATGCAAGGCCGGAAAAATTATGAAAGGCAAAACCACATGGGGATGCTCCAACTTTAAAGGAGGTTGCAACTTTCGGATTCCTTTTGAGATCTGACACTACCCCCGGGAATTATCCAAACAAGCACTCAACTTAAACCAATATCAGATTGAAGCAAACGAATGCCTGCTCAATGCTTCCGAATATGCAATCGACAGAAACGAATGACCGCTCACCGGACACGAATACTGCCTCAATGCAAACGAATTTAATCTTTGTGAAAACGAACAAGCAATCCACTCATCCAAATGCATCTAATTTGTTAACCTGAGTTCGATAAATAATCAAAAATGACCCTAAGCCTAAAGGGAATTTTGATTTTTGGCTCCCTTTGGGAGCAGGGGATACCAGGATTCATCCAGAATCCCTGTAAGTATTTTAATTTCAATAAATTATCAATCATACAAAAGGAAGAACTCACCGTTTAACTCACTTGAAATTTGATTGTATTTATGTAATTCTGAGTAAGTTAATTAATTTTAAATATACGAAATAATATCATCTGGAACTAAAAAATATGGGCTGATTTATTGATTATCGAATCGAACAGTTTTTAGGAGATAATGACTATTACGACCTAAATTTTATTAAATGCGACACTATTATTATCAGTTATTGAGCTACAAAGGTAACGGAAGTAAACAAGCTGCAATCGATTTTTTTTACAATGAGATTAGTATAAAAATCCCAACAACCATAATGGGATCCTTGTACCTGCCCCAACTTCAATATCATCTGAAGCTATTAAATAATCAGAAAGATGCCTCACCTGTGATGTGTCTTTTCCTTTCCCTCCTACTTCAATAATCAAATTATCTACTGCAAAATCCCCTTCCCTTGGTGTATTTACAACTAAACCTGCATTTAGCAATTGGTTTAAAGCAAAAGTTTCCCGTATATTCCCTATTTCAGGATTCTGCTTCAATGCATAGGAAAGGTTCGAATTTTCCAAAAATATTTTGTCTGGTTTTTGCAAGGTTGAAACACCTTTCCCTTCAGAGCTTAATGTATTTAGCAAACGTGCGTTTCGTAATTGATAAATATATTGGTAAACACTATCCCTGCTAAGATCAAGCTTTCTGGCTATTGCGGCTATATTTGGTTTAAACGGAACAGATTCTGCAATCACCCCCAGTAGCTTTTTAACCTTAGTGGCAGTACCTGAGTTATAGGATGCAATATATGCCAGATCAGTTTCAACAATTGTATTCACAACCTGATCCAGTTTCATTAAATAAGTATCTTCTCCTTCTATAATAATAGGTAAGTAACCTACTTTAAGATATTTGCGAAAGTCAGGAAGAGGATGAAAGTTTTCTGTGATTGTCCTGCTCATTTCCTGGTGAAATTTTGGAATATCCTTAAAACTAACCGGATCAAAATGTTTCCCACTTGTAAAGAAAAGGAATTCCCGAAAAGAAAGGCCTGCCAGGGAGTAACTTATCACCCTCCTGCTCAAATCAGCTTCGCCACGATAAATATCCAATGCTGATGAAGCTGAAAAAACCACTTGCATTTCAGGTAGTCCATCATATATATTTTTCAACTCTACCGACCAATTTAAATATTTATGAACTTCATCAATAAATAATATTTTTCCACCTTGCTTGTACCAATCACTAGCTGTTTCCAATAAAGTGTGGTTATAGAACCAGGTATGATCAGCAGTAATGTACAAAGCTGAAGAGCTCATTTCCAAATCAAACTTAAGATGTTGTAACATCAAAGTCGTTTTCCCTGCACCACGTGGACCTTTTATTCCGATCATCCGTTGATCCCAATTGATCTTCTCATGCAAATACCTTCTAAAATCATTTTTCACAGGACGAAGCAAATTTTCCTGAAATTCTAATAATACATTCATTTCTGTCGAATTAATACGACAAAAGTATAAATAATTTGTCGAACCAGAACGACACTTTTGTATGGATTTTAAAAAATCAACTTGTAAGAAAACAAAATGGTCTGAATTATTGATTATCGAATCTGACAGTTTTTGGGAAACAGTGATCTTTAAACATCAAATCTAAGTTTTAGTTGAAAGGTAAAATTAGCAATTGTTGAAAATTGGATTAATTAATGCGACAGAACCGATTTCTGGTTCTGTCGCATTAATTAAACTTGATATTTAAAATCTCCGTGCCCAAAGATTAAGCAGCTAAAGAATTAAAAGTTTTGTACGTAGTGGATTTGGAATCAATAATCTGATTCTTTCTAATGATATTTATTATTTCAATTCCGGCTAGAGTTCGCTGTGCAGACTCAAACTCCTTGAAACCGGTACTGATTATTATTCGTCTTTTGATAGTGCGATGATCCTGCTCCACAATGTTATTCAAATACTTGCATTGCCTCCATTTCACGTTCTTAAAATTTCGTTTATTGAAGACTCGAATGCCTTGCTTATTGGCACCGCTCTTATCAATGTTTATTACACGTGGGGCACCGTTGTTACCAATGGCTTTATTTAGAAACTTTTGAGCAGATCCCTTCATTCTTCGCTTGGTTAGCAAAAAATCTATTGTATCTCCAAATTTATCTACAGCCCTATATAAGTATCGATCTTTTCCACCAACCTTAACGTAAGTCTCATCCATTCTCCAGCTATTACACACTTGCCGTTTCCTTCGGTGCATGTTTGCTTCAATTATAGGTGAAAATTTATAAACCCATCTCTGAATAGTAGAGTGATCAACTTTTATTCCTCTTATTGAAAGCAGTTCTTCAACATCTCTATAACTCAATGTGAATCTCAATTTGAAATAAACGGCTTGAAGTATTATTGTTTTCGGATAACGGTGGTGTTTAAACATCAAATCTAAGTTTTAGTCAAAAGGTAAAATTAGCAATTGTTGAAAGTTGGACTAATTAATGCGACAGAACCCTTCGATGTGCTTAGGCTCCATCTCTTTCCCTCTTTGCAACAATGCCCAAAGGTTTTTATAACGGATATACTCTTTCTGATTTTCTTCAGATTCCTCCACCCAGTTTAACAGCTCCTTTGAGTCTGTTAATCGCTCCCCTTTTGAAATTCTTTCTATCACCTTTTCCTTGTCCATTATAAATTTGTTAATGGTATAATGCCTGAAATTGAATATACCCTATGTTGATTTTTATTTTTATTTGAATTTAGTTGAAAAAGCTGAGTTTTTGAAAAGATTAAGGGCTGAAGCCCGATTGTGTTGTTAATTCCTGATCCGTTGGCTGAAGCCAACGGCAAAAGATAAAATTAAAGCCTTGTATTTATTAACTGTATCCTTTGCCGTCCCATTCATAGGACGGACTAGAGAACAACAACCAAAAACAGGACTTTAGTCCATTATTTATACATTTACCTAATCAAAAAATTAACCAACATGTCATACACGAAAATCTGGTTGCATTGTGTTTGGAGCACAAAAAACAGGGATAACACCATTTCAAATTCATTCCGCCCGGTACTTTTGTCGCATTTTAGAGAACAAGCTAAAGAGAAAGGAATATTTCTCGATTACATTAATGCCCACAAAGACCATGTTCATGCATTGATCAACCTGGGAAGAAAACAAACCATTGCAGAAGTTATGCAACAGTTAAAGGGGGAAAGCTCACATTGGATAAACAAGATGAATACAATGCCAAACAAGTTTAATTGGCAGGATGATTATTTTGCTGTTTCTGTGAGTCACTCACATGTTGAGAGGGTTCGGAAATATATTAAGAACCAAGATGAGCACCATAAAAAATTGACATGGGATGAAGAGGTTGATCTATTTTTAAAGAAATATAATTTTGAAAGGATTAAGGGCTGAAGCCCGGCTTGAGTTGTTGTTCTCAATTCCGTTGGCTGAACAGGCTATGTAAAAACGAGAATATCCTTTGCCGTTGGCTTTAGCCAACGGACAAGAATAGCATATGAAAGAATGGGCTCAGCCCTTAATGTCAGCAAATTGGGCTAAAGCCCCAGCCATGCGTGTCATTTTGAAATCCGTCCCATAAATGGGACGGCAAAGAATAGAAAACCTATTTTCAAATATGCGAAATCTTAATCTAAACTATTTGCAAATGCGTAAAGCGGATACACTTTAATATTTTCATATTCGGAAAAGTTTTCCAATGATAAGCGACAACCATATTTTGCTTTCTTTTCGTTTAAAAACAAAAACATGCTGTTCATCGAACCTTTTATACCTGACTTTACTTCAATAGGCACAATATCATTTTGTTTCTGAATAAGGTAATCAACTTCTGCATTGCTGTTCAGTGCCTCACGATGCCAATAGAACAAATCAGTTTGATTGTAACATGAAGCATTTTTTAATATCTCTAAACCAACAAACTGTTCTGCAATACCTCCCTTATTCACCAATTTAAAATCTTCACTAAAGAGTAATTCCGAAATATCTAGTTGCATTAATCGTTGAAAAATACCGGTATCCAACAATAACATTTTCCTTTTTTTCAGATTTACTTCTGCCCCCAATGGAATGCCATTTGCCGAAGTATGGGTTACCGGGATTACAAGACCCGCCATAATCAGCAATTCAAGAGCTTCCTTGATTTGGTGAATATTTAATTTCTGCGAAGCCTTTTTATAAACAAATTTGCCCCCCGATTGGCGTACGACTGATTCAAAAACTTCACGAATACGGAATGATGAGACTTTATCCCTATATTTAGCAAAGTCGGTACGTAACGAAACAATTAAATCATCCAGTACTCTTTGGCATCCCCTCAAATCATTTTGGCTTGCATATTTTTCGACCACCTCTGGCATTCCACCAATAACCAGGAACTTTTTTAATAAATCCAGCAATTTTTCATGAATTGGGAGTGCAAGGGGATTTTGGGGATTTGCCCTACGCTTAACTTCCAAAAGCTTCTCGTGTCCCAATCCAATAAGAAATTCATCAAAAGACAAAGGATACAGGTATATTGAACGAATTCGTCCTACACCGAAAGAAGGAATTTCAGACAAAGCAAATTCCAATAAAGACCCCGCTGCAACAACATGCAATTCAGGCATTTTTTCATAAAAGAAACGCAACGATGAAATTGCCGGAATACACGTTTGAATCTCATCTAAAAATAGTAAAGTTTTACCTGGGATTATTTCCATATCGAACATTACCGACAAATTCTCGCATAAAACCGCTGGAGTTAAATTTCCATCAAAAAGAGAATGAACATTTTTATGTTCTTCAAAATTAATTTCCAAAAATGAATCGAAGCTTTCTCCCAATTTTCTTATTGATGAAGATTTCCCTACTTGCCTTGCTCCTCTAACCAATAATGGTTTTCGATTGGCTTCTATTTTCCATTGAAGCAATTCTCTATCTATATTTCGTTCTAAATACATGTATGAATTAATTTTCCAAAGGCAATAATACTCAATTAAATTAATTTTTCAAAGGCAATAACCAATCAAGTAATTAATTTTTCAAAGGCAATGCAAATTACTATGGGTAGCAAAATAAATATGGGGGGCAATGGCAGTTTAGTCAAAAAACTAAAGCCAACGGCAAAGGATATTGTCAAATCCTCATACTGGCTAAAGATTCTATCCTTTGCCGTTCACTTTAGTGAACGGATTTAAATAACAAATCAATAATATCAGGACTTTAGTCCATCGCAACATTAGTTATTTAATAAGAAGATAAGCAAGCAATGGAAGAAAATCTTTAAGGGCTACCCTAAAAACTTTGAGTGCTTTAGTAATTTGAGCTTCAACAGCTTTTACTGTAATATTTAAATCGTCAGCAACTTCCTGGTTCTTTTTCCCCTCAAAACGGCTTAGTATAAAAATATCGCGGCAGCGAGGAGGCAAACCAGCCAGTGTTTTTTCAATAATCGTTTCTATTTCCTGAAATGAAATAACCGAAGTATCCAATAGCTCCAAAGCCGAAAAATAAACCCGGTTTTGCATCTTGGCTGCAGCGTTCACGTCAAAACGTTTTTTTACCTTTTCGTGCCGGAGGCGCATTAAACAATTATTTTTTACGCTGGTGTACAAATAACTTTGAAGTTGAGCTTCACTCATTACTGTAGGATTCTTTTCCCAAAAGGAGATAAATGCTTCCTGAACCAGTCCTTTTGCATCTTCGTGTGCTACATACTCTTTTGCAAAATAAACCAAACGAGGATAATATAAACTAAAAACAACTTCGAAAGCTGCTTCCTGCTTTTTGTTTAGTAATTCGATTAACTCGTTAGTTAGTGAATCCATGATTACTGCCAAAACTACTAATAAAAACAAACAACTGCATTTATCAAAAGACTTAATTTTCTTTCCAATGATGCAAATCTGTTGTTGGATTGGAAATCGGTTGAAATTTGCTTATACTATCGCCTAAGTGTAAGCAAAAAATATGTAAATTTCAATAACATTAGAAGATAACAATCAATGTACAATTAATCAGCAAAAGATTTATTTTTGAAAATTACTTAGAGCCATATGTTTTGAATCAGCAACCATACAATCACTAAAGCCATCAAAAGCAAGAACCACTTCGGAATAACAACACTCTTCTCTAATTTCTTCTCGTGATTCGCCAAAAGCCATTCAAGGCGTTCTGTATTTAATGTGGTCTTAACTCCGGTTGTTTTTAGCTTTTCAAGCTGTCGGGCAATTTCCGGTGCAATTTCGTTGATATTTTTGCTTGTTTCCCGGAGCATATCAATTTCGTGAACTAAAATCTCCAGTAGCTTTTGTTGCGATAATTGTTTTCTCATAGCTTAAATTCTGAATTTGTTTTTACGTGGTTGAATAGTATTCTTCTGGTATCGGTTCTTGTACCGAATATGGGACTCAAAGTTTTGTCGAATTGCCTTTTGTAAGCGGGCAGCGCTTAACGAACGGTCTACCGAACTGGCTTTAATGGATTCTTTTCCAATATGAAATTTTAGCCCAACGACTTTACCATCCGAGGCTTGCTTTAAGTGGCAACGAATGCCAAGGTGCTGCATCATTTCAGCATATTCAAAAATATTGCGTGGATTCTGCTGCACTATTCTACTATGTGCTTCTTTTATCTGCTCTCGAAGGCGCGTTTCTTTTTCTATTTGTATTTCTTTGGCAGTTTTAAAGCCTCTGGCTTTTGCCATACTTTCGGCAATACGTTGCGCCTTTTTACTTATGAAATGGTCTTTATATGCTTTCCCGTTGTAATCAATCCTGTTCACAAAAATGTGTAGGTGTCGGTGGGTTTCATCGCAATGCAAAAATGTAATCGACTGGTTTTCGTTCAGGTTCATTCTGGAAAGAAAATCATCCGAAAGATTTTTGAAATCTTCATTCGTTAGCTGTTTCCCTACCGGAATAGACGGGCTAAGAACAAACGAAATTGTATTTCGTTGGCAACGTGCATTCAAGTTCTGAAACACACGGAATTCTTTTGAAATTTCTTTTCCGTTTTCGCCAGCTACTTTGTTTCGACTAATTTCAATAGCATCCTTTTTCTCCATGGCATAATCGATAGCATTAGATGCATGAGATATGCTTTGTGCTTTTCCAATCATTGCTCAAATTTTCCGAGGTGTGTTTTAATCAGCTTAATCACTTCTTCCAGTTCATACAAAACCATATCATTTTTATGGAAGTGTTTGCTTTTTATCAAATTACCAATGGATTTAAAATTCCGATGATAAGCATGGAGGTTGTTGTAAACTTCCAATTCTTCCGGCGAAAATCGCAAAGTGACTTTCATGCTCAAGGCAGCCCGTCGTGAAAATTCGCTGGTACTGACACTGCATTCTTTTGCAGCCAGGGCAATGGCTTTCTTCTCGGAACGGCTTACCCTGAATGATATATATTTTGTGCGTACATTCATAATTGAAAATATTTAAGCATTAAACTTTAAATGGGATTTTTTCTTCTTTGCGAGCTTGGGAGCAAAGCAAGAGATGCCAAAAGTGCAACGTTGGCACCTCTTGAAATAGCTAACCGCTAAAACCTCCGCTGCCGTTGCTTCCGAGCCATTAACTGTTCGTTTAAATCTTTTTTGAATTCATAAATTGCAGACATGTCAACACTGTTGTGAAAGTCTGCCAATAACTGTTTCGTAGCTTTTTTACCTGAAAGGTCATTGTCTAAATACAGGTTCACTTTAGAATAATTCGGCAGGATATCTTTTATCCGGTTCACAAACGAAACAGAATTCAAAACCAGAAAATCAGATTTTTTCGGCAGCTCTTGGTAAAGCGTTAGCAAACTAAAAAAATCAAACATCCCTTCGGTAACACTCAATAATTGTTTTGAAGTAGAGAAGTAAGAATAATCTTTCGGGGCGGCGGCATTTTTATAATATGGGTTTCGTAGCTCCCAGCCACCTGAAATATTTTCTAACCCGATAGCAAAGTAGGTTGAATTTTTAAACGAATATTGAACCTGTTTTGCGAATTTTCCTACCTCTTTCGGGTTGACTTTTCTACGCAATAAATAATTGAGCAGGGCAGGATGTCGTATCGATAAAACCTTTTCAATCCTTATTCCATCTTCTGGTTTCAACACTGCAAAAGTATTTTGCTGTAGAAAAGAAAAAGATGGCGTGTTTTTATCGAGAATCAGCAAAGCTTTCTGAACATTGCAATTGCCATTTAACTCAACAACTAAATCAATTACATTTCCACCTCTTCCCAAACCATGGTCGTACCACCGGTTTAAAATCTTTGAGACTTTGAAAGATGGAGTATTTTCTTTTCGAATCGGACTTAAATACCAGGCTTCTTTATGGTTTTCTTTTTGAGGTGTAAATCCATTGTTTTTCAGAAATTCCACTATCGGAATTTCACGTGCAGTATCGCATTGTAGTTTTTCTTTTTTCATGAGCGGTATTCCTCTATATTTTTTGATGATTTGATGAGACATGTCTTATTGTATGTGATAATCAATTACTTATACTACATCGTTTTCTCATCAATTCATCATTTTTATTATTTGTATTTCTCATCATTTTTAAATTTGATGAGACTATGATGAGCTTTTGATGAGTATCTATTATTTTGATTATTAGAAGAATAGATTACTCTCTCATCGATTCATCATAATTCATAAGTAAAAATTCCTTTTTTACAGTGTAGTATCTTCCTGTATTAGTTTCACGAGTAATGTCTCCCTTGTTCCAGATGGTAAATTTTTCATAGGTAAGTGAGTTTTCTTTGGGAGTTATTCTCCATTCGTTTTTCAGTAATCGCCTTATTTGGGTAAGGTCAGTTTTTACCCTTGTTTGGTTAACCGCATACATGGCATCCAGGGGGCAAAAATCGATTTCTCCTAAATCATATTTTTCCATTACCATTATTAGAATATTGGCAAGCTCCTTTTCAACCCGACTGCGGTTGTGTTTTATTAAATTGAGTAAAGCTTTGGTTCTGATTTGCAATGGAGTAAACCACATCCTGGTATGGTTTGGCGTTGATAATTTTCGATTATTCAAGAAAAACAGAAAGGCAGGAATCTCGGCAATCAACTTTTGAAGTAGGTGAGTGTCTTCCGAAGAAAATTTTGTGATTTTCCTGACCCAAAACCGTTCTTCAGCTGCATCTATTTTTATAAAGTTGTCTTCGTTATTGCTACAGAGAATAAATTTCCCAAAAAATTCCGCTTCAATTTTATCCTTTCCTTTTGCTTCCAACTTGTTGTAGTTGGTTGTACTCAGGTATTTTATACGCTCGGTCAATTCTTCTTTATTAAATAGAACTTCATCGATACAAATCAGAAGTTTGTTTGTCCAGTCTGAATTAAACTGGCTTCCAAAACTATCGTTGGTCAAATACGTCAGGTTGTTTTCAAAGATGGTTTTTAGCCACTTCAGAAAAGTTGTTTTCCCGGTTGACCTCTCTTTTGACACCAAACAAAGAATGGGTAAAATCTGAACTGGTTTTTGATAGAGCAATTGCAGATAATCCAAACCCAGCTCAATCTGGTCGCCAAAAATGTGCTTCACAAAAAGCTTTGAAACCTCAATTGAACCGTTTTTGGGTTTATTATTCAAAGGCGAATACTTGTTGTAAAAACCGGAACAAATCTGCTGGAAATTGGTATGGCTGGGAATACAAGTAAAACCATCGTATTTAGGAATGTCCGCGATAAACGTTTTTCCGTAATCCTGCTTTATGGTATCAATGTTCCAAGAGACAAGGATTTCGTTAAAGTCACCGGAAATTGTTGGTGCTTTTACTTTCTTGAAATACGAAGTGCCTACACGTATGTATTGCATATCACTCATAACAGATTCAATTATGAATTAATACTTCCTGTTCCGGGAAAGAAGTTGGTTAAATTCCTCTTCGACTTCCAGTTCTTCTTTTGATACTCCCATTAACCACTGGTCGATGTCTTCTTTGTAAAAAAACTTTTGCCTGATGTTGGCGTTTGTCCCGGTCGGGATTAGCTTTTTGCTAAGCAGTTTGTAGATTTTGCTTTTCGACAGCCCGGTATATTGGGCTAACTCTTCCACATTTAAAACTGTTTTGTTTTCGAAGAGCAGGTTTTTAATCTGCTTGAGTTCGCTCAGAACTTGTTTTGAAACAATTGCTTGATTTTCCATATCGCTATATTATTTGTTGATAAATGACGCTTGATGCGTATAAAATTCATCAGCAAATATATAGGTGCATATATCTGTCAATCAAGACGGTAATTTGAATTACGGGTAAATTACGGGAGAAATACCTTCTGTCAGGAAAGAATGTTTTGAAAAGGCTTCAGATTTTCAGAAAATTCCGTTTCACTTTCATTCACCCACTCTGAAAACCGCGAGTTTAAACTCGCTCGATTGACACTTGAACCATTTAAAGTGAAAGTAGATTCGATAAATTTAAAGAGTTTTTCTTTGCGCTCCTTTTTAAAATCATTAATACCACCATCAATCAATAAGTGAAGAATTCGTAATAATTTTTTATAATCAGAAGCCTTTCGATTATCGGATATCATTATAAAATCGATTTTGTTTTTTTGCTGAAGATTATTGAGAACCAGGTTTAAATTTTCAATCTCATTATTAGAGAATCCTAAATCCTGAAGTAAAATACCGTTTACGTTGCTTCGGTTGAAATGAAAATAATTATCAAGTGAATCTTTCTTAAGTCTCTTTACTTCATATAATGAACCAACGAGAAGTAAAGCCAGAAACAAAATAATTGTGGAAACCGTTGAGTAAATAAGAATTCTATCTATCGAAAATCCCATTCCCCAAAAGCCAATCAACAAAACGATTAAACATACAAGCAGGATAAACAGAACTGTTGTATTGTGGTTTCGTAAAACCCGTACATGAAACAACCTCCTCAGTTTTTGATTGAGTAGAAATAATAGTAGTCCTGATTTCCGAATAATTGTTTCCATTTAAATGCATTTGAGCATAAATCCCATCAATTATCACTACCTCTTTCTTTTTTCAATGGCATTGATAATTAGTGCATTAAAATTAGGAAATCAAACAGATGAAATCAAATGCAAATCGGGGTTGGCGTTCAATTTACCCTCATTTGGTATGATTTGTCTGCCCGAATGTTGAAGAACATTGAAATCAACTTAATATTTGGTTGCTTTTGGTGATTTTGGTTTGTCGATTTTGTTGTACCTATGTTGTACCCATGCTAAATAAAAAAGGAGCTAAACTTTCGTCTAACTCCTTGATATTCAATTGGTCGGGATACCAGGATTCGAACCTGGGACCCCCTGCTCCCAAAGCAGGTGCGCTAACCGGGCTGCGCTACATCCCGAAAAATATTTTTATGCGGAGAGAGGGGGATTCGAACCCCCGGTACCCCATGCGGGGTACGCCAGTTTAGCAAACTGGTGGTTTCAGCCACTCACCCATCTCTCCAGAAATATTGTGACTAAATAATTCTCCTCTTAATGTCTTAATAGAACGTTGGAGCTTTATAATTTAGCTCCTCTGAATGTGCGTGCAAATATAGAACTACTTTTCGCTTTCGCAAAATTATTATTGCAAAAAAATGAAGGTTTTTTTAATCGAAGTATGCAAGTCGCAGATTATATGGAATTAACAATGTTAATAAGGGTTTCAATGACATTTTTACGAAGAAATTTCAATAAAGTTTTACATCAAATCATAGGACCGTTGAATCTAACTATAAATCAGGCAGATATTTCAAAAATGTTTTTAAAACGCTGATTTTACTTGGAAGGTAGCACGATTGAATATATATTTGATGACAGAAAACGTTCTTTAAAAAAGATATTGTCCGCATTAATTCATATTTGGCAAATTCAACAGTTTATATTGAACCGAGAAAGCTTTTGAATTGTAAAGACAGGCCTTGTAGCTTCAATTTATTGGAGTGAGTAGTTTATCTACCGATGGAAGTCTGACCAATTCGGCACTCAAATCCTTTAAATCAGGGATTTTGCACAAACGGATTAGTGCGGATTTTTTTTATTTCTCATTATTCCCCTCTGGCTAATCAAAAACAAGATCAGCATAACCGCCATAAAAGAACTTATACGGCCAATAAAATCACCATATCGCACATAAAAGGTAAGTTCATTATTGGTATTAACTTCTCCTTTCATTGCAGTTTTCACTCCCCAATCTGTATATTGAATAACTTCACCACGTTGATTAATAATCGCAGATATTCCAGTATTCGCCGATCTGGCAATGCTTCTTCTGGTTTCTATGGCACGCAGCCTGGCATATGAGAAATGTTGCTTAAACCCTGGGGAATCCTTCCACCATCCATCATTCGTAATAATAAAAATTAGTTCAGCTCCCTTCTTGACATACTTTGTGAGATATCCACCAAAAACGGACTCATAACAAATAACCGGAGCAATAACAACACTGTCTAGTCCGTTGAAAACTGACGGTTCTGACTGACTGCCAAGACTCCCCGTAGTACCACCCAGATCAATAATATAATCTTCAATAAAAGACAGATATTTGCTAAAAGGCATTTTCTCTACTCCACTAACCAATATGCTTTTGTGATAAATCTGAACTTCAGTCCT
The DNA here is from genome assembly GCA_965372405.1 of uncultured Sunxiuqinia sp. Lineage (GTDB taxonomy): Bacteria > Bacteroidota > Bacteroidia > Bacteroidales > Prolixibacteraceae > Sunxiuqinia. Next base: position 27,138 of record CBDVCE010000011.1, read on the forward strand.
TTTATCAATTTGAAGTGCTGAATTATATACATCATAGTACAAATCCTTATCTACATCTTTTCGAACAGTGCCCGGCATTTCTTCGTTGGGATGGAATGATTTGCGAGTAGTTGCACCAACAATAAATTGAAGATTAGGATAACGATCAATCATTTCTTTAAATGGAATAATATACTGATGGCTCGCCAAACTATCATTCTCCCAAACGGGAGGAATTGCAGTCTCTGGCGCAACCACATAACGAGTTGATTCTGTCACTAATGAATCAGTCAGTTCAATTAAACGAGCTATTTGTTCAAACGGCGAAATTGATTCAAACTTTTCAGTATAAGGATCAATGTTTGGCTGAAGGACAACAACTTCAATTCGCTTACCCTTTTCTTTATATGAAGAGAAAATCCACCATGAATAAACTATTGGAATTAAAATAAGAAGGAATACGATAACAGCTTGTTTTATCAGCTCTAATCTATCATCTTTAAAAAAATATTTATACAACCGAAAAGAGATCAAGTTGACCAGCAACACCCACAAAGAACCGCCCAACACTCCGGTATATTCAAACCACTGAATCATTTTAACATGATTAGCAAAACCATTTCCCAAGGTGAGCCAGGGCCATCCAATATCCCAATAATGATGTACATATTCAAAAGCCAGCCAAATCGTAATCAATGCCAATCCTGAAACTCTAGTATTAAAAATTCTTTTAAAAGAATGAAACAGCCACCAAACCATTGCCATAAAACATGCATTTAGAAAGACAACTAAAATCATCCCAACCAGCGTAGCATGCATAATCCACCAACAAGTAGATGCATTCCATATCAAAAAAGAAAGATAAGCATAGCCAAAGAAGACAATTGATTTATTGCTCGCTTTTTGTTGTGACAACTGATCCTCAATAATTAACAAAGGCAAAAAAGCGACAAACAATATCCAACCCGGCAAAATTTCAAGCCAAGGAGAGCTTAACAAAAAAGCACTGAATAGTGATAAAAAAATAAGTTGGTAACGTTTCACTATGTAGAAGTTAAATTCTGAGCAAAGACAACTGGGCTTTCTTTTTTTGATCGATCAAAAATGAAATCAATTTTCCCAAGCATCATGCCACCCCATCCTGCCTGATTAACCAAAACTCTATTACCTATGGCATTTTTAAGTTCAAGAGGTGCATCTAAAAAAGTATGAGTATGGCCTCCAATAATTAAATCAGTATTGTGTGTTTCTGAAGCTAATACTTTATCTGAAATTCTATTTTCTTTATACGAAAATCCCAAATGCGAAAGACACACAACCAAATCACATTTCTTTTCATTCTTCAGAAATGATTCTTTTCTAAGAGCAGTCTTTATCGGATCATTATAAATAGTTCCCTCATAATTATGAGGGCTAACCAATCCATCAAGTTCAATACCCAAACCATAAACTCCAACTTTTATCCCATTTTGTCTGAAAACAATATGCTCCAAAGATTTTGAATACAATTTGGTTTGTGAGAAATCATAATTGCTGCAAATAAATGGAAAGTTCGCATGATCTATAGGTTTAAGAATCCCATCAATACCATTATCAAATTCATGATTCCCAATTGTAGAAGCATCATATCCCATTGCTGACATCACCTTCAGCATAAGTTCACCTTTGTAGTAATTAAAGTATGGTGTACCCTGAAACATATCTCCAGCATCAAAAAGTAAGGTATTCGGATTTTCAGCCTTTATACGCTTTACTAGAGCCGACAAACGAGCCATTCCACCTCTTCCTTTATAATATTTGTGTTCTGCTGGGAAAGGATCAATATGGCAATGAATATCATTTGTATGAAGAATACTTAATTGAGTAAAATCTTCTTTCGCAAATAATTCTTCAGGGAAGTTAAACATTGCCAATCCCGCTGATGATGCAACCAATTTTTGTATAAACTGCCTACGATTATTCTTCAAAATAAACCCTCCCATCTTTTGAAGAGCTGATTTCTATACCACTCTGATAATCTTGTTCCATGTTTGAAATAATCAGATCCCTTATTTTTATTCCTGTTTTAATGTTTTTTTTATGATTCGCCAAAGATTTCATACCTCCACCTCCTGTGGCAACATAGTCATTGGTAATTAAATAATAGCTTTTTGAAAGTACTGGGGTTTTTCCTTCAATTTTTAATGACTCAACTTTTCCGTCTTTAATACCCAGAGAAATTCCAGATACACCATCTCCTCCCCAATCAGCAATTTGCCCGGCAAATGCAAGAAGATCCTCTCCTGAAATTTCAAGAACAACCAATTCATTTTCAAAAGGCATTAACTCATATATATTACCAACAGTAATTTGTCCTTTCGGCAGAGAGGAACGAATTCCCCCATAGTTTACATAGGCAACCTGTGGCCGAAATGTAAATCCTTGCTTTCTACAATATCGAATACCTTCTTCCAATAACAAATCCGACAAATAATTTATCAGGTTACTTTCTGGTTTTTGTTTAAACATCTCTTCGGGTGCAGTAGAAATTATTCGCGACATATCTTCTTCCAAATCACTCTTAAATGGCTCAACCAAGCTAACAATTATAGAATCGGGCGAATAATCTGATGGACTATTAGAAATATTTTCAGTTATAATATTACTTATAAATAGCTGTGACTGACAGGATATAAGTAGTGATAGAATGAAAATGATGAATAATGATTTTCTCATCCGTTTTTATTTTTCAATATTTAGAAATAGTTTTATCCCAGTTTTAAGCTTAAATCAAATAAATTTTAAACAATAAAAAAACGATTTCGTTCTTATAAAAACAGGTTTCGATACATGGAGCACATAAAGTTAAGGATTTTCAAACGCCAATTCTATATATTTTTCACATTCATTTTGTTTTTTGCTGGACAATCTATTTTTGCCCAGAATTACCAAACGACTAAAGCTTTAAAAGGAGAAGGTATTTACAGCCTTTTAAAAAGGCATGGGCTATCTGCTTCTGAGCATTTAAATACGTTTATAGTATTAAATAAAGCCAATCTGGGGAATAACAACAGCCTTTATTCTGGTAGAACTTACAAACTCCCTGTTGCAAAAAGTTCAGCTTCAACTACAAATAATGGAGGAGGAACTGCTTATTCTATCTTCGGAAAGAAATATGAGAAAGTTCCGAGGATTGACAACCAATTAAATGGTTCTGTTTATTACTTAATAAGTGGCCACGGAGGACCGGATCCGGGGGCTGTGGGGAAATATGGTAGTCACATCTTATGCGAAGATGAATACGCTTATGACGTAACATTAAGACTGGCTCGTAAACTAATTGAACATGGCGCTTTGGTTTATATGATTATCCGCGATAATAATGATGGCATCCGGGATGCAAGTTTTTTAAAGCCCGACAAAGATGAACGATGCTATCCAAATTTGAGAATCCCACGAGGACATACTAGCCGTTTGAGACAAAGAAAAGATGCAGTAAATAAGTTATACATCCAACACAAAGGAAAACATCAGCGACTTATTATTACACATGTAGATTCACGAAGTAAACGACAAAATATTGATGTGTTTTTCTACTATGACAAACGAAGTAAAACTGGGAAAAAGATGGCTTTAAATCTGCAAAATACAATTAAAGCAAAATACGACAAACACCAGCCAAATCGTGGTTATCACGGTACCGTTTCTGCACGTAACTTATATGTATTGAAATACTCTTACCCTCCTGCAGTTTTTATTGAATTGGGAAACATCAACCACAATCGTGACCAACAACGATTCCTTAAAGAAAATAACAGACAAGCACTTGCTAACTGGATGGCTGATGGAGTGATCAGAGACTTCAAAAACAACAAATAATGGAAATTCCTGCCGGAAAAACATTGCTACTATTTGATGGCTATTGTCATTTATGCAATGGAGCTGTAAAGTTTATCCTACGCTTTGATCGTCGAAAGAAATTTATTTTCAGCCCGATAACTAGCGAAACAGGTATTTTCTGGAGAACTAAGCTTTCAATTCCGGAACAGTTAGACTCAATTATTTTGATTGAAAAAGGCTGCTACTATTCAAAAGCAGAAGCATCTCTTAAAATCGCTAAAAAGCTTGGAGGAATCTTTCACATTGCACAAGTATTTTATGGCTTGCCTGAAAAATACCGTAATCAATTCTACGACTGGGTCGCCAGAAACAGATATCGATGGTTTGGAAAATATAATCGCTGTATGATCCCTGAACCGGAGTATAAAGATCGTTTCATTTAAACTCGCCCAGACATTTTGGTGATGCCTTTGACTACAGTTCAAAATCTCCTTTTTCAAATTTCTGATAACGGCTAGAAAGATGAGCAACAAATTTAGTTATATGGCTCATGGCCTGTTTTGTCTCAGGTGTGATTTCTTTCTTTTGAAGCCCTAATAGCATAATTGTATAAAGCGACTGAAGCGCAACGTGAACATCATTCTCTTCTTCCATTTTACTTTTCTGACCGAACTCTTCAATGACAGGCTGAGCAAACTGAAATAATTGAGAATATCCAGGATCTTTAGGGCTTTGCAACAAACTCAAATGAAACTGATATAAATCGCTCATCTGATTATTTAAAAATTGTATATGCCCTTTGTCCGTGATTTGTTCCTTTTGCATCATCAGCACAAGATTCTTGTACCAATTGAAAATCTCAAGACGCAAATCATCATCAGTCTGGAAACGAGCAACCAACTGACTGCTGATCTTGTCCAAATCAAGATTTAAAGCACGAAGAATATCTTCAACCTGCCACATGTATAGGATGTATTCAGCAATATTTGTTTTCCGTTTTTCTTGTGCAATTAGCATAGCTATTCATTTTCAATGAAATCATCCAATTCCCGACGATCCTTTTTGGTTGGGCGGCCCGTTCCGCGGTCACGCTGAAACCAGCCCATATTTTTTTGTATTTCAAGAACTTCCAACTCAGAAGCTGGAGTAATATCCTTCATAAAATCGGCAACCAATTTTGCCCCCATTCTCTTTCCTGCAAGCTTAAGTACTTTATAAGAATAGGTAACTGGCTGTTTCTTGACTTTTATAACATCACCTTCTTTAATAATACGTGATGGCTTTACTGGCATGTCAGCTATCTGCACCCTTCCTTTTTTACAAGCATCAGTAGCTATGCTGCGGGTTTTGAACACCCGAACAGCCCACAACCACTTATCTACCCGAAACTGATCTCCCATGCCTTAGGAACGTTTATTGAACTGGTTCATTGTTCTTGAAGTCCCAATGGTTGCAAATCCTTTAATGATCTCAATACAAGTATCCATTTTAAGCGGTAAATCAAGAGTCTGATCTTTAGTCCATTCATCCAGTACATAATCAACTTGTTGACCTCTTCTAAAATCATCACCAATACCAAAACGCAATCTGGCATAATCATTTCGTCCAAAAGCCTCCTGAATATTCTTCAGACCATTGTGCCCGGCATCGCCACCTTTTGCCCTCAACCTTAACGTTCCAAATGGAAGAGCAAGGTCGTCGGTTAAAACCAGAAGATTTTCATAAGGGATTTTTTCTTTTTGAAGCCAATAATTGACCGCCCTTCCACTCAAATTCATGAAAGTAGTAGGTTTTAGCAATATCAACGTCCTTCCTTTAAACTTGAACTCAGAAACAAAGCCGTGACGTTTATCGCTAAAAGCAATATTGGACGCATCTGCAAGAGCGTCCAATATTTTAAACCCGATGTTATGCCGGGTGTTCTCGTATTCTTTACCCGGATTTCCTAATCCAGTTATCAGATATTTCAAAATAAATAATTTTTATTCTTCAGTTGATGCTTCAGTTCCTTCTGATGCTTCAGTTCCTTCAGTTCCTTCAGTACCTTCTGCTCCTTCTTCACCTGCAGCAGCACGAGCAGCCCTTGTAATTACAACAGATACAACTGGTACCGATTTAGTATTCAGAAATTCCAATTTGTCAGATTCTAATTCACTAACTTTGAAACTTTGTCCTAGTTCAAGCTTCGTAATATCGATATCGATATTATCTGGTAAATCTTTAGCTAATGCTTTTACTCTTATACGACGTAGGTTTACTTTTAATTTACCTCCACTACGCATACCTTCAGCATATCCGTGAACACTAATTGGAACATCAATCTTCACTGGCTTCTCTTCATCAATTTTCAAGAAGTCGATATGTAAAATCTGCTCTTTTACAGGATGAAACTGAATGTCTTGAATAATTGCTTTATAAGTAGTTCCTTCTATATCCAAATCAATTAAAAATACATTTGGAGTATAAATAACATTACGAAATGAACCTGCCTCAGCATAAAAATGAATAGGCGCTTCACCTCCATAAAGTACGCATGGCACTTTGTCTTCTGCACGAAGTTTTTTAGTTTCTTTTTTTCCTAATAATTCGCGAACAGATCCTTTAATAGCAAATGATTTCATTGTAGAAATTTTTAATTAATAATTATGGTACTCAGCCCTCCCTTCCGGTGTAATTATTTTTCACCTTATTGGGCAAACAGCATACATAACTGCCGTCATGTAAAAAGCGGTGCAAATATATAAATTTTTTATCTAAAATCCTGCAAGTCTTTTTTTGATATCCTGCAAAAATCCAGATGATGCATTCAACTATCAGTCAACTAAATATTAAAAAACAGTGAACTAATAGACTCGTTATTATGAACTCGCTTAATTGCTTCTCCAAATGCTTCGGCAAGTGAGATGTATTTAATTTTATTAGATTCCTTTTTAGGCGGAATTGAATTGGTAAAATAAACTTCCTGCAAAGCTGACTCTTCAATTCGTTCGTAAGCAGGACCAGAAAGCAAACCGTGTGCTGCAAATGCACGAACAGAATTTGCACCTTCTTTAATCATAAGGCCTGCTGCTTTTGTAATTGTTCCAGCAGTATCAATAAGGTCGTCAACAATAATCACATCCTTATCGCGTACATCGCCGATCAATGTCATATTATTAACCACATTTGCTTTCGCTCGTGACTTATGGCAAATTACCATTTCCACTCCCAGCATCTTTGCATAAGTGTTTGCACGCTTAGATCCACCTACATCAGGAGATGCGATAACAATATCACGAAGTCCCATTTTTTGGATAAACGGAATAAATAACGCTGATGCAAAAAGGTGATCAACAGGTACGTTGAAGAAACCCTGAATTTGATCCGCATGTAAATCCATGGTAATTACTCGATCTACCCCTGATGCTGAAAGTAAATCAGCCATTAATTTTGCACCAATTGAAACACGAGGTTTATCTTTTCTATCCTGACGAGCATATCCAAAATAAGGAATACAAGCAATAATCTTATATGCTGATGCACGTTTAGCAGCATCAATCATCAACAAAAGTTCCAGCAAGTGATCAGCTGGAGGGAAAGTTGATTGTACGATGAATACATGCGATCCACGAATGGTTTCTTCGTAGCAAGGCTCAAACTCTCCATCTGCAAATACGGGGCAGGAAGATTTTCCAAGTTCGACACCAATGCTTTTACAAATTTCGGGTGTTAAATACTTCGTTGCTGTTCCTGTGAAAATCTTTAAAGGACCCTTTTCTGCCATCTTGTTGAATTTAAATTTTATCCGCTTGAATTTGCGCGCAAAGGTAAAAATTTCTTTAATATATTCTTAAAAAATATCATCCAAATTATCTATTTTCAAAAAAACAATTAAGCATTATATTCAAGATAAAAAAAAGCATTGATATGAGATTAAAGAATGCCGCGGATTACAGCCCGAGTTAACGTGAAATCTCCTAATAATGATCTCGGCTTATTTGGAAAACTTCTAGCTTCTCGATAATTCGAACTTTTACAAACTCTGTTCAATAAAGTCAAGAATTGCTTCTTTCCCGCTCCCATTCAGGGAAGAGCTTGCCATGTAAGGTGGCACTTCATCCCAATGCTTTAAAAGTTCTTTTTTGTAAGCAGCAATGTTATGTTCCAGCTTATTCTTACCAATTTTATCTGTCTTTGTAAAAACAAGAGCAAAAGGAATTTGTTTCTCTCCAAGCCAATTGATAAACTCGATATCAATTTTCTGAGCTTCAAGACGACAATCAATCAAAACAAAGAGGCAATAAAGATTTTTACGGTTTACAATGTATTGCACAATATATTCCTGAAACTTATTTTTTGCCCCTTTAGAAGCTTTAGCAAATCCATAACCCGGAAGATCAACCAAATACCAAGAATCATCAATAATAAAATGATTAATCAATTGTGTTTTCCCAGGTCTGGTAGATGTTTTTGCCAGCTTCTTATTATTGGTGATCATGTTAATCAGAGAAGATTTACCCACATTGGAACGACCAATGAATGCATATTCGGGTTTATCTGGTGCCGGACACTTATTCAGATCCGTATTACTTATTACAAAGCGGGCATTTCTAATTTTCATGATCTACTTATAAATGTACTTCTAACAATTTCGCCTTTGAACCTGATGGTTTTAAAAAGAATTGAACCAATGAAGAAGGCATTAAAATACTCTCCCCTTTTTTTAGTTTCTCAGTTCCATCTAAATATTCAATCTCAACTTCTCCATCCAAACAAATGTAGATCACAAATGAATCTAACTTAAAGAAGTCTCGTTCAATCTTTGTATCAAGCTCAAGCAGGTTGGTTGTAAAATACGGGCACTTAACAATCTCGCTACTTTCATTCAATTTACTTGAATACTCGGACTTATATTTTTTTTGAAACTCAAAATCGATTGCATCAAGAGCCAACTCGGTATGCAACTCTCTGGCGTTCCCATCATTGTCACGACGATCGTAATCGTAAATGCGGTAAGTTACGTCAGATGTTTGCTGAATTTCTGCTAATAGAATTCCTTTACCAATGGCATGCACACGGCCTGCAGGCATAAAATAAACATCGCCTTCATCCACTTCCTCAAAATTCAGAATATCAGTGAGCTCATTACTTTCCAGCTTTTTCAAATATTTTTCCTGATCCACTTCCTGATTGAATCCACTGTTCAGTTTTGACCCTTTATCAGCTTGCAGCACATACCACATTTCAGTTTTCCCAAATGCTTGATGGCGTTTTTTCGACATCTCATCATCCGGATGAACCTGAATTGACAGATGATCGTTGGCATCAATGAATTTAATCAGTAGTGGAAATTCCACGCCAAATTTTCCATACACTTCATCACCAACCAAATCTCCCATGTAAATTTCAATTAGCTCTTCAAGTGTATTTCCTGCAAGAAAACCATTTTCTACAACTGACACATGACCTTGAACTCCTGAGATTTCCCAGCTCTCCCCACAATTAGGTAAGCTCCCAAAGTCTTTATTCAGTACAGTTTTTATTTTTTGTCCACCCCATATTTTATCTAAATATTGGGCTTTGAATTTTAAAGGATATAAATTCTTCATTCTATATTATTTGTAATGTAATTTTTAAGTTACTAAAAGTCAAAATCTACCGCAGCTCTTGTCTCCACAACCTTACCTACAAGATCAACAACTTTCAAATGCTCAGGATGAACGCGATAAACATCGAGATCTGCTACACTTTCGAAATGAGAGATCAGACAAATATCATGCGATTTTGCTTCAGTTTCGTAGTTTAAACCTACTTCAATGTATTTAAGTTGTTCAATTTTATCCTTTAAACCTTCAAGAGCAGCTTTCACTTCAGCTAAAACTATTTTCTTTTCTTCTAACGGATAATCTTTCAATTTAAAAAGGACAACATGATTGATCATGATTTGTAATATTTAGAGTTAATTTTTCTTGCTGCGAAGTTAATACTTTCCTTGCTCTGTTCCACAAATGATTCTTAGATTAACGTTATTCCGGCTGTGTTCCTTATATTTGATAAAAATTATTCAAGATGATCATTATAGGTATAGCTGGCGGAACAGGTGCAGGAAAAACAACTGTGGTTAATAAAATTATAGATCAGTTGCCTCCGGGTGAAGTGGCCGTTATTTCACAAGACTCATACTATAAAGACAACAGTCACATTTCGATTGATGAACGTAAAAAAATCAATTACGACCATCCTGAATCGATTGAATTTGGTTTACTCGCGAGACATTTGGCGCAGCTGAGAAACGAACAAATTATTGAAGAGCCCCAATATTCGTATGTCTCTTGCACTCGGTTAAAGAAAACAAAAACCGTTAAACCAACCTCCATTGTCCTTGTTGAAGGAATCCTCGTTTTATCAAATGCTTCACTTCGAAAAATGATGGATATAAAAGTTTTTGTTGATTGTGATTCAGACTTGCGACTTTCACGTGTTATTAAGCGTGATATTATTGAACGGGATCGTGACATACAGGAAGTTTTAAGCCGCTATGAAGAAACAGTTCGCCCGAGCCACATCCAGTTTATTGAGCCAACAAAAAGCTTTGCAGACATAATTATACCACAAGGTGGAGACAACAAAGTAGCTATTCAGATTCTTTCTCAATTTATAAAACAACACCTCACAAACCATGCTGTATAACCTGAACATTGAAGACGTTCTTTTTCTTGATATTGAAACCGTTCCGCAACATCCATCTTTAAGTGAAAATACTGAAGAATTTCAGAAACTCTGGGATAAAAAATCGACTTACTTTCGAACTGAAGAACAGGAAGCAGCTGATGTTTATGAACGTGCTGGTATTTATGCCGAGTTTGGAAAAGTCATTTGCATCTCGGCTGGCTTTGTAACTCAGAAAATGGGTGAACGCTTTTTCAGGGTGAAGTCGTTTTATGATGACAATGAAAAAAAGCTGCTCTCTTCTTTTAATGACATGCTGAACAAGTTCACTGCAAGTCCGGGCAAATGCCTATGTGCCCATAACGGTCAGGAATTTGATTACCCCTATATTGCGCGTCGCACTTTAATTAACGGATTACGCCTACCTAAGATTTTGGATATTGCGGGCATGAAACCCTGGGATGTAAAAGATAAACTGATGGACAGCCTTCAGCTTTGGAAGTTTGGTGATTATAAAAATTACACATCACTCAGTTTACTTTGTGCTGCTTTTAATATCCCTACTCCAAAAGATGACATTGATGGTAGCCAGGTAGCCAGCGTTTACTATGAGGAAAATGATATTGATCGCATTATTCGTTATTGTGAAAAAGATACCCTTGCCGTTGCGAATCTCCTTCTTCGGTACAAAGGAGAAGCAATTATACCCATGGAAAATATTGAAGTCGTATAATATTGACAACAAAACACCAAACTATTAACCTAATCAAATTAATATGCTAGACCTTGGATTTGTTAGTGCAATACTTGCAGATAAATCATTTGAAGAAGTAATTGACTTCGCCGCAAACAACGAGTTTAAATGTGTTGAAATTATGTGCTGGCCAAAGGGGAAAGCAGAACGCAGATATGCAGGAATAACACACATTGACATTGATGCACTTGATGATGATGCGGTAATCCGAATTAAAAAACTTTTGAAAGAAAAGGGTATTTATATCTCCGGCTTAGGTTATTATCCCAACCCGCTTGATGCAGACGAAACAAAAGCTACTATCTACATTGATCACATTAAAAAAATGATTGCTGCTGCCTCCAAACTGGGCATCCCAGTTGTTAATACTTTTGTTGGTCGTGACCATAATAAAAGTGTGGATGAAAACTTACAGGTTTTCAAAGAAAGATGGCCTTCAATAGTTCAGGTTGCTGAAGAATACAACATCAAAATTGGCATAGAAAACTGCCCCATGCTTTTTACAAATGATGAATGGCCTGGCGGGAAAAACCTGGCTATATCTCCTGCAATATGGGATAAAATGTTTGAGATCATTCCAAGTGCGAACTTCGGACTGAATTACGATCCTTCCCATCCAAAATGGATGCAAATGGATGAGGTACAACCTTTATTTGATTACAAAGATCGAATTCATCATATTCATCTAAAAGATGTGAAAATTTATAGAGACAAGCTTAACAAAGTTGGCATATTGGCTCATCCTCTTGAGTATCATTCTCCAAAAATTCCGGGTTATGGAGACGTACGATGGGGTGAATTCTTTTCAGCTTTAACAACAACTGGCTACCGAGGATCTGTATGTATTGAAGTAGAAGATAAAGCATTTGAAGGTTCTCCTGAGGATATAATAACAGCAATTCTCACAAGTCGGAATTATTTAAAACAATTTATTGGGTAATAATTATTGATTCTGAAAAACAACATACTTTAAAAATGAACTTTGAATTTAAACACTTTTCAGAGCTTACTCTTGATGAGCTTTATGATATCCTCCAATTACGAGCTGAAATTTTTGTAGTTGAGCAAGATTGTGTTTATAATGATCTGGACAGTTTAGATAAAGATGGTGTTCACCAATTTATAAAAAGAGATGGCAAGATTGTGGCTTATTCTCGTATTTTGAAATCAGGCACAAGGTTTCCCTACTGCTCTATTGGAAGGGTTATTGTAAAAGAGTCTGAACGTGGAACGGGTCTTGGAATTCAAATGATGGAAGAATCCAAAACTTTTATTTTAACCAAATGGGGAGCTGAAAAAATTAAAATCAGTGCTCAAAAATACCTTCGTAAGTTTTACGAAGATTTAGGCTTTGTAATTGTTACTGATGAATATATGGAGGATAATATTCCACATTACGGAATGTTGTTTGAGAAGTAAGAACAAAAAAAGCCATCCGTCAGATGACGAACAGCTTTTGCTTTATTAGGTAGTGGTTGATTGTTATTCCTGCATTTCTGGTATTTTAATTGACCCCAGATTGGTAACCTGATAACCTGACAAACTAAATTTTTTATTTGCATTATCATCCAGCTCAGTAACTTTCATCACAGAGCGCTCTTTAGTTTCAGTATTTAAAGTCTTTGTCTCCATTATAAACCCCCAAGGCATTCCACGGGAATAAGCAGCTGATTTAAAAATGGCACTCATATAATCACGGGTTTTGAAGTCAGCATCTTTGCTAACCCAAAAATTCGATTCAACATGATCATCTGGATTATCATATTTGTATTCTACACATTTGTATCCGGATATGGTTTTTGTTCGACCGGTTTTTTTCAGGTAAGGATTCATATTGATATTCTTCACTTCCTCTTCATCCAAATCTTCATATGCCTCTTCCCAGTTTTGATCAAGATTCAAATCCATTCCTGTTACTATTCCAGTTTTCTTACCCTTGTCATCAGAAAGGATAATCATGGCCTTATTTTTAAAATCCATAATAAATATCCCCTTCCCTTTCTCACCATAATCACCTGATACAAATTCATAGGCAAAGTTCTTATTGCCAGGATTCATATAAGTAACAAAGTCGCCTTCATTGTCTAAATCACCATTGGATTTATACGACTCAATATGCATCTGAATTTTTGTGTCAAACGAATAATTATCAGCAATTGGAACAGGTTCGCCTGACATACCAATGCCTTTCATAAACTTTTGCAAACGCTCCTGATCACGATTTTCACCTGATTTGCTTTCAGCTTCTTCCTCACCTTCAAACGCCTTATCCAGCGTTTTATCAACTTCTTCATCTACCTTGTCATCAACCTTGTCTTCTACTTTCTTCTCAATTTTGTCTTTTATTTTCTTACTTAACTTATTTAAAAATCGTTGTCCAAAAGCAGGCTGAACAAAAACTATTGTAAGCATTAAAATTGTGGTAAAAAGAATACTCTTTTTCATTACAAAATTATTTTGTTAATAAATTGAATATACAAGTTACAACAATCAGGTAACTGAAAGCAAGTGGAAAATGTGAATTCTTCTTATTTAGAATACACAACTAAAGATAATTGTAGGAAGAAAAGCAATAAGCACAAAATATGAAGGAAAAAAAAGGTGGCTTAAATAATAAACAATGAACCAATTAAAATTTCATTGCTCTATCGATATCTCGTTGTGCATCATTCTTTTTTAGGGTTTCGCGTTTATCGAAAGTACGCTTCCCTTTTCCAAGGCCAATTTCTAGTTTGCAAAAACCTTTATCAGTAATAAACATTTTGAGTGGAATAATTGACAATCCACTTTCTTTGATCTTCTTTTCAAGCTTAATTAATTCCTTCTTATGCAACAAAAGCTTACGATCTCTGCGTGCTTCATGATTATTAATATTACCAAAATCGTATTCCGAAATGTTCATACTAACCACATACAGTTCGCTCCGATTAAACCGACAATAAGCATCAACAATACTGGCCTTTCCGCTACGGATCGATTTGATTTCAGTGCCCACTAACTGGATTCCTGCAACAAAACGATCCATGATTTCATACTCGAAAAAAGCTTTCTTATTCCTGATATTGATATTTGTAGATTTATGCGCCATATGCGTAAAAGAACTGTAATAATTTCCAACTAAATAAATTCAAAAGTGCGAAAATAAGAAAATTCACCAAAATGGTTATTATTATATATCGAGCCTTATACTCTCCGGGGAGCACAATACAGTATTGAACACCCATTGCAAACAGAAATATTCCATATAAACCAACAATGCTTAATACGTAAAGTCCGGGAGCCAATCCTGTAATAAACGATGCAACTAGAAATGGGAAGAACGAATAAGCAACAATCTGTGTCACCAATTCTTTATTTCTCTCTCCTTTAAAACCGGAAATCAACTTATTGGTAACATAAACAGCACCATAAAACTGCAGGATATAAACTGCAACTTCCCTTAAAGACTTAAAAATGGCATATGAAAACAGAAATTCTGCACTGTTTATAAGTTCTCCGAAAAAAACTGCGACACCAACCAAGATTACCAAAGGCAGATAAAAACTTTTTAGCACATCAAAGTCAACAACAGCTTCCTTTCTTGAAGTCCAGAATTTTCTGGGTTCAACAATCAACTGCCAACATTCATTTAATCGTTTAGTATATTCTTGCTTAAAATCCATGTTTTCTGGTTTTGCGTTACAAAAATACATTATTTTGCATAGCAGCTTCATTTTATATTGCAAAATTGAAATCGGCAAAACTTAGCTTCATGGAAAACAATACATATCAGCTTCTTACAATTTTAGGACCAACAGCATCAGGAAAAACTGCAGTGGCAACAAATGCAGCATTACGTTTAAACGGAGAAGTGATTTCTGCAGATTCCCGACAAGTCTATCGGGGAATGGATCTGGGAACGGGCAAAGATTATGAAGATTATTTAATTGATGGAAAGGAAATTCCTTATCACCTAATTGATATTGTTGATGCTGGTTATGAATACAATGTTTTTGAATACCAAAATGATTTCTTAAAAGCTTATGCTGAAATAAATGAACGCGGAAACTTTCCGGTTCTTTGTGGTGGCAGTGGACTTTATTTAGAAGCTATTTTGAAGAATTACAAGCTGATACAGGTCCCTAAAAACGATGAACTAAGACAACAATTAGAAAGTAAAAGTCTGGGTGAACTTGAAACTATTTTAAGAAACTATAAATCAGATCTGCACAACGTCACTGACTTTGAAAATAAGAAACGTACCCTTCGTGCTATTGAAATTGAAGAATTCTTAAAGCTTCACCCTGAAACTGAAACTGAGATTCCAAAAATAAATAGTTTGGTTATTGGCGTGAAATATGACCGTTTAAGTCGTCGAAAACGAATTACCGAACGACTCAAACAACGCTTGGAAGTAGGCATGCTCGATGAAGTACAGGTTTTACTGGACAACGGTCTTACTCCTGACCAACTCACATATTATGGATTGGAATATAAATTCCTCACTCAGCATTTGGTTGGTGAAACAAGTTTTGATGAAATGTTTGGTAGATTGGAAACAGCAATTCACCAATTTGCAAAACGACAAATGACCTGGTTCCGCAGAATGGAAAAACAAGGCACCAACATTCATTGGCTAGATGGGTACATGCCTTTGGAGGAAAAAATTGATGCGATTATAAAATTGCTGGAGAAATAGTAAATCTTATTTTAAAACAACTAGCTTCTTTTTCGCCACTCTATATTCATTGCAAACAAATCGATACCATCTGATTCCCGTACAATTCCTGAGATATATTCAAGTTCGTTTACTTGTTGATGAACCAACGCAAGAGAATCTCCCTGCATCCCTTCTTTCAAATAATTCATTTCAATTTTTGCCGGTTCATTTACATCCAAAAAATCTGTTCCAAAATCATCCAGAACTCGCTCAAGAGATTTTACACTGTTAAAATGTTTGTTTACATCCAGCTCACTAAAAAGCACTGGATTGAATTTCATTTCTTCGGGATGAACCGGTGGTTTTACTTTCTTTGGCACTCTGCAATGATCCTGACTTTCAACTTTAGGGAAAGTATCACGATATTCACGAAGTAAAAAGATTTTTTTAGTATTTAAGTCCAGAATTAACCAACACGAGCATGCTTTTAGAATCAAGTCACCATCAGTAGTTTCAATCCTATAATTTCTGTGCGCAAACATACCATCAGTGCCAGCCGGCCATGTTTTAACAATTATCTCCTCTTGCCAATCAGGATATCTTTCAACTTCAATGTACATTCGTGACAAAACCCAAAACAAGTTGTTAGTTTGAAGCTTATCGTAGCCCCAATCTAGAATTTGCGCGTGCCCCCATGCAGCTTCTATCATAAAATTAAACAAACTTGTTAATGATGCCTTTCCATATTTATTGGCATGAAAACTTTTAATCCTATAATTCTCAGAATACTTTTCCATTTCTTACGTGTTCTCTGTTTAATCTGCTCGGGTTTAATGTCAGCTCATAAATAGCCAACATTTGTTTAATAATTTCTTAAAATCATCTCAATATTACAAATAGTATTCAATTCAGATTTTATTTTAAGAAGAAATTGCTAAACCTTTAGACAAAAACATTGTTCAGCTTTGAAAATAAAATAGCTTTAACGACTTTTGCCAAAATTTTCTTTGAATGAGCGAGATAATAATAAAAACAGAAGAACAAATCGAGGGTATACGCCAGAGTAGTAAATTGGCCGGGCAGTGCCTGGTGATGATTGAAGAATTTGTAAAAGAAGGCGTATCTACTGGATTTCTTAATGATAAAATTGAAGAATTCATTAGAGATAATGATGCCATTCCTGCGACTATTGGCTATAATGGATATCCTAAAGCTTCTTGCATTTCGCTTAACGAAGTGGTTTGCCACGGAATACCTAGCTCAAAACAAATACTAAAAGAAGGTGACATTTTGAATATTGATGTAACGACTATTTTAAATAGTTACTTTGGTGACACAAGCAAAATGTATACTGTTGGTCAAATTTCTGATAAAGCTGATCGGATTGTTAAAACAGCAAAACATTGCCTTGATTTAGGCATAAAACAAGTAATTCCTGGAAACCATTTGGGCAATATTGGTTTTGCAATTGGTCGCTATGCCAAAGCTAAACATTACAGTGTTGTATATGAATTTTGTGGTCACGGTATAGGTTTAGAATTCCATGAAGAACCACAGGTTGACCACATTGGCCGTAAAAACTCTGGCCCAATTTTGCAACCTGGAATGACTTTCACAATTGAGCCAATGATTAATGAAGGACGAGCAACTACTCGCATTGACAAATCAGATGGTTGGACAGCCCGTACAAGTGATGGTAAATTATCAGCTCAGTTTGAACACACCATTTTAGTAACTCCTGATGGGTACGAAGTGCTTACTGATGTGATTGGTGAGTATAAATAATCTACATTTTTGCAGAAGTATTTGTTTTTTATTGTGATCAGAAAAGGTGAATTGCTTATTTTAGTAACCAATTTACTAAAGTTGTGACTACAAAACTCAAAAAATACTTAAGACAGTTCTTCACAAGCATTGATTCTCGATCCTATGCAAGCTTGCTTGATAGGAAAAGGAATATTCTAATTACTTTCTTTTTATATTTTTTTATTGGCGTTGCAGTAACCTTTATTATTACTGCAATTCTAAAAAAAGAATATCCTTTTTTACCGGTAGATACTGCGTTCTTGGTATTTAGTTTAGGTCTTTTTTATTTTTTGAAGGTTAAAAACCGATTAAAAGAAGTAATTGTAATTTTTGTCATTCTCATTTTTGTAATATGTACATTATTTACATTTACCGGAGGAACAAAAAATACTGGGATTATTGCTTCAGTCCTTATACCAATTCCTGTCATTTTGCTTTTAGGGAAAAGAAGAGGCTTTTGGGTGCTACTCGTTTATTCTATACTTAATGTAGGGGGATGTTTTCTTTTAAATGAGATTGGATTGTTTCCCAATTACGCACCAGAATGGCTAGGCAGAGTATCTATCGCCTTTCTCATAATTTCATTAATGGCCTTTGTTAATGAATATGTATTTGACCTGCTTTACCTCCGTCTTGAATCAATTACGGATTCCTTCAAGGTCAGTCAGGAGAAATATAAAAACCTTGCAATAAACAGGGAGAAATTTCTGTCTTTGGTCTCACATGATCTTAGTGGGCATCTCAGTAATTTTGCATCAGTATCAAATACTTTAAGTGAAAAATATGACAAGCTTGAAGACAAAAAGAAGAAAAAGCTTATCAGTCAAATGGCAATTATTTCTAAGGAAAATTCAAAACTTCTTTATGATCTTCTAAAATGGTCAACTGCACTAAATGAATCCATCCCATATTCTCCGAAACCAATTAAGCTGGAAAAAATATATCGAGAAGTCATTGGACTTTTCAACCCAGTAATAGAAGATAAAAAGCTAACTGTTTTCCTTAAAATGAAAAGTAATGCTGAGGTTTTTGCTGATCATGACATGCTTGGTTCTGTTTTAAGAAATCTGGTTTCAAATGCGATAAAATTTTCCGAAGAAGGCGGAGAAATAAAGATTACTGCAAAAGAGAAAAAGAACCACATGCTTGTAAGTGTCAGCGATAAAGGAATTGGAATAAGCAATGAAGACCTGTTGCGCATTAATTCATTTGTATCCTTCTCAAATCCGGGGACACTAGATGAATCTGGTGTCGGTATCGGACTTATACTCATTAAAGAATTTGTACAGAAAAATCGCGGTAAGTTTTTCATTGAAAGCAAACTTGGAAAAGGAACTGAAGCCAGTTTCACGATACCGTTTGCTGAATAGAACTTCTACAATTAATTTAAGTTTAGAAGATGAAAAGTCAAAATTAGCTCATTTGAAATTTGTTTTTTGATTTTTTAACCATGCTTTAATTTATCTTTGCAGAACAAAAAGCGATACAAATGTTATTAGTAATAGAAGAGAAAAATCTTGAAAAATTCATCATGGTTGGTGACCGTGTTTTGGTCAAGCCTAAGAACCCATTAAATAAGACAAAAACAGGCTTGTATTTGCCACCAACTGTACAGGAAAGTGAGAAGATACACAGCGGCTACATTGTTAAAGTTGGACCTGGATACCCCATTCCTGTCATGACCGACGAAGAAGAGTCATGGAAGGATCAAAAAGACGATGTAAAATATGTCCCTTTGCAGGCTCAGGCTGGAGATTTAGCTATTTATTTACACAAAAGCGGATTTGAAATTGAATTCAACAAAGAAAAGTATATTATCTTACCCCACTCGGCAATTATGATGATTATTCGCGATGAAGATTTGTTCAAATAGTTTTCAAATTGAAACCTGAAAACCCATTTTAGCAATCATATTTTAACAATTCGTAAAGAAATGTGCTTTTTTTATTTCAAATTGAAACAAATCAAAAAGCCGCACAAGTTTTTTTAATATCTTGCAAGCGTTATTAAAAATCAAAAATGATTCAACCAAGTTAATACTGTAAAAATGAATCCTCAAGCTGAAGAACTAAACAAAATCATTCAATCAAAAAACCCAGTAGTATTTGAACTCCTTTCACAAAAAGGGAAAAACATTTTCTTCCCAAAGAAAGGTATTCTTGGACAATCAGCCGATGCGAAAGGGACAAAGATTAATGCAACTATTGGAGCTGCAATAGAAGATAACGGAACGCCAATGCGTTTGGAAAGCATTGCATCAAATGTGAAACTTGACCCATCAGTTATATTTCCATATGCACCAAGCTTTGGTCGTCCTGATATCCGCGCCAAGTGGAAAAATATGATTTATGCAAAGAATCCTTCACTTGAAGGAAAAGCACTTAGCAATCCTGTGGTTACTAATGCACTAACGCATGGTGTTAGCATGGCGGGTTATCTTTTTGTTGATGAAGGAGATAAAGTAATAGTTCCTGATCTTTTTTGGGGAAATTACAATCTGATTTTAACACACGCTTATGGTGCACAACTCGATAAATACAAACTTTTTAATGGCAATCAACTTGATTTGGCAGCTTTTGAAGCGAAGCTAAACGAAGGTGAGATTGGCAAAAAACTGATGATCTTGAACTTCCCGAACAACCCAACGGGTTATTCACCAACGATAGAGGAAGTGAACCAAATGTCTGCGATTATTAAAGCTGCTGCTGATAAAGGAAATCAAATTGTGATCTTCTGTGATGATGCTTATTTCGGCTTAGTATATGAAAAAGGCATTGAAAAAGAAAGCATTTTTGCTCATGTAAATGAATTGCATGAAAATGTTCTGGCAGTTAAAATTGATGGCCCAACCAAAGAAGATTACGTTTGGGGATTCCGTGTTGGATTTATGACTTACGGAATTAAAAATGGAGATGCTGAACTTTACGGAGCACTTGAAGCAAAAACTGGAGGAGCTGTTCGTGGTAACATTTCCAACGCTGCAAATCTTTCTCAGTCATTGCTTTTAAAAGCATTTGAGAATGAAGCATACGAAGCTCAAAAAGATGAGAAATTCGAGATTTTGAATGCTCGTTACAAGGCTGTGAAAGAAACTTTGAAAGACGACAAATACGCTGAATGCTTTACCGCATTACCTTTTAACTCAGGTTATTTTATGTGTGTTGAGTTAGCTGAAGGACTTGATGGTGAAAAAATCCGACAGATCCTGATTGAAAAATACAGCATTGGTTTGATCAACTTGAACAATGTATTACGCGTTGCCTTCTCTGCTGTTGCAGCAACTGATGTAAAAGAATTGTTTGAAGGCATTTATGGTGCATGTAAAGATTCTATCGAATAAGATTCTGAACTCACAATATAAAAAGGCTATCTCAAAAGGGTAGCCTTTTTATATTGCCAAAATTTCAAAAAAAGGAAGTATAAAGAATCAATAAAAAACCTTATCCCTTTATTAACTCATAAACCATAAAAAACAGAAGTAGGGCGCAAACTACCAGAATAACATTAAACCAGGCAACAAATCGCATTTTCAAGAAGCGGAGAATAAATGCAGCTAGCCCAAGAACTGAAGTGACGATTAATCCAAAGACGTAGAAAACCAAACGCATCTCCTTCGGAACTGTACCATCCAAAACCTCAGGAACAACAATTTGCCCTGACATAACCAACCATGCAGCAAGAACACCCATTGCCACAAAAACAAGATGGGCCACTTTTTCAATTAAAATCTTTTTCTCAACCCAGGCAAAAATTATCATTGCAATCCCAGCAAATAAAGATATTTGAGTAATATATATCAGGTTTTTCAAAAGTGCATCATCCATTTTTATAGCTTTTGAGCAAATGTGATCATTTTTCCTTAAAGAAAAAAATACATTCTTTAACCTTAAATTGGTTACTTTTGTCGACTTAGAAAAACATTATTATATGAGTCAAATTCTTGATATCAATCCAAAAGCGAAAGGACTGATTTTTGATTTGGATGGAACCATTGCTGATACAATGCCTATTCATTATATAGCCTGGAGAAATGCCGCATCACATTTCGGGATTGATTTTACGGTAGAGCTATTTTCGGAATTAGCAGGTATTCCACTATATCCAACCGTGCAAAAACTAAATGAGATGTTTGGGAAGAACATTGATCCGAAAGAGATGGGTGATGCCAAGGAAGATGAATATGAAAATAACATGCATAAAATACGGCCGATTACTCCGGTAGTCGATCTGATTAAAAAATATAAGGATCAGCTACCAATGGCAATAGGTACCGGAGGCTGTCGGAGGATTTCTCAAAAAGCACTGAATATTATTGGTGTTGATCAATACGTTGATATTTTAATATCTGCCGATGATGTGCAGAATCACAAGCCACACCCTGAAACGTTTTTGCGTTGCGCTGAACTGATGAACATAGAACCTGAATTATGTGAAGTATTTGAAGATGGGGTTTTGGGTATTCAGGCTGCAGAAACTGCCGGCATGATGTCTGTTGATGTTACAAAATATTACGAAGTTACTATTGGAAAAGAATAAGCGATTTTGCTAGTGAACTATTGATGTTTAATCTGGTTTTTCTATACAATGGATTTAAAAGTTGAAGCACCATACAAACCTAACGGAGACCAGCCTGAAGCAATTCGGCAATTGGTGGAAGGACTTGAGGAGGGAATACCTTTCCAAACCCTTCTTGGGGTAACAGGCTCAGGTAAAACTTTCACCATGGCCAAAGTGATTGAAAAAGTACAAAGGCCAACTCTTATTCTAAGTCATAACAAAACTTTGGCTGCTCAACTTTATTCAGAAATGAAACAATTCTTCCCTAATAATGCTGTGGAATATTTTGTTTCCTATTACGACTATTATCAACCTGAAGCTTATCTGCCATCATCAAACACTTACATTGAAAAAGATTTATCAATCAATGAAGACATTGAGAAACTTCGTCTAAGCACCACTTCATCTTTGTTATCTGGCAGGCGCGATGTCATTGTTGTTTCATCGGTCTCTTGTCTTTATGGAATTGGAAACCCAGAGGACTTTCATGCCAATGTTTTGAAGGTGAAAAAGGGACAAATCATTAACCGAAACCAATTGCTTCACAAACTGGTTGATGCACTTTATTCCAGAAATGAAGTTGATTTTAAACGTGGAAACTTCAGGGTAAAAGGGGATACTGTCGACATCTTTTTAGCCTATGATGATACAGCTGTTCGTATTGTATTTTGGGGTGATGAAATTGAAGAGATTTACAATTTTGATCCCATTGAAGGTGGAACACTTGAAGAACTGGAAACTGCAGTTATTTACCCGGCCAATATTTTTGTAACCACTAAAGAACGCATGAAGTCCTCAATACATGAGATTCAGGATGACTTGGTGAAACAAATTGATTTTTTCAGGGAAATTGAGAAACCACTGGAAGCTAAACGTATTCAGGAACGGGTAGAATACGATTTGGAAATGATGCGTGAATTGGGATATTGTTCTGGAATTGAAAACTACTCACGTTATTTCGACGGACGAAAAGCAGGATCGCGACCATTCTGTTTGATGGATTATTTCCCAAAAGATTTCCTAACTATATTGGACGAAAGCCATGTAACAATTCCCCAGATTCGAGCAATGTATGGTGGCGACCACTCCAGAAAAATTAATCTGGTTGAATATGCTTTTAGACTTCCTTCTGCAATTGATAATCGTCCATTAAAGTTTGAAGAATTTGAAGAACTATCTAGTCAAACGGTCTTTGTAAGTGCTACTCCTGCAGATTATGAGTTGGAAAAATCTGAAGGTGTTGTGGTTGAACAGATCATTCGCCCAACCGGACTACTTGACCCCATTATTGATGTGCGACCTTCTACTAATCAGATTGATG
Source organism: uncultured Sunxiuqinia sp. (assembly GCA_965372405.1). GTDB lineage: Bacteria > Bacteroidota > Bacteroidia > Bacteroidales > Prolixibacteraceae > Sunxiuqinia. The sequence continues at coordinate 50,661 of CBDVCE010000011.1, forward strand.
ATTTGATGCATGAGATAAACCTGCGTATTGAAAAAAATGAGCGAATTTTGGTTACTACTCTCACTAAACGTATGGCAGAAGAACTGAGTAAATATCTAGTCAACATGGGCATCAAAACCCGCTACATTCACTCAGACATTGACACGATGGAACGTATTGAAATCATGGAAGAACTTCGCAAAGGTAGCTTTGATGTGCTTGTAGGTATCAACTTGCTACGTGAAGGACTAGACTTACCCGAGGTTTCATTAGTCGCCATACTGGACGCTGATAAAGAAGGTTTTCTTCGTTCAGAACGATCACTTACACAAACTGCAGGTCGTGCTGCCCGAAACCTCAACGGAATGGTAATCATGTATGCCGATAAGATTACCAACTCAATGCAAAAAACTATTGACTCAACGAACTATCGCCGTGAAAAGCAATTAAAATACAATGAAGATAATGGAATTACTCCTCAAACCATTGTTAAACCTACACGAGAAATAATTGGTTACGAATACAAAAACAAAAAAACTGATACTTATTCAGGAGGAGCAAGTCATCCAGATATTGCAGCAGATCCTGTAGTTCAGTACATGAGTATTGATGCACTGGAGAAAACAATTGCTAAAACAAAAAAAGAAATGCAAACAGCAGCAAAAGAATTGGATTTTATTGAAGCTGCCCGACTTCGTGATGATATGTTCCGATTACAGGAAATATTGAAACAAAAGCAATAATTCTCTCCTTGAAAGTTTTTATATTTATTTTCTGAATAAATGAAAACTATCAGCACATGAAAAATCTACTTATACTATCTGCATTCATTCTTTTCTTTTTTAACGCATCTTCTCAAGAAACAACTTATTCATCAAAATTTGATATTTCCTATTATAATGATGAAATCAACAATTCAGACGCATACATTCAATCGCGTTGTAAACTCGATATTTATTATCCAGAAAACAAGGATAACTTCCCTACGATTGTTTGGTTTCATGGAGGTGGTTTGAAGGAAGGAAACAAATACATTCCTGAAAAACTAAAAAACCAGAGTATTGCAGTTGTAGCAGTTAATTACCGGTTATATCCGAAAGTTAAAAGTCCTTCTTATCTTGAAGATGCGGCAGCTGCTGTTGCATGGACTATGAAAAACATTGAAGCTTTCGGAGGTGATCTAGACCTTGTTTTCGTTTCAGGACACTCAGCAGGTGGTTATTTGACCAGTATGATTGGACTCGATAAACGTTGGTTGAAAAAGCATGAATTAGACGCAAATCAATTGGCTGGGTTAATCCCTTTAAGTGGGCACACGATTACGCACATGACAGTTCGCGAAGAAAGAGGAATCCCATTTACTCAACCCATTATTGATAAGATGGCACCTGCTTTTCATGTTCGAAATGACGCCCCTCCTCTTTTGCTAATTACTGGAGATCGTCGCTTAGAAATGAAAGGGAGATATGAAGAAAATGCATATTTAGCAAGCATGATGAAAGCAACAGGACATAAAGCAACTACACTTTATGAGCTGGACGGCTATGGCCATTCAATGGAAGAACCTGCACTTCCCCTAATACTAAAAATGGTTAATAAGATTACAAAGGAAAAAAGAGCTAATCAAAAAGTTCAGTGATTACCCTTCCTTGTGAATGGGCCGGTGGATCAAAACCAAGAATTTCAAAAATAGTTGGCATCATATCAACAGCTTCCACACTCTCAAGAACCCGATCATGGGAAATACCATCCCCATACCAGATCATGGGTATGCGAACATGGTCATTGTAAATCGTACGCTTATACTTGTATCGAGGCTGCCAGCCATCTTCCAGAACATAAAGGACATCACCCGAACGTTTAAAATTGAATGAATTTGAAATCATAGCCAATTGACTTTTCAGGTAATCACCTTGTTCAAAATCACTCGCTGGCAATGCTAGTTTTATACCTTCAAACTGGTTAATAAAAGCGGCTGCTTTCAATTGCACCTCATCCAACGAAAGCTCTTTCTTCTCAATCAATTCACGGTTCAGATAAATCTGTTGTTCACTAACAAACTCAATCCATTCATCCTGCCCAAAAGAAATATTAAGGTATGATTTTAAAAGTGCAATCATGCTCTCTGGGGCGATATAACCTACTGGCATTCTAAATTCTTCTTTCAAATATTCTACCGGATAAGTTGATGAGCATGCTGATGTAAGCACAACCAACACATTCTCTTTCCCAATATTTTTTTCAATATAATCTAACAGGTTCGCTATTTCCTGATCCAATCGTAAATATACATCCTGCATCTCTACTGAATTTGGTCCGTAAGAACCATTTTCGTAATCCATAGAAGAGAAGCTCACCGTTAGCAAATCAGGTACCTGATCCTGCCCCAATCCTTCTTCCTGAATCAAGTTCACCGCAAAATCTTTTATCAAAGTATTCCCAAACGGTACTGCTTTCAATATTTTATAGCTACCCGCCCGTTCCTTCAACTTTTTTACATTGTAAGGGAATGTATTCCAACGGTTGTAAAAACCCTTTTCAAGAATATAGTCATCCTCCATGCTTTCTTCATAGCTGCTTTCTGGCAGCAATGTTTCCCAGTCTCGACTAGTATAAAGCTCCGCAAAATTTTTGCCATTAAAATCACGCACCCAATCTGGAAACAGATCTACATAATATGAACTACTAATCATGTTCCCATTTTCAGTATCCAGCCAATAAGCACCATCTCCAGCATGTCCAGCCGAAAAAACAGCACTTGAGGCATTCAGGGCAACAGAAAATATTTTTGAATTTCCTCCAGTATTAAGTTTTAACACATCACCAATAGTTGGGCTAAGCAAACTCTTAGCAGAAAGTTGACCTTCTTTTGAATCACTTCCAACAGTGATGTAATAATCATCTTTCAGCGCATCAACCTCTTTTTGTCTCAACCTATCATACCAACTTTCATTAACAATTCCATGCCTTTTAGGGTAAACTCCTGAAAACAAAGTAGGCACTCCAACAACAGTCTTTTGCACATGTAAATTCATTGAAGCATTTGCACAAACAGCACCTTGATTTACCAGTTTCTGAAACCCATCCTGACGAAACTTATTCCAATACCGGTTTATGTAATCCGTTCGCATTTGTTCAACATTAAGAACAACAACTAAGCGTACCTGATCTTCAGGATTAACGGGAGCTTGCTGCGAAAAAGAAGTCATAGAAAATGACCATACAAATAGAATTAGTAGCAGTTGGTATCGGTTCAGCATAATATCATTTTTTGAAAGCGTCTCAAAGGTATAAAAAAAGAAAAGAACACCTGACTTCATTCCTTAAACGATGACTAGCTAAATAAAGGTATTTTATTCTCGATTATTTAGTAATTTGGACTAGCAAAACTTCTCAGCTAAATACATGTCTAATGACTGATTTTTGGAATAACAAATTTGAACAAGAAGGTATCATGTGGGGTATTGAGCCTTCCGATTCTGCTTTAAGAACGTTGAATTTCTTTCTCAAAAAAGGAATTCGCAAAGTTCTAATTCCAGGGATTGGGTATGGTCGAAATGCGATGATATTTCAGGAAAAAGGTTTTGAAATTACAGGCATTGAGATCTCAGAAGAAGCAATTAATCTGGCTCATAATAAAAATGGACTTGATGCTGTTATTCATCACGGTTCGGTTAACGAAATGCCTTTTGACAACAAATTTTACGAAGGAATTTTTTGTTATGCTTTAATACACCTCTTAGATAAAGATGAGCGGAAACGATTCCTTAGAAATTGTTATAATAAACTGGAAGCAGGTGGCTACATGATATTTACCGTTGTTTCAAAGTCGGCAAATATGTTTGGAAATGGGAAATGCCTGGGCAAAGATAGATATGAAATGATGCCTGATCTAAATGTATTTTTTTATGAGCCTGAAACTGTAAAAGAAGAATTTGAGGATTTTGGCTTAGTTGATTTCCACGAAATTGATGAACCAATGAAACATATGGACAATGAACCCCCGTTAAAACTATTCTTTGTTAAATGCTACAAAAAATCTTGACCCAGTTATGAAAATATCATCAATTATTTTATCAGTTATGCTGATTTGCTTCTTAAGTGCGTGTCAGAATAATTTCGAAACTGATGTTGATTTCTTAAAAGGAACATGGAAAGTTGAGAACAAAGAACAATATGAAGTATGGAAATATTGTGGCAAGAATGAACTAAAAGGATACTCCTATAAAATCGTTGACAAAAAAGAACATTTCCTTGAAACTTTATCGATAAAAAAAGAAGAGACACAGATTATTTATTCAGCAACTGTTCCCAATCAGAATGAAGGAGAAACCATTCCATTCACTTTAAATACTGAAATAAAAGATTACCTTTCTTTTGAGAATCCCGAACATGATTTTCCAAAAAAGATTCAATATAAAAAGATATCCGACAGAGAATTACTCGTTGAAGTCCTGGGAGATAAAGATGAAGGATTCTCGTTCAAAATGTTTAAACAGCTATAAAAAATAGAAATGAATAATTCAATACAAATTAAAAAGATAATTGGTCTGGCAATTCTTGCAATACTATTTATAATCACACCAAAAATTTATGCAGAAGAACCACTAAAAGTTGGTATCGTTGGGCTTTCGCATTCTCATGTTCACTGGATTTTAAACGCTGAATCACACAAAGACATAGAAATAGTTGGGATTGTTGAACCCAACCTGGATCTTGCTCAGCGATTAATGAGCCATTACGGGTATTCGAAGGATATTCATTTTACAACGATGGAGGAAATGATTACAGCTACCCAACCGCAAGCAGTAACAGCTTTTGGAAGCATTTATGAACATCTTGAAGTTGTTGAAACTTGTGCCCCACATGGCATTCATGTGATGGTAGAAAAACCACTTGCTGTTAGCATGAAGCATGCCACAAAGATGAAAGCATTGGCTGAGAAACACAATATACATGTACTAACCAACTACGAAACGACCTGGTATGCCACGAACCACAAAACTTATGAGATGGTAAAGAATGGAGCTATTGGTGACTTAAGAAAGCTGGTGGTTCATGATGGACACAAAGGCCCGATTGAGATTGGTATTAACAAAGAATTTGCTGAATGGCTCACTGATCCGGTTTTGAACGGAGGTGGTGCAGTAATTGACTTTGGTTGCTATGGAGCTAATCTAATTGTGTGGCTGACCAATGGACAAAAACCGCAATCCGTAACTGCTGTCACGCAAACCATAAAGCCAGACATGTATCCGAATGTAGATGATGAAGCAACCATTATTCTGAGATACCCGAAAATGCAAGGCATTATTCAGGCATCATGGAACTGGCCGGTGAGCAGAAAAGACATGGAAGTGTATGGTAAAACCGGTTACATTATTAGTGACAACAGTACTAAAATGCGCTATCGTTTAAGTGAAAAAGACCTTGAGAAAACGGAAGAACTAGCAAAACGTAAAGCTCCATATGACAATCCATTTGACTTTTTCGCTGCAGTCGTAAAAAATAAAGTCACACTTTCGCCTTACGATTTATCATCACTGGAAAACAACATGATGGTAGTTGAAATTTTAGAGGCAGCAAAAAGAAGTGCAAAAAAAGGAAAGGCGATTAATTTCAAAGACTAATTCTATTCTTCATGCACAAACGGCACAAACCGAACTGGTATTATATTTTCGGTAGTTAGTCTGTTTTGTTTCTTTTCAATTAGTTTGAGCATTTGAATACGAGATGGCTCACCAACCGGGATGATCATTCGACCACCTACTTTTAACTGATCAATTAATGGTTGTGGAATAGAGTCGGCTGCCGCAGTGACAATAATTGCATCATACGGGGCAAATTCTTCCCAACCTGCATAACCATCGCCAATCTTCACATTGATGTTATCGTATTTTAAATCTTTCAATAAATCGCCAGCTTGTTTACCCAAAGCTTCAACCAATTCAATGGTATAAACATGATCCACTAACTCGGCAAGAACTGCTGCCTGATAACCAGAACCTGTGCCAATTTCCAGCACTTTATCAGTAGGTTCAAGCAAAAGCAGGTTGGTCATATAAGCCACAATAAAGGGTTGTGAAATCGTTTGTCCGTGCCCAATCGGAAGCGGTCGGTCTGCATACGCCTGACGCCAATATGCTTCAGGAACAAATAGATGTCGCTGCACAGTGCGCATAGCATCCAGCAAACCTAAAGAATAGATACCTCGATCTTGAATCTGCTCCTTTACCATCTGCTTCCGAAGCCCATCAAACTTATCTGGCTGTGCAGCCACATTCAGCAAGATTAAGCTTAACCCGAATAGCAAAGTATGACGCTTCAATTTTATCATTTATCTATAATCTATTTATCAGCTTGTACGACAATGTTAATGAAGAGTTTAAACAAATTTAAGAAAACTCAACATATTTCACTTACTTAACGGATCAAAATTGATCCAGTCTGGGATTTTTGCAGGTTTTGGCATTCGACTATAAAAAAAGTCATCCATTTTTAAAGCTAAACGACGGAACAACCAATTATTCCCAATTCCCCAACGAACCAAATTATGAAGCAAATTATTGGGATGAGAATATGGGCAAACACTCATACACCGACCACAATCTGTTCCAGATGTGCACCAATAAGAAAAACACTTTTCATGGTTTATTTGCCAGCGCTGAACACCATCAATTGATTCAATATTACTTTTTGGAATTGCATTCCCAGGACACAAGTCTGCACACTTATTACAAATATTGCAGAAATCATGTACCGAATAATCTGGGACTCGGGGAGTAATATTTAAAGGAATATTGCTTGTCACAACAGCTATTCGAATCCTTGGGCCAAGTTCAGGGGTCATCAGCAAGCCCATCCTCCCAATCTCTCCCAAGCCGGAATCACGGGCAACCAACGGGCAAACCAATTCATAATTTCCATCAATATGAGCCCGGGCTTCATAACCCAACTCACGGATAAATTTTGCCAGCTGAATAGCAATCACTCCTAAATCCAGGTACTGACTAGCCGATTCCATTAAAGTGGGGCCTGCAGGACCAGTTGCCAGCAGCTCCTTATCCATCTCAACAGTAAGTGCTATCCCATATTTATGCTTTGGTTCTACCTCTTTTCCGTATGCCCTACCTCTCCCTCTCACTGAGTAAAAGTGATAATCCTGCATCTCACAAAAACCAACCGACACAGCTCCTAACTTTTTAGCCCATTGTGACAAAAAGGTAGTCATTTCCTCAGGTCTGAATATTTTATTATTGCTATTCACTTCTCCATCAACAAAGGCTCGAAGCTGCTCGATAGGAAAGAAACTGGCATCAGCCGCTGTAAAACTGATAGAGGAAAAAAAAGCAGAATCTTCAGCCATTAAACCCGGCTTTTTCTGCCATGCCATATCTATATCCTTTTTATCAGGATTTGCCTTGTAATATAAGTCTTGAAGTTCAGGGTGATGCTTAATTTCACTTCTTGAAAACATGGTGTTTCGTTCGTCAAATCTCTTCAAGGGAGTTTCAGCAGTTAGCTTGAATTTTCCTTTTATAGGTAAAAGCATTACGAAACCTGCTCCCCAGGTAATAATCAGCAATACCAAACCGACCAAATGACTCCCCTCAAATGAAACAAAGGCTGGCGTGCAAAAAAGAACGGGGAATAATAAGGCAAGGAATAATGCCCTCCAAATTGCCAATCGTTCCTTTTCAATAATTGATACTATTGCAAACCACACGAAAAACAAAAACAGAACACTTCCGCTGATAATGAGTAATAATTCCATCGGTTTAAAATCTTGAATCCAAACCTACTAGATTTTTCTGAGTTTTCTTTGCTTTGGTTTTTATAACATAAAACCCAATTAAAATTTGCCTGGCTAACTATTTTTCACAATTCTAGTTATTTGGGAAAGATGAATCAGTGAAATTGAAGTATCTTCTACAAAGTATCAAATCTAGTACTGCTTGGAATTATTTCATTCCTGTCTTTCCTATTTCATTTCTTTCTTTTCATTTTCCTCTGCTTATCTTTCATTTTTAAATGATCCTTACGAATTTTCCTCTGAGTAGCTGGCATTTCTTTCTGCTCTTCTCTCATTTTCCTCTGATCTTCTCTCATTACTTTATGAGCCTCTGTCATTTCCTTCTGAGTGTCGGTCATTTATCTATGCGTATCCAGCATTTCCTTATGCGTCTCTGGAATTCCTCTCTGACAATCTGGAAATACTCCTGGGAGTATTCAGGGAGTATTCAATAAACTGTGTGTGAGAATTAATCATCGCTTGCAGTGAGAATTATACAAATTTCACTACCTTGTGTTTCCAATTATATATGAACAAATGTCTTTTATTGAAAAGAGCTTAATACGTTAAAATACGAATACACAATAAATCAATTCACTAACAATAAAAATCTAAACAGAATGGATGCACAAAAAGTAGACATGTTTATAATGACCAATGGAAAGTATTTTGAAAGTCATCAAGTTGCACAAGTAAGAGATAACATACTAAACTTGGATGATTCCAAATGGGGTTTAGTTCAAACCTTGCAATTTAAAGATCCAACAATCAGTTTAATCGTTTCAATACTGGCAGGAAATCTAGGTATAGACAGGTTTTTAATTGGTGATACCGGTCTGGGAATCGGCAAACTATTAACATGCGGTGGATTGGGAATTTGGGCAATCATTGATTGGTTTTTAATCATGGGTGCTACAAGAGAAAAGAATTTTGAAAAAGTAAATAGCATTTTATAGTGTGAGGTATAGTAGGAGAAAATTATATTTTATCCTATCTACTGCCTGTATAGCAGGGTATGCCTGGCTTAGTTATAATATGATGCTCTTTACAACAAAGGAGATTCCATCGTACGAAATATGTATAATTAAGCGAGTAACAAGCATACCCTGCCCTTCATGCGGCTCTACAAGATCAGTTTATGCATTGCTTAGTGGTCAGGTTCTAGAATCCTTACTAATTAATCCATTTGGAGTATTAATCTCAATAATAATGCTCTTCTTGCCACTTTGGATTCTATTCGATGTTTTAACAAAAAAGAAAACATTATGGGAGTTTTACTTTCGAGCCGAGCAATTTATAAGAAAGCCCAAAGTTGCAATTCCGTTAGTGTTAATAGTGATTATAAATTGGATTTGGAACATAATTAAACACCTATGATTCATATAAAAGCCTTTCCATATTCTCCAGGTGAGCACGAAAAAGAGAATGCTTCAAGTAGTTACCTGATGTCGTTAATTGCATTAATTGTTGGACTCCCACTTCCAATAATTAATCTAATTGCCACCTTGTTTTTTTATTTTGGAAATCGAAAAGGTACTTATTTTGTTCGTTGGCATTGCATTCAAGCTTTACTCTCTCAATTATCATTATTATTTATGAACAGCTTTGGTTTTTGGTGGACCATATCAATCATTTTTGGTTCCGAAACCATCACCAATAACTATCTGGCATATATTATCACAATATTCATATTTAATTTATTAGAGTTTATAGCAACTATTTATACGGCAATAAACACCCGGAAAGGAATTCATATTGAATGGTGGCTGTATGGAAATTTGACGAACCTGGTTTGCAAAAAAGAATTATGAAGAAAGTATTTTTTCAAGCAACAATAACTGTAATCCTGTTTTTCTCTTCCTTGTTTATTTTGAGACAAATCGATTGGATGTCAATTCTAAAAATTGAAGAAGTAACACAATCTTCGGAAGAAAAACTTGGAGAACTATTCTGGGACATATTTAAACAAAGTGAACAAGAAATTCACACTGATTTTGTTGTTGGCTGTGCAGACAGTTTATTGTCAAAAATTTGCACTGAGAATAATATCGAGAGAAGTTCTATTCAGTTACATCTATTACACAAAACGGAGGTCAATGCACTTGCCCTTCCTAACAGACAACTTGTTCTAAACAGTGGATTGATATTAGCATGTGAAAGTCAGGCAGAATTGTCAGCGGTTATTTGCCATGAGTTAGCACACATTGAACTCGATCATGTCATGAAAAAGCTGATGAAAGAAGTAAGCTTATCTGTACTTATCTCAATGACCTCGGGCAATGTTGGCCCCGAGATAATTAAAGAATCAGCAAAACTATTGTCTTCAACAGCCTTTGACCGAAGATTGGAAAAGGAAGCAGACTTAAAGGCAATTGACTACTTAGTGAATGCTAATATTGACCACACACAATTTGCAAATTTCCTTTTCAAACTATCAATTGACAATAGTAAGCTCATGAAATATTTCTCTTGGGTCAGCACTCATCCTGACTCGAAAGAACGAGTTGATTTTCTGATTCATAAAAGCAAGGAGTACCCAATAAAAAATGAACCAATTCTACAACAGGAAACATGGGAATTGTTTCGAGAGAAATTGAAATCGGATCAGTGACAATTGGTAAATTTGAAGGTAAGAGTAATAACAGCCAAGATTATTACAATATGAATAAAAATGGCACCACCGCTACCTAAGTCCTTCAATTTAATAATGATACAAAACAGACTGAATTCTAAAACGAAGAAGTATTGTATCTAAAACAGAAACCCAAATATGGATAATCAGTAAATATTATTCCAGCCCAATAAGCATGTTGTTTTTATATTTCCCATTAACTCTTGCGCTAAAAATTGTATATTACCCATTATAAATACTTTTTATTGGGGGGGAATCATATGACCAACAAAGAAATTAAAACCCGAGAACAGCTTCTAATTGAAGTCAATCAATTAGAAACAAGAATTTCTGAATTGGAGAAATCGGAACTACAAACCCGTACCTGGGTTGAAAATTCACCCATGTGTACAAAAATACTTGATCTGGATTTTAATCTACAATATATGAGTAGCGCAGGAATTAGTGCTCTTAAAATAGATGATATCAGCAAGTTTTATGGGAAACCATACCCTCTCTCCTTTTTCCCGGATTCCTTCAAAATCCCTATGTGCAAAAATCTGCAAAATGTAAAAGAAACAGGTGAAACGATAACGCAAGAAGCTTCAGTGCTAGATTTAGATGGAAACAAAATATGGTATCATGCTACACTCGTTCCCGTTAATAATTATGAAGGCGTACTTGATCACATTATGGTTGTTTCATTGGATATTACCCAACGCAAGTTAACAGAACTTGCATTGAGAGATAGTGAAGAAAGATTAAGTTTAGCTTTAAAAGATTCACTGATTACGGTTTTCATGCAGGATAAAGATCTAGTTTATACTTGGGTTAATAATTCAAATGACGAACTGGCTTCTGTGGATATTATTGGAAAAAAAGATAAAGATCTTGTAGCAAAAGAAGATGCAGATAGATTAACAGAAATTAAGTCTGAAGTGTTAACGACAGGCAAAACTCATAGATCAACAGTAAGGTTTATGATTAATAATACCCCTTATTACTATGATTTAACTGTTGAAGCCAATAAAAATTTAAATGGAGATATTATTGGAATTCGTGGAACTTCAATTGATATTACAGAGAAAAAGAAGGCTGACAAAGAACTACACGAAAGCGTGGAGCGATTCAAAACAGTAGTAACCAATTCCGAAGGAATCGTTTACATCATAGATAAAGATGGGACATTTTCGTTGTCAGAAGGAAAGGGGCTTTCATCACTCGGGTTGAAACCTGGAGAAGTAGTTGGGAAATCTGTTTTTGAATTATACAAGGATTATCCAGGCATGCTGGAAGAAATGAGAAGGGTGTTTAAAGGAGAAACAATTAGTTCCGAAGTTTCCATCTCTGATACAATCCAATTTAAAAATTGGTATACTCCACAATTATCAGTAAACAATGAAATAATTGGCTTATTAGGATTGTCTGTAGATATAACAGAACAAAAGCAAGCTGAAGAAAAAATACGCACTGCCGAAGAAAATTTAAAAAGGACCTTTGATTTATCGCCCAGTATTATTTGCAAAGCAAATGTAGAAGCTGGCTATTTTATTGAAGCAAATCAGGCAGTAACAAAAATCCTGGGGTACTCGGTTGAAGAATTTACCTCAAAACCTATTCTGGAATTTGTTCATCCTGATGATAGACAAAAAACAATAGATGAAATTGACGAAGAGTTAAAAGGTAAAGAGGTGACTTTCTTTGAAAATCGCTATTTATGTAAAGATGGTTTTTATAAATGGATAGCCTGGAATGGTTCAAAAGCTGATGAGAATGGAATAGTAACTGCTATTGGCTCTGATATTACAGAGCGAAAAGAAGCAGAGCAGTCTTTGAAAGAAAGCGAAGAAAGATACCGGACGATGATCGAAACATCGAATGACTTAATCTGGATGCTTGATCCAAGTGGTAATTTCATGTTTATAAATGCACAGGCAGAGAAAGCTACTGGCTATCTCCTTAAAGATTTAAAAGGTAAATCATTCCATCCTTTAGCAATGGAAGATGAACTACCTTTTTTGATGGAGGTATTTATGAAATCGCTATCGGGGGAGAGCGTGACTTACGAAATGAAACTAAAAACGATTTACGGAAATGTATTAACATTAGCTGTAAATACAGCTCCTTTATCTGCTGGTGGTGAAGTTAAGACTATATTTAGTTTTGCAAGGGACATTACGCATCAAAAAGAAATTGAAAAAGCCTTGGTTGACTCTGTCTCCAAACAAAATGAAATGATCTCGAATATTTCTGATGTTATTGCCATACTGGATACTAAAGGAACAATTACTTATAAAAGCACAAATATTAAAGAAATTTTTGGATGGAAACCAGAAGAACTCATCGGAAAATCTAGCTTTGAAACAATTCACGAGGATGACAAAGTCCGGATCCAACAAGAATTCAATAGATTAGTAAAAAACAAAAAAGACAGAACAGTTATTGAGTATAATTATCGCTGTAAAGATGGTACTTATAAGATGATTCAATGTACAGCAAGCAATCTTTTAAATAACCCACATATTAATGGAATACTGCTCAATTACCATGATATAAGCCAACAAAAAGAAGCAGAGCGGTCTTTGAAAGAAAGCGAAACACGTTTTAAAGCATTACATAATGCATCATTTGGAGGAATTGCTATTCATGATAAAGGCATAATTAAGGACTGCAATCAGGGTCTTTCAGATATTAGCGGTTACTCAATGAAAGAACTTATTGGAATGGATGGTTTATTGTGCATAGCTGAAGATTCGAGAAAGTTAGTTATGCAAAATATCCAATCTTCCTACGAAAAAGCTTATGAAGTTGTAGGGCTTCGAAAAAATGGAGAGGAATATCCACTTCGGATAGAAGGAAAAATGATTCCATTTGAAGGAAAAGAGATGCGAGTTGTTGAGTTTAGGGATATTAGTGAACAAAAGAAAGCAGAAGATATTGTTAGAAGACTTTCAATAGCTGTAGAACAAAGTCCATCGATAATCGTGATAGCAGATATCGAAGGGAACTTAGAATATGTTAACCCTAAGTTTACAGAAATAACAGGATATAGTAGCTCTGAGTTAATTGGACAAAAATCAAATATCTTAAAATCGGGTAAGCAAGATTCCAGATTTTATAAAGGATTGTGGGAAACAGTACTTTCTGGAAAAGTATGGAGAGGACAGTTTCACAATAAAAAGAAAAATGGCGAAATGTTTTGGGAAGCAGCCTCAATCTCAGCAATTCATAATAAATCGGGTGAAGTAATAAATTACATTAAAATTGGCGAAGATATTACCCAGCAAAAAAATACTGAGACGGAGCTAAAAACAGCACTTGAAAAAGCATTGGAAAGCGATCGACTCAAAAGTGCATTTCTTGCGAATATGAGCCATGAGTTGCGGACTCCTTTAAATGGAATTCTGGGTTTCATTAATCTTCTTACTGAGCCCAACTTAAGCAGTGTTCAAATTGATCATTATTCATCTATCATTAACAAAAGCAGTGATCGCTTACTAAATACAATCAACGACATAATTGACATTTCAAAAATTGAGGCAGGAGAAATGGTTATTTCAACTAATGAAACGTCAATAGACAGTCTAATGAAAGAACTTTATTCTTTCTATTCTCCTGAAGCAAACCAGAAAGGATTGTCTTTATTTTTAGAAACTTCACCCTCCGCAGAAGAGACAAACATAGTAACTGACAGCCATAAACTCCATGGAATATTAACTAACCTTATTAAAAATGCAATTAAATACACAGAAAAAGGTTCTATCAGTTTTGGCTATTTAAAAGAGAAGAATTTTATTGAATTTTATGTAAAAGATTCTGGAATAGGAATACCTGAAGACCGGATACAAGCCGTGTTTAATCGTTTTGAACAAGCAGATATTGAGGACAGAAAGGGATTTCAGGGTTCTGGCTTAGGACTGGCAATATCAAAGGCATTTGCTGAAATGCTAGGAGGTGAGATTTATGTAGAATCCAACGAAGGTAAAGGATCAAAATTTGTATTTACAATTCCTTACATCCAAAAAGAAATTCGTATAATTAAGGAATCTTCTAAAAATATAGACAATGCTCCTGCAAAAATGAAGAAATTTAATTTACTTATAGTAGAAGACGAAGATGTTAGTTCTGAACTATTAAAAATGATGCTAAAAGGTACGTTCCAAAAAATTATTACTGCGCAAACAGGAATAGAAGCCATCGAGATATGTAAGAACAACAAAGAAATCGATCTGGTTTTGATGGATATTAAGATGCCTAAAATGGATGGTTATGAAGCAACTCAACAAATCAGGAAGTTTAATAATGATTTGGTTATCATAGCACAAACTGCATATGCAATGTTTGGTGATAAGAAAAAAGCAATTGAAGCCGGGTGTAACGACTATATATCAAAGCCAATCAACAAGAAATTACTTTTAGAAATGATTAAAAAGCATTTAACAACGGCTTTGTAATACAATCATCGTTACAAATTGAATAATATTGGATTAATAGACAAAGCAAAAAAGAGACCAATTCGCGACGTTCACAATGACCGATTTCATGACTTTTAATGAATCTTCAGCTACCTCTTTTTGGCTTCCAGCTCCTGAAGGTTTTCCATTTTTTTGCGCTCCAGAAATTCTTTTATTTCTTTCGATTAATCAGATAAACTCCCAACAAAATCAAGCTCATACAAACAAGATGGGTGATAGTGATATTCTCCCCATCAATTATTCCCCAGGAAATGGCAAAAATTGGAATAATATAGGTCACTGATGCTGCATAAACAGCAGACACATGACGAATCAAACTATTCATTAATAACATGGCGAGGGCAGTACCAATTACTCCCAAAGTTATTAATGCTGATAAATGAATGGGCCAATTCGGAGTAGCAAACACCGGAGCAAAATCAGCAGTTAGCAAGTAGACAATAGAGGCAGGCAAAGTAAAAAAGAATGCCAATGAAGTGATTTGAATTCCCTTTAAATGAGATAAACGTGCCTTTATTTCATTAACATTAATGGCATAGAAAATGGTAGCCAATACAATCAAAAGGGAATAGCTGCTAATACTTCCCCAGGCAAAATCTTTCCCATAGGAAATTAGCCCTAAGGCACCAGACAAGCCGAGTATCAATCCAAAAACCTGATTCCATTTAAATTTGATTTTATGGAATAGTACTCCCACAATCAGTGTGAATACAGGAGTTAGAGAATTTAACATTCCTGCCAGTGCGCTATCGATCTGGGTTTGTGCCTTGGTAAATAGAAAGGCTGGAATAAAACTCCCGATAAAGCCAGCTATCAGCAAACTTTTGATATCCTTTTTCTTCAAGCCCTTCATATACTTGATAGAATATGGAAGAAGAACCAATGCAGCAAGCAACATTCGAATTCCGGCAGCCTGTTCACTACTAAAGCTTTTCAATCCAATTTTCATCAGGATAAATGAACTTCCCCAAACAAAGGCAAGTAGCAAAAGAACCGAAAGTTGAAACCAGGATTTCCCCCAATGCATAATCTTAAATTTTAGATCATCAAAAGTAGTCCAATTTACAGATTACTTCGTTACACTCGTAATGACGCTCTCATTTTTTAATTGCTACCATTCCTCTATTCACCCCTTCTTTGCTTCTAACTCCCGAAGATTTTCCATTTTTTTGCGTTCCAGAAATTCTGTTATTCCTTCAAGATGTTCCTTTACTTGTTTGTTTCCAAATTCGTAGATTTTACTAACCATTCCATCCAGAAAATCACGATCGTGAGATACCAATATCAGCGTACCGTCATAATTCATCAAGGCCTGTTTCAGAATATCCTTGGTACGAATATCAAGGTGGTTGGTTGGCTCATCAAGAATAAGCAGGTTATAAGGTTCAAGTAACAGCTTGATCATTGCCAGTCGGGTACGCTCACCACCAGAAAGCACTTTAACCTTTTTATCCAGATCATCACCTCCAAACATGAAAGCACCTAAAATATCTTTAATCTTCGTTCGAATATCACCAACAGCAATGTCGTCAATAGTCTGAAATATGGTTAAGGATTCATCGAGCAATGAAGCTTCATTCTGAGCAAAGTAACCCACCATGGTATTGTGCCCTAAACTGAGTTTACCACCATGTTCAATTTCTCCCATTATGGCTTTTATCAAAGTTGATTTACCTTCACCATTCTTCCCTACAAAAGCTATTTTTTCACCTCGTGCAATTGAAAATGAAGCATCTGCAAAAACTAAATGATCGCCATACGATTTTGAAACATCTTCGGCAATTACAGGATAATTTCCCGATCGTGGCGCTGGAGGAAAACGAAGACGCAAGTGAGAGGAATCCACTTCATCTACTTCAAGAATCTGCAGTTTCTCCAACATGCGAATACGAGACTGCACTTGGTTTGCTTTTGAATAAGTGCCTTTAAATCGATCGATAAACTGTTGATTTTCAGCAATCATTTTCTTTTGCTCATCAAAGGCTTTTTGTTGCTGTTCCCGACGTTCCTGCCTAAGGGTGATGTAGCTAGAATAGTTTACCTTATAATCATAAATACGTCCCATGGTAACTTCGATGGTACGAGTGGTAATATTATCAACAAAGGTGCGGTCGTGTGAAATTACGATTACCGCTTTTGCACTGTTAATTAGAAATTCTTCGAGCCACTGTACCGATTCAATATCGAGGTGGTTGGTAGGCTCATCTAGCAAAATGAGATCGGGCTTTTGAAGTAGAATCTTTGCAAGCTCAATTCGCATACGCCAGCCACCGCTAAATTCCTCGGTTTTTCTATCAAAGTCACTGCGTTCAAAACCAAGTCCTAAAAGTATTTTTTCAACTTCAGCATCAAAATTAATATCGTCAAGGCTATATACCTTTTCGCTTAGCACCGATACTTTTTCAATAATGTCATAGTACTCCTGCGATTCGTAATCAGTGCGTATTGTTAATTGCTCATTCAGCTCATCCATCTCTTTCTTCATGGCTATAAACTGAATAAAGGCCTGAGAAGCCTCTTCAAAAACTGATCGATTATTTTCATTCATCAGGTGCTGGGGCAGGTAGGCAATAACAGCATCATTGGGTGCCGAAACACGACCATGAGAAGGTGTTTTTGCACCAGCTATTATTTTAAGCAAAGTCGACTTGCCTGCTCCATTTTTCCCCATAAGAGCAATGCGATCTTTCTCGTTTACCACAAACGATACTCCACTGAAAAGTGTTGTTCCGCTGAACTCTACACCTAATCCATCTATTGAAATCATTCTTGTTTTCTTTAATCAGGGCGCAAAGATAATAGAGTTGTGAGAAATAAAATTGATAACTGGGAAAAGGGAATAAGAAACTCAAAAAGTTAATCTCTATTTACATGGATATTTCATTAAAAATGACGCTTCGACTAAAATGATTAAGAAATATAATTGGAATAATTGCTATATTCCACAACAGTTAATATTCACAAAAGCAAATATTATTATGATTTTACGATTTACAAAATATCTAATAATTGTATTTCTTATTTTCAACATTTCCTGTACAGAATGTAAACAGAAAGCTTTCACTTTTGTACAATTATGTGATACTCAATTAGGAATGGGAGGTTACGAACATGATCTAAGCACGTTCAAACAGGCTGTTATACAAATAAATGAGCTTAGGCCTGATTTTGTGGTGATATGTGGTGATCTTGTTCACAATTCCGACGATAGTTCCTTTTCTGATTTCTTAAATATCAAGGAACAATTTAAAATGCCTTGCTATGTCGCTCCCGGAAATCATGATATAGGAAATATTCCAAATGATACAACACTTGGTTATTACCGAAAAACTATTGGTAAAGATTATTTTGAGTTTAAAAACAAAGGCTATTCGGTTATAGTGACAAACACGCAATTATGGAAGGTTAATATAGAGAACGAATCAGAAAAACATGATAGATGGTTTAAAGAAACACTTCAGAATTCAAGTATTAAACAGCTTCCAGTGATTGTTATTGGACATTTTCCTTTATTTATTGAGTCTCCCAATGAAGAAGAAAAATACTTTAATATTCCCCTAAGAAAAAGACTGGAGATTTTAGATTTATTTCGGCAAAACAATGTTAAAGCTTATCTGTCTGGTCATACACATAAAACACTTATCAACAACTACCAAGACATTCAATTAGTTACTGGTGAAACTACCAGTAAAAACTTTGACGAAAGACCTTTTGGATTTAGGCTTTGGCAAGTTTCAGCTGATACTGTTTCACATAGTTTTATTCCTTTAGATACCCAACCTTAAAACAAACCGTTAAGAAAAAGGATGTCATCTTTCGAAAAGATGACACCCCCGTATAACAACCACCTCCCTAAAAACAGAAATACTGTTTTTAGTACTCCTCCTTGAAAGGAGGAGAATATTTTTGAGATGGTTTCTCAATTGGAATGACTTTTGTTTTACTCACTAAAAGTCAATTGGATGAAAACATTTCTTATTATTACCTTAATGATATTAGCTTTTACAGGATGTAATTCATTGCAAAATTTTGATTCTTCAAATCAATACGAATCAGAAGATCCAGTAATTCTAGTCAATAAACCAATTTGGATTTATCGCAATACCGGTATTCAATGCCAGAAAACATATTATCCAACTTTAATAGAATCCGTAGAACAACTTGAAAGGTTTCACATTGAAGTAATGGATTTCAAGAAAACTCACCAAATAGAACATTGTGCATGTGGCTATCCCTCAGGGCTTATATATATTGCCCAAATTCGGTATTCCGATTTAGATAATGCGATTGCTCTTGGGTGGAAGTTTTATAAAAATGAAATTAACAAATAAGAAGAGAGAGGGATGTCATCTTTCGAAAAGATGACATCCCTCTCTCAAAATGTTTTAATTTTTTACGAAACTAATCTCGTTCCACCATCTTTCAAACCAGGAATATTGGTAATTCGAACCACTGAAACCCCTTTATCAATTGCATTGAAACTATTATCCAGTTTTGGTATCATTCCGGCATGAATAGCTCCTGATTCTTGTAAGGATTTGAATTGATGATGATTTAGGGAATTGATTACTGAATTGTCATCTTCTGCATCCTCCAATACACCTGGCTTCTCAAAGCAATAAACCAACTCCACCTCAAAATGCTCGCTAAAAGCAATGGCTGCTTCAGCCGCAATGGTATCGGCATTGGTGTTTAGCATTTGCCCGTTTTTATCATGTGTAAGTGGCGCAAGTACTGGAACAACATCTTTCTCCAACAACAATTTTAACTCATCCACATTTACCGAAACAATGTCACCTACAAAACCATAGTCAATATCTTTTACAGGTCGTTTCACTGCTTGCATGTAATTTAAGTCAGCTCCAGTTAGGCCAATGGCATTAACATTTACAGCTTGCAAACCAGCAACAATTCCTTTATTCACCAAACCTCCATATACCATCATCACCACTTCAAGCATTGACTGATCGGTAATGCGCCGGCCATCTACCATTTTAGTTTCAATGCCTAAGCGTTCGGCCATAGCTGTTGCAGAACGACCACCTCCATGCACCAATACTTTGTGTCCTTCTATCTGTGCAAATCGTTGCAGCAAATCGTTTAATGAGTTTGCTTCCTCAACAACTTTCCCGCCTACTTTTACTATGGTTAGTTTTTGCTTCATTTGAATTAATATATCAAAGGTGGTTCATAGTCATCCTGAACTCGATTCAGGATCTCCGTCTAAAAAAGATCCCGAATCGAGTTCGGGATGACGCCACACTAATTTAATTTTGAGTTTATTTATTAATCTCGTCAAGCAACAGCTTAATAACAGCTTGTGCTGAATAGAGTCTATTTTCCGCTTCTGGAACTACAATTGAATTTTCACTGTCAATCACTGAATCAGAAACTACCATATTTCGACGTACTGGCAAACAGTGCATAAACTTTGCATTGTTGGTTACGGCTATCTGACGATCAGAAACGGTCCAGTCACGATCTTTTGAAAGAACTTTGCCATAATCATTGTATGCAGCCCAGCTTTTGGCGTAGATAAAATCGGCACCTTCAAAAGCTTTCATTTGATCATATTCGGGTTTTATGTCGCCCATAAATTCAGGAGCCAACTCATAACCTTCAGGATGAGTTACCACCAACTCGTAATCGGTTTCACGCATCCATTCAACAAATGAGTTTGGAACGGCCTGAGGCAAAGCTCGTGGGTGTGGTGCCCAGGTCATAACCACCTTTGGCTTTTCTTTGGTCTTGAATTCTTCGATTGTCAGGTTATCAGCAAATGATTGCAATGGGTGACGGGTCGCTGCCTCCATACTCACAACAGGAACTCCTGCATAATCAATAAACTGTTGAATGATCATTTCTTCGTAATCATCTTTCTTATTTTCAAATTTCGCAAAAGCACGTACACCGATAATATCACAATAGCGTCCAATAACTGGAACAGCCTCACGGATATGCTCTGGCTTGTCGCCATCCATAATCACACCTAACTCAGTTTCCAGTTTCCAGCCACCTTCGTTAATATCAAAAACAATCACATTCATTCCTAAATTAAGTCCGGCCTTTTGGGTACTCAAACGGGTACGCATACTGGAATTAAAGAAAACCAAAAGCAAGGTTTTGTTCTTACCAAGTGATTGGTATTTATAAGGATCTTTTTTAAGTTCGGTTGCTAATTTCAAGGCCTCATCCAGGCTATCTAAATCATGTACGGAAGTGAAATGTTTCATATCTTTTCTTTTACTTTTTAACTTTTACTAAAGGACTCATCTATACCGAATCTCTTACATGTCCATCACCTTCGATGATCCATTTGTAACTGGTCAATTCTTCTAATGCCATAGGTCCTCTGGCATGTAGCTTTTGGGTTGAAATTCCAATTTCAGCTCCAAGTCCAAATTGCGCACCATCGGTAAAGGCAGTTGAGACATTGCAATAAACAGATGAAGCATCTACCATTTTCCGGAAAAGCTCCAATCGATCTTCATTTTCAGAAATGATAGCCTCACTATGCTTTGAACTATTTGCAGCAATGTGATCTAAAGCAGCATCAAAGTCAGCAACTGTTTTTATTGACATTTTATAATCCAGGAATTCAGTCCCAAAGGATTCTGCTGTTGCTTTATTTAGTAACTCGGCAGGATAATTTCCTTCCAAAACAGCATAGGCTTTTTCATCAGCATAAACCACCACATCACTCGAAGGAAGATCACTGCATATCTGTGACAAATCAGTCAAACGACTTTCATGCAATATCAAACAATCAAGAGCATTACAAACACTCACACGTCTGGTTTTAGCGTTATTCACAATAGCCTGCCCTTTTGCTGTATCACCAAATTCATCAAAGTAAGTATGGCAAA
Source organism: uncultured Sunxiuqinia sp. (assembly GCA_965372405.1). GTDB lineage: Bacteria > Bacteroidota > Bacteroidia > Bacteroidales > Prolixibacteraceae > Sunxiuqinia. Next base: position 72,384 of record CBDVCE010000011.1, read on the forward strand.
TACCAGCACCAGTTTCAATTACAGGAATGGTAGCATTTTCACGAACAAAGTTGATCAGATTCTGTGATCCACGAGGGATAATCAAATCCACATAACCGCGAGCATTTAAAATTTCAGCAGTAGCTGCCCGATCAGTAGGTAATAAAGTCAGGATGTTTTTATCAATACCGTGTTTCTCCAATATTGAATGAATCACTTTTACAATTGCAGTATTTGAATCAATAGCATCGCTACCACCTTTTAAAACGCATGCATTACCAGACTTTAGGCATAGTGAGAATACATCGAAAGTCACATTTGGTCGGGCTTCATAAATAATACCAATTACACCAAAAGCAACTGAAATGCGTTTAATATTTAATCCATTGGGACGATCATTTTCACTAATAATGCGACCAATTGGAGAAGGTAGGCCAGCAACATTCCTGATGTCGGCAGCAATCCCTTCAATTCGTTCGGGAGTTAATTTTAGACGGTCAAATTTTGGATCAGACGAATCCATTCTTGCCAAATCTTTTACATTTTCAGCAAGAATTGCATCTGTACTTTTAATGGCAGCATTTGCCACATCATTCAATACTTCATTAATTTTCTCTACCTCCAGCAAATTTAAAGTCCTGCTGGCTTTTAAGGTGAGTTCCAATTGTTTTTTCACATCCATATCAACCTCCATCTTAAACCCATTTTAGTTAAAAGTCCCCTTCCCTGGGGGAGGAAGGGGACAAGCTCAGAATTTTAAAATTTGTTGTAGTCAACAAATAAAAGGGAACTATAGAAAAGGGTATAAAAAAATAATCCTGAGCCCTGTATATTTTAATCTTCTATTAAATACAAATAATCATAATGAACGATAGGCTTTTGCCTTTTGCTACCCCGCTCTTTCTCAGCCTGATCAGAGCTGCATTGAGCTTTCCCCCAACCAACAACTTGTCCTTTTTCATCAACAATTTTCACGATGTCTCCACGCTTAAATGTTCCAAGAACTGAAGTTACCCCAATGGGCAACAAGCTGGTTGCTTTAGGCGAGAACAATGCCTCTTTTGCACCTGTGTTAATTATCAATTCACCTTTCGCAAAGCTTTCAGAATAGGCAATCCATTTTTTTATATTCGATGACTTCTTAACATCCGGTAAAAAAACGGTATGTGCTATCTGCTTTTTGCTATCCAAAATATCAACAAGAATGTTATCCTTTAAGCCATTTGCAATGTGCACTGGAATACCTTCTTTAGCGACCTTGCGAGCAATGTTACTTTTGGTGAGCATCCCTCCCCTTCCAAAATTTGATTTCTGAATTGAGATATGCTCCATCCATTCTTTGTTGCTCACCTGAATTTCTTCAATGATCTCAGAGGATTCCAGACCTGGATCACCATTATATATTCCATCAATATTGCTAAGAATAACCAGTGCTTCAGAATCTTGCATTGTAGCAATCAAACCTGACAATTCATCATTATCTGTAAACATCAGTTCGGTTACTGAAATGGTATCATTCTCATTAACAATAGGTACAACACCATTTCCCAACAAAGTAGAAAAGCAGTTCTTCATGTTCAAATAATGGTTGCGATCAGCAAAATTATCTTTGGTAGTCAGCACCTGAGCACAAGGAATTCCATGCTCTTTAAACAAATCGGAATAGCAATTAATCAATTTTACCTGTCCTACTGCAGACCACAATTGTCGCGAAGAAACCGGATCAAGCTTACGGGTTAGATTGACTTCACTTCTACCAGCGGCTACAGCCCCGGAGGAAACTAAAATCACCTCAACTCCATTTTTATGAAGCGTTGCTATCTGGTCAACCAAATGTGCAATGCGTGCTACATTTAAAGTTCCGTCAGACTTAGTTAGAACGTTACTACCTACCTTTACGGTAATTTTATTGTAGTTGAAAATCATTTCAATTACTGATCAATTTTGTTGAAAGAAGCAATCAGCCCCTGAATAACTGAGGAACTAAAACCTTTATGCTCCATCTCGTTAATTCCAGTAATGGTCACTCCACGCGGAGTGGTTACTTTATCAATCTCCCTTTCTGGATGGTTGCCGGTATCCAAGATCAGCTTCACTGCCCCTTTTACGGTTTGCGCCGTAATGAACTGAGCGATCTCTGCACCAAATCCCATTTCAACACCACCTTGCATCGCTGCACGCACATAACGCAATGCATATGCTGTTCCACATGAAGCCAGCACTGTTGCAGCTGCCATCAACTCCTCCTGAATAACCACAGTCTCTCCAAGTTGATCAAACAAAAATTTGATGCGATCTAATTTTTCTGAGCTGTTTCCATTTGATGAAATACAGGTCATTGACTCCTGAATTGAAATAGCCGTATTGGGCATCACCCTGAAAATTGGCATTTCAATTCCAATCAGTTTCTCCAAATCAGATAAATCAACACCTGCAACAATGGAGATTAACATTTTATCCGAACTTAATTCCGGCTTTAGTTCATTAATTACACTTTCAACATGATAAGGTTTCACTGCCAAAATAATCAGTTCAGCCCCTTTTGATGCCTCCAAGTTATCTTCAAAAGTATGAACGCCCAGAGCTGCCATTGTCTCAAGCACTTTTGTTTTGCGATCAGCTATTGAAATTCCATCAGCTTTAATATAACCAGATTTGAGTAGGCCATTAACAATAGCTCCACCCATATTTCCGGCACCAATAATGGTTATTTTCTTTAAATTCATTGCTCTACGTTTTTCAAGCCTTAACGGCTGTTTCATTTAATACCTTTTTAAATTTTTTAAGAAACAAATCAGCTTGCTCTTTCGTCAAACTTAGTGGAGGAAGTAAACGGATCGTATTCAAACCCGAAACCCCTGTAAAGATCTTTTCTTCAAAAAGAAGCTTGGTTCGAATCTCTTTGATTGGCTCTTCAAATTCAAGTCCAATCATCAATCCTTTTCCACGAATTTCTTTTATATCATCAAAGGTAGAAAGTTTTTCAATCAAATAATTACCAACAGTGGCGGCGTTTTCAACGAGCTTTTCATTGTCCATGATTTCCAATACCGCCTGACTTGCTACACACGCCAGATAGTTTCCACCAAAGGTAGTTCCCAACATGCCAAACCATGGCTCAAGCTCTGGTTTAATTAGCACACCGCCTACCGGAAATCCATTGCCCATTCCCTTGGCAATCGTAATTACATCAGGCTTTACATTGGTATATTGAAAAGCAAAAAACTTTCCGCTGCGCCCATAACCTGACTGAATTTCATCCAGAATCAATAGTGCACCATATTTTTTGCAAAGCGTTTCTAATCCTTCTAAAAAGGTAGGATCAGGAACGTGGATACCACCAATTCCCTGAATTCCCTCAACAATTACTGCAGCAACATCTTCAGCTTGTAAATTCTTCTCAACTTGCTCCAGGTCATTGAAAGGTAAAATAATTGCATTTGGATTTTCATTAATCGGAGCAATAATCTTTGGGTTGTCGGTTACAGAAACCACTGCAGATGTGCGTCCGTGAAATCCTTTCTTGAAGCCAATCACTTTCTTATGACCGGTTGAAAATGATGCTAATTTTAACGCATTCTCGTTAGCCTCAGCTCCTGAGTTGCATAAAAAAAGTTGATAATCATCGAAACCTGAAAGTTCGCCAAGCTTATCAGCCAATTGTTTCTGCTGAGGAATTTGTACCGAATTGGAATAAAATCCAATCTGTTCAAGCTGCTGACTAATTTTGCTGACATACACCGGATGGCTATGTCCTACAGAAATAACCGCATGACCTCCATATAAATCCAGATAACGATTACCCAGATCATCCCACACATAACATCCTTCGCCTTTTACAGGAGTGATATCAAACAACGGATATACTTCAAATAGCTTCATTAAAATGATACAGCTTTTAAGTTTAGGCCGGTTTTTTCATCCAGACCAAACATCAGGTTCATATTTTGTACAGCCTGACCAGAAGCACCTTTCAACAGGTTATCGGTCACACTTAAAATCATCAATTTATTACCATGCTTCTCTAAATGAACAATGGCCTTGTTGGTGTTTACTACCTGCTTCACATCCGGATTTTCATCCGTTACAAAAACAAATGGATGTTCAGCATAATAATCACAGTATAACTTTTGTGCATCTTCAATACTTCCATCATACTTGATGTAAACAGAAGCAAAAATTCCACGAGTATGATTTCCTCTCACTGGGATAAAATTGATATCATCCGTAAATGAAGGCTGCAATTGCTCAAAGCTTTGCCTTATCTCACCCAAATGCTGATGCTGAAAAGCCTTGTAAACAGACACATTGCTATTTCTCCAACTAAAGTGCGAAGTTCTTGTTGGTGCCTGCCCTGCTCCGGTTGAGCCAGTTATTGCATTCACATGTAGCTCGTCAATCAATAATCCTGCTGAAGCCAATGGCAACACTGCTAGTTGAATTCCAGTTGCAAAACATCCTGGATTCGCAATACGATCTGAAGTGCGAATCACCTCCCGATTTAGTTCTGGCAAGCCATAAACAAAGTCATTTCCTTCATTCTTTAACCTATAGTCATGACTCAGATCAACAATCTTAACTGACCTTGGAATGTTGTTGTTTTCTACAAACTCTTTTGATTTCCCGTGTCCCATACACAAAAATATGACATCACTTTTTGAAAAATCCGCTTCAGCAACAAAAACTACATCTGAATCTCCCAACAAATCCCGATGAACTTCATACAAAGGATTTCCTGCATTACTGGTACTTTGTACAAAAGTAATTTCCACTTCAGGGTGGTTCAATAAAATCCGAAGTAATTCACCGGCAGTGTATCCTGCTCCTCCTATAATTCCAACCTGTATCATTCTTTCTTCGGATTAAAACTTCTTATTTACTGAGTTATATATTTTTAGAGATGTGGCTAATATCTTAGTAAAACCTTTTACATCTTCACTTGACCAGGCTTTATTCATTTCACCATACTCCCCAAAGTCAGATTTCATTAAGTCATATTCTGACTCAATACCTACCAGGAAGAACTGATAGGGTTTCAATCTCACAATTACTTTCCCGGTAACGGTTTCTTGCGTATTCTCAAGGAATTTTTCAATATCGCGCATCACTGGATCCAAGTATTGTGCTTCATGCAAAAACATTCCATACCAATTAGACAACTGCTCTTTCCAGTAGTTCTGCCACTTTGTAAGTGTGTGTTTTTCCAACATTTGGTGAGCCTTAATAATGATTAACGGAGCTGCCGCCTCAAAGCCAACACGACCTTTAATACCAATAATCGTATCTCCAATATGCATATCTCGTCCAATGGCATATGCCGAAGCTAAAACATCCAAGGCACGGATGGCATCTACCGTGTTGTAATATTTATTGCCATCAACCCCTTTGAGTTCTCCATGAACAAAATCGAGGGTGATTTCTTTTTCTTCTTTTTCTTTTAACGGAGAAGGATAAGCATCTTCTGGCAAAGTCTGATCTGAAGCCAGTGTTTCTTTACCACCAACACTTGTTCCCCAAAGACCTTTATTAATGGAGTATTCCATCTTTGACCAATCAGCTTCAACACCACGTTCCTTTAAATAATTGATCTCGTATTCACGAGTTAATTGCATATCACGGGTTGGAGTCAATATCTCAATATCTGGAGCAAGTACTTCAAATGTCAAATCAAAACGTACCTGATCATTTCCAGCACCAGTACTTCCGTGAGCGACATATTTTGCGCCAACTTTCTTAGCGTATTCAATAATTGCGATAGCTTGAAAAACCCGTTCAGAGCTAACTGAAATTGGATAGGTATTGTTACGAAGCACATTCCCATAAACCATATAACGAATACACTTATCGTAGTAGGTATCGGTTACATCCAGAGTAACATGCTTTGATGAACCCAGCTCATAAGCTTTACTTTCTATTACATCCAGTTCTTCGTTTGAAAAACCTCCGGTATTAGCGATTGCTGTATATACTTCCAATCCTTTCTCTTCAGACAGATACTTCGCACAAAACGATGTATCCAAACCTCCACTGTATGCTAATACTACTTTTCCCTTCATTGTAATTTCTTTTAAAAAAGTGATGACACCAACTCCGCATTTCTACTGAAAACTTACAACTTTACTAACCTTATTTTTCCCGAGTTGCCTTCTTGTCCAACAGATCAATCAATTAAGTATATTTTCATGACCAATTAAAACGACAATTTCGGGTTCATTTGAAGAAAATTAATTCTGAAAATGATTGCCGATCAGTGCCATCACTCTATATTTTGCTTAAACGTTTTATCATTTTAAATCCTGACTCTTTCCCATCCGAGCCATTCCTTGATTTCAATTTTCCAATCACATCCATAAAAGATGTTCTCTTTTTCTTTGTCTCCACCGCAACTTTATTCTCTTCCAGAGCCGGATCAAATAACATTCCTGTGCATAGGCACTTTGTGCGTAACGTACGTTGTAGAATGTCGTAATTGACACAACTCTTACAACCTTGCCAAAAATCCTCATCATCCGTTAGCTCCGAAAATGTAACAGGACGATAACCAAGTTCATGGTTAATCTTCATGACCGCCAGACCGGTTGTCAAACCAAAAATCTTTGCTCGTGGAAATTTCTCTCTTGAAAGCTCAAATGCTTTTTTCTTAATCTCCCGTGCCAATCCTAATCCACGATAATCATCAACTACAATTAAACCTGAGTTGGCAACAAAACGGTTGTGCCCCCAAGATTCAACATAGCAGAAACCTGCAAATTTTCCGTTATCCAATGCTATAATTGCTTTCCCCTCTGCAATCTTATTTGCAATATATTCGTCAGAACGACGCGCTATACCAGTTCCACGCTCTTTTGATGCGTTTTCAATGGTATCGTTAATCTCACTTACGTATTCTAAGTGGCTAACGTTAGCTGCCAACACACTAATGTTTTCAATCTTTTTCATTCCTCCCTACTAACCAAGTTTATCTTCTAATTTTGGCATAACCAGAATCAAGCTATTAATTAAATCACTTGAGGTTATTCCTTCTCGCATTACCAATAATATAGTATCATCTCCAGCAATTGATCCGATAATTTCATACGGATCAGCACTATCTAAAACAGCTGCAATACTGCTTGCATACCCAGGCCTTGTTCTTAAAACAGCCAAATTCCCTGAGAAATTTATATCCCGAAATCCATCAACCAAAAAGTTAACCCGGGTATTTTCATGCTGTGGCTCAACGCTCACTCCTTCAGGAATTACATAGACATAACCTCCATCAGCATTGGGCACTTTAGCAACTTTCAAAATCTTCAAATCGCGCGACAAGGTAGCCTGCGTCAAATCAAAACCTTCCTCGTGCAGTTTACCCAGAAGTTCATCCTGACTACCTACTCCTTGAGAAGAGATTATCTTCTTAATTGCCAATTGCCTTTTTGTACGATTCTTCATTTTCTGTATAAATATTCAACTCTTTTGCAAAAATATGCATTTTTTGTTCATTTCAAATAAATATTTCGGAATATTTTATATTTTTGTATCAGATTTAGAAATAAGATCACATAACGAAGACATGAATTATTTCGAAGCTGAATAGCACATGACGGTCAAGAAGAAGAAAAAATTATCAATTTATAAAGCATAATGCGTTTGAACTACATCAAGTAGACAAACGCATTTTTTTTAATCTATTATAAGCGATCATAAAATGACAGAGGCAAAAAAAGTCAGTTTGATTTTAGAAGACGGAACAAGATTTGAGGGGAAATCTTTCGGATATGACAAATCAATAGCCGGAGAGGTTGTTTTTTACACAGCCATGACTGGTTATCCTGAAAGTTTAACAGATCCTTCATATACGGGTCAGATTCTTGTTTCGACCTACCCAATGATTGGGAACTATGGAGTCCCATCCAATTTACAAAAGCAGGGAATTTCCGAACACTATGAATCACATAAAGTTCAGATCAATGGATTGATCATTTCAGATTATTCAGATGAATACAGCCATTGGAACGCAATGATGAGTTTAGGCGACTGGCTTAAAGAATGGGAAGTGCCAGGATTGTACGACATTGACACCAGAGCATTAACTAAAATTCTACGCGATAAAGGCTCCATGCTTGGTAAAATTGAATTTGAAGAAGAGCCTATTGAATTGTATGATCCTAACAAAGAAAATTTGGTTGCCGTTGCCAGCACCAAAGAGAAAGAAGTTTATGGAGATGGAGATCACAAAGTAGTTTTAGTTGACTGCGGTGTGAAAAATAATATCATTCGTTGTTTATTAGATCGTAATGCAACCGTAATTCGCGTACCGTGGAATTACGATTTTACCAAGGAAGAATATGACGGGGTTTTCCTATCAAACGGACCTGGTGACCCAGCTATGTGTGATGAAACGGTAGCCAATATTTCAAAAGCTCTTGAAATTGGCAAACCAATCATGGGAATCTGTTTAGGAAACCAATTGCTCGCAAGGGCTGCAGGTGCAACGACATACAAACTTAAATTTGGACACAGAAGCCATAACCAACCCGTATTGCTGAATGGAAGTGATCGCTGCTTCATTACCTCACAGAATCATGGATATGCCATTGATAACAATTCGCTACCTGCTGACTGGGAGCCTATGTTTATTAATGTAAACGATGAGACCAACGAAGGTATTCGCCACAAAAGCAAGCCATTCTTCTCAATCCAGTTCCACCCTGAAGCCTCTAGTGGGCCGGTTGATACAGAATACCTGTTTGATGAGTTCATTGAAAACATCAAAAAACAGAAAAAATAAGCTGCAGAAAAACGAATAAAGTCAATACACAAACATGACACGAATTAATAAAAGCATAAAAAAAGCGATCGTTCTTGGATCAGGTGCCCTGAAAATCGGTGAAGCCGGAGAATTTGACTACTCTGGGTCACAGGCTCTAAAAGCCTTGAAAGAAGAAGGTGTTGAAACGATTCTAATCAACCCAAATATTGCAACGATTCAAACATCAGAAGAAATTGCTGACAAAATCTATTTTCTTCCGGTGACTGCCTACTTTGTTGAGCAGGTTATTAAAAGAGAAAAACCTGACGGTATTCTGCTGGCTTTTGGAGGACAAACTGCTCTAAATTGTGGAGTTGAGCTTTTCCAAAAAGGGATTTTTGAAGAACACAATTTGCAAGTCGTTGGTACGCCTGTTCAGGCAATTATTGACACGGAAGACCGTGAGATATTTGCTGGCATACTGGGAGAAATTGAGGTGGGAACTCCACGAAGTGTTGCTTGTGTAAATATGAAAGAAGCTAAAGCTGCAGCTGAAAAGATAGGCTACCCAATTATCATCAGGGCTGCTTTCACCCTTGGAGGAATGGGTAGTGGTTTCTGTACAAATAACGAAGAATTAGATAAACTGGCTGCAAATGCTTTTTCATACTCTCCACAGATTTTGGTTGAAGAATCATTAAAAGGATGGAAAGAAGTTGAGTATGAAGTGGTGCGTGATAAGTACGACAACTGCATTACTGTTTGTAACATGGAGAACTTTGATCCGCTTGGTATCCATACCGGGGAAAGTATTGTTGTTGCTCCATCACAAACACTTTCAAATGCAGAATATCATTTGCTGCGTGCCGTCTCAATCAAGATCATCCGCCATATTGGAATTGTTGGTGAGTGTAACGTTCAATTTGCTCTTGATCCACTCTCTGAAGAATACAGGGTAATTGAGGTAAATGCTCGTCTGTCACGTTCATCAGCACTGGCGTCAAAAGCCACAGGTTATCCTTTAGCTTTTGTTGCTGCGAAACTAGGACTGGGATATGGTCTTCACGAATTGAAGAACTCTGTAACCAAAGTAACGACTGCTTGTTTCGAGCCAGCACTTGACTATATCGTTTGTAAAATCCCTCGTTGGGACTTAAATAAATTCAGTGGCGTTTCCAAGAATCTTGGAAGCTCAATGAAATCTGTTGGTGAGATCATGGCCATTGGTCGAAGCTTTGAAGAAGCCATTCAGAAAGGTCTTCGTATGATTGGTCTGGGCATGCACGGATTTGTTGCCAACAAAGAAGAAATCACCATTGAGCAGATTGATGACGAATTGATAAATCCAACTGACCGAAGGGTATTCGCCATTGCCGCTGCTTTTGAAAAAGGCTACTCAGTTGATCAAATTCATGATAAGACGAAAATCGATCGCTGGTTTCTTCAAAAGCTTGCTAAAATTCATAACCTGAAGGAGAAGCTGGAAGAAGTTGATTCATTATCAAAACTTCCTAATGAGCTTCTTTTAACCACTAAAAAGGCTGGATTCTCTGATTTCCAGATTGCCCGATTAATTGAAGATTCAGCAGGCAAAGACATGTTTGCCAAATTGGTTGAAGTTCGAAATCACAGAAAAGGACAAGGTATCACGCCATTTGTAAAGCAGATTGATACCCTTGCTGGTGAATACCCTGCACAAACCAATTATCTGTACATGACCTACAACGGATCAGAACATGATGTGGAATTTGTGCATGATGACAAATCGGTGGTTGTACTTGGCTCAGGAGCATATAGAATTGGAAGTTCCGTTGAGTTTGACTGGTGTTCAGTAAATGCCGTTAACTCAATCAGAAAAGAAGGTTTCCGCTCAATCATGATTAACTATAACCCGGAAACAGTAAGTACAGATTACGATACTTGTGACCGTCTGTTCTTTGACGAATTGTCGTTTGAGCGCGTGATGGATGTGATGGATCTGGAAAATCCTAAAGGAGTTATCCTTTCGGTTGGTGGACAGATACCAAACAACCTGGCCATAAAATTAGACAGCCAGAATGTGCCAATCCTTGGAACAACAGCAAAGAATATTGACAATGCGGAAGACCGTAAAAAGTTTAGCTCATTGCTTGATGAACTTGGAGTTGACCAACCGCGTTGGAGTGAACTAACCAGTATCGATGATATATACAGATTTGTTGATGAAGTAAACTTCCCAATTCTAATTCGTCCTTCATACGTTCTTTCCGGTGCTGCAATGAATGTTGTTTCTAACAAAGATCAACTGGAGCACTTCCTTAAATTGGCAGCAGATGTATCTAAAGAACATCCTGTTGTTGTTTCAGAATTTATTGAGCAAGCCAAGGAAATTGAGATTGATGCTGTTGCTGATAAAGGTGAGATGGTAGCTTATGCAATTTCAGAACACGTTGAATTTGCAGGTGTTCACTCAGGTGATGCAACCATCGTTTTCCCTCCACAAAAATTATATGTGGAAACGATTAGACGTATTAAAAGGATTTCACGCGAGATTGCAAAAGGACTTGAAATTTCAGGACCATTCAATATGCAGTTTTTGGCAAAAGATAACGATATCAAAGTAATTGAGTGCAACCTTCGGGCATCAAGAAGTTTCCCGTTTGTATCAAAGGTTATGAAATTTAACCTGATTGAAATTGCGACTCAGGTAATGCTTGGTGTTCCATATAAAAAACCAGACAAGTCTTTGTTTGAATTGGATTATGTTGGTGTGAAAGCTCCACAGTTTTCCTTTTCCCGCTTGCTGAATGCCGACCCTGTTTTAGGTGTTGACATGTCCTCTACCGGAGAGGTTGCCTGCATTGGAGATGACTTCTACGAAGCAATTCTTAAATCAATGCTTTCAGTAGGTTATAAATTCCCTAAAAAGAATATCCTGATTTCTTCAGGACCTGCCCGTTCAAAACTGGAAATGTTGAACAGTGCGCGCATGCTGGTAAAACGAGGTTATAACGTTTTTGCAACAGAAGGAACACATCGTTTCCTTCGTGAGAACAAAGTCGAGTCAACCATGCTGCACTGGCCGGATGAGGAAGATCAATCACCGAATACCATTGAGTATTTACGTGATAGAAAGATTGATCTGGTGATCAATATTCCTAAAAACTATACAAAACGGGAATTGAGCAATGGATATAATATCCGTAGGAATTCTATCGACTTCAATATTCCACTGATTACAAATGCTCGTGTTGCAAGTGCATTTATTTATGCCATTTGCAAATACACTATCGATGATATCACCATCAAACGATGGGATGAATACAAAGCATAAAATACAAAGCCGTCTCAATTTGGGACGGCTTTTTTGATTCTTTACTAAGGGAAATTAATCTGCCAACTGTCTTAAAATAAATTCATCTTAATAATTGTGTTACGCATGAATGTTTTTCTAATTTCGTATAAACTGAAAAACCATTTTATAAGCCATTTAAAATGAAACGATTTTTAAGCACAGTTTCCCTTGTCTTATTTGTTTTATGCATAAATGCCCAGGAACGCTACCTGAAAGAAATTACAGATTCAGTTTTTGTTGAAACTTATACTTACGCAAAAAAAGATACCCAGGAACTTCTACTTGATGTTTACACACCTGCATTTGATTATGAAATAAACCGACCTGTATTTTTATATGTGCATGGTGGCGGTTTTAGTGGTGGTAAGAAAGATGAAAAGATTATTCAGTCATTTTGCCAACGGGTTGCGAAACATGGATATGTGACCGTTTCCATAAATTACCGTCTTACCCGAAAAGGAAAAGCTACCGGATTTAGCTGTGACTGCCCTACTTATGAAAAACTAAAAACATTTGATGCAGCTGTTGAGGATCTACAGGATGCTACTTTTTTTCTAATTCAGCAAAAAGAAGCCTTGGGAATTGACCCCAATAAAATCATATTAGCAGGCAGTAGTGCCGGAGCAGAAACTGTTTTATTGGCAGCATACGAACCTCCTTATTGTTTCGGACTTGATTCTGGTCCGGTTTCTTATGCAGGAGTTATTGGAATGGCAGGAGCAATCCCAGATATCAATAAAATTTACGAAGAATCGGCAATTCCATCTCTATTATTTCATGGCACTTGCGATAAGCTTGTTCCATATGGATCAGCCCCACATCATTATTGTACCGAAGAAAAACCAGGATATATCATCATGCATGGCTCCTACTCCATTGCTGAAAAGCTACGTCAATTAGGAAAACCCTATTGGTTGCATACCTCCTGCGGAGGAAATCACAGCCTTGCCGGCAGCCCAAGAAATTTGTATTTTAACGAAATAATAGAGTTTTGTTATCGCTTTGTATTAAATGGCGAGCGTGACCAAATTCACACAATAGTTCCCGGAGAACACCAATGCGAATACCCAAACTATAATTTTTGCACAGAATAAACATACGCTCATGAAAACAGTTTTAATTTTAATGACTTTCGCCTGCCTTAGCATTAATCAATCAATAGCTCAAAGTGCCCGATTGATTACATACAATATCCGTTATGATAATCCTGAAGACGGTGAGAATGCATGGGATAACAGGAAAGAGGACGTAATTGCACTCTTAAAGTTTCATAAAGCTGATGTTTTTGGACTACAGGAAGCACTTTACAGACAGGTGACTTATGTTGAAGACCAAATGGCTGGTTTTGACCGTGTAGGTGTTGGACGTGACAATGGGAAAGCTGCTGGAGAATATGCTCCTATCTTTTACGATTCAAGGCGTTTCCAGCTTAAAGATCACGGATGGTTCTGGCTATCTGAGACCCCAACATATCCAAGTAAAAGCTGGGATGCTGCCCTTCCCCGAATTTGTACTTACGTGCTCCTTGAAGATTATAAAAAGCATAAATCATTCTGGGTTTTCAACACCCACTTTGATCACAAAGGGAAACAAGCCCGAGAAGAATCTGCCCGCTTGATCATGTATAAAATCATGGAGCTTAATAAAAAGGATTTCCCTGTAGTATTGATGGGTGACTTAAACTTCACACCTGATGCAAAACCCTATGAACGAATTGAAGCTGCATTTTTCGACAGCAAAAACATATCTATTGAGCCTGCTTATGGTCCGGAAGGAACTTTTAATGGTTTTGATTTCAATAGCCCACTTGACCAACGTATCGACTATATTTTCGTGCATGGAAAAGTATCCGTTAAAAAATATGGTGTTCTGTCCGACTCCAAAGAACAGCGCTACCCATCCGACCATCTACCAGTTTTTACTGAGATCGAGTTGAGGTAGTGAACTTTTTTCCAAACCTATTGTCATAGAAGGCAATGAGAGTTGACTATATCATAGTTGGTCAAGGTTTGGCAGGAAGCCTGCTCTGCTGGGAGCTTCAAAAAAATGGAGCTGACGTATTGGTTTTTGACAATCCAGAAATTCCAAAATCTTCAGATGTAGCTGCTGGCCTGGTGAATCCAGTTGTCTTTCGACGCATGACCAAAACCTGGTTAATTGATGAACTTTATCCTCAACTAATTGAAACTTACAATGAGCTTGAAAGAGAATTGGGAATCCAGCTTTTTTATCCAATGCAAATCAAAAAGCTATTTGGTGAAGGGGAAGATTCTTTCTGGAAAAAGAAAACCATTGAAAACGATTTAAATGAATATATCAATCCTATTTCAGCAAAGGAAAAACTTAAATACATATACTCTCCTTATGGAATTGGGGAAGTTGAGAAAAGCGGTCGGGTTGATATTAGAAACCTCATTGGTAAATTCAGGAAAAAATTAATTGAAATGGATCGTTTCAGAAATGAGGCGTTTGATTACACTCAAGTTCATTTTGAAAATGAAGAGATTAGCTATCAGGATATTTCTGCAAAAACAATTATTTTTTGTGAAGGACATAATGCATCCAATAATCCATTCTTTAAAGAAATCGAATTTAAACACACAAAAGGAGAAGTTCTTCGCATAAAAACCAAAAACTATGCATCAAATTTCATCCTCAACAAAGCCATGTTTTTGATGCCTGAAAATAATCAATACTTCAGGCTTGGTGCAACATACGAATGGGATGATCTGTCAGATTCAACAACAGAAAAAGCGAAACAAGAACTTCAGAAAAAACTATCAGGAATATTTAAAGATGATTATAAAATTGTTGATCACCAATCAGGAATTCGACCAACAACACATAACCGACGACCGGTAATTGGGCTACATCCGAACAAACTACAAGTTGGTATTTTTAATGGACTCGGATCAAAAGGATCAATGCTCGGTCCCTATTTTGCCAAACAGTTTGCTCAATTGCTTAAAGGTGAAATCAGTGAACTTCATCCAGAAGTAAAAATCGAACGGTATTATAAATAATTAATTGTAGTCGTTATTTTCAAAAAAAATCAGAGATATGACACTGATCCAGGACTTCCACTCCGTTCCATCAGGGATGACACTTTGGCTTGTGTTATGAGAAATCCGAAAATCTTTTAATCCATAAATAAATAGTATTTTAAACACCTGAATGAAATCTATTGGCGAAATAATTATACACTTATCAAACCTCATTTGGGGAGCACCAATTTTAATCCTTCTTCTTGGAGGTGGGTTTTATTTCCTAATCATCTCCCGTTTAGCACCTATTAAATATATTAGACATGCCATTCAAATTCTTCGGGGAAAATATGATGATCCCAACGAAGAAGGTCAGCTACACCATTACCAGGCCTTGGCAACAGCACTTGCAGGAACGGTTGGCATGGGTAACGTGAGCGGAGTTGCTGTAGCTATTACAATGGGTGGTCCAGGAGCGATTTTCTGGATGTGGGTATCTGCATTTCTGGGTATTTCAACCAAGTTCTTTACCTGCTCTCTAGCGGTTATGTATCGTGGCCGTGATAGTGCCGGTCAACTTCAGGGTGGCCCCATGTATGTGATTACCGAAGGGCTGGGCAAAAAATGGAAACCTTTGGCTGTGTTTTTTTCCATTGCTGCTATGCTTGGTGTATTGCCACTTTTTCAAGCCAATCGAGTAGCCCGTCCCACCAGCAAACGCTGATAGGATGAGGCTCTCACACCA